>DATBOY010000013.1:0-45767 GCA_036561645.1 Solirubrobacteraceae bacterium
GCCCCCACAAGGGGAGACTCGCTGCAGGTGGCGTTGAGCTGAGTACTCGCCGCCCCCGCGCGGCGCGGCAAGCGCTGACCCGGCAAGACCGACGTTTGGAAGACGAGCGATCTGCTCGGGCGTGGTGCCGAGGATTTCGGCCGCGACATCGCAGACGCCGCCGAACTCCGCGTGGTTGACCGCCACGGTCTACTTGCCCAAGCCGCGCAGCGTCTCGCGGTGCTCCTCGGCGAACCGGCGGCACTGCTCGGCGCGCAGCTCCTTGAGCTGCACGAGTTTGTCACACCCATGTCCCGCCACATCCGTCCAGGATGTCCCGAGACACATCAGTTTACACCTCCGCCCTCGAATGGAACCTCATCCACGGTCCATCAGCCGACGCAGGCGTTCGAGCTGCCGGTCGAGCGCTGCGCGATCGGACGCCTGGTCGCTCGCGGCCGGTGGCGCGCCGCCGAGGAGAGGTCCCTCGTCGGACAGCGCCCAGCGCTCGCGGTAGTCGGCGATGAGCTGTGCGCCGTGATCCCACAGGCCGCGCGGCCGGCGATCAGTTGGTCGCGGGCCAAGCAGCTCCTCGACGCGACGGTCTGGTGTCACTTCCACCGGCAGCTCGGCCACGGGTCCGCGTAGATCGTCGGCGGCCAGCTCTCCCCCGGCCAGCAGCTCGGCACGAATCTGGGGCAAGGCGTCGGTGTCCTTCTCCCGGCCCGCCCGTTCCTTGGAGAGAAGGAGGTCCGACGCGCTGCCGACCATTACCGTCAGCCCGGGGGCAAGCCCGATCTGCGAGGCGTCACGCATCCACTCCTCGTAGTCGCCCACCCCGTCGGTCCAGCGCATGACCTCAAGCTGCCCGTGGTCGGTGTGGTACGCCGTACCCCGCTCGCCGGCGAGGAACACGCGGGCGTTCAGTGCCGCAAGGGCCGCGTCGAGCCTGCGTCCATTGGTCTCGTCCGCCGCGATCGTGACATCGACGTCGCGCGTCGCACCGGAGAATCCGCGCACCTGCAACGCCACGCCGCCAACCAAGACGAAGCGGACATCGTGGCGTACCAGGGCCTCAAGCAGCGCCACATGGCGGGTGTCAACGAACGCGCTCACGCGAGCTGGAGAAGCTGCTCGGCCTGGTTGCGCGAGGAATAGCGGCCTGACGCCAGCACCGCTCGCAACCCGGCACGGTAGATCGCATCCTCACTCCACGGCGAGCGTTCAACAATGCCCGCGAGATCCTCCACAAGCGGCACACACACAAGTCCGACGTAGTTCCGTTTCTGGTTCAGCATGAAACGGCGAGCGCGAGCACGCAGCAGGGCGACATCCGCGACGCCGACCGCAGCCGACCTCACGGTGAGCTGACCCAGACCGGCTACCCACCGCTCCCGGCGCTCCTCCCCGCCCGGCGCCAGCTCGAAGCCGTCGGGGTGGGCGTCCGCATGGAAGAGCTGCTCGACAGCCTCCTCCAGATCATCCGGCGCGACCAGGAGATCGACACGCCCCTCCCCCGGACGCTGCGGTGCCCCCGCAAGCGCGGCAGCCACGGGGCCTACAAGGACGCCCAGCTCGCCAACTGCCGCGACTGCTCGCAGCCCGTCGCGACAGGCAGACCAAGAGCTGCCCAGCAGGGCCTGGAGCCGCTCGGTCGGATCGAGGTCGAGCTGTTCACAAGCCAGCTCCACGAGCTTGGGCTCAGCCCGTACGAGCTGCACCTCCAACCGCACGCCTGCCGCAGCGGCGATGCGATCGAGAGACTCAAGGCTCGGATGCTGGGCTCCGGACTCCCAGCGAGAGAGCGTCTCGCGGGCGATCCCGGCCCGACGGGCAAGCTCCTCCTGAGTGAGGCCCCGCCCCCGCAGCGCTCGAACAACCTCAGCTGATCCCATGATCGTATTGTGACACATCCATCACAGACACCTGCGCTTTGTCTGCACCCTGCCCGATCTCCAGGGGCTCGCCGATATCTCCATCGAGCAGGTGAACGTAGGTGGTGAGGGTGAACGCAGCGGAGTGATGGCCGAGCCAGCGCTGGACCTGCACCGCGTTGCGGCCCTCGGCGAACAGCAGCGTGGCGCAGGTGTGCCGGAAGGCGTGGAAGCCGACCCACTCCAGGCACGCCTCCTCCCGTGCAGGCTGCAGCACGCGGCGGAAGACGTTCTCTGCCGTCAGTGGCGAGCCGTTAACAGCGGCGAACACGGGATCTTCGTCACGCGGCCACTCGGAAACTGCGCGGCGCTCCCGAAGCGCCAGGACAAGCGCATGCTCCAGAGGGATATCTCGGCGTCCGTAGCGGCTCTTGGGTGGCCCCATGCGTCCCTTCACGAGCGCGCGGCGGACCTTGACGTGTGGTGTTGACCCGTCGAGCTCCACGTGTCGCCACTGGAGCGCCACGGCCTCGCTGATCCGCACGCCCGTCGCGGCCAGGAACCAGAAGAACAGCCGCCAGCGCTCCGGGAACAGGGCGAGCAGCCCGGCCAGCTCCTCACGGCTCATCGCCCGGACCTCTTCCTCCTCGGCCTCCTCGACGGTCGGCCGATGCGGCAGGTCCACGTCACGGGCGGGGTTGGAACGCAGCAGGCCCTCGCGCACAGCGGTCGCCAAACATGCCCGCAGCGGGGTGACGATGTTGCGCACCGTCTGGTCGCTGAGGGTCCGCCCCTCCTGGTTGGCCGGGTCGCACAGCCACGCGACGAACTCAGCCACTCGGCTCGGCGCGATCTCCGTGAGCCGCACGCCGGCCGGGAAGAACTTCAGCGCGTACGCCTCCAGTATCCGCCTGTATTCCTCGCGGGTGCCCTCGCGGAACCCGCGCCGGCCGCGGCCCTGATAGCGCTCTACCCACTCCCTCGCGTACTCGTGCAGCGTCACACGAGAGCGCTCATCGAACTCGCCGCGCTTGACATCGGTGGTCCGCGCGGCCTGCACCCCAACGGCAGCGCGACCATCACGCTCGACGGCTCAAACCGCCGCATCGCCCTCCCCGCCGATGACCTCGACGCCCTCGGCCTCGCCTACGCCCAACACGTCTACCGCCAACAGGGCGCAACCGTAGAGCGCTCGATCGTGCTCACAGGTGGCTGGCAGACCAGCAAAGAGACCGCCTACGTCGAGGCGACCCGCGCCCGCCAACGCACCGACTGGTACATCGCCCGAGACGACCTCGGCCAGGACGGCCAAGACCCCCAACGCATCACACGACTCGCCGAACGAATGCGCAGCAGCCGCCGGCAGACCCCCTCGCTCACCTACCAAGAGCCATCCGATTTCGGTTTGGAGCCCTTCCTCGACCCCCCACGACTTCGACATCTCGCGCAACCGGCTCGCCGGCTCGGCCGCCCCACGCGAAACCTCGACCGCACACCCGACGACAGCCTGGACCGTGGACGCTGAACCCCAGATCCCACCTGGTACGATGTAGCTCTAGTACATAACTTGGCGCTTAGGCTTCGTGCCGAACGCCGCATCCTATGGGCACCCTTGAGGTGCCCATAGTGCGTTTTGAGGGCACCATGAAGATCTGCTACATCGACGAGTCGGGCGGATTCGAGGCCGAGGGCTCGACCGCCGACGCCACCCCGCTCATGGTGCTGATCGGCCTCTTCGTGGACCACAGGCACCTGCGACAACTGACACGAGACTTCATGGACCTCCGCCGTCGGTTCTACCGCAGCTCGCTCCCTCCTGGCAAGCCGCCCCTCGATCTGCTGCTCAACGAGCTGAAGGGGAGCAAGGTTCGCCGCAACCTGCGAGCCTCCGGCCGCAACGACCGCCGGCACGCGATCCTGTTCCTGGACGGCATCCTCGACCTGCTCCTCGGAATCGACGCCAAGATCGTCGGTCGCGTATGGATCAAAGGAAAGGGCCAGGCGCTCGACCCGGCCGCCACCTACACGTTCGCCGTCCAGGACATAGCCACCCACTTCGAGCACCACCTCGCCGCCACCGAAGACCTGGGCCTCGTCATCTGCGACGCCCGCTCGCACGCCAAGGACATCCTCGTGGGCCACTCGATCGTGACCCAGAAGCACCAAGCATCCGGCGACGCCCTCCCCCACCTCGTAGACGCCCCGGTCTTCGGAAGAAGCCAGAACTACGCCGGCATACAGATCGCAGACCTGCTCGCCTCCGCAATCGTCTTCCCCGCCGCCGCCTACACGTACTGCACCGGGCACGGGCAAAGCGTCCACAACTCGCCGCATTACGACGCAATGCGAGTCGCCCTCCGCTCCAAGGCCAAGCGCCTCCGCTACGGATACCAAGACCCGGCCGGGAAATGGCGCGGGGGCCTCGTCGTCAGCGACCGCCTCGCGCGCCGACCCAGCGGCCTCCTCTTCAGGTAGCCGCCCAGCACCGCGATGAGCAGGAATCTCTCCGGCTTGTGCCCGGAGGCGACGCTAGACGCCGACTCTCTTCTCAAGGTAGGCGAGGAACACGTCGCGGGCGGCCCCCAACACTCCGTCTCGCACTCGCACAAGATTCGAGCGCTTAGTCTCGTCCGATGTGGAAGCGATCGCCTGATCGAGCGCTGCTACCAACTCGTCTAACGCCGCTTCCGAAGAAGACCCAGGCCAACCTGCGAGCAACTGCAGAGTGAGTGGGGTAGGCCGCACCACCAAGGGGATATCCGAGCCATCATTGTCGGCGAGTTCTTCAAGGTAGCCCCCGCTCACGAGTTCGCGCAACGCCGCCCGAGCACCAGCGGGATCCTCGGTGAGGCGCAGTACAGCTTCGCTTTCTAAGCCGTATTCCGGTGCGCCGGCTTCGACATACGCCTCGTAGAAGCTCTCGAGCACAGGGTTAACCTCGGACCAGTCCAGAGCGACCGCCGACACTGCAGTGGCGGCGCGCCGCCTCATGCGTGCCCTCGCCTCATCGCGTCCAGCCACAGTGATCGCGAAGCTCCTCCCCTTGCCGCTCGCGCTATCCAAGCGCACCCAGCCACGTTCCTCGAGGTCGTCCACCTCGACGCTCGAAGGTGGCGTCTCCTCCTCCCGCCATCCCGGATGTCCGAGAATCACCGGACCCTGGGCTGTGTAGGTCAGGACGAACAGCTGCGGCTCGTCGGCCGCATCGTCGGCAACGACGAGCATCAAGAATCTCGCGTGGATCTCTCACAGCACGGACATTACTCGCGCGTCAAATGCAGCTCCAGCGCATCCGTGTTTACACTTCTGTTTACACCCTGGCCCCAGGCGGCCCCACCGAACCTCCTCCGCCCAAAGAAAAACCGTAACCGTTCAGTCGTTGGTTTCCATGACAAGGAGCGTCTGTAGCGGGGGCGAATCTTGGGGGTGTGGAGCGCGGTGAGGCGGAGGCGGTCTACGAGGCTGGCAAAGAGCGCTGCGTGGAGTTCGTCCTCGGGCTGGCGCAGGCGCTTGAGCAGCTGACCGTTGCTAACGCGCGGCTTGAGGAGCGGGTAGGAAAGCTCGAGGAGCAGACCCGTCAGAGCTCGCGCAACAGCTCAAAGCCTCCATCGCAGGATCCACCGGCAACACGCCAGCAGCGCCGGGCGGAGGCTCGGGTGAAGGCCAAGGAGATGCTGCGAGCGGCGGGCGGTCAGCCTGGTCATCGCGGGTCGGGTCGAAAGCTCGCGCCGGAGGACCAACTCGATGAGATCGTCGATCACTATCCAGACTCCTGCCACGGGTGCGGGCACGAGTTCGGCGTGCAGGAGCGTGTTCCCTCGTATCGCTTCGGGCGCCACCAGGTGGCCGAGCTGCCGCCGATGAGCGTGATCTTGACCGAGCACCGCACGCACCGCCTGCGCTGCCCGCGCTGCGCCGCAAAGACCACCGGGGTGCTGCCCGGTGAGATTGGCTGCTCGGCCTTCGGTCCCCGGCTTGCGGCCGCGATCGTGAGCATGACCGCGCGCAACCGCATCTCCCGCCGCGACATGACCGAGCTGGCAAGGGAGCTGTTCGGGATCTCACTCTCGGCCGGTGCGGTCGACAAGGTCTGCCAGCGCGCCGCAGCGGCGCTTCTCTCACCGCACGAGCAGCTCGTTGCGGCGGTGCTCGCTTCGCCCGCGGTGAATCTGGACGAGACCGGCTGGCACACCGCCGGCGAGAGTCGCACGATGTGGACCGCGACCACGCCCCGTGCCGCGATCTTCCGAATCGCGGAGGACCGCCATCGCGACCGTCTGGAAGAGTTGATCGGCAAGGACTACTCCGGGATCGCGTGCTCGGATCGTTGGTGGGCCTACGACCACCTTGACCCCTGCTGCCGTCAGGTCTGCTGGCAGCACATCTATCGCGACTTTCGCCGCCACTCCGAGGGACTCGCACTGCAGAAAGCCTTCGGCGAGCAGGGTCTTGCGCTCACCAGCCGGCTGTTTACGGCCTGGGGCGCCTTTGGCGAGCACCAGGACCGCAAGCGGCTCGCAGACGAAATGCAGCCGATCCAGGCCGAGCTGCGCGAGCTGCTCGAGCACGCCGCGCGCAAGAGCAAGCGCACTCGTCTTCACCGGCGCTTCGCCAACAATCTCCTAAAGATCTGGCCGGCGCTCTGGACTTTCGTGACCGTCGAGGGCGTAGAGCCGACCAACAACGCCGCGGAGCGCTCACTCCGCGGCCCAGTCATCTACCGCAAACTGTCCCACGGCACCCAATCCGAGACCGGCGAGCGCTTCATCGAGCGCGCCCTCTCCGCCTCGGTTACCTGTCGCCTTCAGCACCGATCGCTATTCGTCTACCTCGCCGAGCTGTTCACAGCCCACGCCCGCGGCGACCCGCACCCGGCACTCGCCTGAGCTGCCACCCACAACCCACCTGAAACCAACAACTGAACGGTTACGAAAAACCCCGCATTAGCAGGGCTTTCCCAAGATGCGCCTGGGGGGAATCGAACCCCCGACCTGCGGTTTGAAAGACCGCTGCTCTTTGGCACCCCGTAGGTTGCCGTTGACCACTGAGCTACAGGCGCGCGCTGCGGCGCCCATTCTAATCGGATTGCCCCGCCCCGCTCCCTCAGTCGTGCAAGGCAAAACCCGCGCTCGGCGCGAACGGCCCGAATCTGGCTCTGCGGCAACGATCGCCGGCGGGCCGGGCTCTAGAAACGGGCGAGCGCTGCCGTACCCGCCGCCCCACGCGACGGACCGCACCCGCCGCCCCACGCACGACGGCCGGCATTCGCCGGCCTACACGCGGCGGCCGGCTCAGCCCTCGATCGCGGCGTAGACCTCGTCGAGCAGTTTCGCGCGGTCGGAGAGCTCGAAGTTCTCCGCGAGGTAGCGGTCGGCGTGCTCGCGCGGTTCGCCGTTGAGCGCCATGTTCAGGGCGATCAGGCGCGCCCCGTCGACGTCCGGCGGCCCGACCGCGGCCGGCGCGGGAGCGGGCTCCGCGATGTCCGGCAGGCCAACCGCGCCCGGAGCGGGAGCCGGCGAAACCTCGCCCGCTTCCCCCCGCGCACCCGACGGCGCCGGAACCTCAACCGTTCCCCCCAGCGCAGCCGCGGGCGGCGCGGCCTCGACCGCTCCCCCCGGCGCGCCCGAGGGCTCGACGTCGGCCGCGGCCGGGGCGCTGAGGCGCTCAAGCTCCGCCACCACGCCCGCGTCGTCGTCCGGCGCCGGGCCGGCGCGCCCGGAGGCGGCGTCGTACAGCTCCCCCATGTCGCGCTCGACCGCACCGAGGTCCATGGCGAGGCGCTCGGCGCCGGCGCGCAGGCTCGCCAGGAGGGCGCCGACCTCGCCGTCCATGGACTGCACGCGCTCCAGCAGCACGGCCGTGGCCTGCGACACCGCCTGCACGTGCGCCTGCGCGTGCGCCACGGCCTGGGCGCGGGTCTGCGCGGCGTCGCGTTCGGCGTCCTCGCGCGCACGGCGCGCGGCGTCGCTGGCCTGGCGCTCGATGTCGGCGGCCGTCGTCTCCGCCGCCTCAAGGATGCTCTGCACCTGGGTGGCCGCGGCGGAGCCCACGGAGGCGCCGGCGCCGCGGGCGGCGAGGGTGTCCACGAGGCCCTGCACGTCGGTCGCGAGGGCGCGCAGGTGGGCGTCCACGGCGGCTGGCTCGTAGCCCTTGCGGGCGATCGGAAAGTCGCGCTTCTCGATGCTGGGGCGGTCCAGGTCCAAGGTGCGCGAAGCGTAGCGAACGCTCAGGCGGGCACCGGCGCTTCGCCCGCCCGCGCCTCGCGCACGTCGCGGCGCAGCTCGCGGATCTCGTCGCGCAGCTGCGCCGCGTACTCGAAGCGCAGGTCCTCGGCCGCCGCGAGCATCTCCTCCTCCAGCTCGACGATCATGCGTTCCAGCTCGTTCTGGGGCAAGGCCTCGGTGGACTTGGCGTCGGCGGCGCGGCGGCGGCGCTTGCGGGGCACCTTGGACTCGGCCTGCAGGAACTCGGCGATGTCCGAGACGCCCTTGACGATGCTCGCCGCGGTGATGCCGTGCTCGCGATTGTGGGCCAGCTGGATCGCGCGGCGGCGGTCGGTCTCGCCCAGCGCCGCGCGCATCGCCTTGGTCTCCCTGTCGGCGTACATCAGCACCGTCCCCTCGATGTTGCGCGCGGCGCGCCCGATCGTCTGGATCAGGGAGGTCTCGCCGCGCAGGAAGCCCTCCTTGTCGGCGTCGAGGATCGCGACGAGCGAGACCTCCGGCAGGTCCAGGCCCTCGCGCAGCAGGTTGACGCCGACGAGCGCGTCGTACTCGCCCAGGCGCAGGTCGCGGATGATCTGGATGCGCTCCAGGGTGTCGATCTCGGAGTGCAGGTAGCGCACCTTGAAGCCCATCTCCAGCAGGTACTGCGAGAGGTCCTCGCTCATCTTCTTGGTGAGCGTCGTGACGAGCGTGCGCTCGCTGCGCTGCACGCGCCGGCGAATCTCGTTCATGAGGTCGTCGATCTGGTTGCGCGTGGCGCGCACCTCCACGACCGGGTCGACGATGCCCGTCGGGCGCACGATCTGCTCGACGATGTTGCCGGAGTGGGTGCGCTCGTAGTCGCCGGGGGTGGCGGACACGAACATCAGCTGCGGCGTGATCGAGAGGAACTCCGCGAAGGTCTGCGGGCGGTTGTCGAGCGCGCTCGGCAGGCGAAAGCCGTAGTCCACGAGCGTCGTCTTGCGCGAGCGGTCGCCCTCGAACATGCCGCCGATCTGCGGCACCGTCTGGTGGGACTCGTCGATGAAGCACACGAAGTCGGGCGGGAAGTAGTCGATCAGGCAGTACGGACGGTCGCCGGGCCCGCGCCCGTCGAGGATGCGCGAGTAGTTCTCGATCCCCGAGCAGAACCCCATCTCGCGCAGCATCTCCATGTCGTACTGCGTGCGCTGGCGCAGGCGGTGGGACTCGAGCTGCTTGCCGTCGGCCTCCAGCTGCGCGCAGCGCTCGGTCAGCTCCGCGCCGATCGCCGCCACGGCGTTCTCGATCGTGCCCTCACGCACGTTGTAGTGCGTCGCCGGCCAGATCGCGGCGTGCTCCAGGTCGTCTTGCAGCACCTCGCCCGTGAGCGGGTCGAAGTGCTGCAGGCGCTCGACCTCATCGCCGAACATGTGCGCGCGAAAGGCGGTCTCCGCGTAGGCGGGGAAGACCTCCAGCGTGTCGCCGCGCACGCGGAACGTGCCGCGCGAGAGCACGGTGTCGTTGCGCGTGTACTGGATCGAGACGAGCTTGCGCAGCAGCTTGTCGCGGTCGATCTCCTCGCCGCGGCGCAGGATCTGCATGTTCATCTCGTACACCTCGGGCGAGCCGAGGCCGTAGATGCACGACACGGACGCGACGACGATCACGTCGCGGCGCGCGAACACCGCCGCCGTCGCGGCGTGGCGCAGGCGGTCCACCTCCTGGTTGATGGCCGAGTCCTTCTCGATGTACAGGTCGCGGCTGGGGACGTACGCCTCGGGCTGGTAGTAGTCGTAGTAGGACACGAAGTACTCGACGGCGTTGTCGGGGAAGAACGTGCGGAACTCGTTGCACAGCTGCGCCGCGAGGGTCTTGTTGTGGGCGATCACGAGGGTCGGGCGCTGCACCGCCTCGATCACGCCGGCCATCGTCATCGTCTTGCCGGTGCCGGTGGCGCCGAGCAGCGTCTGAAAGCGCTCGCCGCTCTCGACGCCGGCGGCCAGCGACGCGATTGCGTGCGGCTGGTCGGCCGCGGGGGCGAAGGCGCTGTCTAGGCGGAAGGGAGGCATCGGCGCGCTCCCCTACGGTAGCGGGTGCGGTCGCCGCTGCCGTTGGTTGGGAGGGGGGCCGGCAGGGCCGGCCCAGGGTGGGGCCGGTCGGTGGCATACCAGCGCGCACAGCTGGCGACCGAAGCCTTGACGAGCGCTACTGAAGCCCCAGCTCGCGCGCATACACGGCGCGGTACTCGCGCTGCGCCGCGAGCACTTTTTCGACGTACGCCTGCGTCTCGGGGAACGGGATCGCGCGGATGCGCAGGCGGCCGTGCGGCGCGCGGGCGAGCCAGGCGTCGACGTTCGTGAGCCCCGCGTTGTACGCGGCGACGGCGGGGATCTCGCGCCCGCCGTAGTGGTCGAGCAGGTAGCGCAGGTAGTAGCTGCCGTACGCGACGTTGATGGCGGGGGTCGCGAGGTCCGCCGTCGTGAAGCGAACCCCACCGGAGAGACCGGCGATGAATGTCGCGGTGCTCGGCAGGATCTGCATCAGGCCGAGCGCGCCCGCCGAGGACGGCTGCGGTTCGAACTTGCTCTCGGCGTAGATGATGGCCGCTATCAGCGCCGGGTCCAGACGCTTGGCCGCCGCCTGGCGGCGGATCACGGGCGCGTCGCGCAGGGGCAGCGACGGTTCGCGCGAGGCCGGCTGGATCTGGGTGAGCAGCAGCCCGACGACGAGAATCGTAATGGCGACCGCCGCGAGCGTCCCCAGCGCCCGGCCCGGGCCGCGGCGGTGGCTGGTCCTCGTCATCCCTCCAGCTTGTCAAGGATCGCCGACAGCGCCGCCGTAAGCTCGCGTTCGGTGCCGTCGTTGTGCACCGTGAAAGTCGCGCGGCGCTGCTTGTCCTCCTGCGGCAGCTGACGCGCCACGCGCTCGTCCGCGAGCACGTGACCGCGGCCGGCGGCGCGCTCGCGGCGCAGGTGCTCGCGGGCCACGACGGCGAGCGTCGCGTCGAAGGCGCCGTCCATGCCGGCCTCGAACAGCAGCGGCACCTCGACGACGGCCGCGCGCGGCGCCGGACGGCGCGCGCGCACGTCCGCGAGCCAGGTGACGATGCGCTCGCCCACGAGCGGCCACAGCAGCCCCTCCAGCCAGCGACGGTCCGACTCGGCGGCGAAGGCCCGGGCGGCCACGGCGGCGCGATCGACGACGCCCCCGGGCGCAACCTGTGGCCCCCAGCGCGCGAGCACGGCGTCGCGCACACGCGCGGTGTCGTACAGCTCGTGCACGACCGCGTCGGTGGAGAGCACAGCCGCCCCGAGCTCGGCCAGCGCCGCGAGCGCCGTCGACTTGCCGGCGCCCATCCCTCCCGTCAGGCCGACGAAAGGCACGGCGCGCTCAGCGTGCACGGCCGCGCGCGGGTCGGTCAGTCCTGCGAGGGATCGGCCGCGGTCTGCAGCTCGGGCGCGGACGCGCCGTTGCCGGAGGACTGCGTGTCGCCGCCGGCGTCCGCCTCGGCGGCCGGATGCGTCTCGGGCTCCGCGACCGCCTCGGGCTCCGAAGCCGCCTCGGGCTCCGCGGCCGCCTCGGGCTCCGGGGTTGCCTCAGCCTCCGCAACCTCCGGCTCCGCGACCGCCTCGGGCTCCGGGGTCGCCTCAGCCTCCGCAACCTCCGGCTCCACGACCGCCTCAGACTCCACGGCCGCCTCGGGCTCCACAGCCGCCTCAGCCTCCACGACCGCCTCAGGCTCCGCGAGTGCGTCAGGCTCCGCGGCAAGCTCCGGCTCCGGCGGCTCGGCGCCCGCGGCGCGCGGCACCGGCAGGATCTGGTCCTCCACGCGCTTGGCGGACAGCGACAGGCGCCGGCGCTCGGAGTCGATCTCAAGGATCTTCACACGGATCTCGTCGCCGGGGTGCACCACCTCGCGCGGGCTTTCGACGTGGTGGCCGGCGAGCTCGGAGATGTGCACGAGCCCCTCGACGCCGTCGAGGATCTCCACGAAGGCGCCGAAGGTGACGACCTTCGTGACCTTGCCCTCCAGCTCGTCGTTGACGTTGTACGTGTCCACGATCCGCTGCCAGGGATCTTCCTGGGTCTGCTTCAGGCCGAGGGAGATGCGCTGGCGGTCGCGGTCGATGTCGAGCACCTTGACCTGCACGGTGTCGCCGATGTTGAGGATCTCGCTGGGGTGGTTGACGTGGGACCAGGAAAGCTCGGAGATGTGGATCAGGCCGTCGATGCCGTCGAGATCGACGAACGCGCCGAAGTCCACGATGTTGGAGATCTGACCCTCGACCACGAGGCCGGGCTGCAGGCGGTCGAGAATCTGCTGGCGCACCTCTTTGCGCTCTTCCTCCAGCACGGCGCGGCGCGAGAGCACGACGTTGTTGCGCGAGCGGTTGAGCTCGATCACCTTCGTCTCGATCTTCGTGCCCATGTACTCGTCGAGGTTGGGCACGCGGCGGATGTCCACCAGGGACGCGGGCAGGAAGCCACGCACGCCGAGGTCGATGATCAGGCCGCCCTTGACGACCTCGATGACCGTCCCCTCGACCGCCTCGCCGGACTCCGCCGCCGCCTCGATGCGCCGCCACGCCTTCTCGAAGCGGGCGCGCTTCTTGGACATGATCAGGCGGCCGTCCTGATCCTCCTTGGTGAGGACGAGCGCGTCGACCTCCTCGCCCAGCTCCACCTCGTCGTGGGGATCGACGGACTTGCGGATCGACAGCTCGTTGGCGGGGATGACGCCCTCGGACTTGTAGCCGATGTCGACGAGCACCTCGTCGCGGTCGATGCGCACGACATGGCCGGTGACGACCTCGCCCTCCTCGAAGGGTTGGATCGTGGCGTCGTAGTTGGGGACTATCTGCCCGTCGATCTCCAACAGGAGCCCGCCGGACCCCGCGACCACGTGGGCCTGGGGATTGTCGATCAGCGCTTGCACTGACGGAAGCCTAGCGCAGGCGCCTGGTCAGCGGACTCCGCCACGCTCGCGGTGCTCGCGCGCTCGTATCATTGACCGTCACATGCCTGTGCGAGCGACGAAGCGGGGAGCGGAGCGCACCCGTTTGCAGAGCGATTGCGACGTGCTGATCTGCGGCGCGAGCTTCGCCGGTCTGGCCGTCGCGCGCGAACTGTCGGGCGCGGGCGCCCGGGTGCTGATGATCGACAGGTACGAGATCGGGGAGCGCCAGACCTCCGCGTGCGGCATACCCACCGTGTGGCTGGACGCGCTAGCCCTGCAGGGCTCGCTGCGCCAGACGTTCGCGGAGATCGTCGCCCACACACCGTTTCGCACTACGCGCTGGCATCTGCCGTGGACGTTTTCGACTTTCGACTATCGCGAGCTGTGCGCGCTGCTGCGGGCGCAGTCGGACGGTGGCGAGATCGCCTTTGAGACGGCGACGGTGACGGGCCGCGACGGTCACACCGTGCACACCGACCGCGGCGAGCTGCACGCGCCGCTGATCGTCGACGCGCTCGGCTGGCGGCGCGTGCTCTCCGGCGCCGCCGCGATCCAGCCGCCGAACGCGCGCCTGTCGCGCGGGCTTGAGGTGCACCCCGAGGGAGCGGGCCGGGAGATGGAGCTGTGGATCGACCCGCGCTACATCCGCGCCGGCTACGCGTGGAGCTTTCCCGCGCGCGAGGAGCTGCGGGTCGGCGTGGGCTCGTTCTGGCCCTCCCACCACGTCAAGGAGCCGACCGTGCGCCTGGCCGGCGATCTCGGTCTGCCCGCGCACGGCTACCAGGGCAACTGGATCCCGCACGAGCTGCGCCCCGCGGTCGAGGACGGCGTGTTCTTCGCCGGGGACTCGGCGGGCCACTGCCTGCCGCTGACGGCGGAGGGCATCCGCACCGCGCTGTACTTCGGGCTGGCATGCGGACGCGAGCTGCGGCGCGTGATCGAAGGGGGCGCGACGCGCGAGCAGGCGCTACGCCGGTACGGCGCGTTCTCCGACGCGCACGCGTGGAAGTTCCGCTCGCTGCTGTGGGTGCAGCGCGCGATCGGACGTCTGACCGCGAGCCGCTCGGTGACGGGCGTCGCGCGCGGCCTGGAGAACCGCCGCGTCGCGACGTGGGCGTTCGAGCACTACATGAACATCGCGCCGCCGTCGTTCGTGGCAAGCGGGGCGGCTCACACCTCCGCGAGTGCGAGCGCGAGCCTGCGGATGCCCTCCTCGATGGCCGCCTCGGAGAGATTGGCGTAGCCGAGCACCAGCCCGTCGTGCACGGGCCTGATCCGCGCGAAGCTGTAGCCGAGCGGATATACGGCGACCGACCGCTCGCGCGCCGCCGCCATCAGAGCCGGACCCTCCACCTTGCGCCCCAGGCGCACGATCGCGTGCAGGCCAGCGGCAAGGCCCGTGACACGTGCTCCGGGCAGGTGCTCGGCCACGGCGCCCACGAACGCATCGCGCCGCGCTCGATAGCGACGGCGAGCCTGGCGCAGGTGGCGGTCATACGCGCCGTTCTCGATCAGCCGCGCGAGTGTCAGCTGGTCGAGCGTGGGGGTGCTGCTGCCGGCGAGGAAGCACTGCTCGAGGACGGGGTCGAGGAGTCGTGCGGGCAGGACCATCCAGCCGAGCCTCAGCGCCGGAGCCAGCGTCTTCGAAGCGGTGCCCATGTAGATCACGCGGTCGGGCGCGAGACCCTGCAACGCCGCCAGCGGCGCGCGGTCGTAGCGGTACTCGGCGTCGTAATCGTCCTCGATCGCGAGCCCGCCGCGCGAGCCGGCCCACTCAAGCAGCGCGGTACGGCGCGCCGGCGCGAGCGCCACGCCCATCGGTGACTGGTGCGCCGGCGTCACAAGCACGGCGTCGACGGGACCGTCGCGAGCCTCGATCTCGCTGAGGTCGCGCACGCGCGCGCCCTGCTCGTCCACGGCCAGGTGACTGAGGCGCGCGCCGTGCGCCGCGAGGATCGCACGGTGCGGCGGCAGACCGGGGTCCTCAACGGCGATGTGCGGCCCCCCGATGTGCGGACCCCCGATGTGCGGCCCCCCGGGGAGCGCTCGGGCGAGCAGCGCGAGACCGTGCGCGGCGCCGGAGCACACGACGATCCGCTGCGGATCGGCGGCCACGCCCCGAACCCTCCGCAGGTGTCCGGCGAGCGCCCGTCGCAGCTCCGGGGCGCCGCGCGTGTCCGGATAGCCGAGGCTCGCCACGGAGGTTTCCCGCAGCGTCTCGCGCAGCGCTCGCAGCCAGGGCCGGCGAGGAAAGGACGCGAGGTCCGGATAGCCCGGGAAGAAGTCAAAGGCGAGCGGACGGGGCTCGGGCTCCACGACGAGCGTCGGGGCGGCGCCGGCGGAGTCGGCGACGAACGTGCCGGCGCCCGCGTGCGCCACCAGGTAGCCCTCGGCGAGCAGCTGTGCGTAGGCGTCTACCACCAGCCGTCGTGAGACGCCGAGGTCGCTCGCCAGGGAGCGGGTCGCGGGCAGCTGCGCGCCACCCGCGAGGCGCCCTGCACGAATCGCCTCGCGCAGCCCGTCCTCCAGCTGCGCGCGCAAAGGCCGGGAGCTTGAGCGATCGAGATCCACACCGACCGGCAGGTCAGGACCGGGCGAGGGAAAGCTTGCGCGATCGAGATCCAGATTGACCGGCAGCTCGGGACCGGGCGGAAGAGAGCTTGCGCGATCAAGATCCACACCGACCGGCAGGTCAGGACCGGGCGAACGGGAGGCGGACACGCCGACCACTGAATTGGTACCCGTTTCTGCTGTCAAAATGGTCCTTTACAGGGCTCCAGATTCAGCTTATCGTGCATCGCTGTGAGCACCCACACGCAGACGCTCGCCGCGCGACGGACCGCTTCCCCCGGCGCCCTCGTGGTCGGCGTCGCCGTGTTCGGTGTGTACCACGTCGCGCTCGCGCTGTTCATGGCCGTGGCCCCGCGCGCCTTCTTCACGGACATCGGCCCGTTCGGGGTGCTCAACAGCCACTACATCCGCGACACCGCCACGTTCAACGCGGCAATCGGAGGGGCGCTGCTGGTGGCCGTGCGCCGCCCTTCGTGGCGCGTGCCCGTGCTGGCGCTGTGCACGCTGCAGTTCGCGCTGCACAGCCTCAACCACCTCGTGGACATCGGCCGCGCCCATCCGAGCTGGAACGGCTACTTCGACTTCGCCTCGCTCGCCGCGGCGACACTCGTGCTCGCGTGGCTGCTGCGCAGCGCTCTCTTGGAGGAGGGCACCGTCCAAGATCGACTCCCGGAAGGAGCATCGCGATGACCCGTATCGCAGGCGTACCCAAGAGCAAGGCCGGACCGTTCGTGCGACTCACGTACTGGATGGCGCGCCGCAAGACCAAGCAGATCGCGGGGCGCGAGCTGGGACTGGAGCCGATCGAGATCTACGCGCACGCCCCCCGCCTGCTGCTCGGCTACGGCGCGATCGAGCAGTGCTCCGCCTCAAAGCCGCGCGTCGAGGAGCACCTGCGCTCGCTGGTCGTGCTCAAGTCCGCCGTCATGCAGGGCTGCGAGTTCTGCCGCGACATCGGCTCCCACGAGGCGCGGCGGGCGAGCGTGACCGACGCACAGATCCTCGACCTGTACCGGTACCGCGACAGCGAGCACTTCGACGAAACCGAGCGCTTGGCGCTCGACCTGGCGGTTGGCATGACCGTCACACCAGTGCAGGTCGACGACGAGCTGATCGCGGCGTTGCGGGAGCGCTTCGACGATCGCCAGCTCGTCGAGCTCGTCCACATGATCGCCCTGGAGAACCTGCGCTCGCGCTTCAACGCCGCCTTCGGCATCGGCGCCGCGGGCTTCAGCGAAGGCCAGGCGTGCGCGCGCCTGGAGGGCGCACCGGCGCTCGCCGCGTGAGCTACGCTCAGCGCCCATGAGGGTCTTTCTCGCGGGCGCGACCGGCGTCATCGGCAGACGGCTCGTGCCCGCGCTGCTCGCCGCCGGGCACGAGGTGACGGGCATGACGCGCTCGGCGGAGAAGGCGGACGCGCTGCGCGCCGCCGGCGCCGAGCCGGTGATCGCCGACGCCCTCGACGCCGTGGCGCTGCGCGAGGCGGTGCGCGGAGCGCGCCCGGACGCCGTGATCCACCAGCTGACGTCGCTGCCGCGGCGCATCGACCCGCGCAAGCTGGAGCGCGATCTCGCCGTCAACGACAGGCTGCGCCGCGAGGGCACGCGCGACCTTCTCGCCGCCGCGCAGGCCGCCGGTGTGAAGCGGTTTCTCGCGCAGAGCGTCGCCTTCGCGTACGCCCCGGGCGAAGCCGGCACGCTGCACGGCGAGCAGGACGTGCTGTACCTCGACGGCCCCAAGTCCTTCCGGCGCTCCGCGCACGCCCTGCACGAGCTGGAGTGCGCCGTGCGCGAAGCGCGCGGAATCGTGCTGCGCTACGGCTACTTCTACGGACCCGGCAGCTCGATCGCCCCCGACGGCTCGTTCGCGGAGGACCTGCGCGCGCGCCGGATGCCGATCGTCGGCCACGGCGGCGGCGTGTGGTCGTTCGTGCACGTCGACGACGCGGCGCGCGCGACCGTCGCCGCGCTGGCGCACGAGCAGCCGGCGATCTACAACGTCGTCGACGACGACCCCGCGCCCGTCGCGCAGTGGCTGCCGGCGCTCGCCCAGGCGCTCGGAGCGCCGCGACCGTGGCGCGTGCCGAAGCTGCTCGCGCGCCCGCTCGCCGGCGCGTACGGCGTCGCGCTGATGACCCGCGCGCAGGGCGCGTCCAACGCGCTGATCAAGCAGGAGCTCGGCTGGAAGCCCCAGCTCCCCAGCTGGCGCGAGGGCTTCCGCACGGCGCTCGACTAGCGCTGCTCGCGCACAACCAGAGCCACGCCACACGACGCAGGCCACTCGCGCACAACCAGAGCCACGCCACACGACGCAGGCCACTCGCGCATAAGCGGCGCCACGCCACACGACGCACGCCACTCGCACACGATCTACTTGCGCACGACCAGCGCCACGCCCGCCACGAGCAGCGCCAGCCCGGCGAGGCGGTCGAGTCCGATCGCCTGCCGGGGAACACCGAAGACTCCGAAGCGGTCGATCGCGACGGACATCGCCAGCTGACCTCCGATTACCGCGGCCGTGAGCGCCGTCACGCCCAGTGTGCGCACCGTGACGAGCGCGACGGCGACGTAGACCGCGCCGAACAGCCCGCCGACAAGCGCCCACCACGGGGCGCGTGCGACGTGGCGCAGGCTGCCCACGCCCCCGTAGAAGAGCGTCGCGATCAGCACGAGCGCGGCGGTGCCGACGAGAAACGAGAAGGTGGCGGCCTGCACGCTGCCTACCGAGCGGCCCAGGCGGGAGTTGACGGGCGCCTGCATCCCGACCAGGCAACCCGCACCGGCGCCGAGCAGGATCGCGAGGGAGCGGCTCATGACATGACCTCCGCGCTAAGCGCCACCCCGGTGGCGCGGCTCCTGCCGGCGCGGCGCACCCGGGCGCGATCCCTCCGCCTACCGCCGGGCGCCCCGCCCGCGACGCCGCTCACTTCGCCTCCAGCCACGTGCGCCCCACGCCAACATCGACCGCCAGCGGCGGGTCGTGCTCCCACACCCCCACCATCTCGCGTTCGATCAGCTCGCGCGCGACGGGGGCCTCCTGCGGCGGGCCCTCGAACAGCAGCTCGTCGTGAATCGTCAGGATCAGGCGGGTCTGCAGCCCCGCCACGGACAGCGAGCGGTGGCAGCGCACCATCGCCAGCTTGATGATGTCCGCCGCGGAGCCCTGAATCACGGTGTTGACGGCCAGGCGCTCGCCCAGCGTGCGCACCTGATAGTTGCGCGCCTGCAGCTCGGGGATCTGCCGGCGCCGCCCCCACAGAGTCTTGACGTGCCCCTCCCGTTTGGCCTGCTCGATCGTGTCGGCGATGAACTGCGCGACGCGGGGAAAGCGCTCCAGGTACGCGTCGATGAACGCCTTGGCCTCCTCGCGCGGGATGTTCAGACGGTCCGCCAGACCGTAGTCGGAGAGCCCGTACACGATCCCGTAGTTGATCATCTTGGACTTCGAGCGCATACCCGGGTCGATCTCCTGCGGGGCCACCGCGAAGACCTGCGAGGCGGTCGCGGTGTGCACGTCCTCGCCGCGCCTGAAGATCTCCTTGAGAACCGGCTCATCGGCGGCGTGCGCCAGCACGCGCAGCTCGATCTGCGAGTAGTCGACGGAGATCAGCAGGCAACCCTCGCGCGCCTCGAAGCAGCCGCGGATCTCGCGACCCAGCGGCGTGCGGATCGGTACGTTCTGCATGTTCGGGTTGGTGCTCGACAGGCGACCGGTCTGCGCGACGGTCTGCAGAAACGTGGTGTGGATGCGGGAGTCCGCGTCCACCTGCTGGGGCAGCACGTCCAGGTAGGTCTTGATCAGGGTCGAGAGCTCGCGCCAGCGCTCGATGCGCGGAACGATCGCGTGCTCCTCGCGGATCGCCTGCAGGACGCGGGCGTCCGTGGAGAAGCCCGTCTTGCCGCGCCGTTTGCGCGAGAGGCCGAGCTTCTCGAACAGGATCTCGCCGAGCTGCGCGGGCGAGGCGATCAGGAACTCCTCCCCGGCGAGCGCGAAGATTTCCTGTTCGAGCTCGGCGATCTCCTCGCGCACACGCCCGGTGATCTCCTCCAGGCAGGCGACGTTCAGCCGCACGCCGAGCAGCTCCATGTCGCGCAGCACGGCGACGAGCGGCAGCTCGATGTCGCGCATCACACCCTCCAGGCCCCGCTCGGCGATCTGCTCGCGCTGCCACGCCGCGAGCGGGCCGATCAACAGCGCCTGGGCGGCCGTGTCGTCCTGCAGCGCGCTGAGCAGGCCGCGGTCCTCGCACAGCTCGGCGAACGGATAGCCGCGGCGCGCGGGCTCCAGCAGGTACGCGCCGAGCAGCGTGTCGTGCGCGAGTCCCGGCGGCACGATGCCCAGCGCCTTCGCGTCGTGGGCGATGACGGCGCGGTCCGCGAGCGCTCGCACGACCTGCTCGGGCCCCGCGCACTCGCCGGCCAGCACCTCCTCGCCCGCGGCGACGGCGAAGCGCCACGCGGCGCCCTGCGCGAACAGCTCGCCCTCCGGCGCCTGCGCCGCCGTCACCGCGACCGACAGCTCCTCGCCGCGCAGGGCCGCGATGTCCGCCGGCGTGCCCGCGCGCACGCGCGCGCTCAGCCGCACCTCCGCGACCGGCGCCACGGCCTGCTGCTCGGCGTCGGCGAGCGCCTCTTCCAACCGCCGCAGCGGGTCGCGCAGCTCGTACTCGCGGAAGACCTCGCGCACGCGTGAGCGGTCCGGCTCGCGCGCCAGCTCAGCGCGCGGATCGAGATCGAGCTCGACGTCGCGCTGCACCGTCGCCAGGCGCTTGGAGACGCGCGCGTCCTCGGCGTGGTCGGTGAGCATCTGCTTGCGCTTGGGTCCGCCGATCTCGCGGATGTGCGCGAGCACGCCCTCCAGCGAGCCGTAGCGCTGGATCAGGTCGCCGGCCGTCTTCTCGCCGATCCCCGGCACGCCCGGGATGTTGTCCGAGGTGTCGCCCTTCAGGCCGTAGAAGTCGGGGATCAGCTCCGGTGGGATGCCGTAGCGGTCGATCACCGTCTGACGGTCGTAGATCTTCGTGTCGGTGATCCCGCGGGAGGTCGCCATCACCTTGACCAGCCCGTGCTCGTCGATCAGCTGAAAGACGTCGCGATCGCCCGTGACGATCATCACCGGCACGGGCGGGTCGGCCTGCAGCGAGCGCTGCGCGAGCGTCGCGATCACGTCGTCCGCCTCGTACCCCTCGACCTTCACGTTGCGGTACCCGAAGGACTCCACAAGCGGTTCCATCGCCGGCCACTGCTGCTTGAGCAGATCCGGGCGCGAGCGACGCTGGGACTTGTACTCGGAGAACAGCTCGGTGCGCCCGGAGGTGCCCGCGTCCCAGGCGACGACGGTCGGGCAGACGCCGTACTCCGTGACGATCTTGACGAGCATCGAGGCGAACCCGAAGATCGCGTTGGTCGGCACTCCCGTCGAGGTCGCGATCGACTCCGGCAGCGCGTAGAAGGCGCGGTAGACAAGGCTGGGGCCGTCGATCAGGAAGAGACGCCGCTCGCTCACAGCCCGGACTCTAGGGCAGGAGGCCGCGAGCCGGCGAGCAATAACATGGCGATGCCAACGACCAGGAGCCAGCGACCGTGAGCATCACCCCCAGCGCGCAGTACCGCCTCACCATCCGCGTCAAGCTCGACGACGCGCAGGGTCTGGTCGGGCAGGTCACGAGCGCGATCGGCGAGGCGGGCGGCATCGTCGGCGCGATCGACCTGGTGGAGTCCGACGGCGCCGGCAGCGTGCGGGACATCGTCGTCGACGCTGCCAACCGCGAGCACTGGGGGCGCATCCTGGCCGCGATCGAGGCGCTGCCCGGCGTCGAGGTGATCGACACGACCGACCGGACGTTCCTGCTGCACGTGGGCGGCAAGATCGAGCAGCACAACAAGCACCCGCTGAAGACGCGCGACGATCTCTCGATGGCGTACACGCCTGGCGTGGCGCGCGTGTGCATCGCGATCCACGACGATCCCGACAAGGCCTTTCAGTACACGATCAAGCGCAACACGGTCGCCGTCGTGTCCGACGGCACGGCGGTGCTCGGCCTCGGCGACATCGGTCCCGCCGCGGCAATGCCCGTGATGGAGGGCAAGGCGTGCCTGTTCAAGGAGTTCGCCGGCGTCGACGCCTTTCCGATCTGCCTGGACACCAAGGACCCCGAGGAGATCGTGCGCACGATCAAGCTGATCGCCCCGGGCTTCGGCGGCATCAACCTCGAGGACATCTCCGCGCCGCGCTGCTTTGAGATCGAGGAGCGCCTGCAGGCGGAGCTCGACATCCCCGTCTTTCACGACGACCAGCACGGCACCGCGGTCGTCGTGATGGCGGCGCTGCTGAACGCCGTGAAGCTGACCGGCCGGCGCCTTGAGGACCTGCACGTGCTCGTGATCGGGCTCGGCGCCGCGGGCATCGCCGTCACGAAGATCATGCTCGCCGCCGGCGTGCACCACATCATCGGCGCGGACTCGCGCGGCGCGCTGCACGTCCAGCGCGGCGACTACCACGACGGCTCTATGAACTCCGTCAAGCGCTGGTTCGCGGAGTCGACCAACCCGGAGTGCCGCGACGGGGCGCCGGCCGACGTGATCGACGGCACCGATCTCGTGATCGGGGTCTCCGGCGCGCGCGTGCTGCCGGCGCAGGCGCTCGCGCGCATGAACGACGACGCGATGGTCTTCGCGATGGCCAATCCGAACCCCGAGGTCAATCCCGAGGAGGCCGCGCCGTACGTTCGGATCATGGCGACGGGCCGCTCGGACTACCCCAACCAGATCAACAACGTGCTGTGCTTCCCCGGCGTGTTCCGCGGCGCGCTCGACGTGCGCGCGCCCCGCATCACCGAGGAGATGAAGATGGCCGCCGCGCAGGCGATCGCCGACATCGTCCCCGACGAGGAGTTGCGCGAGGACTACATCATCCCCTCGGTCTTCAACCGCGACGTGGCGCCGGCCGTCGCCG
This sequence comes from Solirubrobacteraceae bacterium, assembly GCA_036561645.1. Classification (GTDB taxonomy): domain Bacteria; phylum Actinomycetota; class Thermoleophilia; order Solirubrobacterales; family Solirubrobacteraceae; genus Palsa-744. Next base: position 22,521 of record DATBOY010000013.1, read on the forward strand.
CCGCCGTCGCCGAGCAGGCCCGCGTCAGCGGCACGGCGCAGGCCGGCCACGAGGTCGGCTTCGCCCACGGCGACACGGCGACGCCGCACCTCGGCGGCCAGTCCTCCGGCGGCGCCGTGACGCAGATGGGCGAGCGACGTGTGCAGATGCCCAGCTGAAGGCCTGCACCGCACGGGTCCACCGGCCGCCGCCCGTCTCCTTGGACCGCGCCTGCCGGGGCGCCCTCAGCCTGAGCCGGTAGGCCCGCCCCTGCCGGGACGCCCTCAGCGCGATCCGGTGAGCCCGTGCGCGTAACCGTCACCGGCGCGACGGGACTCGTCGGCTCGGCGCTCGTGGCCGAGCTGCGCAACCGCGGCGCCGAGGTGACCGTGCTCTCGCGCGAGCCGCGGCGCGCGAGCACGACGCCGGCGGTGACAGCGGTGCGCTGGAATCCGCTGGGGGAACCGGCGCCGAGCGAGAGCCTCGCGGGACGCGATGCCGTCGTGCACCTCGCGGGCGAGGCCATCGCTCAGCGCTGGAGCGCGCGCGCCAAGCTCGCCATCCGCGAGAGCCGCGCGCGCGGCACGCACAACCTGATCGAGGGCCTGCGTGCACTGGAGCCCGACGGACCGGATGCCCGCCCGCGTGTGCTGATCAGCTCCTCCGCGATCGGCTGGTACGGTCCGCACGGCGAAGAGCCCCTCGACGAGGAGGCGCCGGCCGGGGAGGATTTCCTGGCGCAGGTGTGCGCTGCGTGGGAGGCGCAGGCCCAGAGCGCCGCGGCGCTGGGAATGCGCGTCGTGCAGGTCCGCACGGGCGTCGTGCTCGACCGCGACGGCGGCGCGCTCGCCAAGATGCTCACCCCGTTTCGGCTGGGGATCGGCGGCCCCGTCGCCGGCGGGCGCCAGTACATCTCCTGGATTCACCGCGAGGATCTGGTCGGGATGATCCTCGCCGCGCTGGAGGGCGAGGCGTGGTCGGGACCCGTCAACGCCACGGCGCCCGAGCCCGTCACCAACCGCGAGTTCTCGCACGCGCTCGGGCGAGCCCTGCACAGACCCTCGCTGCTGCCCGTGCCCGGCTTCGCGCTGCGCGTGCTCTACGGCGAGATGGCTCAGATCGTCACGAGCGGCGCGCGGGTGCTGCCCGCCAAGCCGCTGATGCTCGGCTACCGCTTCCGCCATCCGCAGTTGGAGGAGGCGCTGCGCTCCGCGCTGGGGTGAGGCTCAACCGACTTCCAGCGCGCGGTAGAACACGAGCTTGCCGGCGAGAATCCGTTGCACCCCATAGCGCGAAAGGGTGCTGTCGCCGCTGCGCTGGATCGAATAGCGCCCCAGCACCGAGTCGCGGTCGTGGATCGCGAAGAACTGGTCGATCACGGCCTGGCGTTCATTGCCGTGCGGTCCGGCGTTGCGGATCGCCGCCAGCACGACGCTCATCGCCTCGTACCCGTACAGCGCGTACGGCTGCGCCGTTTCGCCGAAGCGCCGGCGGTAATCCCGGAAGACCCGCTGCGCGGAGGCGGGATACATGGAGCCCGGCAGCACGGGGCTCGTCAGATAGGTGCTCGCGCCGGCGGAGCCGATTTCACTCGCGAACGCGGCGTTGACCATCGTGCTCGGCCCCAGCAGCAGCAGGCTGGGATCGGCGGCGTGCAGTTCCCGCCACAGCTTCACCACCGCCGGTCCCGTGCCGCCACTGAAGAACAGCGCCTGAGCACCGCTTTCGCGCACCTTGCGGACCTCGCCTTCGAAGCCTCCTTCTCCGGTCGTGTCGATGCCGTCGGTCGCCGCCACGCCGATCCCCGCCCGGCGGGCGTCTTCGGAGACGATCTCCGCGAGCGGCACCTGAAAAGGGTCCAGATCGTCGATGACGTACAGGCGCCGCACGGCCAGCCGGCGCATCAGCGCCACCTGCGCGGCGGCCTGCACCGGGTCGGCGGGCAGCAGCCGTCCGAAGTTGCGTCGGCCCGTCTGGTAGAAGCGTTCGGGCTCGTCCTGTCCCGCATTCAGCGAGGACGTGAGCCCCACGTACGGGCTCGCGGGGCTCACCTGGAGCACGCCGGCGGCGTTGATCAGCGGCAGCGAGATCGCGCTCGCGCCGGAGTTGTAGTCGCCGAGGTAGGCGACGGTGCTGGTGTCCTGCGCGGCGGTCTTGGCATCCGTCGCGGTCACGCCGGGGTCCCATTGGCCGGTGCGCGGGTTGGAGTCGTCCAGCGAGTAGTAGCTGACCTTGAGTGCCCCCACGTGCCCGCCCGCATCCGCGAGCGCGAGCTTCTCGCCGTTGACTATCTGCTGGGAGATCGCGCCGGAGGGACCCTGCAGGGGCAGGCTCGAATAGACCGTCAGCTGATTGCCGAGGTTGGTCGCCGCGGAGATCCCAACCCCGCCGCAGCCACCGGCGCCGAGCGCGAGCGGCACACACGCCAGCGCAGCCAGACATGCGCCCCAGCACGCCCGACGCCGACGCCCCGGTCCGTCCACCACCGGCCGGCGGCCTCTAGGTGCGACGGCCGGGTAGGTAGCCGGTGAGGATCTTGACGCAGGCACCGACCAGCATGATGACCGTGGCGAGCATGAACGCGTCGAAGCCCTTGGCGCCGAGCGCCCAGAGCACGACCCATACGAGCAGGCCGGTGGTGACGGTGAGGATCAAACCCATCGGCGCAATCCTATAGGGCGAGGCCCGCGGCAAGCTCGGCCACAAGCGCGCCGACCGCCCCGGCGGGGTCCTGCGCCTCGGCCGCGGCGCGCACCAGCCGCGTGCCTACGATCACGCCGTCGGCGCCGGCGTCCGCCGCCTGGCGCGCCTGCTCCGGCGTGGAGATGCCAAAGCCCAGCGCGACCGGTACGGTGCTCGCGGCCTTCGCGCCGGCGACGACGTCCGCGAAGCGCTCGGACAGCGCCGCGCGCTCGCCGGTCGTGCCCACCACCGACACGGTGTACAAGAAACCCCTGGCGTGAGCCCCGATCGCCGCGAGCCGCTCGGGCGGCGTCGTCGGCGCCACCAGCGGCACGAGCGCCAGGCCGTGCGCGTCGCACGCCGCGAGCGTCTCGCCGGTCTCCTCCAGCGGCAGGTCGGGCACGATCAGCCCGCTCGCACCCGTCTGCGCCAGACGCTCGACGAACGCGTCCGCGCCGGGGGCCAGCACCATGTTGGCGTAGCACATCAGCACCACCGGGACGCTCGGCGCGAGCGCGCGCGCCACCTCCAGCACGCCCGCAAGGTCGGCCCCCGCGGCCAGCGCCTGCGTGCCCGCCGCGTGGATCACCCGCCCATCGGCGAGCGGATCGGAGTAGGGCACCCCCAGCTCCAGCAGGTCGGCGCCCGCCTGCACGCACGCCTGTCCGATGCGCACGGAGTGCGCGAGCGTCGGATAGCCGCCCATCAGGTAGGGCATCAGCGCCGCGCGCTTGCCGTGGCAGGCGAAGGCCTGCGCGATGCGCTGCAGGCCGCTCGCCGGCGGCGCGGCGCTTGCCGGCTCGCTCACTCCGCGTCCCCCGTCAGCGCCAGCACCTCCGCGAGATCCTTGTCGCCGCGGCCCGAGAGGCATACGAGGTCCAGCTCGCCGTCGTCCTGCGCGAGCGTCCAGGCCAGCGCGTGCGCCGTCTCAAGCGCCGGGATGATGCCCTCCCGGCGCGCCACCTCGCGGAAGGCCGCGAGCGCCTGCGCGTCGGTCACGGCGACGTAGCGCGCCCTGCCGGAGTCGCGCAGGAAGGCGTGCTGGGGACCGGCCCCGGGATAGTCAAGGCCGGCCGAGACGGAGTGCGCCTGCATGATCTGGCCCTCCTCGTCCTGCATGATGGCGGACAGCGAGCCGTGCAGCACCCCGGCGCGACCGCCCACCGTCAGCGGGGCGCCGTGGTGGGGCGTGTCGATCCCCTCTCCCGCCGCCTCGACGCCGATCAACTGCACCTGCGGATCGTCCAGGAAGGCCGTGAACGTGCCGATCGCGTTCGAGCCCCCGCCGACGCAGGCGATCACGCGCGCCGGCAGCCGACCCTCGCGGTCGAGGATCTGTGCGCGGGCCTCCTCGCCGATCACCCGCTGCAGGTCGCGCACCAGCGCCGGATAGGGGGCGGGACCGACGGCCGAGCCGATCACGTAGTGGGTGTCGGCGACGTTCGTAACCCAGTCGCGGATCGCCGCGGAGGTGGCCTCCTTGAGCGTCTGCGCCCCGGCGCTCACCGGCGCAACGCGCGCGCCGAGCAGTTCCATGCGCTGCACGTTGGGCCGCTGGCGGCGGGTGTCCTGCGCGCCCATGTACACGACGCACTCCAACCCCAGCAGCGCGCATACCGTGGCCGTCGCGACACCGTGCTGGCCGGCGCCCGTCTCGGCGATGATGCGCCGCTTGCCCATGCGTCGCGCGAGCAGCGCCTGCCCGAGCGCGTTGTTGAGCTTGTGCGAGCCCGTGTGGTTTAGATCCTCGCGCTTGAGGTAGATGGGGCGCCCGGCGCGCTCGGACAGGCGGCGCGCGCGGTACAGCGGCGTGGGGCGCCCGCCGAAGTCGCGCAACAGACCGTCGAGCTCGTTGCGGTAGGACGGGTCATCGCGGATCCGCAGCCACGCCTGCTCAAGCTCCGCGAGCGCCGGCATCAGCGTCTCGGGCACGTACTGGCCGCCGTAGCGGCCGAAGCGGTGCTCTACTGCGCTCACGCGGGCGAGACTACCTGGCCCTGGACCTGCGCGAAGAACGCGCGCAGCTTCTCGGGGTCCTTGCGCCCGGGGGCCGCCTCCGTGCCGCTGGCCGTATCCACGGCGAAGGGATGGGTCGCGGCGATCGCGGCGGCGACGTTCTCGGGCTCAAGGCCGCCGCTGAGAATCAGCGGCACGTGTGAGCGACGCGCGGCAAGCAGCGACCAGTCGAAGGTTTCCCCTGTGCCGCCGCGCAACTGCTCTCTGCCCGCCGCCTTGGCGCGCGCGTCGAGCAGGTGAAAGTCGACGTGAAAGCGCTCGATGTCCCGCACGTCCCCCTCGCTCTCCACCTGGGCGGCCTTGATCACACGCGCGCCCGTGCGCCGCGCCGCCTCGTTGCAGAACGCAGGCCCCTCCTCGCCGTGCAGCTGCAGCAGCGTGAGCCCCAAGTCCTCGCTGGTGTGCTCGATCTGCTCGAGCGAGGCGTTGACGAACACGCCGCACAGCTCGACGCGGCGCCGCAGCGCCGCCGCGATGCTCTGCGCCTGCTCGATCGAGCAGCGCCGCGGGCTGCGCTCGTAGAAGACCATGCCGAGCGCCCAGGCGCCGAGTTCGACCGCAAGCTCGGCGTCGGCCAGCCCGGTCACACCGCAGATCTTTACGCGTGGGATCATCGCTCTGAACGGTAGCGGGGCAGCCGCCCCACACGGGGCTCCGCTCCAAGCAGCGGGCGCGGTTCATTCGGTTGGCGGCGGGCGATCCCGCCCGGTGCGCCATTACCCCGGTTCGCCACTACCCGGTTGTGTTCGGGTTCGCCACTACCCTGGCCACCTCGGTACGCCGCTACCCCGGTGTATTCGGGTTCGCCACCGAGTTGGGGCGCTGGGTGAGCGTCACGGACACGGTCTTGTGTTCGTAGGCGCCGTTGCCCTTGGCGCGCAGCAGTTCCAGCGCGACCGTCTCGCCCGGCTTCTTCGCGGCGATCTCGGCGCCGAGATCTTCGGAGCTGTTGACGGCCTTGCCGTCCACCTTGACGATGATGTCGCCGCCGACGGCGACCTGACCGCCCGCGACCTGACCGCTCAGTTCACCGCCGCGGATACCCGCCTTTTCGGCGGGCGTGCCCTTCTGCACGCTCTGCACGAGCGCGCCGCTCTTGACAGGCAGATTCAATGGCGCGAGCGAGTCGTCGATCGTCAACGAGGTGAGGCCGAGGTAGGCGCCGCGTACGGTGCCGCCCTTTTCCAGCTGCGGCAGCTCGGATTTGGCGGTGTTGATCGGGATCGCGAAGCCGATGCCGACGCTGCCGCCGCCACTGCCGCCGGTCTCGATCTGCGAGTTGATGCCGATCACGCGCCCGGAGGCGTCGAGCAGCGGTCCGCCGGAGTTGCCGGGGTTGATCGGCGCGTCGGTCTGCAGCACATTCGAGATCGTGAAGCCGTTGGGCGCCGTGATCGGGCGCTGCAGCGCGGAGATCACGCCGGTCGTGAGCGTGCGCGCCAGGCCGAAGGGATTGCCGATGGCCAGCGCCGGATCGCCGACCTGGACCTTGCTGGAGTCGCCGAGCACGAGCGGGTGCAGGGTCAGCCCTTCGGTCGGGATGCGCAGCACCGCCAGATCGTGGGAGGGATCCTTGCCGACGATCTGGGCGTTGACGGTCTTGTTGTTTTCGAGGCTGACGGTCACCTTCACGGCGTTCTCCACGACGTGCCAGTTGGTGAGGATCGTGCCGTCGGCGCTGATGATGAAACCGGAGCCCGTGGCCGTGCCCTGCTGCTGCTGAGATTCGCCGCCGAGTTCGAACGGCGATTCCGAGCGCTTGACGATCGTCGAGGTCACGAACACGACGCCGGGGGCGTCGCGCACGTAGATGTCGTGCGGCGTCAACCCCCTGCTTTCCACCGAGGCATTGGAGGGAGCCAGGGGCGCGGCGGAGGACTCGATCGTCGTGACCGTCTTCGTCGCGCCGCCGAGACCGCCGGTGGCCGCCACGACCGCGACGACGATCGCGCCGCCGATCAGGGCGGAGAGGAAAGGGACGGCGAACATGCGCTTCATGGGATTCAGGATGATCGACTGCAATCAAGGCGATCTAAAGGCCGCCCTCGGCGTCCCTAAAACCTTGCAGCTCGCGCAGTGCCGCCTCCGGGTCGCTCGCGCGCATCAGGGACTCCCCCACGAGCACCGCGTGCACGCCCTGCTCGCGCAGCGCGCGTAGCTGCGCGGCGGAGCCGATACCGGACTCCGAGACGACCGTCACCCCCGCTGGCATTTCGGACATCAGCCGTGAGGTGCGCTGCACGTCCACGCTGAAGTCGCGCAGATCGCGATTGTTGACCCCGATCAGCCGCGCTCCGACGGCGAGCGCCCTGTGCAGCTCCTCGCGCTCGTGGACCTCGACCAGCACATCCAGTCCGAGCGCTCCCGCGGCCTCATGCAGGGAGGCGAGCAGCGGCTGCGCAAGCGCTGCGACGATCAGCAGCACTGCATCGGCGCCGGCCGCGCGCGCCTCGTGCAGCTGGTAGGGGTCGAGGATGAAGTCCTTGCGCAGGATCGGCAGCGGGCTGACAGCGCGCGCGCGGCGTAGATCCTCAAGCGAGCCGCCGAAGTGCGGACCCTCGGTGAGGATCGACAGCGCGCTCGCGCCGCCACGCGCGTAGGCGCTCACGATCGCATCGAGATCCGGATGCTCACGCAGCGCGCCGGCCGAGGGCGAGCGGCGCTTGAACTCCGCGATCACGGCGATGCCGGCGCCGCTCAGCGCCGCGGCGAACCGGCCGGCGCCGTGGACCTCCCCCTCGCCGTGAACCTCCCCCTCGCCGTGAACCTCCCCCTCGCCGATGCCGCCCAGCGCGGCGCATCTGTCCAATAGCTGCTCCAACGGCAGCTCGCGCTTGCGCCGCTCCACGTCCACGCGCGTACCGGCGAGAATCGTCTCCAGCACCGTGCTCATGCGCGCGCCGCCGCCGGCGCGTGCCTGTGACTCGCCTGCACATAGCTCTCCAGCGCGCGTGCGGCGGCTCCCTCCGCGAGCGCCGCGCGTGCCGCCTGCACGCCCTCGGCGAGACTGTCCGCCGCGCCGCCGGCGTAGATCGCGGCGCCGGCGTTGATCAGCGCGAGATCCGTGCTCGGCCCCTGCTCGCCCGCCAGGATCGCGCGGGTGAGCGCCGCGTTCTGCTCCGGCGTGCCGCCCTGGTAGTCGCGCGGCGCGAGTTCGATGCCCACGTCCGCAGGGGTGAGCGTGTAGCGGTGCAGTTCCTCGCCGCGCACCTCGATCACGCGGGTCGCGGCCGACGTGGAGATCTCATCGAGGCCGTCCTCGCTGCTGACGACGAGCGCGTGCTCGGTGCCCAGCCGCGCGAGCGCGCCCGCGACGATCTCCAGGAACGCCGGATCGGAGACACCGATCAGCTGCCGCGAGGCGCCCGCAGGGTTCGTGAGCGGACCGAGCAGGTTGAAGATCGTGCGCACGGCCAGCTCGCGGCGCACCGGGATCACGAAACGCGTGGCCTGATGGTGGGCGGGGGCGAACATGAACCCAAAGCCCGCCTCCTCGATGCAGCTCGCGACGCCCTCCGGCCCGAGGTCTATGCGCGCCCCCAGCGCCTCCAGCAGATCCGCCGATCCGGAGGAGCTGGTGGCGGAGCGATTGCCGTGCTTGGCCACCGCGCACCCCGCACCCGCGGCGATCAGCGCCGCCGTCGTGGAGACGTTGAAGGTGCGCGCCCCCCCGCCCGTGCCGGAGGTGTCGAGCAGATCCCCGCGCGTGCTCGACACACCGGCGGCCAGCGCGCGCATCGTGCTCGCCAGGCCGGCGAGCTCGTCGATCGTCTCGCCCTTCGTGCGAAGCGCGATCAAAAAGCCCGCGATCTGCGTCTCGGAGACCTCGCCGCGCATGATCTGCGCGAGCACCTCGGCCGCCTCCTCGGCACTCAGATCGCGGCCGCCGGCGAGCGCGTCGATCGCGCGGGTGAGGACCTCGTTGGGCATCTCGCGAACCCTACGTCGAGGCCGCGCCGGGCGTCGCCGCGAGCTGGTGCGGGCGCCCTTCACGGGCACTTGGCCGCGAGCGCTCAGCGGGGACACCCAGGAAGTTGGCCAGCAGCTCTTTGCCCTGCTCCGTCAGCACCGACTCCGGATGAAACTGCACCCCCTCCGCCGGCAGCTCGCGGTGGCGCAGCGCCATCAGCACCCCGTCGCCGTGCGCCGAGGCCTCCAGGCAATCCGGCAGCTCGGAATCGACGATCAGCGAGTGGTAGCGCCCGACCGTCAGCGGCGTGGACAGGCCGCGGAAGATCGTGCGCCCGTCGTGCTCGATCGTCGTCGCCTTGCCGTGCACCGGCGGGTGCAGCCGCACGCGCCCGCCGAAGGCCTGAGCCAGCGCCTGATGGCCGAGGCACACGCCGAACGTAGGAATGCCGGCCTCGGGCAGGCGCCGCGCCACCTCCAGGGTGATGCCAGCCTCGTCGGGCGTGCACGGCCCGGGCGAGATCAGACAGCGCTCGTACCCGCCCGCGAGCAATTCGTCCACGGTGATGCGATCGTTGCGCACCGTGTGCACGTCGGCTCCCAGCTCGCCCAGGTACTGCACGAGGTTGTACGTGAACGAGTCGTAGTTGTCGATCATCACGACGCGAATCGGGCGCCTCTCGCCCACAGCGGCCCCGGTCGAACGACCCTCGCCCTCGGCCCCCCCGGGCGAACGGTTCTCGCCCACAGCCGCCCCGATCGAACGATCCTCGCCCACAGCCGTGTCAGTCGCTCGACCCCCGCTCATGGCCACTCCGGCTGCGCGATCGCCAGTTCCACCGCCTGCAGAACGGCGCGCGCCTTGGCGCGCGACTCCTCGTACTCGTACGCGGGCTTGGCGTCGGCGACGGTGCCGCCACCCGCTTGGATGTGGGCCACTCCGTCCTTGACGACGACGGTGCGGATGTGGATGCACGTATCGAGGTCCCCGCCGTAGGAGAGGTAGCCGATGGCGCCCCCGTAGCCGCCGCGCTTGACGGGCTCCAGCTCGTCGATGATCTGCATCGCCCGCACCTTCGGCGCGCCGGAGAGGGTGCCCGCCGGCAGCACCGAACGCAGGGCGTCCATCGCGCTGACGTCCGCCCGCAGCTCGCCCGCCACCGAGGACACGATGTGCATCACGTGCGAGTACGTCTCCACCGCCATGAACGTCTCCACCTCCACGCTGCCCGCCTCGCACACGCGTCCGAGGTCGTTGCGGCCGAGGTCGACGAGCATCACGTGCTCGGCGCGCTCCTTCGGGTCCTCAAGCAGCTCCTGCGCGATGCGCCTGTCCTGCTCGGCATCGGCGCCGCGCGAACGGGTGCCGGCGATCGGACGCGTGCTCACGCGCCGCCCGCTCACCGTCAGCAGCGGCTCGGGGCTGGCGCCGGCCACCTGGAAGTCGCCGAAGTCCAGGAAGTACATGTATGGGCTGGGGTTGACCGTGCGCAGACCGCGGTAGATCGAGAAGGACTCCACGGGCACGGCCGCCGAGAAGCGCTGCGAGGGCACGACCTGGAACGCGTCGCCCGCGTAGATGTACTCGATGATGCGGGCCACCATCGCTTCGAACTGCTCGCGCTCCATGTTCGACTGAAACTCGGGCATCTCGCGCGGCTGCGCCGGGCTCTTGCCAAGCGGCACGGGTCCCGCGAGCGCGACGCGCACCTCGCCGATCGTCTGCGCCGCCGCCGCATAGGCCTGCTCGACGTCGCCCTCGGCGCGCCGCAGGTCGGCGTTCGCGAGGATCGTCACGGTGTGCTTGAGATGGTCGAAGACGACGAGCGTGTCGGAGATCATCAGCGCCATGTCCGGCAGGCCGAGGGGGTCCGGTCCCGGCTCGGCGAGCGGCTCGACGGTGCGCACGAGGTCATAGCCGAAGAAGCCGACGGCCCCGCCGGTGAACGGCGTCTCGCCCGCCGCGTCGTCCAGCGGCGCCTGGCGGAAACCGGCCACGTGGTCGGCCGCGAGCGCGTACGGGTCGCCGCCCTCAGCCAGCGACCAGCGCAGCACGTCGCGCGGACGAAAGCCGATGAACGAGAAGCGCCCGAAGCGCTGCCCCTGCTCTGCGGACTCAAGTAGAAACGCCGGCTCGGACGGCGCGAGCGCGCGCAGCTTTAGGAAGGCGGAGACGGGCGTCTCGCAGTCGTCGATGAAGCTGTGGCGCAGCGGGATGAGGTTGTACTCCTCGGCGAGCCCGCGCGCGTCGGCGAGACTCGGCGCCAGCGCCACCCCGACGTCGGCGCCCGCGAGAGCCGTCGACCCGCCGCCGGCGCCCGCGAGAGCCGTCGACCCGCCGCCGGCGCCCGTCGGAGCCGCTGACCCGCCGCCTGCCGGAGCCGCCGACCCACCCCTGGCGCCCGTGAGCGCTGTGGCAGTGGCGCCGGCATCGGGCGCCCCCTCAGCGACGGCGCGCATCGAGCACCCGCTCGGCGTCGGCGAGCGAGCGTCCGCGGCTGTGCAGGAGCACCAGCAGGTGGTAGAGGACGTCGGCCGCCTCTTCGTCCACACGCTCGTCGCTCTCCTCGCGCGCCGCGCGCGCCACCTCCTCGGCCTCCTCCATGACCTTCTCGCCGATCAGCGGCGGATTGTCCAGCAGCTGCACCGTGTAGGAGCCGGCGGGGCGCTCGCGCAGGCGCTGCGCGAGCGTGCGCTCCAGGCCCGGGAGCGTCTCGTGCGGCGCGGGGGGCTCAAGCTCACCGCCGTGGAAGCACGTGCGCTCGCCCGTGTGGCACGCCGGGCCGGCCGGCTCTACGAGCGCCAGCAGCGTGTCCCCGTCGCAGTCCATGCGCAGCGCCCTGACGGCCTGCGTGTTCCCGCTCGTCTGCCCCTTGTGCCACAGCTCCTCGCGCGAGCGGCTCCACAGGTGCAGCTCGCCGGTGGCGCGCGTGCGCTGCAGTGCGAGCTCGTTCATGTACGCCAGCGTCAGCACCTCGCCGCTGTGCCAGTCCTGCACGATGCACGGCACCAGGCCGCGCTCGTCGTAGCGAACCCGCGCGTCGCTCTGCACCCGCGCGTCGCTCTGCACCCGCGTGTCGCTCTCGCTCTGCGTGTCGCTCTGTGTGGCCGCGCCGCTCACGCACCGATTGTAGGCGCGTCATCATCTGAAGCGTGGAGTCGCTGTTGCAGCGCAAGCTGATCGTGGTCACCGGCAAGGGTGGCGTCGGCAAGACGACCGTCGCCGGCGCGCTCGGTCTGCTCGCCGCGCAGCGCGGACTTCAGACCATCGTCGTCGAGGTCGGCGAGCAGCAGCATCTACCCGCGCTGCTGGAGCATCCGCAGCCGCCGCGGCCCGGCGAGCTGCTGGCGCTCTCCGAGCATCTGTCGAGCCTTTCGATCGACCCCGACCGGGTGCTGGCCGACTGGCTGCGCGCGCTGGGCGGGCGCATGTCCGCGCGCGTGCTGCTCTCCAGCAGCACGTTTCAGTACTTCGTGGCGGCGGCGCCCGGAGCGCGCGAGCTGCTTAGCCTCGTGCGGGTGTGGGAGCTGGCTGGCGGCGGCGGACAAGCGGGGCGCAGCGCGAATGCCGACCTCGTGATCCTCGACGCGCCCGCGACCGGACACGCCCTCGGGATGCTCCGCTCGCCGCGCACTTTCGAGACGATCGCGCGCGTCGGGCCGATCGCCGGCCAGGCGCGCGAGGTGGGTGATCTGCTCAGAGACCCGCGGCGGTCGGGCTATCTCGCCGTCGCCCAGGGCACGGAGATGGCGGTGAGCGAGACGCTCCAGCTGCGCGAGGGTCTGCGACAGGAGTTGGGACGAGAGCTGGATGGCGTCGTGCTCAACGGCGCCGTCGCGCAGCGCTTTACCGAGCACGAGTTGCGGCAGCTCGCCGGCCTGCGCTCCGAGCGCGCGGCCGTACGCTCGGCCGCGCTGGCGGCACGCGCGGTGCACGAGCGCGCACGCCTGCAGCACAACCAGGCCGCCCGCCTGCGCCGTCAGGGTCTGCCCGTGCTGAGAGTGCCGTTCGTGTTTCAGGCGAGGCTCGACCCGGCGGCCATGGGCACGATCGCCGAGCGCCTGTCGCGCAGGTTGTGAGGAGAGATCGCCGAGCGCCTGTCGCGCAGGTTGCGAGGAGAGATCGCCGAGCGCCGGGCTCGCAAGTTGTGGGGGATATCGCCTACCCCGCGCGCAGCGCCGCCGTGATGCGTTCGGCGGCGCTCGCCAGCGAGGGGCCGAGCCCGTCGAGCAGTTCCTCGCGCGAGAAGGCCTCGCTCGGGACGGACAGCGCGATCGCGGCCGGCGCCTCGCCGTCGTCGGTGAAGATGGGGGCCGCGATCGTGCGCAGGCCGGCGGCCAGCTCCTCGTCGCTGAGCGCCAGGCCGCTTTCGCGCACGTGCTCAAGCTCCGCGCGCAGCTCGCGCTTGCTCGTGATCGTGTTCGGTCCGCGGCGCGTGAGCTTCAGCTCGCGGATCAGCTGTTCGCGCTGGGGCTCGGGCAGGTGCGCGAGCAGCTGCTTGCCGATCGACGTGCAGTAGATCGGCAGGTGCGCACCGATGCCGACGTCGAGATTGATCGCGTACTGCCCGCGCCGCCAGCCGCGCAGCCATTCGATGTACATGATCTCCACGCCGTCCCGAATCGCCATCGACACGGTGCGGCCCGTCTGCTCCCGCAGCGCCCGCAGCTCTTCGCGCGCCGCCCGGCGCAGAGCCATCGAGTCCAGCAGCGCAAATCCGAGATCGGCAACTCGTGGCGCCAGCCGGTAGCGGCGCGAGCCATCCTGCTCCAGATAGCCGAGCGCGACGAGCGTCGAGGCGTAGCGGTGCGTGGTGGAGCGACTCATGTTGAGCTTGTCGGCGAGGTTCGCGATCCCGAGCTCCGGGCGCTCGGAGCTGAAGCTGTCGAGTATCGCCAGCCCCGCCGCCAGCGAGGAGGAGTAGCGCCCAGGCGAGCCGGCACCCAGCTCCTCGCCCGCGCGCAGCGCGGGAGTGCCCGTGCGCCCGCTCGAAGTGACCGCGCGCCTGCTGGACTGCCTGGGAGCCGGCACCGCGAGCCCTAGAGGTCCGGACCCTGTTTGGCCATCCACGAGAGGATGTCGATGGCGTTGCGCCTGGGAATCGGGACCGGGTAGAAGACCTTCTCGATCACGCCTTCGCGGGCGAAGAAGGCCAGACGCTGGTATACCCGCTCTCCTGTCGCGGCCGTGTACGTCGGCAGGCCGAGCGCGTCGGCCAGCGCCAGTGCCTGGTCACTCAGCATCCCGAATGTGAGGCGCGCGCGAAAGATCAGCTTGCGCTGATCCTCGCGCGAGCGCGCGCTCAGACCGACGATCCTGACAGCGCGGCGGGCGAAGTCGGGCTCGTAGTCCTCGAACACGCGGCTCTGCACCGTGCAGCCCGTGCCGAGCAGACCGTCGGGGTCCTCGCGCAGCTCGGGCTTGGTCTCCGTCCCCGGATGCACGTAGAGGACCAGCGGCTGGCGCGACAGCTCGGCGAGGTCCGCCTCGCCCCCGGCGGTCGAAGGCAGGCGCAGCGAAGGGACGGGAAGGCCGAGTAGACCGTCGACCAGTTCGCCGTCGCTCGGCGCCCACGTCCCCCACTCCTCCAGATGGCGGGTCCTAGTCAGCAACTTGGAGCGCCCCCGCACCCTTCAGCCGATACCAGCGTGAGTAGGGATCGCGTTCGAGCAGCCCGACACGCATCAGCGTCGTCATGTAGCGATGCACAGTGCTGTTGTTCATGCCCAGCTGCCTGGCGATGTCGGCGACTCCGCGCTCGGTTCCGTCGAGGGGAAAGCACGTGAGCACCTGCAGGCCGATCAAGAGCGAGTGCGAGAGCGCCCGATCTTCCATCAGCGAATGGAAGATCCACTCCGCCGAGCGGCCGTCGGATGCCCCGGAGAGCTCCGCCGCAGCCGCCGGCTCCCCCTCCGCATGGCCGTTGGAGGACCGCGCGGCGATCACGCGGTCGACCTGATCCTCGGACAGCTGGACGAAGACGCGCGCACGATCTTCGCTGTCGCCCATGACTCGAGCCGGACGCCCGGGCCGACGCCCGGCTCGCTCTGAAGCAGCCCGTCCTTGAGCGCTCCTGGTCGCGGTGGCGGAGCGAGACTGCTTCTGCCCTCCTGCCGCCGCGGGTCGCGCGCGTGGCTTTTTCCCGCGGGTCTCGCCGTCCACAACCGTCTTTGCGCGTTCCTTGCTCATTTTTCTAGCCGCATCATGCCCGACGGTCCGGCCGCGCTCAATGCACAAGTGAAAAAACTATTCGGATGACGCACCTAGGCGGACCGCTGGCCGTAGGCGATGCGCCAGATGCGCAGGATCGGCAGGAGCACGCGCGTGAGCGCGCCCCCGGCCTGAGCGAGCAGGCGCGTCATGGGGCAGACCTCGCGCACTCTCGCATCGTCCTTGGAGAGATACATCGCCACCATGCACGCGAGAATGACCGCATGGCGACGTCCGTTGCGCAATGACCGCACCGAACCGATCGAGCGTCGCAGGCACTCGCGCGTGCGACGTACGGCGAGCGCCGCGGACGGATAGTAAGCCATGCAGTTGTGCGTGCCGTTCGCGGCATCCTCACCAGCGTCCACGTAGCTGTCGAGCATCGTCGCCGTC
Organism: Solirubrobacteraceae bacterium; assembly: GCA_036561645.1. Classification (GTDB taxonomy): domain Bacteria; phylum Actinomycetota; class Thermoleophilia; order Solirubrobacterales; family Solirubrobacteraceae; genus Palsa-744. Next base: position 37,711 of record DATBOY010000013.1, read on the forward strand.
AGAGCCACCCAGGGAAAATAGGCGGCATAGGTCTCCATTCCGTCGCTCTCCCGCGACCCAGGTTCGGCCGCCAGCGCAAGGAGCGCGAGCACCGTCAGCCATGCGCTGGCAGCGCCCGCCAGCTCAAACCAGCTGAGTTCGCGCTCGCCCGAGAACTCGCGGGCCGCCCAGGTCCTGAGCGCCGCCTCGCGCCTGTCCCGCCCCAGCTCGTGGTTCAGACCCTGGACTCGCGCCAGAGCAGCCGACCGGATGAGAAAAGGACGAACAGCGGGATAGGAGGGCAGCTGCACGCACAATGCGCGGCACACCGTCACGAGCCCCCGCAGGTAGCCGCCGTCTCCCGCCGAGGGGTGGTAGCGGTAGTGATCGGAGACAGCCACGCCGATGTCGACGGCCTCCGTAAGCGCGCCGTGAAGATGGCAGCCGTTTGCCAAGCCGGCGTGCGCGCTGCGCTCATTGACGCCGTCGAGGAAGTCAGACATGACCTCATAGGCAACCAGTACGCGCAGCAGGCACAGGCGCCGGCGCCGCGTGAGTATCGAGAAGAGCGCCGCCCCGTCGGTGTTGGCGCGCTTGTCGGTCAGCGAGTGGAGCGCTTCACCCCGCAGAGAGGGATCGGAGATCGCCGCTGCTCGCATCCGCCAGCGACGCAACTCGCGGTCCACGGCACGCAGGCCCCACAACAGCTCGCGCATCGCAGATGCGCCGAGCGCCCATAGCATCCGGGCTGTCGTAGAAAGCGTTGGAATCGAAACTCGTCCAGATAGCTGAAGCCTTGCGAGAGAAGCCTAACCAGCACATCGGACCAATTTTTTCCAATCGGGCCTATATGCGAATCTTTCTAAGACCCGCGTTTGCCGCTCAGTCGCCGGCGATCACAGCTGGGCGAACCCGCGCCGCCAGATAACCCGGAACGGCCACCGTTGCGACCGCGACCACCGTCACCAGCGCGAAGCTGACGAAGGCGGTGGAGACCCCGAGCGAGAACACGACGGGGAAGCCGGTCACGGTCGCCAGCGCATGGCTGAGAAGCAGGGCGCCGTAGAGGCCGAAGAGCGCTCCGACCGAGCAGCCGATGCCGAGCAGCAGAGCGCTCTCGAGCAGCAACGCGCGCCACAGGACACCGCGACTGAACCCGTCGACCTTCAGATCCCCCAACCGAGGCCGACGCTGCCAGATCATCGCGCCCATCGCCGTGGCCGTCGCCAGTATCGCCGCAATCAAGACAAGCGTCGCAATCTGCGTCAAACGCCCGAGGCCCTGACGGCTCGTGCGGCGCTGAAGCCCTTCGCGATCTGCGGCGCTCTGCACCACCAGCCCAGATCCGGCGCCCAGCGCCCGCTCGATCTCCCGCTGTCCCTCGCCCGGGCTCACGCCCGGTCGCAACATCACGTTGTACGCACTGGCCTGTTCGCTGGCCCATGCGCTGGCATAGTCATCGCCGTTGAGTATGACCACGCCCGGCGGCCAGCCCAGGTTCGTGCTCAAAGCCGCGACGCGGAAGGTTCTCGGCCGGGGCGTGGGCAGCGTGATGGACTGCCCCACCCCCACGTGGTGTTCAGCCGCGAGCGCTTGCGACAGTACGACCCACCCGCCCTGCCTGAACCTCGCGGTCACCCCGCCCAGATCGTCGCCGAGCAGCTGGCTTGGAGGTATCGGCGCCGTCGCCGTGCGGGGCGGCCCGAGTACCCACACCCGGCGATTGCCGTAGTCCAGAAATCCGGCGCGATACACGCGCACCGCCGCAACGCCTGGAAGATGGGAGAGCTTGCCCGTCGCGGTCGGGTTGAAGGGAGTCGTCGCCAGCACGTTCTGCGGACCGGCCGTCGTCACCCACAGGTCGGCGATCCTCGCCAGATCCTGCGAGGAGCGATCAAGGCCACGCTGAAGATTGGCGTGCGCCCCCTGGATCGCAACGCTGCCAAGCATCGCAATCGCTCCTGTGGCCGCGATCGCAGCCGAGCGAGAGCGATTGGCTCGCGCACTGAGCTCGATAATCGCCAGATAGGGCGAGGCGCCCCTTATCGATCGCTGGAGGCGGTCCGCAACGAGCACACCCTCCCGGATCAGACTTGGCAAGAGCAGCAGCAACGCCGCGAGAAGAGACACGATGCCGACGATTGCGGCCCGTGGCGCGGCGAGCAGGATGCCCGTCGTGACCGCCAGGCACACCAGACCCGCAAGCGGGAAGCCCGAAGTCCGCGCGCGGCCCGCTGGCTTCATCACCGGCGCCAGCGAGAGAGGCGAGAGCACATCGCCGCGCAGCGGCGCCAAGACGCCCACAAGAGCGGCCGACAGGCCGCCTCCAACCGCTATCGCCGCAGTTCGCAGAGTGATGATCCGCTGCGTGCCGACCGGAAACGCAAACGATAGATAGCCCGGCTTGGAATGAAAGACTGCCAGCGACAGCAGATCGCCGAGGGCCAGACCGGCCAGCGATGCGACGGTCCCCAAGATCAACGCGTCGAACACCAGCGTCTCGACGATCGCCCAACGCCCATAACCATCCAGGCGAAGATCTTCGACCAGCCGCCGCCGCTGCGGAGCGGTGAGCAGGATCGCGTTGAAGGCAAACAGGAAGCCGACCAGCGCACTGATCGCCGAGAACAGCAGTGCCGACTGATTGGTCGGCCCCGCGGCCTGATCGAACAGGCTGGCGTCAAAGGCGGCCGGACGCACATTCAGGCGTCCCGCCGCCAGGCGCGTCAACTCCGTTTGCACTTCGCGGTCGTGCCCCGCAAAGGGCTGAACGAAGATCCTCGTCACACGTCCCGGCATTCCGGCGAGGCGCTGAGCATAGGCCAGGGGCGCGATCGCCACCGGACTGTTCACCAGCGCACCGATGTCGCTTTCCAGCAGCTCGGCTCCCAGAAACCCCTGGATGACACGCGCACCGATCTCGATGTTCACCGTCTGCAAGGACAGGAGGCCGATCGACCTCGCGATCGGCTCGGGCAGGGCGAACGCCTGCTGACCGGCGAGCTGCGCAGCCGTGAAATGACGCAGCAGCGGTCCGCCCAGGTGCGCGAAGTGCGGATCTGTGCCGATCAACTCCACCGAGCGCGAGCCGGACGCGCTGAGTACGGTCATGTGCTGTTCGAGTACCGGCGCGGCGGCGCGAACACCGGGGATACGCTGCACCTCGCCGAGCAGCCGCTCGTCAAATCCACTCGGCCCCCGCGCGGCGAGCTGGAACCGCATGTCGCCGACGATGCCACTGGTGACCTGCCGCACCGAACCGTCGAGACTGGTACTGGCGATCTGCGAGGCGAACAGCAGCGCCACGCCGACGGCGATCCCCATAATCGCAAGCAGTTCCTGCACCAGCCGCATACGCAGGCGTACGCGATACAGCAGAATCAGGTTGGACAGTCTCATCGCCCGGCGGCAGCGAGCTGTTTGTCCGGCTCGTATTCCACGATCCGCCCGTCGCAAAGCGTGTGCGCGCTGTCCGCGTACGCGACGGCCTGGGTGTCGTGAGTCACGAGCAGCACAGCCACGTTGCGTTCGCGACATATCTCTGTCAGCAGCTCCAGCACCTCGCGGCTGCGCTGCGTGTCGAGGCTGCCGGTCGGCTCGTCGGCGAGCACGAGCTTGGGCTCCGTCGACAGTGCCCGGGCGATCATCACGCGCTGGCGCTCTCCCATCGAGAGCTGCTCGGAGCGGTGGTGCAGACGCTCCCCGAGCCCGAGCCGGTCCAGCAGCGGCACGACGCGGCGGCGAGCCTCGCGCGAGCCGATGTCCGTCGCCAGGAGCTTCAGCGCGGCGTTGTCGATCGCGCTGACACCCGGCATCAGGTTGAGCGTCTGGCGCACGAACCCGAGCTCGTGCAGCCGGTAGCGGGCGCCGTCGGCGTCGGAGAGCGCGGAGATCTCACGCCCGTCCACGACCACTGCGCCGCTGTCCGGGCGCAGCAGCGCGGCGATCAGCATCAGCAGCGTTGTCTTGCCCGAGCCGCTCGGACCGTAGAGGGCGATCAACTCTCCCTCGGCGACCTGCAGCGAGACGCCGTCGACCGCCTTCACCGACTCGCCTGCGCCCGCGCGATAGTGCTTGACCAGGCTGCGCAGCTCGACCATCTACGCGAACTGCTCGCGGCTGGGCAGTGCGATCACGTTCCCGCGCTCGGATGCGGGCGCAGGCGCCGTGGAGAGACGCCCGCCGCCGAGCGAGGCGATGTGATGCGCGCGCATCACGGCGGGCATGTCGGGCACGGTCATCAGGATCGCGATGCCCTGCTCCTCGGCGAGTGAGCGCAGCAGTTCTGTCGTCCGCTCGCGCTCGATCGCGTCGAGGTTGGCCGTCGGGTCGTCCACCAGCAGCAGCTTCGGGGCGCGCACGATGCCGTGCGCGATCGCCGCCAGCGAGCGCTCGCCGTCGGAGAGGCTCTCCCAGCGCTGCACGGCGCAGGCGCCCATGCCGACCCGTTCGAGCGCCTCCGCCGCCAGCGTGCCGGCCCGACGGCGTCCGTGTCTTGCCAGGCACGGCAGCGCGACGTAGTCGATCATGCGCAGGTCGCTTCTCGGCCCGCTGCGCCTGACCCAACCGATCTCCTGCAGCATCAGCCGGGCGTGCTCGGACTCCCGCACGGTGGCCAGATCGGTCCCGTCGAAGCGCACGCTGCCGTAGTCGGGCGCCTCCAGCCGGGCGGCGATCTTCAAAAGCGTCGTCTTGCCCGCGCCACGCCGGCCCCACACCGCCACGACCTCGCCGCGGCACACCTCAAGCGAGACGTCGTGCAGCACCCGCAGCCTGTGCGAGCCCCGCAGATAGCTCTTGCCGACCCCGTGCAGCGAGAGCAGCGGGGCCATGCTCAGCCTTCCCGGCGAGCGCTCGCGCTCTGGAATTCCTCGCTCATATGTTCCAAAGATTCGCGCACTCCCTGCAGCCAGGTCAACCGTGATTCCCACGCTGCGAGCTCCGCGTCCCGGACGAGCACCATCACCAGCCCCGACCAGCGGTGCGCCTCGGGAGCGCGTACACGTTCGAAGGACCTCTTGAGCTCCTGCACCCGGCCGAGGCAGACCAGCTCCTGCCCGTGGATCAGCTCGATCAGGCGAGGCACGTTGCGCGGCTGGCAGAGCGCGATCTTCATGTGCAGCTCGTCGCGCAGCGGCGGCGCCGCCGAGGACGAGAGCAGCCACTGCTCGAAGTGGCGCACGCCCTCTTCGGTGGCCTCGTACGTGGACTCCTCGTGCGGGCGCACCAGCCCCTCGCGCTCCAGGCGCGTGAGCGCCGCATAGACGTTCGAGTCCACGAACTCCGCCGAGGACAGGCGCTGGCGCAGTTTGGCCGTCAACCGATGGGCCGGGCTCGGCTCCTCGATGACTAATCCCAGTACAGCGATCTTTGCCGACATGCTTTTCTGGTCGCTTCCTTGGATCCAGCCGTTGCCAGGTGACCAAACCGTACATGAAAACGCTTCCATTTGCATCTCAAGCTGAACCATTCAAATATATTGGCATCCTGATGTGCGGGATAGGTCCGCAAGTCAAGCCACGCCACCGAGAGGCCGCGCCGCGCGTCAAGCGAACCGAGCTGCCCCCAGCCGCACCGCGTTTCAAGCCCAGCCAACCCGCCCCCTCCCAGCCCAGCCAACCCGCCCCCTGCCGACCAAGCCACACCCTCCGGCGACCCAAACAGGCCTTCGGGGCTAGGAGATCCCCAGCCGGTCGAGCGAGCCCTCGTCCGCGCGCCACTCCCGCCGCACGCGCACGGAGAGATCTAGGTGCACCTGACAGCCCAGCTCGCGCTCCAGTTCACGGCGCGCGGCGGTGCCGATCGCCTTGATCATGCGCCCCCCCGCACCGACGAGAATCCCCTTCTGCGAGTCGCTCTCGACCCAGATCAACGCCCTCAGCCGGACCAGGCCCACGCGCGGACGTTCGATCTCTTCGACGAGCACCTCGACGGCGTGGGGAAGCTCCTGGAAGGTGCGCCTGATGACGGCCTCGCGGATCAGCTCCGCCAGCAGCACGCCCTGCGGCTGATCGGAGCGCTCGCCCGGCTCGAACATGAACGGCCCCGGGGGCATCCGCGCGGCGAGATGCTCGACCAGCTCCGTCACACCCGCGCCGGTGCGCGCCGAGATCGGAAAGATGTGCTCCCCCACCTCCAGGCCGGCCGCCTGTTCCAGCGCCTGCGCCGTGCCGGCCGCCGTGAGCCGGTCGATCTTGTTCAGCGCAATCGTGACCGGCAGCCCGCCCGCGGCGAGCGTGCGTGCGATGAAGCGGTCCCCGGGGCCGACGCCCTGCGCTGCATTGAGGATCAGCAGCGCCGCGTCGGAGCCCTCAAGCTCCTGGCTGACGCGCCGCGCCATGCGCGCCGTGAGGGCGTCGCGCGGACGCTGCACCCCGGGCAGGTCGACGAGCACCATCTGGTGCTCCCCACTCGTATACACCCCGCGAATCGCGCGGCGCGTAGTCTGCGGGCGGTCGGAGACGATCGCGACCTTCCCGCCGACGACGGCGTTGACGAGCGTGGACTTGCCGACGTTCGGGCGGCCGGCGAGCGCGACGAAGCCGCTCCTAGTGCTGCTCGGCATCGCGCTCCCAGCGCAGGATCTCGGCCTGCAGCGCGAGCATCTCGCCGCCGTCGGACTCGTGATCCATGCCGACGAGGTGCAGCACGCCGTGGACGATGGCCTCGCTCAGATCCGCCGTGTGATGCGGGCAGATCACGACGTCCCCGAGCTCGAGCGGCACGGCCTGCGAGCCCCCACCGTCGGCTCCCACACCGTCGATCCCCAATTCGTCGATCCCCAATCCGTCGATCCCCGCATCGTCAATCCCCACACCATCGATGCCCGTGCCTTGCACTGCCACCCCATCGATCGGAAACGAAAGCACGTCGGTGGGGCCGGGCTTGCCGCGATGCTCTACGTTCAGTTCGGCGATCCGCTCCGGGCCCACGAATTCGATCGCGAGATGCCCGTTCTCTATGCCCGCGGACGCCGCGGCCACCATGCACAAGCGCCTCACTTTGGCCTGCGCAGGCGCCTGCGCAGGCGCCTGGAAGACCTCTACGTCGATCACGGCGGCGAGGCTCAGGCCCGGCGGCGCTCGGCCGCGTGCAGCTCGGGCGCGTCTCTGCGGGAGTGCTCGTCGTAGGCCTCGACGATGCGCTGCACGAGCTTGTGGCGCACGACGTCCTCGCCGCCGAAGCGCACGAACTCGATGCCCTCGATTTGCTCCAGCACCTCGCCCACCACGAGCAGCCCGGAGCGCTGCTCGCGCGGCAGGTCCACCTGCGTGACGTCTCCCGTCACGACCATACGCGAGCCGAAGCCCAGGCGCGTCAGGAACATCTTCATCTGCTCCGGCGTCGTGTTCTGCGCCTCGTCGAGGATCACGAACGAGTCGTTGAGCGTGCGCCCGCGCATGAACGCCAGCGGCGCAATCTCGATCACGCCGCGCTCCAGGTGCTGAGAGACCTTCTCCGGGTCGAGCATGTCGTGCAGCGCGTCGAACAGCGGGCGCAGGTAGGGGTCGACCTTCGCCATCAGATCCCCGGGCAGGAAGCCCAGGCGCTCGCCCGCCTCCACCGCGGGCCGCGTGAGGATGATGCGGTTCACCTCGTTGCGCGACAGCGCCGCCGCGGCCATCGCCACCGCGAGGAACGTCTTGCCCGTGCCCGCCGGACCGACACCGAACGTGATCGTGCGCTCGCGGATACAGTCCACATAGCGCTTCTGGTTGACGGTCTTGGGCGCCACGCGCAGGCCGCGGTGGCGCCACACCACATCCTCCAGCACGCGCGCCGGGGACTCGTGCGCGTCCAGCGCCCCTGTCACGGCTGAGATCGTGCCGGGGCCGATCTCGTGGCCGCGCACGATCAGATCCGACAGCTCGCGCACCACGCGCTCGCCCGCGCGCGTCTCATCCTGCGAACCGTCGAGCGTCAACAGGTTGCCGCGCAGGTAGACCCGGCAGTCGAGGTGCCCCTCAAGCGCCCGCAACACCGTGTCCTGACTCCCCGCCAACTCGGCGGCGACATCCCCCGGCAACTCGATCTGGGTCCTCATCTACTCGTGGTCATCCTAGAACGCCCCAGGGCGC
>DATBOY010000014.1:0-24150 GCA_036561645.1 Solirubrobacteraceae bacterium
GGGAAGATCGACCACTTCTTCCACCTCGCCGCCGTGTACGACATGACCGCCCCGGCGGAGCGCAACCGCGAGGTCAACGTCGCCGGCACCGCGCACGCCGTGGCGCTCGCGCAGAAGCTCAAGGCCGGCTGCCTGCACCACGTCTCCTCGATCGCCGTGGCGGGGAGCTTCCGCGGCGTGTTCTCCGAGGAGATGTTCGACGAGGGCCAGCGGCTGCCCTCGCCCTACCACCTCACGAAGTTCGAATCCGAGCGCATCGTGCGCGAGCAGCGCGGCGTGCCGTGGCGCGTGTACCGCCCGGCGGTCGTCGTCGGCGACTCGCGCACGGGCGAGATGGACAAGATCGACGGCCCGTACTACTTCTTCAAGGCGCTGCAGCGCCTCGGGCGCCTGCTGCCCCAGCAGCTGCCGCTGATCGGCGTGGACCTCGGCCGCACGAACATCGTGCCCGTCGACTTCGTCGCCGACGCGCTCGACCACATCGCGCACGAGCCGGGCCTCGATCGCCAGGCGTTCCACCTCACGAACCCCGTCTCCGAACCGGTTGGCGAGGTGATGAACGAGTTCGCGCGCGCCGCGCATGCGCCGCGCGTGGCGCTGCACGTCGACCGGCGCCTGACCGCGCCGCTGCCGACGGGCGCGATGTGGCGCCTGCTGGGCGTGCCCGGGGTGCGCGAGGTGCGCCGCCGCGCGCTGGAGGAGCTCGGGATCCCCGAGGAGGTGGTCGAGCACATCTCGCTGCGCCCGCGCTTTGACAACGCCAACGCCGAGAACGCGCTGCGCGACAGCCTCATCTTCGTACCGGAGCTCGCAAGCTACGCGGGCAAGCTGTGGGAATACTGGCAGCAGCACCTCGACCGCGACTCCGCCAGGGAAGACGCTCTGCGCGAGGCGCTGAACGGGCGCACCGTCCTGATCACGGGCGCCTCCTCGGGCATCGGCCGCGCCACCGCCGTGAAGGTCGCCGCCGCGGGCGGGATCCCGCTGCTCGTCGCGCGCGGCACGGACAAGCTGGAAGAGGCCAGGCGCGAGATCGAGGCGGCGGGCGGCAGCGCGTACGTGTACAGCGCGGACCTCTCCGATCTCGACTCGATCGACGCGCTCGTGCGCCAGATCCTCGACGATCACCCCGCCGTCGACATGCTCGTCAACAACGCGGGGCGCTCGATCCGCCGTTCGGTCGCGCTCAGCTACGACCGCTTCCACGACTACGAGCGCACGATCCAGCTCAACTACCTCGGCGCCGTGAAGCTGATCATGGGTCTCTTGCCGCACATGCGCGCCCGCGGCTTCGGCCACATCGTCAACGTCTCCTCGATCGGCGTGCAGACGGCGCCGCCGCGCTTCTCCGCGTACGTCGCCTCCAAGGCGGCGCTCGACGCCTTCACGCGCGTGGTCTCCAGCGAGGTGATCGGCGACGGCGTCACGTTCACGACGATCCACATGCCGCTCGTGCGCACGCCGATGATCGCCCCGACGAAGATGTACGACTCCTTCCCGGCCGCCACCCCCGACGAGGCGGCGAACATGGTGTGCGAGGCGCTGCGCGCCAAGCCGAAGGTGATCAACACGCGCCTGGGCACCGCGGGCGAGGTCGCCTACGCGCTCGCGCCGAAAGCCGTCGACCGGATCCTGCATCTCGCCTACCGCGTGTTCCCCGACTCCGCGGCGGCGCGCGGCCACGGCGACGTCGAGGAGCGGGCCTCCGCCGAGCAGATCGCGATGGCCACGTTGATGCGCGGGGTCCACTGGTAGCGCGCCTTCCGGCCGCCCGCTCGCAGGCGAGCGCCAAGCCGGCGCCGACCCCCCATCTCCCTTGACCGCCGACCCGCGCCGATGCGCGATGATTGCCACATGAGCGACACCGGCCCCGCGATCGAGGTGCGCGACCTGCGCAAGCGCTACGGCGACTTCGAGGCGGTGCGCGGCATCGACATCGCCGTGCAGCGCGGCGAAGTGTTCGGTCTGCTCGGCCCCAACGGGGCAGGCAAGACGACGACCGTCGAGATCCTCGAGGGCTACCGCGAGCGCAGCGGCGGCGAGGTTTCCGTGCTCGGCCGCGATCCCGCGGTCCGCGACCGCGAGCTGCGCCGGCGCATCGGCATCGTGCTGCAGTCCGGCGGCATCTACAGCCACATCACCCCGCGCGAGGCGCTGCGCCACTGGGCGAGCTTCTACCCCCACCCGCGCGAGGTGCAGGAGGTGCTCGGGCTCGTCGGGCTGCTCGAGAAGGCCGACGTGCGCAGCAGCAGACTCTCCGGCGGGCAGCTGCGGCGGCTGGACTTCGCGCTCGCGCTCGTCGGCGACCCCGAGCTGATCTTCCTCGACGAGCCGACGACCGGATTCGATCCCGAGGCGCGGCGCGCCGCCTGGGAGACGGTGCGCTCGCTGCGCTCGCTCGGCAAGACGATCCTGCTCACGACCCACTACCTCGACGAGGCGCAGGCGCTCGCCGACCGCGTCGCGATCATCAAGGACGGCCGTGTGCTGGCGATCGGCCCGCCGCGGGAATTGGCAACCCACCCACCCGGAACCCACCCACCCGGCGCCTCGCACTACCGCATCGCTTACCGCACCTCCGGCGGCGAGCTGATCGAGCGCGACACCGAGGACCCCACGCGCCTGCTGCACGAGCTGACGGCCGCGGCGCTGGAGCGCGGCGAGCGCCTGGAGGAGCTGAGCGTCGGGCGCCCGTCGCTTGAGGACGTCTACCTGGAGCTGACCGCGGATGTCTGAGGCATTGATGACGCGTAAAGAGGAGCCCGGCTCGCCCGCCCACGGACGGCTGCGCCACCCCAAGAACAAAGACGACGGACCCGGCCCCCTTGGACTCACCTGGCGCCAGTACCGCCTGGAGCGCCGCATGTTCTGGCGCAACCCCAGCGCCGCCTTCTTCAACTTCCTGCTGCCGCTGCTGTTCCTGCTGTTCTTCGGCGCGATCTTCCACGGCAAGCAGGAAGACCTCAACCACATCGTGCCCGGCATCGCCGCGATGAGCATCATGTCCACCACGTTCACGGCGCTCGCGTACAACATCGTGTTCCTGCGCGAGCGCGGCATGCTCAAGCGCATCCGCGGCACCCCCCTGCCGACGACTTCCTACTTCGGCGGCGTCGCCGCCAACGCCGTCACCAACACGGCGCTGCAGATCGCGATCATCACGATCGCCGGCAGGCTGTTCTTCGGCATCGGCTGGCCCAAGGAGTGGATCGAGCTGATCGTGTTCGTGATCGCCGGCGTCGTCTGCTTCGCCGCGCTCGGCGTCGCCTTCGCGCACGTGATCCCCAACTTCGAGTCCACCGCCGCGTATGTCAACGCCGTGTTCCTGCCCGCGATCTTCATCTCCGGCGTTTTCTACGATGTCAAGCACGTGCCCCCGTTCCTGCGCGACATCGCCGAGGCGCTGCCGCTCAAGCACGTGATCGACGGGCTCTCCAGCGCGATGGTCAGCGGCCGCGGACTGAGCGAGAACCTCACCGCGCTCGCGGTCGTCGGCCTGTGGGGGGCGTTCGGCGTGGTGTTCGCGGTGCGCGGGTTCTCATGGGAGCAGTCGCGGCGATGAAGCGGCCCGCGGGCTAGAGTCCGGCGCGATGAGCACGCAGAGCACGACGAGCGCCGCGCGCGCAATCGGTACCGAGAGCATCTTCCGCGACGAAGGCGAAGGGCACTTCGTGCCCACCGAGCAGGCCCGCGGCCCGTGGGACCCGCGCGCCCTGCACGGCGGCGCGCCGGCGGCCCTGATCGCGGCCGCGTTCGAGCGCATGGAGCCCGGCTCGGAGCTGCCGTTCGCGCGCCTGTCGTTCTCGTTTTTGCGTCCGATCCCGATGGCGCCGCTGCGGCTGAGCACGCACATGACCCGCCCCGGCCGGCGTGTGCAGGAGCTCCACGCCGACCTGCACGCCGGCGAGGTGCTCGTCTGCCAGGCCCGCGCGCTGCGCATCGTGCCCGCGCCCGAGCAGCTGCCCGAGCTCGCCGCCCGGCTCCTAGCCGAGCGCGCGCAGGCGCCGCTGCCGGGACCTGAGGGGGCGCACCCTGTCCACTTCGCGCTCGACGACCCCGAGCGCAAGAGCTTCGCCGCCAGCGCGATGGAGATGCGCTTCCTGCGGGGAGCGCCGCTGACCGGAGAGCTGCCCGAGCAGGATTCCACCGCCGCCCACCAGCCGCGGGGCGCCGCGCAGGTGTGGATGCGCCTGCGCCATCCGCTGCTCCCCGGCGAGCCGCTCAGCTCGATCGCGCGCGTGGCGGCGACCGCCGACTTCGGCAACGGCGTCAGCGCCGTGCTGCCATTCGAGCGGTATCTGTTCATCAACGCCGATCTGGCGATCTCGCTGGACCGTCGCGCGGAGGGCGAGTGGATCGCGCTCGACGCGCGCACGCTGCTGCACCCCGGCGGCATCGGCTGGGCGCAGAGCGTCCTGCACGACGAGCGCGGCCCGTTCGGGGTGGCGACGCAGGCGCTGGTCGTGCAGCCGCGCTGAGCGCCGCGGACCGGACGCAGCGACGAACCGGACGCAGCGGGTAGGCTTACGCGCGTGAGCGACGGCGCGCCCTCCGCATGAACTACCGCCGCCTCGGCGCAAGCGACCTGGAGGTCTCTGAGATCGGCCTCGGCTCGTGGCTGACGTACTCCGGCGGCGTCGCGCGCGAGCAGGCGCAGGCGTGCGTGCGGGCGGCGTTCGACGCCGGCATCAACTTCATCGACACCGCGAACGTGTACGGCCGCGGCGCCTCGGAGTCGCTGCTCGGCGAAGCGCTCGCCGGCTATGACCGCGCCTCCTACGTGCTCGCGACGAAGGTCTACTTCTCGATGTCCGACACCGACCGGGGCCTGTCCGCGGCGCAGATCCACAAGCAGATCGACGCCTCCCTCGCGCGCCTGCGCACCGACCACGTCGATCTCTACCAGTGCCACCGCTACGACGACGAGACGCCGCTGCAGGAGACGATGCAGGCGCTCACGGAGGTGGTGGCGGCCGGCAAGGCGCGGTACATCGGCTTCAGCGAGTGGCCGGTGGAGAGGGTGCGCGAGTCGCTGGCGCTGGCGAACGTGGAGCGCTGGGTTTCAAGCCAGCCGCAGTACTCGATGCTGTGGCGCGCGCCGGAGGCGGAGCTGATCGCGCTGTGCGAGCGCGAGGGCATCTCGCAGATCGTGTGGTCGCCGCTCGCCCAGGGCGTGCTGAGCGGCAAGTACCTGCCGGGACAGGCGCCGCCCGCCGACTCGCGCGCCGCGAGCGAGAGCATGAACACGTTCATCGGAGCACTGCTGGAGGACCGCGTGCTGCAGGCGGTGCAGCGTCTGCGCCCGGTCGCCGAGCAGGCGGGGCTGTCGATGGCCGAGCTGGCGCTCGCGTGGGTGCTGCACCAGCCCAACGTCGCCTCCGCGATCGTCGGCGCCAGCCGCCCCGAGCAGGTGCACGCCAACGCCGCCGCGTCGGGCCTCGTGCTCGACGCCCAGACGCTCGCCGCTGTGGACGAGGCGCTGGGCGACGTCGTCGTACGTTGATCTGACGCGCCGCCCAGCGCGTTGAGGTTGCGTTCAGGCCGAGCGCACCAGGGACGCGTCCAGCAGGATCTTCACCTTGTCGCTGACGACGACGTTGCCGGAGCCCAGGGCCGCGTTGAACCGCATCTCGAAGTCCGAGCGGTTGATCTGCGTGTGCGCGGAAACCCCCACGCGCTCGTTGCCCTGCGGGTCGGTCTCCGTACCCTCGAGCGTCGCGTGCAAGCTCACGCCGCGCGTGACGCCGTGAATAGTGAGGTCGCCCTCGATCTCGAACTCGTCCCCGCCGGTGGGGCGGATCGCGGTCGAGTCAAACGCGATCTGCGGGTGATCGACGGCGTCGAAGAAGTCCGGTGAGCGCAGGTGCGCGTCGCGCTGGGGCTCGCGCGTATCGACGCTGTCCACGGTCACCGTCCCGTAGCCGTGAGCGCCCTCGGGTCCCACGTCAAGCGTGCCCTCGAACTCCCTGAACAGCCCCTTGACGGTCGCGATGCCGAGGTGCTTGACGTGAAATTCGACGCTCGAATGAACGGGGTCCACCTGCCACGTGCCGGCGGGCAGAAACGTCTCGGTCGGTGCTGCGGCGATCTGCGTGCTCATGGGGATAGCTCCTTCTCGTGCAAGCGATGGTCGGATGCGCAACGGGGATAGTTGCGTGTACAACCATAGCAGATGATTGCACAAGCAACTTAATGCAGGGTGCCGACCTCACCCCTGCACGGACCGCTGACCTCAGCCATGCGCGACCGCCGACCTCGGCCATGCACGGACCTAGGCCATGCACTGCCCCCCTCACCGCCGCCGCCCCGCCGCGAAGCTCTGCACCGGCGGAGCCACCGCGCGCAGGTCCGCGCCGATCTCCGCGCCGCCCCGATCCCCGACCGCATCCGCGGCCGCGACGCCGGCGCCCGGCAGCCGGTGCACGCGCGCTTGGCCCTGCGTCCCCTCCCCCTCTTCCTCCAAAGCCACGAAACGCTCAAGCGCCGCCAGCTCGCGCACGATCACGTTCAGCACCCCCTCCTCCGAGCGCTCCAGCCGCCCCCGTGCCAGCAGCAGCGGCTCGGCGCGCGCCAGCGCCCGGTGCGCCTCATACACCCGCCGCGGCACGATCAGGTTGATCGCCCCCCACTCGTCCTCGAACAGCAGGAACATCGTGCCCTTCGCCGTGCCCGGACGCTGACGGGCGATCACCAGCCCCGCCACCGTCACCGCGCACCCGTGCGGCATACGCTCAAGCTGCGCGCTGGTGGTGAGCATCGGCGCCGTCAAGCGCGGGCGCAGGGCGCCCAGCACATGGTCGCCGACGGTCACGCCGCTGGTGGCGTAGTCGGCGAGCAGCCGCTGCCAGCGGCTCAGCGCCCGCAGGCGGGGAGCCTCGGGCAGCTCCAGAGGCAGCGCAAGCTGGGTATCTCCGTGCGCGGTGCGCCCCGGGGCGGCCACCCCCAGCTGCCATAGGGCCAGGCGCCGGCGGGCGTCGGTGGATCCTGCCGTGGCGCCGTCCGCCCGCACGAGCCCGTCGCAGGCGCCCGACCACGCCAGCTGCTCCAGCGTGCCGCGCCCCGCGCCGGCGCGCGCGGCCAACTCGCCCAGGCTGGCGAACGCTCCACCCCGCTCGCGCTCGGCCACCAGCTCGGCCACCTCGGCGGCGACCACACCCTTGACGTAGCCCAGGCCGAGACGCACGCCAAGCCGCGCAGCGGACCCCGCGAGCCCCGCGTTTCCCCCCCGCCCCGTCTCCCGCACCGCTGCCCCCGGCGCCCCGCGCCCGTCCGCCACACAGGCATCCGGCCCCAGCTCCTGCACCGTGCACTGCACGTGCGAGGCGTTGACGTCGAGCCCCAGCACCGGGATGCCGCGCCCCTGCGCCTCGTGCACGAGGCTGTCGGGAGCGTAGAAGCCCATCGGCTGCTCGTTCAGCAGCGCGCACAGGAACTCCGGTCCGTAGTGCACGCGCAGCCACGTCGACTGGTAGGCGAGCAGCCCGAAGGCGGCTCCGTGCGCCTTGGGGAAGCCAAAGCCGGCGAAGCCGGAAACCATCTCCCACACCCGCTGCGCCGTCTGCGGATCCGCGCCCACGTGACGCCGCGCGCCGGCGAGGAAGCGCTCGCGGTGGCTCTGCAGCGCCTCGTGCGAGCGCTTGCGGCTCATCGCCCGGCGCAGCCCGTCCGCCTCGCCCGCGGTGAACCCGGCGAAGGCCTGCGCGACTTCCATCACCTGGTCCTGGAAGATGACGGTGCCCAGCGTGCACGCCAGCACGGAGCGCAGCGCGGGGTGCTCGTAGGGGATCTCGTAGGCGGGGTCCTCGCGCAGGCGCCGGCGGCGCTCGATGTAGGGGTTGATCGCGCCTCCCTGGATCGGCCCCGGGCGCACGATCGCCACCTGCACGGTCAGATCTTGAAGGCTCTGCGGGCGCGTGCGGCGCAACGACTGCATCTGCGCGCGGCTCTCGATCTGAAAGACGCCGACGGTGTCCGCGTGACGGATCGCCGCGAAGGTCTGACGGTCGTCGAACGGGATGCGGGAGAGGTCGATGCGCTCGCCGCGCGTGTGCGCGACGCTCTCCACGCAGCGTTCGACCGCGGAGAGCATTCCCAACCCGAGCAGGTCGATCTTCAGAAAGCCGGCGTCCGCGCAGGAGTCCTTGTCCCACTGCACCATCTGGCGGCCCGCCATCGCCGCCGGCACGACCGGACAGCAGTCGATCAGGGGTTTGGTGGAAACCACCATGCCTCCCGAGTGCTGGGAGAGGTGGCGCGGCAGCCTGTCGGCCTGCGCCACCAGCCGCGCGAGCCAGCGCCAGCGCTCGGAGCCGGTGGGCACCGCGGCGTGGTCGTACCTGTCCGCCCCCCGCGCCACGCGCTCGATCTCCCCGGCGGGCAGGCCCAGGACCTTGCCCAGCTCGCGGATCGCACCGCGCGTGCGGAAGGTCGGGAAGGCCGCCACCAGCGCCGCGCGCTCGCTGCCGTAGCGCGCGTGCACGCGCGGGATCAGGATCTCGCGGATCTCGCGCGGAAAGTCCAGGTCGATGTCCGGCAGCCCGCGCAGGTCCTCGTGCAGGAAGCGCCCGAGCAGCAGCTCGTTGGAGATCGGGTCGATGTGCGAGAGGCCCGTCAGGTAGCAGACGATCGAAGACACCGAGGAGCCGCGCCCGCGCCCCGGCGCCAGCAGCGCGCGCACGGAGTCCGGCCCGCGCAGCTCGCGCGCCACCTCGCGCGCGAGCTCCAGCAGCTCGTGGTGCAGCAGGAAGAAGCCGGCCAGCCCGAGCCGGTCGATGACCTGCAGCTCCTCCTGCAGGCGCGCGTGCGCCTGCTGGCGGTGCGCGGAGGTGACCTTGCCCTGCCCGTAGCGGCCCTCCAGGCGCGCGTGACACAGCTCCACCAGACGCGCCAGGGAGCCGGCGTCCTCCGCGCCCGGGTAGCGGTAGCCGAGGTCTTTGCACAGGTCGAAGCGCAGCCGCTCGGCGAGCAGCAGCGTCTCGCGCACGGCGTCGGGGTGATCCTCGAAGCGCCTGGCCATCGCCTGCGGCGTGCTCAGCACGTGGCTGTGATTGCCGCGCCGCAGCGGCTCGGAGGCGTCGAGCGTCGTGTGGTGGGCCAGCGCGACGAACGCGTCCTGCAGCTCGGCGCGCGAGCGCGCGTGAGCGTGCACGTCGCCGGTGGCCAGGCACGCGACCCCCAGCCTCCGCGCGAGCACCGCCAGCCTCCTGTTGCGCGCCCGGTCGCGGCGGGCGTAGGGGCGCTGCAGCTCCACGCGCAGCCGCTGCGGTCCGAAGGCGTCGAGCAGCCGCCGCGCCGTCGGCTCGTCGTCCACGCCGTGCCGGGCGCAGCCGGTCAGACACACCAGCCCCTCGGCGTGCTCCAGCACGCTCGCCAGCGCGACGGAGGGCTCCTCGCGCCGGCGCAGGGAGCCCTCGCGCGTGTGCTCGTGGGCGCGGGTGAGGATCCGGCAGAGGTTGCGCCAGCCCCGCGCGTCCGCGACCAGCAGCGTCAGGTGCCGTCCACGGTCCGCGCCGGCGCAGCCTGCGCGCAGGTCGATCTCCGCGCCGTGGATCGCGCGCACCCCGCCGTGCTCGGCGGCCGCCTGCGCCAGCTCCATCGAGCCGGACACGGAGTTGTGGTCGGTGAGCGCGAGCGCGACGTGGCCCAGCTCGCCGGCACGGTGCAGCAGCTCCTGCGGCAGCGACACCCCGTCGAGGAGCGAGTAGGCCGAATGGCAGTGCAGCTCGACGTACGGCGGCGTGCCGGGCATTTCAGCCTCGCGGACGCCGCGAACGCTGTGGCCAGATCGCACGCATCGCCCTCAGCCCCGCTGCGCGAACCACCCGCCGCCACCGGCCCCGCCAGACCCGCCACCGGCCCCGCCAGGCCACCCGCCGCCACCGCCCAGATCGTGGAACACGACGAGGTTGCGCCCGCGCGCGCTGACCAGCTCCCAGTAGCGGCGGCGCAGCGGCGCCGCCGTCCACCAGCGGTCCTCCACCAGCCAGGACTCGCAGAGGTGCTCGATCCGCTGGCCGTCCACCGTCTCGGGAACGCCCGTCGCGCCCACGCGCACACGCACGGGCCGGGGGCCGTTCAGTGCCCGGCTGGCGCTCATAGCGGGAACGGGGTCAGCACTATCCGCCGCTCCGGCACGCGCGAGAGCGGATCGACGCACAGCACGCGCAGCGCCGCCTCGGGCCCGGCGGCCGCACGCACCTGCGTCACACCGTCGCGCAGGCGTTCCCGGCGGCCCTCGCGATCGCCATCCAGCAACGTGCCCTGCTCGCCCCGCGGCGGCCCGAAGCGCTCGACGCCGAGCGCGAGCGCCTGCGCCGGCGCCGGCAGCAGCGCCAGCCGCGTGGACAGCGCCAGGCGCATGCGCGTGGCGTCCGCGAGCGCCTCGCGCAGCACGACCCGCTCGCGCCAGGTGCCGCTCTCCACCAGCTGCGCGGAGAGCGTCAGCACGCGCAGCGTGCGCCCGCGGCGCTGCGGGCGCGCCAGCAGCCGGTCCACGAGCAGTCCCAGGACGCGTTCCAGCGCCGGCCCGGAGCTAGACTCCGCCAGCTCCAGGGACTCTTCCAGGCGCTCTTCGCGCACGCGGGCGCGCAGCGGCGTGTCCTCGCCGCGGGCGAGGCTATGGGCGAGCACGCCCGGCGCGCCGAAGCGGTCGGCCAGCGCCGCGCGTCCCAGCGCCACCAGCTCGCCGAGCGTGCGCACCCCCAGGCGCTCCAGCGGCTCTACCAGCGCCGCCGTCTCCTCGCGGAAGCGCAGCAGCGCCACCGGCTGCGCGGCGAGGTAGCGTCGGGCCTGCTTGGCGTCCACCATCAGCGGCCGGCGCGAGCGGGCCGACCGCGCCGCCGCCAGCGCACAGAAGCGCGCCGGACCCCCTCCGATGCGGGCGCGGGGGCCGAGCGCGGCGCGCGCGGCGTCGATCACACCGTGCTCCCCGCCGTAAAGGCCGCGCAGCCCGTCGGACTGAAAATAGGCCAGGCCCGCCCGCGCGGGCTCCGGCGCCGCGCCGATCTCCTCCAGCGCGCGCAGCGCCCGCTCCCACGTCCGCGCGACACGCAGCGGATCGCCCGGCACCAGCGCGAGCGTCGGGCAGCGCGCCAGCGCCTCGCCCACGGCCATCCCCGCCGTCACGCCGCAGGCCTCCGCGGCGCCGGAAACCTCCCCCACGCGAGGCTCGGACCCCGGCTGCGGAGCTATCGCCAGAGCCCGCGCGGCCAGCGCCTGGGGACCGCCGGCCGCCACGACCAGCGCGAAGCGGGGAAGAGTGACGCACACGACCATATACGAACACATGTTCGCATACGTCCCGCGCGCCCGCAACAGACAGCTGCGCGCGGCGCGCCCTTAAGCCCCACGCCAGCCGTGAACCCTCAGTCCATCCCCAGCGGCCCCTCGGCCGACCCGCTCAGGAACTGGCGCACGAACGGGTTTTCCGAGGAGAACATCTTCTCCGCGTCGCCGGACTCCACGATCCGCCCCTTCCACAGCAGCGCGATGTACTCGCCGATCCGCCGGGCCGAGGCGATGTCGTGCGTGACGACGATGTACGTGCCGCCGTGGGCGCCGTGCATCTCCTGGATCAGCTCGCACAGCAGCGCCGTGCGCACGGGGTCAAGGCCCGAGTCGGGCTCGTCGAAGATCACGATGTCCGGCTCCATCACCAGCGCGCGCGCGAAGCCCGCGCGCTTGCGCATACCGCCCGACAGCTGCGAGGGGGCGTCGTCGATCGCCTCCGAGAGCCCGACGTCGGCCAGGCGCTGGCGGACCACCTCGGAGATCTGGGCCTCGGACATATCCGTGTGCTGGCGCAGCGGGAAGGCGACGTTGTCGAACACCGACATCGAGCCGAACAGCGCGCCGTCCTGAAAGAGCACGCCGACGCGCCGGCGCAGCGCCAGCAGAGCCGGCATCGTCAGGCTCGGCACCGACTGGCCCTTGACGATGACATCGCCGGAGTCGGGGAACATCAGGCCGATCAGATGCTTGATCAGCACGCTCTTGCCGGTGCCCGACGGCCCGAGCACGACGGTGATCGTCTGGTCGGGGATCGTCACGTTCAGCCCGTTGAGGACGGGCATCCCCCCCAGCCGCTTGTGCACGTCCACGCAGCGGATCGACCAGTCGCCGTCGGCGGGACCCTCCAGCGCGTCGTCGTGGGAGTGGTACTGGAACTCGCTCGCGCGCTCCAGCGTGGCGCGGCCCTCGAGGCTGAGGTCCGACTCCTGCCCCGACCCCTCGCCGTCCTCGACGGCTTCTCCGCTCTCCATACGCGGATACTAATCGCCCAGCGCGAGCGCGGCAAGCGCATCGGCCAAGACAGGCCCTTGACATCAGCTAACCGGACCGTCTACGATCAGCGCAGAGGCAACTCATAGTCCGGAGTTCGACGCAGGGGAGATGCGACCCCTTCCAGGGTCACCGCTTCACCGGACAGAGGCCGCACTCCTCGGCAGATCCTTCTCCGGACAGGAGGGAGGAAAGATGCCGTCCAGCAGCAGCAACCTCGACGCCGACGCACAGCGTTCCGCCGGCGCACAGCGTTCCGCCGGCGCCCCTGCCAGCGACGCCCATCCCGCCGGCGCCCCCGCCAGCGACGCCCATTCCGTCGACGCCCATCCCGCCGGCGCCCCTGCCGCCGGCGCCCGTCCCACCGGCGCCGTCTCCTCGCCGCCCGCTCCCCCGCCCGCGTACCGCGGCGACCCCCGCAACCGCGTCCTCGACGCGCTCATCGCCACCGTGTCCTACAGGGGCTATGACCGCACCACCGTGGAGCGCGTGTTGCAAACCGCCGAAGTCCCGGAAGCCGTCTTCGCCGAGCACTTCCAGAACAAGGAAGACTGCTTCCTGCAGGCGCTCGACGCGATGATCGGCCGGCTGCAGAGCAGCGTGCTCGAGCAGTTCGCCAAGGCGGACAGCTGGCAGGAGAAGGTGCGCCTCGGCCTCGCCGCGCTGCTGCAGACGCTCGCCGGCGACCCCGAGGCCGCGCGCGTCGGGATGGTCGAGTGTCTCAGCGCCGGCCCGGCCGCCGGCGAACGCTACCGCGCGACCCTGAGCACCTTCGTGCCGCTGCTGGAGGAAGGCCGCCGCCACGCCGCCTACCCCGAGCATCTGCCGCCGCAGACCTCCGAGGCCGTGGTCGGCGGGATCGCGTCGATCCTGCACCGGCGCGTGCTCGAAGAACGCACGCCGGAACTGCCCACGCTGCTCGGCGATCTCGTCTACTTCGTGCTGGTTCCATACCTTGGCCACCACCGCGCACTGCTCGCCGCCGGCCTGCCCGAGACGGCTTGAGAAGCGGCCACGGGAGCCTTCACGGAAGCACCTTTACGATGCCCGTCATGCCTGGATGCAGCAGGCATTCGAAGCTGTACGTCCCAGGCGTGGAGAAGGTGAACTGCATACTCGACGGGAACGCCGGGATGCTGCCGCTGATCAACCCCGACGCCTCCAGGCCATTACCGTGGTTGGAGCCCGTGTACGGCGGCAGCGGCTGGGGGTCCGTGCCGTACTCGATCACCGGGTTGAGGATCACGTGCGGCGGCCCCGCGGCGCTCGGCGTGGACAGGAACAGCTGACTGGTGGCCGCGCGGACCTGCGGCGATCCGAAGATGACCGTGTGATCGTCGGTCAGGGAGTTCAGCACGAAGTCGACCGTGTCGCCCGCGTGGATCGTCTTGATCTGGGGGAAGAACTTCAGCAGCGACACGACTTCGCCCTGGTCGTGCCCGATGCTGATCGTGTTCCCGCCCGGTTCGTAGCGGTCGAGCCTCTCCGCCAGCTTCACGTCGCGCTTGACTTCGCGAACGGCCTTCGCCGCCACCTGCTTGGGGGCCGGGATCGCCGTGGCGCGCCCCACCACCCTGATCGCCGCCTTCATGCGGTTGTGAACCACACACGAGTAGTCATAGACGCCGACCTTCGGGAAGCACAGCGTGAACGTCGCCGTGGGCACCGCGCTCGCGTTCGCGTGACCGACGCCCAGATCGCCGTTCAGGTTCAGGCCCGAATTCCTGTACGCCGTCCCGTCCTCGGCGGCGGAGCCCTGGCAGCCGCCGCCTGAGGGGTTGACGTTGCCGTTGGCGTCGCCGCCGGACCCACCCACCGCGCCGAACACGGTGCTGGTCACTTCCAGCGTCGGCAGGGCCGAGCCGCTGAACCAGAACGGGTTGCCGGCGGCGTCGGTGAAGCCCTGGTAGGAGGCGGGAACCACCAGGCCCAGGAGCGGCCGTTCCCCGCCCGGGGGCAGGAAGGTCACCGTGTGCAGCCCGCCGAAGTGAAATTGAACGCTGTCCCCCGGGTGCACGGCGAGCACGCGTGGGAAGAAGGCGGTCAGCCGGATATCGGGGGGCGTGCCGTGCGGCGTCTGGGGACCGACGGCGACGGAGAAGACACGGGCGCTCGCAGACCCCGCCAGCGCCAGAGCCAGCGCCAGCAGGACGAGCGCGATCGCCGAAGCCGCCGCGAGCCGGGCGCCGGAGCGTCGCAGCGCGCCGCCACCCCCGCCGCCACGAGGCGCACCGCCACCGCCGCCGGCGCGAGGCGCGCCGCACGAGAG
Source organism: Solirubrobacteraceae bacterium (assembly GCA_036561645.1). Lineage (GTDB taxonomy): Bacteria > Actinomycetota > Thermoleophilia > Solirubrobacterales > Solirubrobacteraceae > Palsa-744. The sequence goes on from DATBOY010000014.1 coordinate 14,549, forward strand.
GAACCTGCCAGTGCCCCGCCCCCGAGCAGATCGACCTGCCTGAGCCATCGCCACGCCCATCAAAAGACCGACGCGTCGAAAGGCTCGCCGGCCAGGCACGCCGCGAGCGCCGGCAGGCACTTCGTGCGCGACGGCGGATGGAAGGCCATCACGCGCGCCGCGGCTACGAGGTAGCCCACGTCGGGGTCGCGGATGAAGTTGATGCCGCCGAGGATGTCCGCCGCCCGGTTGGCGACCCGCACGACCGCCTCCTGCACGGAGTAGCGCACGAACAGCGACCGCGCCAGCACCTCGCTCGGCTCGATCTCCGAGACGACGTCCGCCGCGACCGCCTCGACGGCGGCCATCGACGCCTCCAGTTCCGCCCCCAGCGCTCCCACCTCGCCCGAGCCGCCCTTGCCGGCCGCGAGCACGCGCTCCACCAGCGCGCTCGCCACGCCGATGTAGACGGAGATCGCGAGCACCTCGAACCACGTCCAGCCGCGCACCAGCGTGGGATCCATCGGATCGCCCGGGCGCATGTCCATCGCCACAACCAGGTTCTCGTGCACGACGACCTCGTCGAAGATCAGCTCGTCGCTCTCCGCCGCCGCCAGGATCGGGCTCTCCCAGAAGATCTTGCGCTCGATCCCGTCGGCGTCCGCCGGCACGACGGCGAACGCGATCTTGCCCGCGTGCTCGTCATCGCCTTCGATCAGCACCGTTCCCGAGAAGAGGTCCATCGAGCCCGACAGGCTGCACGGCTTCTTGGCGCCGCTGACGAGGTAGTTTTCGCCGGCGCGCACGGCGCGCACCATCGGCTTCATGTTGCTCACGCCCGAGCGGCCCTCCGCCAGCGCGGAGGAGACCAGCAGGCTCTGCGCCGCGATCCCGTTGATCAGCGCCCACTCAAACGCGTCCGGCGCGACGGTGCGCTCCAGGTGCTCGACCACCGAGGCCATCGACAGGTGGTGCATGTTCGTGGCGATCGCCAGCGACGGGCTGCGGCTCGCCAGCGCCCGCTGCACGCGCACCGCCTGCACGGGCGTGGCGCCGATGCCCCCGTGCTGCTCGGGGATCAGCAGCGCCGGGCCCCCCGCGGCCTTGAAGGCCCCCAGCGCCGGCCCTCCCCGCTGCTCCAGCTCGGCGAGCGGAACCTGCTCCAGCGCTGCGTCCAAACCCGGCAGGATCGCCTCGAGGACGCCCCGCTCGCGCGCCAGCAGACCAGATCCGCCGCGCTTGGTGTCTTGCGTAGTCGTTGCCATCGCCGTCCTATCTCGCTTGCGTGATCGGGGGTGATTCGGTCTTCATGAGAGCGCCGCCGCGAGCTCATCGTCGGGCCGCTCCTCGACCTGCGTCGGATTCCCGCCGGGCGCTTCGCCACCGGGCGCCTCGCCGCCGGGCGCCGCGCCGACGTGCCCGAGACGCGCGAAGGCGTCCAGCACGCGATCCAGGTGCTGGCGCGTGTGCCCGTGGATCGCCGTCAGCCGCAGCAGCGCGCCGCCCTGGGGCACCGACGGGTAGGCCGCCGCGTGCACGTAGATGCCGTCGTGGTAGAGCTTCTTCCACAGCGCGTGCGTCAGATCGCCGTCGCCGATCGCGACCTTGACGATCGGCGTCATCACCTCGCGCCCATCGCGGGTGCGCGAGGGCACCGGCACGTCGAAGCCGAGCTCCGTCAGCCCGCGGCGCAGGTAGCGCGCGTTCTCAAGGACCTCTTCGGCGCGCTCCAGGCGCTCGGCCGTGCGGCAGAAGCGCACCGCGGCAAGCGCGGCGCCCGCGGCGGCGGGCACGGGCGAGGCGGTGAACAGCATCGCGCGCGAGTGAAAGCGGATGTATTCGATCACCTCGTGCGGGCCGGCGATGAAACCGCCCATCGAGGCCAGCGCCTTGGACATCGTGCCCATGCGCAGATCGACCCGCTCGGCCACGCCGAAGACCTCCGAGGCGCCCGTGCCGTTCTCGCCCAGCACCCCCACGGCGTGCGCCTCGTCCACGTACAGGCGCACGCCGTGGCGCTCGCACACCTCCGCGATCGAGGTCAGATCGGTGACGTCGCCCTCCATCGAGTAGATCCCGTCGGCGATCACCATCCGCGCCCCCGGGTCATCGCCGGAGGTGCTCTGCAGCACCGACTCCAGGCGACTCACGCGCCCGTGGCGGAAGGGGTACAGCCGCGCGCCGGAGAGCCTCACGCCGTCGAAGATCGACGCGTGGCACATCGAATCGCAGATCGCCTTGTGCTTGGCGGTCAGGATCGCATCGAGCGCGCCGAGGTTGGCCGTGTAGCCAGAGGTGAACAGCGTCGCCGACTCCGTCCCCATCCACTCCGCGATTTCGCGCTCGAGTTCCTCGTGCAGGCGCAGCGTTCCGTTGAGGATGCGCGAGCCGTTGGTGGCCGTGCCGTAGGTGTCCAGCGCCCGCTGCGCCTCGCGCAGGATGCGCGGATCGTGGGCAAGCCCGAGGTAGTTGCTCGAACCGAACATCAGCTTCGGCTGGCCGTCCATCACGACCTCTGGCCCGTCGGCGTGCTCGATCGGCCGGTAGTAGCCGACCAACCCGTCCTCCTCGGCCCTGACCCGCGCCAGCCGCTCGGAGCGGCGCAGGCGCTCGAACAGATCGACCTCCGCGCTCATCGCAGCGCCTCCCCCTCGACCACGGGCGCCAGCTCCAGGATGATCGTGCTCAGATCGCCGATCGTCTCGATGCGCGAGGCTTGATCGGAGCTCAACTCGATTTCGTAGAGGCCCTCGAGGATCTGGCGGAACTCGATCAGCGCGAGCGAATCGAGGTCGAGCGCCTCGGTCAGCTTCGCCGACGGCGAGATCGCGCCCGGCTCTACATCGAACTGGCTCACGAGGATGTCGTGGATCGTCTGTTCGACGGACTCTCTCGTCAAGGCCGGCAGGCCGTCCGACGTCTGCAGATGCTCTGACACAGAACTCATTCACACCACTCCTGGTAATGCGCCGGAACGGTCGCGCAGCTTGTCGCCGCACGGCGCCGGCTCGGGGGTCACTGGATCGAACTTCACTGACGACACGGCAATCGCTCAGCCCGCTCTCGCTACCGAGCGAGCGCTTCGTCGGGCACGGGGACGCCCTCCGGCAGCGGCGCCGAAGTGGCGAGCAGGACCTCGGAGAGGCCGCCTTCCAAGAAGCGCTTCCACATCACGCGGCGCCTGGGCTTGCCGCTGGAGGTCCGTTCGATCGTGCTCGCCGGCACGCTCAGGACGAACACCGCCACATCGCCTCCCAGCCCTCGGCCCAGCTGCTGCTCGGCCTGCTCCATCCACGGTCCGGGATCGACTTCGGCGATGCCGACGATCGAAGGACCGGCCGCCGTCATGCCGGTGAGCACGACGCCGCGGCCCGGTCTGATTTCGTCGACGCCTTCGGTCAGCCTCGCCTCCAGGTCCTCCGCGAAGATGCTGCGCCCGCGGACCTTGATGGCGTCGCCCAGGCGCCCGATCACATACAGCTCGCCCGAGGAGACGAAGCCCGCGTCGCCGGTGCGGATCGTGCCGTCGCTGAGAAAGCTGCTCGGTCCGCCCGCGTCCCCACCCTCGTAGCCGTCGACGACCGATACGCCGCCGACGGCGATCTCGCCGAGCCAGCCGGTCGGCAGCGGTTCGCCGTCTTCGCCGAGGATCTGCACGGTCACGCCGCTCGGCGGCTCGCCGCAGCCGACTAGCCACTCCGCCGTGTCCTCGAATTCGTTCGCCGCGCCGATCGGCTGGCGGTCGAGGATCTCGACCGGCTCCCCGTGGCGCAACTGTCCCCAATTCATGCGCACGGCGTGCGGGGTCTCCTCGCGTTCGCTGATGCTCGCGACCAGCGTCGCCTCCGCCAGCCCGTACGCCGGCGCGAACGTCTTGGACTGAAAGCCGTATGGCGCCAGCAGCTCGGCGAAGCGCGACAGCGCCCGCGGATTGACGCGGTCGGCGCCGGTGATCGCCACGCGCCAGGTGGAGAAGTCGCTGTCCTGCGGCACATCCTGCGCCTTGATGCGCTTCGCGGCGTAACCGAAGGAGAAGCTCGGGGCGACGGCGATGCTCGCCCCGTGGCTGCCGAAGCGCTCAAGCCAGCGTCCCGGCCACAGCACGAACTGCTCGGGGCGCATCACCCAGCCGTCGATCTGGTGGGCCATCAGCGTGAGCGCCCCGATCAACCCCATGTCGTGGAACAGCGGCAGCCACGAGACACCGGCGTCACCCGGCTGAAAGCCGATGAAGTTCGCGATCATGCCCATGTTCGCTTCGAGGTTCTCCCAGCGCACGCGCGCGCCGCGCGGACGGCCGCTGGAGCCGGAGGTGAACTGCATCAGCGCCAGCTCGGCCGGCTGCGAGCGGGGCGCCTGCGCCGCGTCGCCGTCGAGGTCGGTGAGGATCGGCATGTCCGCGAGGCCCGCGTCGGCCGCCCCCTGGCGCGCGAGATCCTCGGTCGAGACGTCGACGATCATGCCCACGGGTTGGGCGATCCGCAGGATGCCGGCGACGTGGGCGCGATAGCTCTCCGGGTCCACGAGGAAGCTCGGGGTCGCCAGCGGACAGGGAGTCAGACCGGCAAGCAGGGCGCCGTGGAAGGCGCACAGGAACTCCGGACCGTTGGGCAGCAGCAGCGCCAGACGCCCCCCCGGGGCAAGTCCCTGCGCGGCGATCGCCGCGGCGATCTCGCGCGTGCGCCGTGCCATGCCGCTGTAGGGCACATACGGCCACTCGCCCGAGTCGTCGAGAAAGTGCACGCCGACGTCCTCGCTCGGCGCTTCGATCCAGTCAAGCAAAAGGCTCATCGTTCGCTCCTCCCGTGGATGGCAGCACGGCGAATCGAGCGGGCAGCCACCCGATGCCCGCCCCGATTCGCCTGCCCCAACTGCCCTCTCCTATCCCCCATACGACTAACAACCCGGCGACCCCGCGGTATGTCACAACGAATTAGGTTCGCCTGGAAGATGGGGCGCCGGACCACTTCGCCGAGCGCGTGCCCGGCCGCTTCGCCCGACTACTTCGTGACCAGGATGTTCGCCATCATGCCGCGGTCCTCGTGCGCGAGGATGTGGCAGTGGAAGACCGTCAGGCCCGCGAACTGGGCGAAGCGGATGCGCACGACGACCTTACCCAGCGGCGGCAGGATCACCTCGTCCTGGTAGTGGTCGAACGGCACGCGGCGGCCGTCGATCGCGACCACCTGCATCGGGTAGGTGTGCAGGTGGAAGGGATGGCGCTCGGTCGTGGAGTTGACGAGCGTCCACTCCTCCACCGTGTTCAGGCGCGCGTGCACGTCGATGCGCCGGGGGTCGTACTGGCGGCCGTCGATGAAGAAGAGGTTCAGCGCGCGCGCCTCGCTCAGCACTATCTGGCGCCGTCGCGCCGGTGTGCGCGTGCGCAGGTCGAGTTGGTGGCGGTCGATGAAGAGCGGTAGGCGCTGCGCGCGCACCGCGCCGCCGGCGCTGCGCAATCTCGCCAGCGTCTGTTCGGGGTACTGCACGAAGCCCTGGTCGTAGGCGAGCGTGCGCAGTTGCGCGGTGCCCGACCGTGGGCCGCGCACCAGCACGTCAAAGCGCATCCCCGGGGCCAGCACGAGATCCGCGGCGCGCCACGCGCGAATCGCCGGGTGACCGTCCTGCGCGATCACGGTGAACGCCTGGCCGGCCAGGCTCACGTCGTAGAAGACGTTCGCGCCGATGTTGGCCAGGTGCCACAGCTGCGTTTCGCCGGGGCCGATGTCGATCCGCGGATCGACCTGGCCGTCGAGCATCCGCGTCGTGGCCGCGTTGCCGTCGACCCCCTGCGCGAGGATCACCCCGTTCGCGATCTCGGCGTCCTTCAGCGTCAGCATCCGTTCGCGCACGTGCGCCAGGCCCGGCGGCAGGTGGCGGCGCAGGCCCTGCACCTCGATCGCCCCCGAGAGCCCGGAGGAGACCTGCTCCTCCGTGAGCATCGTCATGCTCGAGGACATCATCATGCCCGGAGTCATCGCCATGCCCGGCGCCATCGCCGCGGGCGCGCCCGCGCTCGTCGGTCCGGCCGCCGCGCCCGGGCCGTTCGCTGCGGCCCGCGCACCCGAGCCCATCGCTCCCCCGGGCGCAGCCGGAGCCATCTCGTGCGAGTGGTACCAGTAGGTCCCGCTGGCGGCGTCGCGGGGCAGGCGGAAGGAGTACTGAAACGAGCGGCCCGCCGGAACCGACACGAACACGTTGTCGGCGTGGCCACCGGGTGAAACCGTGAGCCCGTGGAAGTGCAGATTGGTGGGCTCGCGCAGCCGGTTGACGAGTTTGACGTTGATCTCATCGCCCGGATGCACGACGAGGGTCGGCGCGGCGTACGAGCCGTTGTAGACCTTCGCCAGCACCCGCTGGCCGGCGACGGACACGCGGGCTTCGGAGGCGACGAGCGTCGCGTTGAGCACGCCGTGGCGGCTCGCGATCACCGGGGGTTCGAGGAGCGCCTGCGCCCCCGCCCCCGCGGCCGCCGGGGCCGACACGCGCAGGCGCAGCGCGCTGGCGCTGAACACGAGCGGGCGCAGCGCCGCCGCCATCGCCGGCACGGCGAGGGCGGCGCAGCACAGCGCGAGCTCAGCTCGACGCAGCGACAACGATTTCGCCCTTCATCCACGGGTGCAGGGAGCACGAGTAGGCGTAGGTCCCCACCTGCGCGTAGCTGAAGGTGAACGACCCCGACGCCTGAGGACCTGACTGAAAGACGATCCCTTCCGTATCGCTGAGGAGCCAGTGCGCGATGCCGCTGTCGCGAAACAGCCATGTCACAGTCGCGCCCGGCTTGATCGTGAGGACGCCCGGGTGGAAGGCGTAGCCCTGGATGACGACGCTGTCCGCGGGCACGATCGGGGGCTTTGTCACAGGCTTCTTGTGCTTGTGCCGCCGCCGGCGCCGGTGCTTGCGCGTGCTGCTCGCGCCCGCCTGCACGCGCGCGGCGCGCGCGCTGTGAATGCCCCCGGCGCTCGCGTTCTCCACTCCCGCGCCGGCTCCCGCATCGCCCGCGCCGGTTCCCGCACCGGCGTCACCCACACTCGCGCCGCCGGCGCGCGGAAGTTGCGAGGACCCCAGCGCTGGAGCCAACATCGCCGCTGTCACCATAATTGTGATGACAACTGTCGTCACGGCTCGAAAACCGATGACAACTGTCATCACGGCTCGAAATCTCAAGGCACCCCTCCTTGCTCGCCGTTGCAACCCCGCGTCAAGCGCCCGCCGCCGACCTGGACAACCGTTTGCGCAGTGACTGGACAAAGCGTACCTCACCTGGCTATGATCTGGCGCGAGCTGCGTCGGAACGGTCCAGGCAGGCCCCGGCCACATCTGCGACGGGCCGGTTCAGGCCGCGGCTCAAATGGGGATTTTCGATGGAAATGGGGAAGCATGATGAGGGTTTGCACACCTCACGCTGAGTCCTGCCCGGATACTGAGGACGGGGAGGGGGAGCGTGACACCCGCAGGCTCGTGCTGGAAGCCCAGCGCGAGAACCCGTGCGCCTTCGGTGACATCTACGTGCGCTGCGCCGGGCGCCTGCACCGCTATGTGACTGTGATGCTGCGCGATCCGACGGAGGCCGAAGACATCGTGCAGCTGACGTTCACGCGCGCCTTCGAGGCGCTGCCGCGCTTTGAGATGCGCGACGAGGCGCACTTCTACGGCTGGCTGTTCCGGATCGCGCGCAACGCCGCGCTCAACCACCGGCGCAAGCACGGCCGCGTGCAGGTGTGCGAGGAACTGAGTATGCGCGTCGGCTGGGACCTGCTCGGCGGCGACGTGGCGGCGGAGATCAGGACGGGCTGGATCGAAGACGTCAACCTGATGGAGAGCTTCGAGCGTCTTCCCGCGCTGCAACGGCAGGTGCTCGTGCTGCGCTTCCTGCTCGACATGGAAACGGACACGATCGCCACCACACTGGCGATCACGCCGACCAACGTGCGCACCGTGCAGTCGCGGGCGATCACCTCGCTGCGCGTCGGCGCCAGCGCCCGCCGGCGGGGAGCGCAGCCGGCGAGGACGAGCCGCACCGGCGAGCCCGCGCGGGGCGCTCGCGTCAGCGCTTTGCCGCGGGTACCTGCGGGAACTGCTTTGGCTGGCCTTCCACGCTGAACGGCCCCTGCTGGTTGCAGGGGGGCGCGGGCACCGCCGCCGGCGTGCCCTTGGCGTTGATGTAGCCGAGGCTCACGAGCAGTTCGATCAGGCTCTGCGGCACCTGCGCGTTGCCCGGCCCGCTGATCGTCGGCACGGCGTTGGCGCAGGAGACGCTGCTGAACACCGGCAGGCCACTCGCGAGGCTGTGGAAGGCGCCGGGCTGCTGGTAGGGGTTGGCGCGGTTAAAGCCCGAGCGCTGCGCGTACACCGAGAAGCTGTCGGGGTTCATGATCGGCATCGCGCGCAGGATGTGCAGGCGCGGTCCGCTGGCGCCGCCTTCCTGGCTGACGGCCTGCGTCGCCACGGTCCCGTTGGCGAGCAGCGCCTGCACCTCCGGCACGTAGCGCGAGAGCTCTTCCAGCAGCGGGTTGAAGTTCTTCGTGAAGGGGATCGCGGCGCCCAGCAGCGGCACCGTCAGGTCGAGCTGCTTCTTGACCGCCGGCAGCCCGCGCTTGGCCGCCTTGCTCAACGGGCCGAGGCCGGTGAGCAGGTTGTTGAGGTCGGGCGAGAAGTTGTTGACGGCGCGCAGCACCGGCGTCAGTTCGCGCTCGATCGGCACGAACTGGTCGAGCAGCGGGCTGGCGTCGACCGCGAGGGCGTCGAGGCTGCGCAGCGCGACGCTCGAGTTGCGCTCGAAGGCCGGCAGTTCGCGGAAGGCGCTCGCGAACGCCTGACTGGAATGGGCGAGCGCCGCGAAGGCGCTGTCGCCGCTTGTGATCAGCCCGCGCAGCTGCCCCTCGCGGGCCGTGAGCGCGTCGAAGACGACGCCCGTGTTGCGCACGACCGCGCGCAGCGCGCCTTCCTGGGAGGCGAGGATGCCCACCAGCTCGTTGGCGTGTTCGGCGAACGGGTTGAGCTCCGCGAACGTGGCGTTGAGCGCTTCGCCCTGCCCGGTGAAGCCGGCCGCCAGCGACTGCATCCACACCTGGAAGGCGCGGCGGGTCTTGGGGTCAAGCGACGCGAGGATGTCGTCGAGCGTGACCGACGGCTCGACCTGGCTGCTCGCGAGCTGTCCGTTCTCGGGCAGCGCCCGCGCGCCGGAGGCTCCCGGGAGCAGTTCTACGTACGTCTCCCCCAGCAGTGTCTTCTGCCGCAGGATCACACGGTAGTTGGTGCGGATCGGCGCGTACTGGTGGTTCATTTCGATCGTCGCCTGCGTGCTCCCCGTGGTGCTCGTGTGCAGGCTGACGACGTGCCCGACGGGCACGCCGCTGATGCGCACGTCGGACTGTTCGGCCAGCAGCAGCGTGCGCGGCAGGGCGACGGCGAAGCGGTACCCCTTCGGCTTCAGCGGCAGCGGGCCGCCGAAGGACTCCCACAGGAACAGCAGCAGCCCGAAGCAGCTCAGCACGAAGAGGATGATCACGAGCATGTTGCCGAGTGTCGGCGCGCGCTTCTGCATCGCTCAGCCACCTCCCCGCGATGTGCTCCGCGCGGCCTTCGCGAACGCCGGGTTCAGCCCGGAGAGCAAGCCGCCGCCG
>DATBOY010000015.1:0-47873 GCA_036561645.1 Solirubrobacteraceae bacterium
CGTGGCCGCAGACGCCGCCGCTCGGCGAGCTGCTGGACGTGCCGCGCCCGCTCCACGCCGCGCTGCGCGACCAGCACGTGATCACGGGCATCGGGCGCTCGTGGGTGGACGAGATCCTGTGGGGTGCGCGCCTGTCCCCATACAAGCGCGGCGGCGACCTCGACGACGAGCAGCGCGAGCGGCTGCGCGAGGCGATGCTCGGTACGCTCGGTGCCGCGCTCGATCACTACGAGCGGGCGATCGCGCTGCCGATCCCCGACAAGCTGCCGCTGCCGTTGCAGGTGCACCGTCACGAGGGCGAGCCGTGCCCGCGCTGCGGCGCGACGCTGGCCGCCGTGCACTTCGAGGACTACGTGATCGCCTACTGCCCGAACTGCCAGACCGAGGGCCGCGTGCTCAAGGACCGCCGGCTGTCGCGACTGTTGAAGTAGGGGTCGGCCAGCGGGTCGGGGTTCGCGCCAGAATGGCGTGGACCCTCAGGGTCAAGTGGTCAGGATTTCAGTCGTGCGTTATGCTGGCGCGATGGTCCTCTACACCTGTCCCGATGGCAAGTCCCTGGCTGCGATCGGACACCCGTGCGCCAAGGCGGCGAAGGCGCTCGACGAGGCGGGGCATACGTATGAGATGAAGCAGGTCAAGGGCGGCGTGCTGAAGGTCTGGACGCTCCCCAACCGCGCTCGCGACCGAGCGGAGATCGAGCAGCTCAGCGGCCAGCGGGCCGTTCCGATCCTGGTGCTCGACGGCGGCGATGTGATCACAGGGTCTGGCGAAATCGTCAGCTGGGCGCGCGAGCACGCGCCGCAGGCCGCCTCGGCGAGCTAGCCTCGGCGAGCTGGGCAGACGCGAGCGCCGGACAGACGGGTCTCCGCGGCGGGCGGGCGGATCGATACGCAACCGTGCGGCGGGTAGGGCGGTGGGGCGGATAGGATCCCGGACGTGATCGAGCCAGGAGCGACGGCGCCGGCCTTCGAGCTGCCCGATCAGGACGGGCGGGCGGTGAAGCTCTCTGACTACCGCGGCGCGCCGGTGGTCGTGTACTTCTACCCGAAGGCCGACACACCGGGCTGCACGACGCAGGCGTGCGGCGTGCGCGATCGCCGCAGCGACTACGCGAAGGCCGGCGCGACCGTGCTCGGCGTCTCGCCGGACGCGGTGAAGAAGGTCAAGAAGTTCCACGACAAGTACGACCTGACCTTCGCGCTGCTGGCGGACGAGGACCACGCGGTGGCGGAGTCCTATGGGGTGTGGGTGCAGAAGTCGATGTACGGGCGCACGTACATGGGCAACGAGCGTACGACGTTCGTGATCGACGCCGCCGGGAAGGTGGCAGCGGTGCTGCGCAAGGTCAAGCCGGCCGAACACGACGATCTGGTGCTCAAGGCGCTTGGGGAGGTTGGGCCGCCGGGGGTGTAGAGGCGCCAAGCGACGCGACCTTACTGCCCGGTTCGGCTATCCTTGTATATACTGACCGTATGAAGGTCGTAAAGGTACGTCGCGTCGGCAACAGCAATGTGATCTCGATACCGCGGGAGTTCGAGGCTCAGGGCTACTCGCCAGGCTCTTCGGTCCTGGTGGAGGAGATGCCTGGAGGTGAGCTGCGCATCATGTCCACCGAGAAGGTCCGTGAGCGCATCCGCGATATCGGGGAGCGTGTCGTTGCCGAACACGGCGAGGCGTTGCAGATCCTCGCCGATCACGACCCAGAGGCCCCTCGGCCGTAGCAGCATGGCGGAACGTAGGTCCGGTGAGATCGAGCCGGTGTATCTCATGCTGGAGGACATCCTTGAGCTGTACGGGCTCATCATCGGTTCCACTGCCACCGTGGCAGCCGATCATCTGCGCAACCGCGATGGACTGGAGAGCGCGCTGGCGCGGCCCGCCACCTATGCGCACTACGAGAACGCTGACCTTGCGCTCCAGGCAGCCGTCCTGGCTCACGGCTGCGCAAGGTCAAGCCGGCCGAACACGACGATCTGGTGCTCAAGGCTCTGGCGGAGGCGGGCCGCGCTCAGGCCGCTGAGAGCGCGTGACAGACTGCGGCTGGGCTGAGACGCCTGTGCCGGCTGCGCCTCAGGTCTCCGGGCTCAGCATTGCCTTGTACGTCAAGTGCGCAGTCTGATACTGGCAGCCATACTGGATCACACTGCCGACGCTCGTCTGCGCGGTCTGGCCGCCGACTTCAGTGCAGTGGCCGTTCTGGCGGCTGGAGCGCCACGTGGTGGCGTTCCCGAACCCGACCCCCAGCACCGGGGCCCACGTCGGTACGACGAGCGCGATCTCGTCGCCCGGGAGCACGGGAAGCCGTACCCCGAGATCGAAGCTGCGCCGCCGGCCGAAGGACGACTCAAGCGCATGGAGGGGTGAGCTTGCCACCAGTTCGTAGCTGTCGGGCGGATCGCCGTGGGGGCGCAGCACGGCGATGCCAGCCTCCGCGGCGCCGCCCTCGTTGGCGTCGAAGAAGGACAGCTGCTGCCGGTTGGGTTTGCCCAAGTACACTTCCCATGCGACGATGGCGCCTTCATATGGCACCTTCTCGGCTCGCCCCACGCCGCTTTCGCCGGTGACCGGGGTGTAGTTTTCGAGCGTCTCCTGAAAGCCCGTCGTGCGACTCACCACGAGGCATTCCCGTGGGCAGGTGGGGCGGCGAAAGCTTTCCGGCGAGTACCCAAGCCCCAGCAGCGACGTTGGCGCGCATTCGTGCGTCGGCGTCTGTTCACAGCCTTCGGAGATCACCCTGTCCGTTCCGCTGCGGGGATTCAGGGCGTACTCCTTGAAGCGCCCGATCTTGCCGGATGGGCCTCTCACCAGCACGCTGACCCGCGACCTGGAGGTGGCGATCAGGTGGTGGGGCGTCACGGCCGCCCAGCCGGCGGTGACGGCGATCGGCCCCGTCATGCGAGGACCGCGACAAGCAACGCACGACACCGCGACGTGGTCGCCGGGCTTGACGCCGACGACAGTCACCCGTGTTATTTGGACCTTGCTCCGCCTCGCCGAGTTTCTCGCCTCCCGGAAGAGAACGGCGAAGGGACCCACGAACCGCTGTGCCGCTGGCCCCACCGTGATCGATGTGCTTGACGAACGCGCCACCGGCGCCGAGCGTAGACCGCGCCCCGATTGCGGACCGCGCCCAGGTCGCGGACTGCGCGCCGACTGCGGACCGCCTGCCGAGGTGGCCCACACATTCGGTGCGACGGCGAGGAAGGCGAGCAGCGCGCCCAGCGCGGGCGCGTTCCGGGCGACGCTCCGCCGCCGCGCACGGGCTGCGCTCGGCGGCCGCAGCGGGGCGCGCCGGGGGCGGATGGGGTGAGGGTTGGATGAGCGCATGCGGGTGTCGCAAGACAGCTGGCGGAAGGCCGGCGGCAGCGCTACCGCCCTTCCGTTTCGATCGTTTCTATGTGTGACTTGGGTTTTGGTCGGGGAGTGACGACAGGCCGCGGTTTGGGGGCAGGGGCGGGAGCGCTCTGTGTTGTCGTGGGCGGCGGCGGGGGTGTGGAGGTTTCAGTCACGGGCGCCGCTCGCTTGGCGCCCGCCACGTGCGGGAGGGCGGCGATGTAGACGCGCGCGATGCTCGGCAGCGCGAAGCCTACGCGCGTGAGCTGCTGGCTGCTTCGCTCAACCCGGGCTCTCGCGCTGGGGAAGCGTGACGCGAGCGACGCATACGTGCCGCGCCTGCCCTGCCGTGCGGCTGCGGCGATGCTTTCAGCGACCGCCGCCTCGCTCCTCAGCGCCGCTGAGAACTGTGCGATCGCCGCCGCGTAGCGTGGCGAGGTCGCGATCGCCCCGACGGCGTTGGCCGCGGTGGTGCGTGCCAGCGCCAGCTTCTTGATGGCTTCGGCCCTGGCGGTCAAGCGTGAGGCCGCGAGCGCGCTCAGTGTTGTCGGCTGGATGGCTTCGAGCGGGCGCAGCGCGCTCGAAAGCCTGCTCGCGACGTCCGGATCGGGCCCTGGGTATTCGACGGGTGTCCCGAGTATGCGCGCCCTCTCCGTGACCTGCATACACGCCGCCAGTACGAGCTTGAATGCAACGCCGGAGGACGTGCTGCAGGCGATGGCCACTTCCCCGGCGCCGGTTGTAAGGATCACGAGCGCGAGCGGTGGCTGCCCGGCGGGTTTGGGCCAGAGATAGCGCCGTGCACGGCCGAGCGGAAGGGCGATCACTTGAGATACGGGTTCGGGCGCGCCGTACCGGGCTTGCAGTGTGCGAGGAGTACGAGGAATTTCGGCGGCCACGGGCCCGGGGGCGTCGATGATGCCCGCATAGACCTGCACGCCCCCTGCCGCAGTCGCAACCGGGGACTTGAGCGCGAGCCAGGGTTGAACGGGATTGACACCACGCCAGTGCGAGTCGACGGTGAGCACCAGGTTGCCGCTGCGGAGGGTTGCGGCGCGAGAGCGCCCCGAACCCGCTGCCAGCAGCAGGACCAACGCAGCGGCGAGAACCGCGGCGGCCCCCAGGCCGAGGCCGAGTGTCCAGCGGCGAGGCGCAGCGGGGGCGTCAGGCTTTGGCGGCGTGGACTCGCGCGTACGGTCTGTCTTGGGCGGTTCGGTCGAGGGGCGGGTCGCGGCGGGCGGGACGGGCACGACCCGCTCCGTTTGATCCACGGGCGAAGGCTCGCGGTCGCGTGCCGGCTGCGTAGCGGTCACCTCGGCTCGCGATCGTGCCTGGGTTTCTTGCGCTGGGGGCGCTGCGGGGGTCGCTTGCGCCGGGGGCGCTGCGGGGTCAGCGCCGCCTGTGTTGGCAGAGGGTGTGCGGATCGTGGGGACCTGTCGGGCCGATGCTCGGCTCAGCCCAGCAGTGACGTCTCTAAGCAGTTCGTCACAGTGACGATGGCGTGCCTCTGGGTTCTTGGCCATCCCGCGCGCGATCACCGCGTCCAGCTCACCCATCTCGCCCGCCGGCCCCGATAGGGATGGCGGCGGTTGGCTGAGATGAGCGTGCATCACGGCGACGTCGCTATCGCGCGGAAACGGAACCTGGCCGGTCAGGCATTGGTAAAACACGGCCGTGAGCGAGTAGAGATCGCTCGCGGGCGTGAGCGGCTTACCTTCGATCTGCTCGGGCGACGCGTAATGGACGCTTCCGACGAACATGCCGGTGTCGGTAAGTCCGTGGGTCTGCGAGCTCTTGGCGATGCCGAAGTCGGCGAGATATGGGTGACTGCTCTTAGTGATGAGGATGTTCTGCGGCTTGACGTCCCTATGCACCAATCCGGCCGAGTGCGCGGTGTCGAGAGCGCTGGAGATGGGTCCGAGGATCTTCATCATTCGACTGGCTGTCAGTTTTTGACTCTGAAGAATCTCGGCAAGAGTCTGTCCGTCGACCAGTCGCATAGCGATGAAGAGAAGCCCGTCGACCTCACCGGAGTCATAGACGGGGATGATGTTTGGGTGCTCGAGCGCAGCCGCGTGCTTGCCCTCGCGACGGAAGCGCTCGCGGAAGATCTCGTCGCGGGTGAGGTGGGGCGCGAGAACCTTGAGCGCGACCAGCCGCCCAAGGGAAAGCTGCTCGGCGCGGTAGACCACGGCCATCCCGCCAACGCCGATCACATCGTCAACGCGAAAGCCGCCGAGCACCTTTCCTGGCTCGGGCATCGAAGTCGTCGTCGCCAAGCGGGCTATCCCCTTTCGAGCTTCCGTTGAACGCCTCGTCACGAGGCCGCGCTAATGGTATGGGCTCGCGACACCGGCTGCCGAGCGAGCGACTGTCAATCAAAGACCGGCAGCCTGCGCTCCAGCCACCGCGGCATCCACCAGATGCGCGGTCCGACGGCTCGCATGATCGCCGGCAGCAGCACGAGCCTGACGATCGTCGCGTCGAGCGCCACGGCGATCGTCAGCCCGACGCCGAACTGGCGCAGCGGGATCACGTCGGCTCCCGCGAACGCGAGGAACACGGCCGTCATGATCGCGGCGGAACCCGTGATCACGCCCGCCGTGTGCCGCAGGCCGTAGCGGATCGCGTGCTCGGCGTCGCCGTGTGCGACCCACTGCTCGCGCATGCGCGTCAGCAGGAAGACCTCGTAGTCGATCGAGAGCACGAACATGATCGAGAGGATGCCGGCGCCGGAGGCCGCGTCTATGTAGTTGAGCCCACCCGCCCCGCCGAGCAGGTGCCTCTCTGTCAGCAGCTCCAGCGCTCCCAGCGCGACGGCGATCGTCGCGAGGTTCAGCGCCACGGCGATCAGCGGCAGCAGCAGCGCTCTGAGGACGACGATCAGCGTGAGCATCGCGACGAGCGCGAGCGCGAGCACGAGCCAGGGGATGCGCGCCGTGTTGGCGTTCTTGTAGTCGAGCAGGTACTGCGCTCCCTGGCCGATCTCGACGGTGGCGCCGGTCGCGGCGGCGAGCGCGGGCAGGCTGTGGCGCAGCCTGCTGCTGAGAGCCGCTGTCGCAGGGGAGTTGGGCGGGCTGGAGGCGACGATCATGATGCGCGCGGCCTGTCCGCCCCCGTCGACGTTGACGAGCTGGGCGACCTGTTCGCGCATCGGCGAAACCGTGCCGTCGAGGGCGGTCAGGACGAGGTAGCCGGAATCGGGCGCGTTGGGGGCGTCGGCGTGCAGCAGTCGGTAGTCCTGCTGGTAGCCGTGCAGCATGGTTGCGTAGCTGCGCAGTGGCCCCTGCGCGCCGCCCAGGCCGGCGGCGAGCGCACCCGCATGGCTGTCACCGGCCGCGAGCCCGCCCGCGAGCCGGGCGTTGCCGGCGACGAGCGCGCCGAGGCCACCGGCGAGCCGTGCGTCGCCGCCGGCGAGCTTGCCGAGTCCGCCTGCCAGCTGCCCGCCGCCGTCCGTGAGCTTGCCGAGTCCCTGGGCGAGCTGCCCGTTGCCGCCGGCGAGCTTGCCGAGTCCCCGGGCGAGCTGTGCGTTACCTCCGGTGAGACGGCCGAGCCCGCCGGCGAGTCGGCTCGCTCCGCCGCTCAGCCCACCCAGGCCGCCCGAGAGGCTGTGTCCGCCCGCCGCCAGGCGCGCCAGGGCGGAGTGCAGCGCGAGCGCGCCTTCTTCGGATTCTCTGGTGCCGGTTGCGAGCCGGTCTGCGCCCGCGCGCAGCCGGTCGAGGCCGGCGGTCAGCTGGGATAGCTCCGCCGGCAGGTTCGCGAGCCCTTCCACGCAGCCCAGCAACTGCTGCTGGATGCGCGTCAGCTGTGACAGGCCGCCCTGTTCGATCAGATGCGTGACTGCCGTGAGATCCTGTGCGAGCGCCTGGTAGCGGGGATCGCTGCGTCCAACTGTCATCGCCTGCAGTTCGCGCATCGCGTCGCTCATGCGGGTGCGCAGCTGTTCGTCGGAGGTTTGCAGCGCTGCAATCCAGCCGGCCCAGCCGTGGAGCGCCTGCGCGAGCGCCTGCACCGGCGCGAGGCCCGCGTGGACGGTGTTATCGAGCGTGTCCATGCCCTGTGCGAGCTGCGCCGCGCCGGTCGTGAGCTGGCGGTCAGAGCTCGCGAGGCGTTCGGCGCCGGCGGCGGCTTCGTCGATCCCGTCCGCGAGCTGGGCCGAGCCGGCCGCGGCCTGGGCGAGGCCCGTCTGCAGCTGCTTTGCGCCGCCGCCGGCGCGGCCGGTTTCGGCGGCGAGTCGCCTGGCGCCGGCGTGGGCGCGAGCGGTTTCGCGTGCGAGCCGCGTAGCGCCGGTATGCGCGCGGCCCGTTGCGGCCGCCAGCCGCCTGGCGCCGCTGCGCGCGCGGCCCGTTTCGCCTGCCAGTCTCTGCGCCCCGCTTTGGGCTGCTGCGGTTCCGCCTCCTAGCGACCTTGCGCCGCTCGCGGCCGCGGCGAGGCCGCGACGCAGTTCCGCGACGCCGTTGCTCGCACGGCTCAGTCCCGAGCGTAGGCCCTTGATCCCGCGCTGCGCGCCTTCCAGACGCCTGGGCGCGGAGGCGAACGCGGCGTGGGCTGCGGCGAGCTTGCCCTGAGCGCCGGCGACCGACGCGGGGCCGAGCACCGCCGCGACGCCGGGTGCGCGGGCGATCCCTTCCTGCCACTTCATCAGCGCCCGCAGGCGCCGCGGGGTCGTGATCGCGCCGTCGTGGGCGCTCGCGACGATCACGAATGGCGCCGACCACCCCGGGCCGATCGTGCGCTGCACCATCGCCACCGCCTGGCGCGCCGGGCTCGAGGCGGGAAGCTCGGCGGCGTCCGGGGGGCCCATGCGCAGGGCGCCGGCCGGCGCTGCCAGCGCCATCATCCCGGCGAGAAGCAGTGGGACGGTGATCGCGGGGTGGGCGATCAGTCGCTCCGCCAGCGCGCCCGCGGCGGTGCGGCGTCCGCCTCTGCGGGAGTGGGGCAGCCGGATCTCCCAGCGGTCCAGCGAGGGGCCGAGCAGGCGCAGCAGCGCCGGCATCGCGCTCAGCGCCAGGGCGACGCTGAGCAGGCCCGAGATGACCACACCGATCGCCACGGGGCCGAGCAGGCCGGGCGTTGCCACGGCGCTCGCGGCGAGCATCGTCAGCGCCAGCGTGCCGCCGGCCGAGGCGATCGTGCGCCCCGCGGCCCTCGCGGCGATCGCAACCGCCGTCTCGTGGTCGGCGCCGCCGGCCAGCTCCTGGCGCACGCGCGAAACCATCAGCAGCGCGTAGTCGACGCCGAGCGCGAGGCTCATCATCGCGGCGATCGCGACTCCCAGCGAGTTGATCGGCGTCACGAAGCTCGCGATCCACAGCAGCCCATGCCCGGCCGTCACGGTCGCGCCGCCGATCGCGAGTGGCACCGCGGCGGCCACCGGCGAGCGGAAGACGAGCAGCAGCACGAGAATCAGCACGGGCAGCGCGATCATCTCGGCCCGTTCGGTATCGGCGAGCGTGGCCTGCTGCAGCGCCGCTCCGATCACGGCCACGCCGGTGAGGTAACTGTGCACCGGCTGCCTGACGGTACTCGCGAGGGCCGCTTCGGTGCTTGGCACGACGGCCATCGCCTGGCTCTCCGGCCGGATGTAGTTCACGAGCACGAAGGCGACGCCGGGCGCCGGGCGCAGCGAGCGCACCGTGCTCGCCCCGTCCCACGGGGAGAGCACCTGAGCCTGGCTGATGCCTCGCAGCCGGGAGACCAGGCGCCGCCCCTGGATGTCCAGCTGCCCCGGCGGGCCGCGCAGCAGGATCGCGATCGGAATCGTGTTGCCGAACTTCGCTCGCAGCATCGCTTCGGCCCGCGAGGACGGCGTGCCAGGCACCCCCAGCGACATCGGCGCGAGCCGACTCTCGATGCCGCTGCCGAGCAGCGCGAGCACGACGATCGCCAGCGCCCACGCACTCAGGATCGACCACGACCGCCGCCTCGGGATCGCGCTGCCCGGCTCACGTCGCTTGCTCATCGCGGTCTCCTTGCTGCCAGTCGTTGGGGGAAAGAGCGATCCGCGCTATCGTGCCTTCAGATAAGGTATCATAATTTTAGGTCACATAGATCTGTGTGCCCTCCAGATCAGATACGATTTGAGAATGGTGAGTGTCGAGCGCAGACAGCACGAGAGAGCGGGGACCGATCCACCGGCGCCGAGCGGGGAGCAGCCCACGCCGGCCCAGCCCGAGCAGCGGCTGACGATCGACCAGCTCGCCCAGGCGACGGGGCTGACCGTGCGCAATGTGCGCAACTACCAGTCGCGCGGGCTGATCCCCCCACCGGAGGTCCAGGGCAGGGTGGGCTACTACGGGACCGAGCACCTGGCGCGTCTGCAGCTGATCCGCGAGCTGCAGGCCCAGGGGTTCAACCTCACGGCGATCGCCCACGTGCTCGAGGAAGCGCGTGGATCGGGGGAGCAGGTCCTCGGCTTCACGCGCTCTCTGATTGCGCCCTTTGAGACCGAGACGCCGGAGATCGTCGAGCGCGCCGACCTCGACAGGCGCCTGGGCGGCGCGGTCGAGCCGAAGCTCATCGCCAAGGCCGAGAAGCTCGGCCTCGTGGTCGCGATCACGGAGAACACCTACGAAGTCCCCAGTCCCACCCTGCTGGGCGCCGGCGAGCGGCTGGTTGCCTTCGGTGTGCCGCTCCAGGCCGCGCTCGACACGATGGATCAGCTCAAACGCAACACCCATCGCATCGCGCAGACCTTCGTGCAGATGTTCCTGGAGTTCATCTGGAAGCCTTTCGACGACGCCGGGCGCCCCGAGTCCGAGTGGCCGGCCGTGCGGGCGGCGCTCGACCAGCTGCGCCCGCTCGCCTCCGACGCGCTGCTCGCCGGCTTCGCGCCTACGATGACCAAGGCCGTCGAGGTGGCCTTCGGCAGGCAGCTCGACCGCGGCCGCGGTCGGAAGTCATAGGCAATGGGGGATCATGGTGCCTGAGATGTCGCTCGAACACGTTGACGTGCTGATCGTCGGGGCCGGCCTGTCCGGCATCGGCGCCGGCTGCCACCTGCAGGCCGAGTGTCCGCGCAAGACCTACGCGATCCTCGAGGCCCGCGACTGCATCGGTGGCACATGGGATCTGTTCAGGTATCCGGGCATCCGGTCGGACTCGGACATGTACACGCTGGGGTACTCCTTCCGCCCGTGGGTGGAGCCCAAGGCGATCGCCGACGGCGCCTCGATTCTCGACTACGTGCGCCAGACCGCGCGCGATCACGGCGTCGAGCGCCAGATCCGCTTCCACCACCGCGTCGTGCGGGCGGAGTGGTCCACGGCGGATGCCCGCTGGACCGTGATCGCGCAGCGCAGCGACACGCAGGAGACCGTGCGTTTGACGTGCGGCTTTCTGTTCATGTGCAGCGGCTACTACCGCTACGAGGCCGGCTACACGCCGCCGTTCGCGGGCGTCGAGAGCTTCGCCGGGCGCATCGTGCACCCGCAGCAGTGGACCGATGACATCGACTACGCGGGCAAGCGCGTCGTCGTGGTCGGCAGTGGCGCGACGGCCATCACGCTCGTCCCGACGCTCGCGCAGAGCGCTGCGCACGTCACGATGCTGCAGCGCTCCCCCAGCTACGTCGTGTCGCTGCCCGCGGAAGATGCGCTCGCCAACAGGTTGCGACGGGCGCTTCCCGCCAAGCTCGCGTATGGCGTCGTGCGCTGGAAGAACGTGCTGCGCACGATGCTCAGCTTCGAGCTCAGCCGGCACCGGCCGGCGCTGATGAAGGCGCTGCTGCGCAAGGCGCTTGAGCGCCACCTCCCGTCCGGGTACGACATCGACACGCACTTCAAGCCCCGCTATGACCCGTGGGACCAGCGCCTGTGCCTGGTGCCCGACGGCGATCTCTTCCAGGCGATCGGCGACGGCCGCGCGTCGGTCGTCACCGACAGCATCGATACGTTCACGGAGAGGGGCGTGAAGCTCGCCGGCGGCGAGGAGCTTCAGGCCGACCTGGTCGTCACCGCCACGGGGCTCGACCTGCTCGCGCTCGGCGGCCTGGAGATCGCTGTGGACGGCCGCGACGTGCGGCTGTCGGAGACGATGAGCTACAGGGGCATGATGCTCAGCGGCGTCCCAAACTTCGCGTTCGCGCTGGGCTACACCAACGCCTCGTGGACGCTGAAGTGCGACCTGACGTGCCGCTACGTGTGCCGGCTTCTGGAGCACATGGACGCGCACGGCTACCGGCAGTGCACGCCGCGCAATCGCGACCCCTCGGTCGCCGAGCTGCCGTTCATCGACTTCTCCTCCGGCTACGTGCTGCGCGCGATCGACCAGTTCCCCAAGCAGGGGTCCAAGGCGCCGTGGCGGTTGCGCCAGAACTATCCGCTTGACATCGTGAGCCTGAAGTTCGGCGCGGTGCAGGACGGTGCGCTGGAGTTCTCGCTGGCCGCCCAGGCTCTTTAGAGCCTCTTCAGCGCACGAAACGGTCGAGTCGTGCGTTGACGATCGTCTCGCGCAGCGTCTGCAGCGCGTCGTACTTGGGGCGCCAGCGCAGCTCGCGCCGCGCCTTGGCGGTGTCCATGATCACCGGCTCGCGAAAGGCGGCGATCCACTGCGCCTGGGCGGGCAGGAAGCCGAGGCGCCCGATCATCTCCGCGACGGCGTCGACGGCCAGCTCCGGCACGGGGATCGCATACCAGCCCAGCTCGCGCGCCAGCGTGGAGACGGTGAGCGTTCCCGGCCCGGCGAGGTTGTAGATGCCGGGCGTGCCGCGGCCGAGCACGGCGGCGCGCATCGCGGTGGCGACGTCGTCGTGGTGCACGAGCTGGAACGGGACGCCGGGATCGGGCAGCACCGGCTTGAGGATCGACGTGCCTTCGAGCAGGTTGAGCACGGCGCTGGGCAGGCGCCCGGAGATCTGTGTGTAGGGCAGGCTGTCGATCAGCAGCGGCGCGTCGCGACCGGCGACGATGCACGGCCGCAGGATGTACGCGTCGGTGGCGCTGCCGTCGAGCAGCTGTGCGAGCAGCGCCTCGACCTCAGCCTTCTGCGCGGAGTAGTAGTGGGCGGCGGTGCCGCGTGCGGGGACGTCCTCGGTCAGCGGCTGGGGATTCTCGCGGTGAAAGCCGTACGCGGCGACCGAAGAGGCGTAGACCAGCCGCTTCACGCGGGCGGCGACGGCCGCCTCGAACACGTTGCGCGAGCCGTCGAGGTTCACGGCGCGACTCTCGTTGGCCGAGCCCATGATGATGAACGCGAGGTGCAGGACGACGTCGGCTTCCGCGACGAGCTCCTCGACGGCCCGCCGGTCGAGCACGTCGCCGCGCCTGTATGAGAGCTTGCGCCAGCCGTGCTCGGCGGGATCGAACGGCCGGCGCGCCATGCCGAGGATGCGCCCCACCTCGCGCGAGCGCTCAAGCGCGCCGATCACAGCCTTTCCGATCTCGCCGGTCGGACCGGTGACCGCCACGGTGAGGCCCGTGGACGGCGCGGGGCGATGTGCCATCGGTCAGTTGTAGCGCACCGCGCGCACGGTGTCGCGAATCGCCGCGGCGCTGCGCTGGCCTACGCTTGAGCTGTGACCGCGGTCCCGGCGTCGACGTCCATCGCTGACAGCGTCAGCTCGTTTCTCAGCGCCGTCGGAAAGTTCTTCGACGATCTGGCGGCGGTTCACTGGGGCGTGCTGGCGCTCGGGCTGGCCTTCTTCGGCTTGAACCTGACGCTGCGCTCGCGCGCCTTCTTCCACAGCCTGCGCGCCGCCTACCCGGCCGTCAGCTTTCAGTGGCGGCGCATCTGGGGCGCGTACTTCGCCGCCGTCGGCTTCAACAACGTCGTGCCGGCGAGGGGCGGAGACATCATCAAGCTGTTCCTCGCGCGCAGCTCGATCCCGGGCTCCACCTACCCGACGGTGGCGGCGGCGTTCTTCGTCGAGTCGGTCTTTGACATCGCGGCCGGCGTGCTCGTGCTGATCTTCGCCTTCACGCAGGGTGTGTTCCCCAAGCCGCCGGACTTCTCGAAGCTGAACTCCTTCGACATCTCCTACCTGGCGGCGCACTTCCGCTTCACGCTGTTCCTGATCACGGCGCTGGCGATCCTCGCGCTCAGCGTCTTCGCGCTGCTTTCGGCGCGCGCCAAGGCGTTTTGGGCGCGCGTGCGCCAGGGCGTGACGATTCTCGGCGACCGCCCGCGCTACATGCGGGAAGTGTTCGCGTGGCAGGCGGTGGCGTGGCTGTGCCGCTTTGCCGCGATCTGGATGCTGCTTGACGCGTTCCGCGTCGGCGGCTCGTTGCAGAACGTGCTGCTCGTGTTCGCCGTGGGGCAGGTCGCCGGGGCGGTGCCGTTCACGCCGGGAGGAGCGGGCGTGCAGCAGGCGCTGCTCGTCAAGGTGTTCGCCGCGAGCGCGCCGACGACGGTCGTCGCCGCCTACTCGGTCGGCCAGCAGATCGCGATCGCGCTGTTCACGGCGCTTGTCGGCCTGGGAGCCGTCGTGTTCGTGTTCCGCTTCCGCTCCTTCGGCGAAGTGATCGACGCCGGTCGCGCCTCGCGCGAGGCCGAGCGCCGCGCCGAGCGCGCCGGTGTGCTGCTCGTCGAGGACGCTACTGAAGCCCCTCGCGCGCCTCGCGCACGAGTGTGACCGCCTCCGGGAACACGAGCGCCATCACTTTGCGGATCTGCTCGGCCTGCGCCTCGGCGTTGCCCTGCAGGTTGACGCGGTTGACGGCGGCGACGGTCATGTCCACCGCGAGTTTGATCGCGTTGTCCGCCCACACCAGGCGCTGCTGACCCTGCATCTGCTCGGCGAACTCCGCGAGGCGCCGCTGAAGCTCCTCCGGATCTCCGAACAGGTCGCCGAGGCCGCCGCTTTCCATGGACCTCATCGTAGCGGCGACCTCATAGACTGCGCGGCGATGTCCGCCCGCGAGATCGACCCTGCCCGCGACGCCCTTGCGCTCGGCCCCGCGCAGATCGCCGCGCAGGTGGAGCGCGAGAGCGAGCGCCGCGCGCGGCTGGCGGTGCCCGCCGTGGCGGGCGGCGTGCTGTACCTGCTGAGCGGGATCATCCTGAACGCGGCATTTCAGGGCCTCCCCACCGTGGGCGTGCTGCAGGGCATCGCGCCGGCGCTGCGCGGTGAATCAAACCCGGCGGTAAGTCCGCGCGCCGCGGAAATCAAGTTTCAGAGCCACCGTGCCCTCGATCTGATCGTGGGCAGTCTGATCGTGGCCCTCGCCTATGCAGCCCTTGTGCTGTTGCTGCTGTTCATCTTGAGGGCGACCGTCTTTCGCAGGCCGCAGACCAACCGCGCTGCGCGGCCGCTGGTCCTGATTGGCGGCGCCGGGGTGGCGGTGCTCACGGTGCTGAACCAGATCATCCTGGCGATCAGGACGCACGAATTCGCGACGGGTCACGATTTCAGCGATCATGCTGTGGAAGCCGTCATTCACGGCGGCTTGTACGACGCCTTCAGGTACGTGACGCCACTGGTGGCGATCTCGTTGGCGGCGGGCATGATCATCACGATGATGGGCTCCGTGCGCGTTGGCCTGCTGCCGCGCTGGGTCGGCATGGTCGGCGGCGTCTCAGCCGTGCTGCTGCTGCTGCCGACGGCGCAGCTGGACGTGATTCCCGCCTTCTGGATGGTGGCGGTCGGGATCCTCTTGATGGGCCGCTGGCCGGGCGGCGATCCGCCGGCGTGGGCGGCGGGGGAGCCGCGACCGTGGCCTTCGGCGGCCGAGCAGCGCGCACAGCGCGAAGCTACGGCGGCGGGCGGCGGGGACGAACGCGCCGGCAAGCGAGCGCGGGGGGCTGGGGCGCTGGCCCCCGCCCGTGGCGATGTCGCGCCGGAGCCGGAGCCGGCACGGGCGCCGGCGGCGGGCACCGCGGGCGGCAGGCGCCGGCGCAAGCGCCGCTCGCGCTGAGAACCGCGACAGGGAACCCGCGCCGCGCGCGTCGCTCTGCGGTCGCGAGGGCGGAGCACCGGGTTTCGCATGAACGCTCGCCCGTGCGCCTCGCCGTCGCGCGCGATTGACTGACCCGCTTTCGGGGAATACTTGCACTGAGAGTGTGAGCAGCGCCAGGCGTTGTCTCATGCTCGCAACCCATCCGACAAGTTTCTCCATGCCGCCCCGGGCGGGGTGGCGCGAAAGGGAGGGTTCTCATGGAGGCAGCATCGATTCACCGTCCGGGCTCGGCCCAATCGATCGGTCCGCGCGAACCGGCGCGGGCGGAGCAGCCGATCGCCGGCTCGTGGGTCCCGGCGAATCCGGCGCCGCTCGGTCTTGCGGCGTTCGCGATGACAACATTCGTGCTGTCGATGTTCAACGCGAACCTCGTCAGCGAAAAGGGAACGCCGGTGGTGCTCGGCCTGGCCCTCGCCTACGGCGGCATCGTGCAGCTGCTGGCGGGCATCTGGGAGTTCCGCACGGGCAACACGTTTGGTGCGGTCGCGTTCTGCTCGTACGGGGCGTTCTGGATCTCGTTCTGGGCGCTGGAGGTCTTCTACGCAAAGCAGATCGGCGGCAACGTCGGACACGCCGTCGGGCTGTACCTGTGGGCGTGGGCGATCTTCACCGCGTACATGACGATCGCCGCCCTGCGTGTGAGCGGGGCTGTGCTCGCCGTGTTCGTGCTGCTGACGGCGACGTTCGTCCTGCTGGCGATCGGCGCGGTCGGCGCGCACAGCACCGTCACCCACTGGGGCGGTTACGTCGGCCTGGCGACGGCGGCGGCCGCTTGGTACGCGTCGTTCGCCGCTGTGACAAACTCGACCTTTGGGCGGCCGGTGCTGCCCGTGATGCCACTGAACCGCGAGTAAGAGGGGTGGAGCATGGCGACTGAATCCAAGCCGACTCCCGGCTCCGCCGGCGAGGCGCTCGATCGCGAGCTGGCGAGCCTGCTCGATGTGGAGCGCTTCCAGGCGCCGGCGGCGTTTCGCGAACAGGCGCTGCTCAACGACCCCGAGGTGTATGAGCGCGCGGCGCGCGATCCGCAGGCGTGGTGGGCCGAGCAGGCGCGGGAGCTGGAGTGGTTTGCGCCCTGGCACACGGTGCTCGACGACTCCAACCCGCCGTTCTATAAGTGGTTCGTCGGCGGCAGCCTGAACGTGTCCCACAACTGCCTGGACCGCCACGTGCAGGCCGGTCGCGGCGAGCGCGTGGCGCTGCACTGGCGCGGGGAGGAGGGCGAGGAGCGGGACATCACCTACGCGCAGCTGCTCGCGGACGTGGAGCGCTTCGCCAACGCGCTGAAGGATCAGGGCGTGCGCAAGGGCGACGTCGTCGGGATCTACCTGCCGATGATCCCGGAGGTCGTGGTCGCGATGCTCGCGTGCGCGCGCATCGGCGCGCCGCACAACGTCGTTTTCGGCGGCTTCTCCGCCGAGGCGGTGCGCGAGCGCATGGAGTTCTCCGCGGCGAAGCTGCTGATCACGGTGGACGGCGCCGCGCGCAAGGGCAAGACGGCGGCGGTCAAGGAGCGCGTGGATGAGGTGATGGGCGACCTCGCGACGCTGGAGCGGATCGTCGTCGTGCGCAGCAAGGGCGTGCCCTGTCAGATGCGCGAGGGGCGCGACGTCTTCTACGACGAGATCGTGGCCGCGGCCGATCCAGTCTGCCCCGCCGAGCCGCTGGACGCCGAGCACCCACTGTACATCCTGTACACGTCGGGCTCGACGGCCAAGCCGAAGGGCATCCTGCACACGACGGGCGGCTATCTGACCGGCGTCTCGGCCACGCACCGCTACGTGTTCGATCTGCGGCCGGAGTCCGACGTGTACTGGTGCGCGGCGGACGTCGGCTGGGTGACGGGCCACTCCTACATCGTCTACGGGCCGCTGTGCAACGGCGCGACGTCGGTGATGTGGGAGGGCGCGCCGGACTACCCGCACAAGGGCATTTGGTGGGAGCTGATCGAGCGCTACGGCGTCACCATCCTGTACTGCGCGCCGACGGCGATCCGCGCGTGCATCAAGTGGGGCGCGCAGTACCCGAACGAGCACGACCTCTCCTCGCTGCGTCTGCTCGGCTCCGTCGGCGAGCCGATCAACCCGAAGGCGTGGCTGTGGTACCACAAGGTGATCGGCTCAGGGCGCTGTCCGATCGTGGACACGTGGTGGCAGACCGAGACGGGCGCGATCATGATCACGCCGCTGCCGGGCATCACCGCGACCAAGCCGGGCTCGGCCACGCAGCCGTTCCCCGGCGTGCGCGCAGAGGTGCTGGACGAGTCCACGGGCGAGCGGGTGACCGAGGGCCAGGGCCTGCTGGTGCTGACCGAGCCGTGGCCGTCGATGCTGCGCACGCTGTACCGCGAGGACGACCGCTTCCTGCACACGTACTTCAGCCGCTTCGGCTCGCAGACCTATCTCGTCGGCGACGCCGCGCGGCGCGACAAAGACGGCTATCTGTGGGTGATCGGGCGCATCGACGACGTCGTCAACGTCTCCGGCCACCGGCTGTCCACGGCGGAGGTGGAGTCGGCGATCGTGGCGCACCCCGATGTCGCCGAGGCGGCGGTGATCGGCCAGCACGACGAGGACTCAGGTCAGGCGATCGTCGCGTTCGTGACGCTGCAGGGCGAGGCCAACGGCGACGCGGGCACGATCGAGGGCATCCGCGCGACGGTGGCCGAGCGCATCGGCAAGTTCGCGCGGCCCAAGCGCATCATCTGGGCGGACGATCTGCCCAAGACGCGCTCGGGCAAGATCATGCGCCGGCTGCTGCGCGACATCGCCGAGGGGCGCGCGCTGGGAGACGTGACGACGCTGCGCGACCCCGCCGTTATGGGTCAGCTGGAGGACCGCATCAAGGAGCTGCGCGCGCGGGAGGATTGAGCGGCCCGCCGCCGGTCGCCTTGTAGTGCTCGCGCCAGATCAGGCGGTGCACGGGGATCCACCTGGGGATGCTGCGGACGCCCGGGATGAACGGGATCGCGACGAACGCCAGGCTGAGGACGCTCATCACGAGGATCACGAGGATGTCGGCGTTTTCTGAGCCGGAGAACGGTTCGATCTGGTACCAGAAGGTGTACAGCCACAGCCAGCTCTGCCCCGGGTAGCTGCCCGTCTCGTTCATCATGCCCCACTGCTCGCCGAGCAGGTGCTGTGCTTCGGCGCGCTTTTCGAGCAGGCCGCCGTCGGCCATGAACAGCAGCGGCTTGGTGTAGTCGGTCTGGAAGAACTGGTTGCTCGTGAGCAGGCTTCCTTCGAGGCCACCGCTCTGCGCCAGGGCGAGCAGTGAGCTCATCATCACCGGCACCGGTCCGTAGCTGCCGGCGGGAACCTTGATCGACCCGTTGCCTTCCACGCTCGCCTTTTCCAGCGCCTTGGTGTAGGCGTCGGTCCATTCCTTCTGGGTCTTTTCCGGAGCCGCCTGGTAGGTGGCGAGCGCGCTCTGCAGCGCCGGATCGTTTGGAACCGTCCGCAGCGGTTCGATCACGTAGGCCTGCGCCGTGTCGATCGGGTGACTCACGCCGAGCCACTTCTGCGGATACAAAAAGGCCGCGTGCTGGCCGTCGGCGGCGTGGTTGTACGGCGGCCCGTATTCCGCGGTGCCGCTGGAGCCGTCGAGCTCGCTCAGCGCGGTCGGGACGAAGCCGCCTTCGCCGACGGGGATCTGGCGCGACCACTGCGCGATCGTGCTCGGCCTGTCGTCGGGCGAGGAGAACAGGATCGTCAGCACGACGGTCAGCGCGATCATCACGCCGATCGCGATGCACAGCTCTTTGACGAGGTCATATGGGGCGTAGGCGCCCTTCCATTCGAGCTTCTGCGCGCTCATGACCTGCGCTGCTCCAGCTCGAACGGCGGCACTACGCCGTGGCGGCGCACGAGCAGGATGTGCCCGACGACGAGCGCGACGACGGCGATCGGGAACAGCAGGATGTGCCAGCTGTACATCTGCCCGAAGTTCGTCGTGTTGAAGAACGCGCCGATCCCGACGGAGTTCATCGCGTCCTTGGCCTGTGTGGAGATCCACTGTGCGTCGAAGTTCTGCTGGGAGACGTAGCCGGTCAGCGCCGCGGGGATCGCGATCAGGAACGTCACGGCGCCGGTGATCCAGGTGCGCGCGCGGCCGCCGCGCCACGCCGCCATCCAGTACTTGCCCCACAGGTGGATGACCATCGTGAAGAAGAACAGCTCGACGGCCCACATGTGGATGCTGTTGAAGAAGTGCCCGACGCCCGTGTCGTGCCACCACGCGGGACCCTTCAACGCGAGGATCACGCCGGAGCCGACGATCACGACGAGCGCGGCGATCGTCGCCACGCCGAAGATGTAGATCCAGGAGGCGACGTACGTCGGCTGACCGTCGGGCAGCAGCTTCTCGGGGGGCAGGGCGCCGACGGCCGCCTCGCGCGCACGCACGGTCCAGGAGTCGCCGTGGGGGGTCTTCGAGGAGTCGCCGCCGGGGGGCTTCGGCGGCGGTGCGACGCTCATCGCTTCGCCTGCGCTTCCGCCGCGCGCCGGCGCGCCGCGCCGGGGAACGGCAGCACGAGCGCGAGCACGAACACGAGCAGCATCACGCCGATCGCGAGGAGGTTGGGGACCGACATCTGGAAGAAGTGCCAGTGCACGACGTGCGCCGGTTCGTTCAGATTGACGATGCTCGCGAGGACTGCTGCCATCACTGCCTCCTGATTGCGATCTTCGACACAGCCGGGACTTCTCCTGTCGGGGACGCTCGCTGGTCCAGACCGTACTTTCGCCTGCGCCGGCGGTGCATCCGTAGTTCTCCCCCATACGTCTGCGACTTACCGCGCGAATCGCCTGCCCGCAGGGCGGCTGGGAGCGGCCGCGGGGAGCTTCAGATTCGCGTCATCGCTGCCGCATCGTCTTCTCGATATCGGCGGTGAGCAGGTAGAGGTCGGGGTGGTGCTCATCGTCGGGGTCGAAGGGGTGAAACCCGAGGTGCTCCCACCAGCGGCGCGCGGAAGCGTTCAGAGCACTGACGACGACCGCGCGGCACGCGGCCTTGGTGTTCAGCTCCACGGCTGTGACGAGCACGTGGGCGACGAGCGCCGTGCCGATGCCCTGTCCGCTGTGGCTGCGGTCCACCGCGAGACGTCCGAGCAGGAGCGCGGGCACGGGGTCGGGTGACTGCTTGGCGAGGCTCGGCGGCGCGGCCGAGCGATCGATGCCGGTCATGGCCATGCTCGCGTAGGCGACCACGGTGTCGTGGGGGTCGAGGATCACCCAGGTGGCGGCGGTGTCGCGGCGACGGTTCTGCCCGGCGTAGCGACGCAGCCACTCGTCCAGGGCCGGCTCGCCCGAGTCAAATTGTGTGCGGTCGTGCCGCCCGGGATCGAGCGGCGTCGGACGGCGCAGCTCAGTCTCAGACTCAGTCAAGCCAGGTGAATTTGCGGGGACGGCGCAGTGCGTCGGCGAGGCGCTGGTTGGCCTGCGCCGGCCGTTGCAGCGCTTCGTCGAACGCCTCGGCGGCGCGTGCGCTCAGCCTGATTGTGTGGCGCTCGGCGAGGATCTCCTCCGCTCTCGCCGCCGCCGCCTGCAGCACGAACGCGGAGAGGTTCACATGCGAGGCGGCGGCCGCTCGCTCAAGCAGCGACTTGTCGGTGGGACCCACCCGGATCTGCAGGCGCTCATCCTTTACCGTAGCCATGTACTAACAATGGCAGTACGCGGGGTGATTGTCAAGGGCTCGATCGCGGCAATGCCTGCGCTGGCCTGCTCACGTGGCCTCGTGTGGAGACGCTGACTGGAGTCGAGGGTTGCGGCGCCCCCATGAGTCACCTACACCTTGCGGTGCTCGGGCACCCACGAACCGTCGTCCTGGCGGACGAAGTCCTGGAAGAGGCCGGGGGCCTCGGCCTGCATGATGCGCGCGATGCGGTCGAACACCAGGCGCAGCTCCTCCTCCGCCCCGTCCGCCGTGCGCATCTCGATCACGTGGCGCAGGGTGCGGGCGTTCGCCGTCCACACGATGTCCGTCGAGAGCCCGATCGGCGCGAGGCGGCGCAGCGCCGAGGTGACCTCCTTCTTGACGTGGAACGGCACGCCCTCCGCGTCGATCCCCAGCGCCTGCGCGGCGCTGACCTGGAACTCCTCCAGCTGCTCGACGATCGAGAGCACCTGCTCGCGCACGGGCTCCAGGGCGGGCGGCACGCGGAAGCCGATGTCCGTGAGGCGCACGTAGCGCAGGCTCTCCTGGCTGAAGGCCGAGCCGGCGCGATGGCGCACCAGCTCGTGCGTGAAGACCCTGCTCACGTTGCGCAGGACGAACGAGTAGTTGGCGTGCTCCAGCACGCTGCCGTGGGCGCTGCGCAGGATGTTCGCGAAGTACGCGCGCTGGTCGGTGCGCACGCGCGTGACGTTGGGATTCAGGCCCGGCTCCCAGCTGCGGTAGCACGCCCGGCCGCCGAACTCGACGAGCAGCTCGCCGCCGTTGAGGCGCTCGGCGCCTTCGGTATCGCCCAGGCGCCGTTGCAGCCACGACTCGCCACCGACGTCCCGCAGGTAGTCGCGCATCCCCTCCACGTCGATCGAGGGGCGGGCGATCAGGAAGACCTTCGGAGTCGTCTCGTGCATCGGGGCGGGCGATGCTACCGTCCCCGACGGATGCCCTCCTCGACAGTCACCTCCGAGCCGCTGGACCCCGACCTGGAGCAGGCCGCGTGGGACCTGGCGGCGCTCGTCGACGGCGAGGGCGACGCCGGGGTCGAGCGCCAGCTCGAGGATGCGCTGACGCGCGCGCGGTCCTTCGCCGAGCTGTACGCGGGCAAGCTTGCGGCGCTCGACGGGCCGGGCCTGGCGCAGGCGATGGGCGAGCTGGCGGAGATCCACGATCTCGTGAGCCGCGCCGGCACGTATGCCGCGCTGCGCTTCTCCACCGACACGGCCGATCCGGCGCGCGGTGCGCTGCTGCAGCGCGTGCAGGAGCAGGGAACGTCGATCGAGACGCAGCTGCTGTTCTTCGACCTGGAGTGGGCCGCGCTGGCCGAGGATCGCGCGGAGCGGCTGCTGGAGGGCGCGGAGCTTGACTTTGCGCGCCACCACCTGCGCAACGTGCGCCGCTATCGCGAGCACCTGCTGAGCGAGCCGGAGGAGAAGATCCTCGCGGAGAAGTCGGTCACGGGCAACGGCGCGTGGACGCGGCTGTTCGAGGAGCTGACCTCCGCGATCGAGGTGGAGCTGCCGGCCGAGGGAGCAAGTGCAGGAGAGGATGCGCGGGAGTCTGGCGATGGTTCGCAGCGGGCCACCGGCGGCGCGACCCAGCGCGTCGCCCTGGATGTCGCTCTGAGCCGCCTGGCGCTGCCCGACCGCGAGCTGCGGCGCACGACGGCGCAGGCCGTCACGGCTGCCCTGGCGCCGGGGCTGCGCACGCGCGCGTACGTGCTCAACACGCTGCTGGCGGACAAGGCCACCGACGATCGCCTGCGCCGCTACCCGAACTGGCTGGCGGCGCGCAACCTCGCCAACGAGGCGAGCGACGAGTCCGTGCAGGCCTTGATCGCGGCGGTGCGCGGGCGCTACGAGCTGCCGCGGCGCTGGTATCGGCTGAAGGCGCGGCTGCTCGGCGTGGAGCGGCTGGCCGACTACGACCGCATGGCGGCGGTGACGCAGGACGAGGTGAGCTTCGGCTACGCGCAGGCGTGCGAGCTGGTGCGCGACTGCTATGGCTCGTTCTCCCCCGAGCTCGGCGATCTCGTGCAGCGCTTCTACGACGAGCGCTGGATCGACGCGCCCGTACGGCCTGGCAAGCGCGGCGGAGCGTTCTGCGCGTCGGCCACGCCCGCGGTGCACCCGTACGTGATGCTGAACTACACCTCGCGCCGCCGCGACGTGCTGACGCTCGCGCACGAGCTGGGCCACGGCGTGCACTTCGCGCTCGCCGCGCGCCAGGGCATCTTCCACCAGGGCACGCCGCTGACGCTGGCGGAGACGGCCTCGGTGTTCGGCGAGACGATCGTCTTCGGCCGCCTGCTGGAAGAAGACTCAACGCCACAGTCGCGCCTGGCGCTGCTGGCCGAGAACCTGGAGGGCGCGATCGCCACCGTCTTTCGCCAGGTCGCGATGAACCGCTTCGAGGATCTCGCGCACACCGCCCGCCGCGAGCAGGGCGAGCTGTCCGTCGAGCGCCTCGGCGAGCTGTGGGCCGAGAGCCAGGCGGAGATGCTCGGGGACTCCGTGGAGATCACCGACGGGTACCGCTCGTGGTGGAGCTACATCCCGCACTTCATCAACACGCCGGGCTACGTGTACGCGTACGCATACGGGCAGCTGCTGGCGCTGGCGGTGTACCAGCGCTACGAGCAGCGCGGCCCCGACTTCGTCCCGCAGTACCTGGAGCTGCTCGCCGCCGGCGGCTCGCGCTCGCCGCAGGAGCTCGGCGAGATCGTCGAAGTCGATCTGGCGGACCCGGGCTTCTGGGACGCGGGCCTGGATCTCGTGGAGCGCCAGCTGCAGGAGGCCGAAGCGGCCGCGCGGGCCAGCGGGCGGCTGTAGCGGGAGAGCGGGCGGCTGTAGGACGGTTGTCGGGGCAGAGGTGCAGTCAGGCGGATGTGAGCTTCACTAGAACAGCCCCAGCCCGCTGCCCGCGCCCTGCACGAGGTTGAACAGCGGCTGCGGGACGATGCCGAAGAAGAGGGTCGCCGCGCCCGTCAGGACGGCGACGAACACGATCTCGGGCTGCACGCCCGCGACGGGCGTGGACGGAAGCTCCTCGTCAAGCTCCTGCGAGCCGCCGGCCAGCGCCGGCAGCGCGGCGCCGGCATCGGCACTGGCACCGGGCGCCCGCAGCGCCTCCTCGCCCGTCCACACGGCCGCGATCACCGGCAGGTAGTAGCCGAGGGAGATCATCGAGCCGATCACGATCACGACGCCCAGCCACGTGTACCCGCCGGCGACGGCCGCGTCGATCAGGTAGAACTTGCCGATGAACCCGGCCGTCGCCGGGATGCCGGCGAGACCCAGCAGCGACAGCGTCAGCGGCCACGCCAGGTACGGGCGCTGGCGGCCGAGGCCGGCCACGCTCGCCACGCCGTCGCCGAGGCTCAGCTCGCGCTCGCGCGCGACGATTACGGCAAAGGCGGCCATGTTCATGAACAGGTACACCGCCAGGTAGTACACGGTCGCGCTCACGCCGAGCCTGCTGGCCACGACCACGCCGGCGAGCATGTAGCCGGCCTGCGCCACGGAGGAGTACGCCAGCATCCGCTTCAGCGAGGACTGCCCGAGCGCGCCGACGTTGCCGACGACGATCGTGATCGCGGCGAGGGCCGCGACCGCCGGACCCCAGCTGCCGTGCGCTTCGATCAGCGCGACGTCGAAGAAGCGCAGGAACACGCCGAGCGCCGCCACCTTCGTCGCGACCGCCATGAACGCCGTGACAGGCGTCGGCGCGCCCTCATACACGTCGGGGGTCCACTGGTGAAAGGGGGCGACGGAGGCCTTGAAGCAGAGGCCCACGACGCACAGCGCGATGCCGGTGAGCAGCAGCACGTCGCCGCCGAGTCCGTGGTTGTAGATGGCCGTGGCGATCGCGCCGAAGTCCGTGGCGCCGGTGGCGCCGTAGATCAGCGCGAGGCCGTACAGCAGCGTGGCGGAGCCGACGGAGCCGACGATCAGGTACTTCAGCCCCGACTCCAGCGAGTGCTCGCGGCGCATTTCGGTCGCGCACAGCACGTACAGAGGGATCGACAGCAGCTCCAGGCCGACGAACAGCGCGACCGTGTTCTGTGCGGCGGCCAGCAGGGACATGCCGGCGAGGCTGGTCAGCAGCAGCGCGTGGAACTCCCCGTGCGCGGCTTCGTGCGCCGCGCGCGAGCGCCACGCGAGCAGCACGGCGGCGGCGCCGCCGGCCATCAGGATCGTGTTCAGCACGAGCGCCAGCTCGTCGATCCGCAGCGCCCCGGCGACGACGGACTTCTGCGCGTTCCACTGCCAGATCGTGAGGCCGAGCGCGGCGCCGAGCGCGAGCAGGCTGAGCGTCGGCACGAGCTGCGCGCGCACCCAGCGCGAGCCGAACAGGCCGACGAGCAGCACGACGCCGGCGCCGGCGAACAGGGCGATCAGGGGAGCGAGGGCCGCGAAGTCGACGTGCGGGCCCTTCAGGTGGGCGGTGGCGAGAACGATCATGGGTCGAGCGGCGATCGCGTCGAAGCCCGGTAGCAGACCGTGTATCTGCCGCCAGGCTTGCAGTTCTGCGGCGGCGCCGAGCCGCCGACACCTTCATTGACGACGCCTCCCTCGATCGGCAACCTCGGTGGGGACGCCGCCAGCTGGGCCGATGCCACCGACGCCTTCGCCGACCCTTCGCTGCGCGTCAGCGCCACCTGCGGGTCGAGCGCCAGGAACAGGATCACGGCGAGAACGGGGACGAGCACGGCGCCGTCGAGCAGCCCGATGTCACGCTGGCCGATCGCCGATCGGCGCACGCCGGGGCCGACGCGGTTGTGCATGGCGCGGATGAACAGCCGCAGCGCGTACACGCTCGCCATCACGACGCCGGCGAAGGCGATCACGGCGATCGCGAGCTTCGCCTTGAAGACGCCGAGCAGGATCAGGAACTCGCCGACGAAGTTCGCGGAGCCCGGCATCGCGAGCGTCGCGAGCGCGACGATCAGGAAGATCGTGGCCAGCAGCGGCGCTCGGAAGGCGATGCCGCCCAGCTCGCGAATGTCCTCCGAGCCGCCGGCGCGCGCCGCCAGCAGGGCGACGATGAACAGCAGTGGCGCGACCACGAGCCCGTGGTTGACCATCTGCAGCAGCGCGCCCTGCGCCCCCTGCGGGTTCAGCGCGAAGATCCCGAGCGTGATGAAGCCGAGCTGCGCGATGGAGGAGTAGCCGGCGATCAGGCGCGCGTCGGTCTGCGTGAAGGCGACGATCGACCCGTACACGATGGAGGCGAGCGCGAGCAGCAGCATCAGCGTTTGAAAGTGCGCGGCGCCCTGCGGGAACAGCGGCAGCGCGATCCGCAGGAAGCCGTACGCGCCGACCTTCGAGAGCACGCCGGAGAACACCATCAGCACCTCGATCGGCATCGCGCGGTAGCCGTCGGGCATCCAGCCGTGCAGTGGGAAGGCGGGCATCTTCACGAGGAACGCGGCGGCGAAGAACAGGAAGATCCACTCCTGCGAGCCGCGGTGCAGCGGCAGCGCCTGCAGGCTGGACAGCACGAACGTCAGCGGCGCGCCGTTCTGTTCGGAGGCGAGCACGCCGGTGGCGATCGCCGCCGCGAGCATCAGCAGCGAGCCGACGAGCGTGTAGATCACGAGCTTGACGGTGGCGCGCACGCGCTCGGGGCGGGGGCCGTTGCCCCACATCAACGTCATGAAGTAGAACGGGATCAGCATCAGGTCGAAGAACGCCACGAACAGCGCGAGGTCCTGCGCGAGGAAGGCGCCGAGCACAGCGGACTCCGCGAGCAGGAAGTGGAAGTAGAAGAGCGCGGGCCGCTCGCGCGCCACGGCGCGGTCGCGGATGTTCGCAGCGAGCGTCGCCGCCGCGAACAGCAGCGTCGTCATCCCGACGAGCAGCACATTCAGCCCGTCGATCCCGAGTTTGTAGTGGATGCCGAGCGTGGAGATCCAGACGACGTCCGTGACGTGCGTGAGGCCGCGGGTGCCCGGCGTGTAGTCGGCGATGTAGCCGATCGCCAGGGCGAGCGCCGCGAGCGAGCCGGCGAGCGCGATCGCGCCGGCCAGCGCCGGCCGGTGCCGGGGCGTGTGGGCGGCCAGGGCGCCGAGCAGCGCCGCGCAGGCGGGCAGCCAGATCAGGATCGAGAGCGGTGGCATGGTCTGGGGGTCGGTGTGAGCGGGCGGTGGTGGAGGGAGGGGATTTGGATGGGTCGCGCGGTGGGTTCAGGCGGCGTCGTTCTGCGGCCTAGGACTGCAACAGGAAGTAGAGGCCGACGGCGGACATGCCGAGCACGAGCAGCGCCGCGTAGTAGCGCAGCAGTCCGCTCTGCACGACGCGCACGGCGGCGGAGGAGGCGCGCACGACGCCGACCGTTCCGTCGACGAGGCCGCCTTCGATCACGACGCGCTCGAACGTGCCGGCGGCGAAGCGCCCGGCGGCGGCCGCGGGGCGCACGATCAGGGCGGCGATCAGCTCGTCGAAGTACCACCTGTGCGCGAGCAGCTCGTACACCCCGCGCAGGCGCGTCTGCCACGCGGCGGAGGTGCCCGGCCGCAGAACCCACACGCGGTACGCGATCGCGATCCCCGCGAGGCCGAGCACCGTGCCGAGGATCAGGCCGAACGCCAGCAGGCCGTCCTTGGTGTGCGTTTCATACAGCGCCGAGCCGGCGAAGCTCGGCTTCAGGAAGTCGTCGATCACGAAGTCCACGTTCGGGATCTGCACGAGGCCGGCGCCGATTGCGCCGAGCGCCAGCAGACCCATCGCCACGCGCATTCCCAGGGCGCGCTCGGCGATCGCGTGCGTCGGGCCGGGGAAGCCGACGTCGGTGTCCTCGACCTCGCCGGTGGCGGGGTTCGTGGGATGCTCGGCGTGATGGAGATGGGGTGGGTGGGGACCTGATTCAAGCTCCCTGGCCTCCGGTACCGGGTCGCCGTAGAAGGCGCGGAAGATCATGCGGAACGTGTAGATCGCCGTCAGCAACGCGCCGATGTAGCCGATCGCGTACAGCGCCCAGTGCCAGCCGCCGCGCTCGCCCACGACGAGCAGGATCTCGTCCTTGGAGAAGAAGCCGGAGAACGGCGGGATGCCCGACAGCGCCAGGCCGCCGATCGCAAAGCACGCGAACGTGAACGGCATCGCCTTGCGAAAGCCGCCCATGCGGTCCAGCGACTGCTCGCCGGCCATCGCGCCGATGATCGAGCCGGCGGCCATGAACAGCAGCGCCTTGAAGAAGGCGTGCGTCATCAGGTGGAACATGCCGGCGGCGTACGCGCCGACGGACACGCCCATGATCATGTACCCGATCTGCGACATCGTCGAGTACGCGATCACGCGCTTGATGTCGCTCTGCACGAGCGCGATCGTGCCGGCGATCAGCAGCGTCAGCGCGCCGATCACGGCGCCGAGGTCCTGCGCCGCCGGCGCCAGTTCGAACAGCGGGTGCATCCGCGCGATCAGGTACACGCCGGCCGTCACCATCGTCGCCGCGTGGATCAGCGCGGAGACTGGCGTCGGACCCTCCATCGCGTCCGGCAGCCACGTGTGCAGCGGGATCTGCGCGGACTTCGCGAAGGCGCCGACGAGCAGCAGCACGCAACCGGCGACGATGTCGCCTTCGCCGCTTGCGAACACGTGCGGCGCCGCGCGAAACGCCTGCAGGAAGTCGAGCGTGGCCGTGTGCTTGAAGATGAAGTACGTGCCGAGCACGAGGCCGACGTCGCCGAGCACGTTGATCACGAACGCCTTGATGCCGGCGCGGGTGGCCGTCGTGCGCCGGTACCAGAAGGAGATCAGCAGGTAGGAGGCGGCGCCGACGAACGCCCAGCCGACGATCAGCAGCAGGAAGTTGCCGGCGAGCACGAGCAGCAGCATCGAGAACACGAAGAAGTTCAGGTACGCGAAGAAGCGCGCCACGCCGCGGTCCTTGGCCATGTAGGCGATCGAGTACAGGTGGATCAGCGTCGAGACGCCCGTGACGACGAGGATCATGTACACGGACAGCGGGTCGACGAGGATCGACATCTGCGCGTCGACGCCGACCGTGCTCGCGTAGTTCCACAGCGAGGAGACGACCTGCCGGTGCGCGGGGGCGAGGCTCTGAATTTCAAAGAGCGCGCCGAGCGCGGCGAGGAACGCGAGGAAGATCGCGCTCGTGGCGATCGCGCCGATCGTGCGTTCGGGCAGGCGGCGGAAGCCGCAGGCGATCGTGAGCGTGCCGAGCAGCGGGAAGGCGAGCACCAGCCAGCCGAACGTCGTGGCGTTCATCGACAACCTTCCTGAGGGGTCCCGTTCACCCTCGCAGCTCCCGCAGCTCGTCCACGTCTATCGGCAGCCGCCGGCGGTAGATCGCGACGATCATGCCGAGGCCGATGCACACCTCGCAGGCGGCGACGGTCATCACGATAAGCGCGAGGATCTGTCCGTCGCCGTTGCCCCACATGCGCGAGAACGCGATCAGCGCGAGGTTGGCGCCGTTGAGCATCAGCTCCAGGCACAGCAGCACGACGAGCGGGTTGCGGCGCACGATCACGCCAACGGCGCCGAGCGAGAAGACGATCGCCGACACGGCGAGGTACCAGGCGATGCTCATCGCACGCTCTCCTCGCGCCGGCGCGCGAGCACGACGGCGCCGACGGCCGCGATCAGCAGCAGGAAGGAGGCGGCCTCGAAGGCGAGCAGGAAGCGCGTCAGCAGCAGGTTGCCGATGTACGCGGGGGTGCCGAAGGCCTCCGGCCCCGGCGCGTAGCCGGCGCCCTGCCCGTCGATCGCCTTCAGGCCGCTGCCGAGCAGCGCGATCAGCAGCTCGATCGCCAGCGCGCCGCCGGCGAGGGCGCCGCCGAGGCGCAGATCGGCGCCGCCCGGTGCGCGCAGGCGGCCGCCGAGTGATTCGCCCTCGCCGCCGACGTAGGCGACGACGAACACGTACAGCACCATCACCGCCCCGGCGTACACGACGACCTGCGCGGCGGCGACGAATTCGGCGCGCGCCAGCAGGAACAGCACGGCGAGCGACAGCAGGTGCCCGACGAGCGCGAGCACGGCGTAGAAGGCGTCGCGCAGCGCGATCACGCCGATCGCGCCGGCGATCGCGCCGAGTGCGGCAAGGAAGAACAGGACGGATGACACCTACTCCCCCTCGTTTCTGAGGGGCGTGCGCTCCAGTGGCTCGGCGAGCAGCATCTCCTTCGTGAAGATCAGATCCGAGCGCGTGTAGTCGGACAGCTCGTAGTCGTGTCCCATCGTGATCGCGTCGAACGGGCACGCCACCTCGCAGTAGCCGCAGAAGATGCAGCGCGAGAGGTTGATCTCGTACACGGCGGCGTAGCGCTCACCGGCGGAGACACGGTTCTCCTGCGTGTTCTCGGCGGCGACTACGCGGATGCAGTCGGCGGGACAGGCGGCGGCGCACAGCGAGCAGCCGACGCACTTCTCAAGGCCGGGGTTGGTGGGGTCCGAGCTTTCGAAGCGGTGCAGCTTGTGGCGGCCGCGAAAGCGCGGGTACACGGGCACCTTCTCCTCGGGGTACTGGATCGTGCTGGGACCCTCGAAGATGCGCGCGAACGTCGTCTTCAGGCCGCGCAGCGTCTCCCCGAACGCGCGGTAGGCGCCGCCGGCGCCGCCGGCCTGCGGGCCGCGCAGGACCTCGACCACGTCCTCTCCGGGGTTCCAGGTCATGAGCCGCCCCGGGCGGACCTGCGAGGAGGGGCGCAGCGGGCGGTCCGCGCGCGCGTCGGCGTGTCGTTCGCCATCAGTGCGTCGCCACCACGAGGATCGCGGTCACCAGGGCGTTGAGCGTCGCCAGCGGCAGCAGCACCTTCCAGCCGAAGCTCATCAGCTGGTCGTAGCGCAGGCGCGGCAGCGTCGCCCGCACCCAGATGAAGAAGAACGTGACGAGCGACATCTTGGCGAGCACGACGATGGGATCGACCCAGCCGGGGGGGTGGATGCCGAAGGGCAGCAGCCAGCCGCCGAGGAACACGGTCGTCACGATGCCAGAGACGACGAGCACGTTGAGGTACTCGGCGAAGTAGTAGGACGCAAAGCGCCCGCCGCCGTACTCCGTGTTGTAGCCGCCGACGAGCTCGGCGTCGGCCTCGGTCAGGTCGAACGGCGCGCGGTTGGTCTCCGCGAAGCTGGCGACGAGGAAGATCAGAAAGCCGACGAACTGCGGCACGACGTACCACATGCCCGCCTGCGCGTGCACGATCCCCGTCAGCGACAGCGTCTGCGCGGTGAAGATCACGCCGAGCAGCGCGAGCCCCTGCGAAACCTCGTAGGAGATCAGCTGCGCGGCGCCGCGCATCGCGCCTAGAAACGAGTACTTCGAGCCCGAGGACCAGCCGCCGAGCATGATCCCGTAGAACGCGATCGCGCCGAACGCAAACAGGTACAGCGGCCCGATCGAGACGTCGATCCCGTACAGCCCCACCTTCGTGCCGAAGATGTCCTGCACGTCCCCGAAGGGGATGATCGCGAACGCGGCGACGGCCGTCAGGATCGAGATGAGCGGCGCGAACGCGAACAGGAAGCCGACCGAGGTCGCGGGCCGGAACTGCTCCTTGGTCAGCAGCTTGAAGATGTCCGCGAGCGGCTGCAGCATCCCGTACGGACCGACGCGATTGGGTCCGTAGCGTCCCTGCATCCGTCCCATCAGCTTGCGCTCGGCCATCAGCACGACGGGCACGAGCTGCAGCGCGACGGCGAAGATCACGATCCCCTTGAGGATCTGGATCCACCACGGTTCGTAGTACCCGACGACGGCGATCATGCGTACGCCGCCGCCGCTTCGCGCTCGGGCCAGCGCAGGCCGCGGCCGCCGATCTCCTCCAGCGTCACGCCGGCGTAGAAGGGCACCGCGTCGTACAGCTGCTGGGAGGCCATCGGCCCGCTCAGGACCCCCAGATCGAGTCCCAGGCGGGCGGCGAGGTCGCACAGCACCTGCCACTCCGCGCGCACCGACCCGGGGCGTCCGATCGCCGCCCGCAGGCGCTGCAGGCGCCCGTCCGGGTGCACGATCGTGCCTTCCTTCTCGGCGTTGGACTCGGCCGGGAAGACGACGGTGGCGTGCTCGCGCAGGCCCTCGCTGAGGTGCTCGGCGTGGGCGATGACGGTCGTGGCCCGCGCCAGCGCCTGCCTCCAGCGCTCACGCGCCAGCTGCGAGCGCAGCGGATCGGCGTGCAGCAGGTAGAGGGCGCTGATCTCTCCGTCGCACAGCAGCTCGCCGATCTCGTGCACGCCGGCGGCCGGCTGCTCGCTCTCGCGCGGCACGTAGCCGGGGCCGTAGCCGGGGGTGACTCCGGCCTCCGCCAGGCCGCGGCCGTTGGTGCCGGCGGCGGGCACGCCGAGCAGGCCGGCGCCGGGCGCGGCCGCGAGCTTCAGGCCGGCGGCGATTCTCGCCACGGCCTCCGCGCCCCCGTCGGCGAGCACGCCCTCGCCGTAGAGGATCACGATGTCCTGCGGCGCAGACACGCTGGCGCCGCCGGAGCGCAGCTCCGCTCCGGTGCTCAACAGGTTGGCGAGCGCGCGGACGTGCTCCGCCTCGGCGCCGGCGGCGTGCGCGGCCGCCGTGAGGTCTTCGCCGTGCAGTGCGGCGGCGAGCGCGCGCGCGAACGCGCCGTCGCCGCCGGGGGCGTAGCGAACATTGAGCTGCGCCCGCGCGTGCAGCGAGGAAACCTCCGGGCCGGCGATGGCGAGCTTCACGCCGTTGCGGCGCACGCCCTTGCGGATGCGCAGGTCGAGGATCGGGATGTCGCGCGCCGGCTCGGCGCCGAGCACGAGGACCGTGTGCGCGAACTCCAGGTCGCTGACGCGCGCCTGCAGCTCGGGGTGCGCCAGACGGCGCTGCGCGGCGGGCGCCACGCCCGCGAGCGTGTCGATCCGCTCGGAGCGAAGGCCCTCGCGCAGCAGGCGCGCGAGCAGCAGGCCCTCCTCGCTCGTGCTGCGCCCGCCGACGAGCGCGGCGCTGCGTGAGCCGGCGCGGCGCAGGCCGGCGGCGGCCTCCTGGAGCGCGCGCTCCCACGTCGCGGGGCGCAGCTCGCCGCCGTCGCGCACAAGCGGCTGGGTGATGCGCGCGGACGGCGCTGTGACGCGCTCGTGTATGGGTGTGACGCCCTCCTGTGTGGGTGAGGTGCCCTCCTGCGTGGCAGTGACGCCCTCCGTGGGTGAGACGCCCTCCCGCGCGGGGGGCGGCTGGTAGGCGAAGCGCCCCGCGTCGCACAGCCAGCCGTCGTCGACCTCGGCGTGGTCGCGCGCGAGCACGCGCAGCACGCGCTCGTCGCGCACCGTGAAGGTGACGTTGCACTGCGCGGGGCACAGCGTGCACACCGAGCCCGCGCCCTCGACGTCCCACGGCCGCGCGCGAAACCGGTACGCGCGCGAGGTGAGGGCGCCGACGGGACACAGCTCGACGATGTTGCCGCTGAACGGGGCCTCGTAGGGGCGCCCGTCGAAGGTGGCCACATAGGAGTGCGCGCCGCGCTCCTGCAACACCAGCTGATAGTCCTCGCTGACCTCCTGCGAGAAGCGCACGCAGCGGTAGCAGAGGATGCAGCGCTCGCGGTCGATCGCGATCGTGGGGGACAGCTCCAGCGGCTTGACGAAGTGGCGCTTGGGCTCCAC
The DNA here is from genome assembly GCA_036561645.1 of Solirubrobacteraceae bacterium. Taxonomy (GTDB): domain Bacteria; phylum Actinomycetota; class Thermoleophilia; order Solirubrobacterales; family Solirubrobacteraceae; genus Palsa-744. The sequence continues at coordinate 33,479 of DATBOY010000015.1, forward strand.
AAAGCGCGAGCTGCCCTTGCCCCAACCGAAGGAGATGTCCTGCAGCGGACACTCCCCGCCCTTGTCGCACACGGGGCAGTCCAGCGGGTGGTTGATCAGCAGGAACTCGACCACGGCGTTCTGCGCCTCCCGCACGCGCGCGGACTGCGTGTGCACGACCATGCCGTCCTTGACCGGCGTCGAGCAGCCCGTCTGCAGCTTGGGGATGCCCTCGATCTCCACGAGGCACATGCGGCACGCGCCGACGGGCTGGCCGAGCTTGGGCTCGTAGCAGAACACAGGGATCTCGACGTCGCCGTGCTTGGCGGCGTCGACGAGCATCGCGTTCTCCGGCGCCTGCACCTCCAGGCCGTCGATCGTGAAGGCGATCGTGCGCGGCTGTGGTCTAGGCATGGACGGCCTCCAGCCTGCGGCTCTCGATGTGCGCCTCGAACTCCTCGCGGAACTTCGCGATCATGCTGCCGATCGGCATCGCCATCGCGTCGCCCAGCACGCACAGGCAGTTGCCCATGATGTGCTCCTGCACGCTTGCCATCAGCTCCAGATCCATCGGCGTCGCCTCGCCGCACTCGATCCGTTCGAGCATCTTCACGGTCCAGTTGGTGCCCTCGCGGCAGGGCGTGCACTTGCCGCAGCTCTCGTGGCGGTAGAACTTCGCGACCTTCAGGGCCACGTCGAGGATCGGCGTGGAGTCGTCGACGACGATGATCGCGCCGGAGCCGAGCATCGTCCCGGCCTTCGCCAGCGAGTCGAAGTCGTAGGGGATGTCGAGGTCCTCGCCGGTGAGCACGGGCGAGGAGGAGCCGCCCGGGAACCAGCACTTGACCTCCCGGCCCTCTGGCGGACCGCCGGCCAGGCCGTAGACGATCTCGCGTGAGGGGATGCCCAGCTCGATCTCGTAGTTGCCGGGGCGCTGCACGTGCCCGGAGACGCTCACCAGCTTCGTCCCCGTCGAGGTCTCCACGCCCAGCTTCGCGTACTGCTCGCCCCCCATCCTGAGGATCGTGGGCACGGTGGACAGCGTCTCGACGTTGTTGATCAGCGTCGGCCCCTGGTACAGGCCCTGGTTGGCGGGGAACGGCGGCTTCAGGCGCGGGTTGCCGCGCTTGCCTTCCAGGGAGTCGAGCAGCCCCGTCTCCTCGCCGCAGATGTACGCGCCGGCGCCGCGGTGCACGACGAGCGACAGCGTGTGTCCGGAGCCGAGAATGTTCTCGCCGACATAGCCCGCCGCGCGCGCCTGCGCCAGGGCGGCGTCGAGGATGTCGGCCTGCTGCACGTACTCGCCCCGGATGTAGATGAACGAGCGCGTCGCGCCCGCCGCGTAGGAGGCGATCACGATCCCCTCGATCAGCATGTGCGGCGACTTCTGCATCAGTTCGCGGTCCTTGAACGTCCCCGGCTCGGACTCGTCGGCGTTGCACACGAGATACTTGTCCATCGCGCCCTGCGGCAGGAACGACACCTTCTTGCCCATCTGAAAGCCCGCCCCGCCACGGCCGCGCAGGCCGGACGCTTCGAACTCGTGCAGGACCGCCTCTGGTGGCATCTGCAGCGCCTTGCGCAGCGCCTCGTACCCGCCCCGCCTCTCATACACCGGCAGGGTGTTCAGGCCCGGCTCGTCGATGCGTTCGAACAGCAGCTTCACGACCGCGCCTCCGCGTCGGCGCAGGGTCGGCGCACGAGCTGCTTGCTGGCCAGCACCTCGCGCCCGGCGCGCACGTCGTCGAGCAGCTGGGGCACGTCGGCGACGCTCAGCGGCCCGACGTACACGCCGTCCACGGAGGCCATCGGCGCGATGTCGCACGCGCCCAGGCACTCGAACGCGCGTACGTTGAATTCCGCGTCCTCGCCCGCCGCTTCGCGCACCGCCTCATACAGCTCGTCCGCGCCGCACAGCGAGCACGAGATATTCGTGCACACGTAGATGCTGTGCCTGCCGACGGGCGAGGTCTCCAGCATGTCGTAGAAGCTCGCCACGGACTCCAGGTAGGCCGGCGTTACGCCCATCGTCGCGGCGACCTGTTCGATCGCCGCCGGCGAGCACCAGCCGTGCAGGCGCTGGGCGGCCTCCAGGGCGGGCAGCGCGGCCGAGCGCGGGTCGGGGTACAGCGCCATGTGGCCCTCGATCTCGGCGCGCAGCTCGGCGGGGACGTTCATCTATCGATGCCCCCGAGGACCGGGTCGAGCATCGCGAGCGTCGCGATCAGGTCGGCTAGGTAGGAGCCCTCCGCCATCTTCGAGAACGCCTGCAGGTTGACGAACGACGGGTCGCGCATGTGCACGCGCGCGGGCTTGGAGGAGCCGTCGGAGCGCACGAAGCAGCCCAGCTCCCCGCGCGGGGACTCGATCGGGAAGTACACCTCGCCCGGCGGCACGCGGAAGCCCTCGGTGACGAGCTTGAAGTGGTGGATGAGGGCCTCCATCGAGGTGGCCAGCTCGTGGCGCGGCGGCAGCGCGACCTTGCGATCCTCGGTGATGTGCGGACCCTCGGGCAGGCCGTCGAGCGCCTGCTCGATGATCTTCACCGACTCGTGGATCTCGGCGAGGCGCACGGCGTAGCGGTCGTAGTTGTCGCCGACGGTGCCGACGGGGATCTTGAAGTGGAAGTCCTCGTAGCGGCAGTACGGGGCCGCCTTGCGCAGATCCCACGGTGTGCCGGCGGCGCGCAGCAGCGGACCCGTGACGCCCAAGGCGAGCAGGCTCGCGGCGTCGAGCGGGCAGGTGCCGCGCAGGCGCTGCAACACGATCTCGTTGCGGTTGAGCAGGTCGCCGTACTGCTCGGCGCGTGTCGGCATCAGCTTGATGAATCTGCGCAGCTTCTGCGCCCATCCGGCGGGGATGTCCTCGATCACGCCGCCGACCTGGAAGTAGCGCGTGTGCATACGCTGGCCGGAGGAGTACTCGAACAGGTCGAGGATCGTCTCGCGCTCGCGAAAGCAGTACCAGAACATCGAGATGGCGCCGAGGTCGAGCGCGCTCGTGCCGAGCCACACGAGGTGCGACATGATCCGGTTCAGCTCCATGTGGATCACGCGCAGGTACTGCGCGCGGGCCGGCACGGTCACCTCCAGCAGCGTCTCCACCGCGCCGATGTACGCCATCGAGTTGAAGTAGTACGCGAGGTAGTCCATCCGCTCGACGACGGGGATCACCTTCCAGTAGGACTTGTCCTCCGCCGTCTTTTCGATGCCGGTGTGGACGTAGCCGATGATCGGCTTGATCTCGCGCACGACCTCGCCCTGAAGGGTGACGAGCAGACGCAGCACGCCGTGCGTGGCGGGGTGGTGGGGACCCATGTTGAGCGTCAGCAGCTCGTGCGAGGCCTCGTCCGCACCCGCGGATGCGGGCAGCGGCTCGTGCAGCGGCGCGAGCGTGATGCTCTCCTCGCGGCGGCGGTAGGCGGAGAGCGTGGCGGCGGCGCCGGCCGTGGGCTCCTCGGGGCTCATCCGCGGACCCCTTCTCGTGCGGCGGGGTCGTTGCGGGCGAGGTCGTTGTGGGTGAAGATGACGGGCTCTCCGCCGATCGGGAAGTCGCGACGCTGCGGGTGGCCCTCGTAGTCCTCGGGCATCAGGATGCGCCGCAGGTCGGGGTGGCCGCGGAAGACCACGCCGAACATGTCGTAGATCTCGCGCTCCTGGTGGTTGGCCGTCGGCCAATCCGGCGTCACCGACTCGACCTCGGGCGCCTGCGAGGCGACGCGCAGCTTGACCGTGAGGCGGTCGACGCGGGTCATGTCCAGCAGCTCGTAGAGGACGCCGAGACGGGGCTCCACGGGGTGGTAGTCGACGCCGTGCACGCTGGCCAGGAACGCGTAGCCCCTGCCGCGCAGGTGCGCGAGCGCCGAGCGGATGTCCGCTGGGTCGACGACGATGCTCGCGCGATCGCGGAAGAACAGCGTGTCCAGCACGCCGTGCCCGGTCTCGCGCAGCTCTTGGGCGATCAACTCCAGCCCGGTCGCGTCAGGCACTTGGAAGGGTCTCCTCCGTGCCGATCGCGCCGTAGCGCTCGCGCCAGCCCATGTCGGGGTCGTCCTGGACCATCTTGCGCAGCTTGAGGATGCCGTGCATCAGCGCCTCCGGGCGCGGCGGACAGCCGGGGACGTGCACGTCGACCGGCATGAACTTGTCCGACGGCACGAGCGCGTAGTTGTTGAACACGCCCATCGAGGAGCAGCACGCGCCCATCGAGATCGCCCACTTGGGCTCCAGCATCTGGTCGTAGATGCGCCGCACGACGGGCGCCATCTTGATCGACACGCGTCCGGAGAGGATCAGCAGGTCGGCCTGCCGGGGGGAGGCGCGGAAGGCCTCGAAGCCGAACCGCGCGACATCGACGCGCGCGGCGACGATCGACATCATCTCGATCGCGCAGCACGCGAGGCCGAACGTGGCGGGGAAGAAGGAGTTCGAGCGCGCCCACGCCGCCGCCTTCTCAAGCGTGGTCGTGAGCACGCGCTCCTGCACGTACCGTTCGAGGTCGGCTCCGTCCATGCTGGCCGGCGGCGTACGGCCCTCCAGGTCCCCCCCGCGCAGCAGCTGGCGGGAGTTCAGCCGTCGCACGCGCAGGGCCTCGCCGTCGATCGCCGCGGCGGCGGAGCCGGCGCCGAGCGCGCTCTCGCCGCCCGCGCTCTCGGTGTCCGCGCCCGCGTCGCCCGCGCCCGAGCCGCTTGCGCCCGTGCTCACGCCGCTCGCGCCTGCGCCATCGGGCACGCCGCCCAGCCGCTCGCGCCTTATCTCCACTCCAACGCTCCCCGGCGCCAGACGTACACGAAGGCCACGAACAGCAGTCCGATGAACGTGATCGTCTCGGCGAGCGCGTAGCCGCCGTAGGCGCGCAGCTGCACCGCGATCGGGTACAGGAAGACGACCTCGATGTCGAACAGGATGAACAGCATCGCGATCAGGTAGAAGCTGATCCCGAAGCGCAGCCCGTGCTTGACCTCGGAGGGCAGCCCGCACTCGTACGGGTCCTGCTTGTGCGGGGTCTGCCGGCGCGGGCCGAGGACGGAGTTGAGCACGGCGAACGCCCCGCCGACGGCGCCGCCGAGAATGAGAAAGACGATCGCCGGGAGATAGGAGCGCAGCACTGCGCGCTGTTATATCACCGCTTGTGGCAGAGTGTTACATAGTGACGAATGGCGCGATATCCGGGGGCGGGGAGCGCCGGTCGGGGGGCGGCGGGCGCCGTTCGCGGGCCGCCAGGCGCCGGCCGGGGGGCGAGCGGCGTCACGGGGGCTGGGGGCGCGACCGGGGAGAGGCGTGCGGGCGGAACCCCGCGGTGCCCGCGGCGGGTCCGGCGCGATGAGCGCAGCCGTATCCGCCGCCGCGCTGGCGCTGGCGGCGCTCAACGCGCTGCCGGCGGCGTTCGGGTCGTGGCGCTGGTATCGCGACGAACCGAGCCGGCCGTTCTGGGTGCTGCTGCGCGTCGCGCAGGGCGGCGCGCTGCTGTTTGCGCTCGCCGTCGGCGCCCTGGCGGCGGCGGGTCGGCAACCGAGCGAAGAGCTTTTCTACCTGTACGCGCTGCTGCCGCTGGCGGTCGGCTTCATCGCCGAGCAGTTGCGCGTGGCCTGTGCGCAGACGATCCTCGATCAGCGCGGCCTGGAGGATGCGCAGGCGGTCGGCGCCCTGCAGGAGCACGAACAGCGGATGGTCGTCGCCGCGATCCTCAGGCGAGAGATGGGCGTGATGACCCTGGCGGCGCTGGTCGTCGTCTTCCTGGCGCTGCGCGCGGCCTCGACCGCGCACGGGTTCTGAGCGCGCGCCGAGCGAAGCGTGGCCAGCGCGGGCTCGCCGGGCCGCACGACCGCGGGTTCTCGCACCACCGCGGGTTCTCGCGTAAGCCACGACCTATATATTCCGCCGCGCATGACGGTGCGCCCAAAGATCATCGCCGGGATCACGCTGGTTTTCGCTTCGATCGCAGTGGCCGGCGCGTGTGGCTCGCAGGGGATCCAGGTGTCCCAGAGCGATCCGTACTACCACGGCGCCGTGCTGTTCCGCGATCACTGCTCGGGCTGCCACACGCTCTCGGTGGTGGGCGCCCAGGGGTCGGCGACGAGCATCAAGGACCGCCTGCGCACGAACGGGCCGAACTTCAACGTGCGCAAGGAGAACACCGAACAGGTCCTGTACGCGATCCGCAACGGTGGTTTCTCCGGAGCGATCATGCCGGAGAACATCGTCGTCGGCGGCGACGCTCAGGCGATCGCGAGCTTCCTCGCGAAATACTCGGGGCTGCAGGCAGCAAAGGTGCCGACGATCGAACCGACGCACTAGCGCCCACCGGGCGCGGGAGGTCCCCAGGCGTGCTCGACCTCAAACGGATACGCGAAGACCCGGACGGCGTGCGCGCGGCGCTCGCGCGGCGCGATCCACAGCTGGCGCAGGCGGTCGAGGAGATACTGCGGCTCGACGGGCAGTGGCGGGCGGCGACGAGCGCGGCGGAGGAGTCCCGCGCGGAGCAGAAGACGCGCTCGGAGGCGCTCGGCGCCGCGCGCGCGAAGGGCGAGGACGCCGCGCAGTCGCGGGATGCGCTGAGGGAGCTGAGCGCGCAGGTCAAGGAGCTGGCCGAGCGCGCGCGCGTCGCCCAGGAGAGCTTGCGCGAGCAACTCGCGCGGCTGCCGAATCTACCCGATGCGAGCGCTGCGGACGGTTCGCAGGACGAGCTGCTGCGCGAGGTGGGCGAGCCGCGCCGGCTCTCCTTCCCGCCGCGCGATCATCTGGAGCTCGCCGGCGATCTGATCGACATGGACCACGCCGCCAAGCTCTCGGGAGCGCGCTTTGCGTACCTGAAGGGCGATCTCGTGATGCTGGAGCTGGCGCTCGTGCGCTGGGCGCTCCAGAAGCTGCGCGGGCACGGCTTCGAGCCCGTGATTCCGCCGGTGCTCGTGCGCGAGCGGGCGCTGTACGGGACGGGCTTCCTGCCCGACACCGAGCAGCAGATCTACAGCCTGCCGGAGGACGAGCTGTATCTCGTCGGCACCTCGGAGGTCGCGCTGGCCTCGCTGCACGACGAAGAGATCGTGCCAGCGGAGCGCCTGCCGCTGCGCTACGCCGGCTTCTCGCCGTGCTTTCGCCGCGAGGCGGGCGCGGCGGGGAAGGACACGCGGGGGATCTTCCGCGTACACCAGTTCGACAAGGTGGAGATGTTCAGCTTCGTCGAGCCGGAGCGCTCCACGCAGGAGCACGAGCGCATCCTCGCGATCGAGGAGGAGATCCTCGCCGACCTCGGACTGCCCTACCGCGTGGTCAACATCGCCGTCACCGATCTGGGCAACTCGGCCGCGAAGAAGTACGACTGCGAGGTGTGGCTGGCAAGCCAGGAGCGCTACCGCGAGCTGACGTCGTGCTCGAACACGACGGACTACCAGGCGCGGCGCCTGAACATCCGCGTGCGCGGCGAGCAGGGCACGCGGATGCTGCACACGCTGAACGGCACGGCGCTCGCCGTGGGGCGCACGCTGATCGCGCTGCTGGAGAACGGCCAGCGCGAGGACGGCGGGGTGGACCTGCCGGCGGCGCTGCGGGAGTTCGGGGCGCCGGCGGAGCTGAACGGCGCCGCGGCGAGCTGACGCTTCGAGCTGCCGAAGGCGAGCCGCCGCAGCGATCTGACGCGGCGGGTTTACGCGAGCGATGCGCCGTGCGATCTTTCAGTGCCCGCTGCCGGCCAGCTGAATATGATCGGCCTCGGCCGCGCCGGGGAACGGCCGCGTCAGTCCGAAGCGGTTCAGCGTCGCCTCGGGCACGCCCTCCACGCCCGGCGTGTCGGAGGCTTCCCCGCGCGTGTGGGGATCGTTCGCGAAGCCGCCGACCTCGACCGAGTGCTGCGGCGTGCGGTAGCCGGAGATGCCGATCAGATGCAGGTGCAGCGCCTTGCCAAGCGTGTTCAGCCGCGCGGCGATCTGCGGCTCCTCGCCGACGCTGTAGTTGGTGCCCGCGGCCGGGAAGAACCCGTATTCCCCTTCGGTGGCGAGCGAGATCGGCCCCACCGGCCCCGTGTACGCAAGCGAGTTGCCCTGCGCCGCCAGCTCGCGCGCCTGGATGCTCGCCAGTTCGTGTTCGAGCGTCTGCTGGTGGGAGCGCAGCGCGCGCAGCTCCGAGCTCTTGCGGTCGCGGGCGTGGATGTAGTCGAGCTGGCGGTTGACGAGCTGCAGGTGCAGCTGCGCGACCTCGTCGCGCTGCACGAGCACGGCGCTCGTCTCGCGCTGCTGGCGCGCCTCGAGGTCGGCTAGGCGGGCGGCCTGGACCGTCACGGCGCGGTGCTCCTCGGCGACGCGCGTGGTGGCCTGGGCGTTCTCGTGCGAGATCGCCTTCAGGTCGTCCACGCGCTCCAGCAGGTCGGCGAAGCCGTGGGACTCGAGGATCACGGTGACGATGCTCGGCGGCGGCGACTCGTACTGCGCCACGACCTGGGCGACGAGCACCTGTTTGTCGTGCGCGAGCTGGACCTGCAGGGCCGCCATCCGCGTGCGCGCGCTCTGCAGCTCGGACTTCAGCTTGGTCAACTGGTCACGCTCGATCGTAAGGCTCGCTTCCAGCGCGGACAGGCGCGTCTGCAGGTCGTCGATGTTGCCCTGGAAGCCGGCGATCCGGCGGTTGTCCGCGCGCACGCCGGACTGCAATTCACCGGCGTGCGCCTGTGTTGCGGCGAGGCGCCCTTCCACGGCTGCGGGGGAGCTGGCGCCGGCCGGCGCCAGGAGCCCGGCGGGGCCGATCGCCAACACGGCGGCGATCGCGACGGCGGCGAGCAGCGCGGCTGACAGCGCCGCGGGCAAAGCCGCGCCGGCGTGGCGCGCGCGGCGAGGGCGAGGGCGATGGGGGCGATGGCGGGGATTCATGTGCGGCTGCTATGCGGCTGACTGGCGCGGCTCTGCGGTTCTGGCCGGGCGCTGCGGTTCTGGCAGGGCGCTGCGGCTCTGGCGCGGCGCCCAAGCTAGCCGCGGGCGCCGCGCGCACCAACCGCTGCAGGGGGGCTTGCACGCGCGAGCAGCTCGTCCACGGTCGCGCGTGCCTCGATCGGACCGAGGAACGGCGCGATCGCGACGTACACGGCCTGCGGCAGCAGCTCCCGCAATTGCGGCACGCGCTCGTGTTCGGCGGCGTGGTAGAGCAGCTCGTGGATCGCCCCGGCGATCGCGTCCGAGCAGGTGCGGGGCAGCTGCTCGGCGCGCGTGCCCCGGTGATAGCCCTCCTCCAGGAACAGGCTGAGGGTGCGCATCGTGTCGATCACGCGATCGAGCGCCGCCCGTCCCGCGGCGTACGGCTCGATCAGCATCAGGTGGGCGAGGTCGGGGACGTCCGCGAGATAGGCGAACAGGGCGTCGAGCCCGTTCCAGACCTGCTCCGGCCAGCTGCGTCCCGTGAAGAACGCGGCCGACGCGGCCGTCAAGCCCTTCTGCAGCGTGACGGTCTGGGCGGCGAGGAAGACCTCCTGCTTGTTCTGGAAGTGGGTGTAGAAGACGCCGCGTGAGGTGCCGGCGGCGGCGACGATGTCGGCGACCGTCGCCGCCGCGTACCCCTTCGCGCGGATCACGCTCGCGGTCGCCGCGACGATGCGGCTGTGGTGTTCGCTGGCGAGCACGGCCGCCGGCAGGCGAGCGCGCCCGCGGGGCAGTGCGCGCGGGCTGCCCGCCGGCTCCGGTGGCGCCCCGTCGTGCGCCGCGCAGCTTCGCCCCAGCTGCGCCCACGTCGCGCTGTCGCGTCTGCGGTGGCCCGCCGGCACGGCGTAGGAGCGGGTCCAGACGTCGAGATCGTCGAGCAGCTGGTCTGGGTCCTCGACCTCGTGCGTGTAGCGTCGGACCGAGACGACGCTGCGCACGCCGCCGAGCAGCGCCTTGGGCGTGATGTCGAGCGTCGGCGCGCCGTCCGGCGGCTGCTCGAGCAGCGCCTCGAAGGTCCCCTCCAGGGCTTCGACGAAGCGCTCGCGCTCGGCCCGCACGCGCGGCTCGGCGGCGCGCGCCTGGGTGAGCAGAAGACGCCAGTGCATCGCGGTTTCGCTCTTGGAGGGGTCCAGCACGACGGCGAGCATCGCCCGCTGCTTTTCCTGCCAGGGCACGCCGCGGACCGCCTGCTGCAGCTCGCCGGCCAGCACGGGCGCCAGCTCCTGGAATGCCGCCAGGAAGCACTCCTGCTTGTCGGCGAAGTGCTCGTAGAAGGTGCTGCGCGAGACGCGGGCGCCGGCAATCGCCTGCGCGACGGTCGCATCGGTGTAGCCGCGTCGCGCGACGGCGTGGGCCATGCCGTTCAGCAGACGCTCGCGCTGATCGCTGCTGGAATTGGAAGGGCTCGGCTTCATGCTGAAGGCTTCAATGCAGAGTTCGACTTCATGCGTAACGCTACTGTACAGCAGTGGCCCGAAATCAAGAAGAAGACTGAAGTCATTCGCGGCCGGTACGGCCTTTGTGCTTGGTCTTATGGGCCGGTATACGCGGGCAAAATCGCTTAAAAGTTGATAAAGTCATGCAAATGTCAGGGATTGCTACTTAATCAACGTCCTTGATCCCTCTTGACAAGCATCGTACGGCGTGCTTTCATTACCGATTCTGTACAAATACATCGGCCGGCGAACCAGCCCCGGCCAACCAAGCTGGAGCGCTACCGCCCCTCAACTCTCCGGGTAGCGCGCCAGAAGACCATCCGGGCGCGCAGCCCCCTCCGGGCGTCCGAGGTCTTTGGAGACAGGAGCCGTGGTCTGTTCCCCCCAGGCCACGGCTCTTTTTTTGTCCGCTCGCCATCTACTCGCGTGACTAGACATTTAGAATATGCTGGCTATTGCAAAGATCAAGCTGCAAAGGGACTTGCGCCGCGGTGGGGAGGATTGATGGAGGAGGCATGGGCGAGGAGCTTCAGCGAGCACGGATCCTGAGGGCGCTGGCCGAGGAGTTGACCGCGCGCGAGGATCTGCACGCGGTCACGGTGGCGCACATCGCCGCCCGCGCCGGTGTCTCGCGACGCGTGTTCTACGAGCACTACACCGATCGCGAAGACTGCTTCCTGGGGGCGTTCGAGTGGGGTCTTGCGCGCGCCGGCGACGCCATGTACACCGCGTACGCGCGGGAGTCTCGCTGGGATGACGGCGTCAGGATGGCTCTCGCCGAGCTACTGGCGGCAATGGAGGAAGAGCCGGCCCTGGCGCGGTTGTGCGTCGTGTACGCGCTGGGCGCGGGGCGCCGCGTGCTGGAGCGCCGTATGCAGGCGCTGGCGGTGCTGCGCGAATTCGTCGATCGTGGCCGCCTGGAGAGCTCCGGTCGCGCCGAACCGCCGGAGGTGGCCGCCGAAGGGGCGGTCGGCGCGGTGCTGTCGGTGCTGCACACCCGCCTGCTGAGTGGCGAGGATGGCCTGCTGGATCTGCTCGGCCCGCTGATGAGCGTGATCCTGCTGCCCTACATGGGAGCGGCCAAGGCGGGGCGCGAGCTGGCCAGGCCGGCTCCGCGGCGGGCTTCGGCGCCGGTGAGCGCCGAGCAGCCCCCCACGGCCGGTCTCGGGATGCGGCTGACGTACCGCACGACGCGTGTGCTGTGCGCGCTCGCCGAATGTCCGGGAGCCTGCAATCGCGAGGTGGCCGATCGTGCGGGGATCGTCGACCAAGGGCAGATCTCGCGACTGCTGGCGCGCCTGGAGAGCCTTGGGCTGATCGCCAACGAAGCGGGCGAGGGCGATGGCCGGGCGCTCGTCAACGCGTGGGTGCTGACCCCCAGGGGGGAGCAGGTGGAGCGCAGCATCCAGACGCAGGCACGCCTGAGCCGCTCCGAAGACGAGCTGGGACAGCGCAGCTAGCGCGCCGCCGCTCGGCGGCTGCGGCGGGTCAGCTCGCGCACGAGCAGCTCGACAGAGCGCTTCAGCTGCTCGATGCTCGCGTCGTCCACGCGGGCGATGCCGACCTCGCGGTTGATCCACGCGTTGATCTCGCGATGGCTGCGCGGATCGCGCCGGTGCAGGTCGGCGACCAGGCGGCTGCGCTCCGCGCGCAGGTGCGCACGACGCTCGAAAGCCGCCAGCGGCGCCGGCTCAGCCCGAGGCTGCTCGTCCACGCCCGCGTTCGTGTCCGCGCCCGCGTTTGCGCCCGCGCCTGCGTTTGCGCCCGCGCCGGCGTCCGCGCCCGGCACGGTGCCCCCGGACTGCTGCTCGCCGGCCCCGGCGCCCCCCGACACGCTCCTCGCCAGCGCCGGGCTCGGGCCGAACAGCGTCATCTGCGGCGTCACCTCGGCGCTCAGCGGCACGAAGTCGACCATCCCCGAACGCTCGCTGGCTCGTCGCTGCGGCGGCTCCTGCAGGCCCTCTTCGTCCTGCGGGCGGCGCAGCGCCTGACGCAGCTCGCTCTCGACCTCGCAGGCGTGGCGGCGCAGGAGCGGGTCGGCGGGCAGGTACAGCCAGCTCGGCTCGGGCGCGCGGCCGGGGATCGTGCGCACGAAGCGCCCGACGATCTGGCGGAAGATCAACGGCGTCTTCGCCGCCGTCGCGTACACGCCCACTCGCAGGCGCGGGATGTCGACTCCCTCGGAAACCATGTTCACGGCGACGATCCACGGCTCGCGCGAGGCGGTGAAGCGCGCCAGCTTCTCGGCGGCGCGGGCCTCGGTGTGGAGCACGACGACGGGGGCGCGGCCGGTGGCGTCGTGCAGCAGCTTGGCGATCTTGCGGGCGTGGGCGGAGTCGGCGGCGACGATCAGACCGCCGGCGTCGCGGTGGCCGCCGGTTCGCAGCGCGCGCAGGCGCGCGTCCGCCTCGCGCAGGATGCGCGGCAGCCCGTCCGGCAGCTCGGTGGAGATCGCGGTGCGGTAGCGCCGCCCCGCCTCGCGCGCGCTCAGCACCGTCTCGAACGAGGACTCGATCACGTCCTCGCCGCTGCGCCACGAGAGGGCGCCGTCGAACGTGACGAACGCGACGGGCCGGCAGATGCCGTCGGACACCGCCTGCGCGTAGGTGTAGGAGACGTTGGGCTGCGCCAGCCCGTCGCCGTCGTAGCGCACGCCGGGGATCGGGGTCGCGTCCGAGCGAAACGGGGTCCCCGACAGCAGCAGCCAGCGCGGCGCGCCCGCGAACGCTCGCTGAAAGGCGGTGCCCCACGCAAGGTCCTCGCCCAGGTGGTGGGCCTCGTCCGCGATCACAAGAGCGCTCGAACCCCAGCCACCGCCGGTCCCCGCCGTCCAGGCGCGCGGATCGGAGGCGACGCGAGCGTACGTGACGGCCACGCCGTGAAAGCCGCGCGGCGGGCGCGGCTGCTCGGCATCGGGGACCAACTGCACGCCGAGCGCGCCGGCGGCCTTGGCCCACTGGCGCGTCAGCGGCGTCGTCGGACAGATCACGGCGACGCGGTTGACGGCGCCCTGCGTCAGCAGGCGCCGCGCCAGCTCCAGCGCCGGGCGCGTCTTGCCGGCGCCGGGGGCCGCCGACACGAGAAAGGGGCCGCCCCGCCAGTCATCGAGCTGGTCGAGCGTGCGCCGCTGCCAGGCGCGCAGGGAGGTGGCGGGGGCTCGCGGCGAGGTGGCGGGCGTGCGCGGGGACGCAGCCGAGGGGGTTCGGGGGGTGGTGGCCAAAGGGCCAGGCATCCTGCGCTACGGGCCGGACGGATGCGCGGTCGGCACGTACTGGAAGCTACTGATAAAATTTTACAGTAGCTATGTCTTCGACCGTCGAAGTCGGCCGCGCTCTCGACCGGCCCGCCAGCGAGGTGGGCCAGGCATTGCAGGCTGTCCACGAGGACCAGTGGTTCGACCGCAAGTCGTCGCGGATCGCTCCCCGCGATTTGGGAAACGTGCTGGTCGGGTTCGCGAACGCGGATGGCGGCACGATCGTCGTGGGCATTCACGCTGATCGTGTCGAGGGAACCGACCGTGCAGTGAGCCACCGCAACGAGCTGATGCAGGCGCACGTCCAGTTCTGCCAGCCTGCCGTTCCGGCGCACTTCAGGCTGATCGAGTGCCGTCGTGGCGACGGCGAGCCGGATCGGCTGCTCGTGATCGAGGTTCGCTCCGGTGAGGCCGTCTATGCCAACACTCGCGATGAGGTCTTCCTACGCATCGGCGACGAGAATCGCCGGCTGACCTTCGCCCAACGCCAGGAGCTTCTGTACGACCGGGGCCAGGGCACCTACGAGAGCCGCAAGCTGGAAGGTGCGTCGTTGAGCGAGCTCGATCGAGAGCTGCTCGACGGCTATGCGAGCGCCGTCGATGCACGCGATCCCATCCGTCTGCTGCGCGCTCGGGGGCTCGCGGAGAAGGACGATCTGACCGTTGCCGGGGCGCTGCTTTTCGCCAAGAATCCCCAGCGCTTCCTGCCCGAGGCCTTCGTCCGGGTGCTGCGCTATCGAGGGCGTGAGCGCGGCACGGGAGTGCGCCAGCAGCTGCTCTATGACGAACGGGTCGAGGGTCCAATCGCACGACAGCTGTTCGCGGCGC
>DATBOY010000016.1:0-16979 GCA_036561645.1 Solirubrobacteraceae bacterium
TCGAGACGGCTGGGCGCGACGAGCGGTACGCGATAGACACCGTGCTCGACGGGCGCGGGCGCGCCGCTGCTCGGTGTCGTCGCGAACGGCGTGAAGGCACCCCAACCGTCTGAAGATGCTCGCCCGTGGTCCCCTCCACGCCGGTTCAACGGCGTGCTACGCTGTGCGACATGCGGACCGTCACCCACCGCGAGATGCGAAACCAGAGCGGCGAGATCCTGCGTAACGTCGCCGATGGGGAGACAATCCAGGTCACCAATCATGGCCAGGTTATGGCGCTGATCGTTCCCCCGGGCACCGATACGCTCGCGGACCTCGTATCGCGAGGGCAGGTGCGAGTGGCGCGACAGCCGCCCTCCAGCTTGCGATCGGTGCTCCGACGCAAAAGCACCGCCTCAAGCCAGGCTATCGTGGCCGACGTCCGCGGCCGCTGGTGAGCATCGCCTACCTGGACACCTCAGCCGCCATGAAGCTCGTCCTCGACGAGCCGCAATCCGAAGCGCTGACCGCGGAGCTCACCGCGCGGGAGGACCGGCGCCTGGTCTCCTCATGGTTGCTGCAAACTGAGATGCACTGCGCCGCAGGACGCCACCCTCAAGACATTGACCTCGACACGGTGCGGACCGTGCTCGATTCCGTGAACCTAATCGACCTCACACGCGGGGACCTGCTCGCAGCCGGCACCCACGCGCCGCTGCGGTCCAGCGACGCCGTCCACCTCGCCGTGGCGCTCAGGGTCGGTGCGGATGAGATCGTCACCTACGACGGGGAGCTTGCCAAGCGGGCGAGCGCTGCCGGCTTGCCCGTGCTGTCACCGGGAACCGCCTCGCACCAATGACGACCTGGCCCTGGGCGCGCTGGCGGCACGCCGGCGTAGCGCTACGCGTGGCTGGCGGGGCTCACCGATTGCGAGCGCGGGATCGCTGCTCGGATCGCGTCCGCGCGCCTGGCGCTGCTGCGGGTACACAGCACTGAGCTGGGCCGGGCGATCGAGATCGAGGACGCACAGCAGGTCATCGGGCTCGGCGACCCCGCCGGTCATGGACCGTGGCCCGGTGTCCCGGTCTGCCTTGTGCCGTCGGAGACACCGAACGGTGGCATAGAAAGATGACACCGAACAGTAGCTGTTAGACTTGCCACCGAGCAGTAGCATGGGAAACGGGCGTTGACTATCCGATCGATCCACGACCTGGCAGCGGCAACGCGCGGTCGTCGCAAGGACCTGGGCATGAGCCAGGCCGAGCTTGCCAAGCGCACGGGCGTCTCGCGCAAGTGGATTTACGAGTTCGAGGCGGGAAAGCCGACGGCGGAGCTTGGGCTTCTGCTACGCGTACTCGACGCTCTCGACCTTGCCGTCGAGCTGACTCCGAGCGACCTCAGCAAGGCTGATACAGCGCCAGCCACGGTGGACCTCGACACCGTGCTCGACGAGTACCGCGCGTGATGGCTGACACTCTCGTTGTGCTGCTCGACGACCGGATCGCGGGCACGGTCACGCGGCTGTCGGGCGGTCGGCTGCGCTTCGATTACGACGACGAGTACCGTGCAAGTGCAGGTTCGACGCCACTGTCGGTGTCGATGCTCACGAGCGTTCGCTCACACCCGGACGGGGCCGTCAGTCCGTGGCTCTGGGGCTTGCTGCCCGACAACGACGCAGTCCTCAGAAGGTGGGCGCGTGACTTCCATGCGTCCCCGTCGCCGTTCTCGCTGCTTTCGACACCCATCGGTCACGATTGCGCGGGCGCTGTTCGCTTTGCGACCCCCGCCGCCGTCGATGACGTTCTCGCGATGCCGGGGTCGGTTGCGTGGCTCACCGAGAAGGAGCTCGCGCGGCGGCTTGCGGACCTGCGCGAGGACACGACGGCGTGGCTCGGCCGCGACTTCGCCGGCCAGTTCAGTCTCGCCGGCGCTCAAGCCAAGACCGCTCTGCTCAACCTGAATGGACGTTGGGGGGTTCCGTCGGGAGCCGCCGCAACCAGTCATATCCTCAAGCCTGCGGTCGCCGGCTTCGACGATCACGATCTGAACGAGCACATATGCCTCGACGCGGCTCGGCGCGCTGGCCTCGTCGCTGCGCGCACGAGCATCGCTCGATTCGACAGCGAGAGCGCGATCGTCGTGGAGCGCTACGATCGCCGCCTGCTCGACGGCCGCCTTGTGCGCATCCACCAGGAGGATGTATGTCAAGCGCTTGGCATCCGTCCGGAGCGCAAGTATCAGAGCGAAGGTGGGCCGGGGCCGCGAGAGGTCGCTCGCCTGCTCCGCTCTGTCATGCCGCCGCCGGCGGCGGACGATGCCGTCCTACGGTTCCTCGACGCACTCGCATGGAACTGGCTGATCGCCGGCACGGATGCCCACGCCAAGAACTACTCGCTGCTGCTCGCTGGTCGGCAGGTGAGACTGGCGCCGCTCTATGACATCGCGTCCGCGTTGCCCTACGGAACCCACGAGCGCGAGCTGCGTCTTGCGATGAAGCTCGGCGGCGATTACCGCGTCTATCCGATGCACAACACTTGGCCGAAGGCCGCACGGGAGCTGGGCCTTGACCCCGAGCTGGCTGCCGACCGTGTGTTCGCCCTCGCCCGACGGGCGCCGGACGCGTTCTCGGAATCCGCGGGCACACCAGAGGTGGTCAAGCTCGACAGTTCGCTCCCGGCTCGCCTGGTTGACCTGGTCGCCGAGCGCTGCGAGCGTTGCCTCGCAATCCTCGACAGGCCTGCTCGGACCTAAATGGTGCCAATACAACAGTAGTGGTGCTGATCGATTGTGTCTTGCGCTACCAAGACGCGATCGACGCCCGGGGGCTCTATCTGCGCTGCGGGGTTCCTGCGCACTGGCGGCGCATCCGTAGGGTAAGGGCCTGCATTTTGGTAGCGTTGAAGCCTGCAATACGGTAGTGTAGACGTATGGCTGAGCAGCCCTACGGCCGCCGCGTCATAGATGCCGAGCTCGACGAGCTGATGCCCTCGCTCGCCGCGCTGGCGATCGAGGGGGCCAAGGGGGTCGGCAAGACTGCGACCGCCCTGCAACGCGCTGGGACCGTTCGCGCGCTCGACGATCCCGCGCAGCGCCGCATCGCGCTCGCCGATCCGGCACGCCTGCTCGACGGCCCCGCACCGGTCCTGATCGACGAGTGGCAGTACGTGCCGGAGTCCTGGGATCTCGTGCGGCGGGCGGTCGATGCCGGCGCTGAGCCGGGGCGCTTCCTGCTCACCGGCTCCACGCGGCCGGCCGCGCGTGGCGCCCACTCCGGCGCGGGACGGATCGTCAGCGTCCGTATGCGGCCTCTGGCGCTCTGTGAGCGGGGAGTGCAGGCGCCGACCGTCAGCGTGACATCGCTGCTGTCCGGGGGACGCCCTCCTGTCGGAGGGGCCTGTGGCGCGGGTCTGGAGGACTACGTGCGCGAGATCGTCGCGTCCGGATTCCCGGGCCTGCGGAATCTCTCCGGGCGCGCGCGGCGTGCCCAGATGGACGGCTATCTCCTGCGTATCCTCGACCGCGACTTCCAGGAGCTTGGCCACGCGGTGCGCAACCCCGCGGCGCTGCGCCGCTGGCTGACTGCCTACGCGGCCGCCAGCTCAAGCACCGCGTCCTACGAGGCGATTCGCGACGCCGCCACCGCCGGCCACGGCGAGAAGCCCGCGAAGACCACGACGCTTCCCTATCGCGACGTGCTCGAACGGCTGTGGATCCTCGACCCGGTGGCGGCGTGGCTGCCGACGCGCAACCGGATCGCCCGCCTCTCCCAGCCACCCAAACACCAGCTCGCCGATCCGGCGCTCGCGGCCCGGCTGCTCGGCGTTGACGAGGGCGCGCTGCTGGACGGCCGCCAAAGCGCGTCGACGGTGGCGCGCGACGGTACGCTCCTCGGCGCCCTCTTCGAGTCGCTCGTAACGCTCTCGCTGCGCACGTACGCCCAGGCGGCCGAGGCCAGGGTCGGACACCTGCGCACCGCCGGCGGTGCGCACGAGGTCGACCTGATCCTGGAGCGCGCCGACGGGCGCGTCGTAGCCGTCGAGGTCAAGCTCGCCCGCGACGTGACCAGCCGTGACGGTGCGCATCTACGGTGGCTGGCGGACCGCATCGGCGAGGACCTGCTGGACGCCGTGATCCTCACAACGGGGCCGGAGGCATACCGCCGCCCGGACGGGATCGCCGTCGTGCCCGCCGCGCTGCTCGGCCCCTGAGCCCGGCTAAATATTGCGCGCCCCAGGTAGGAACTCCCGGCCGGCGTTCGTAATAGCTAGGGAGGGTCGAACAGTTCGCGGCGACACCCTGGGCCGCGACTCGAGGCCTTTCCCAACGGCAGGGAGGATGATCGGGATGGCGATGCGCTCCACAGGACGACAGCGCCGGTACGTCGCGCGGCACTGGCTGCTGCTCGCGCGACCGCTGCTGCGCTACAGCGCCACACGCGACGCCTACGTGCTGCGGCTCGTGGGCCGCCGCGCGGGTCCGGTGCTGCGCCCCGACCGCCGCCGCCGGCGCGGCCAGCCCTTCGCGGGGGCCGAGCGCCGCGGCGCGGGCGCGGCGTAGCGGGACAGCTCGCCCTGGCCTAGCGCCGCTACTTTCCCCCGACCCGCGGGTTACGTCGGGTGCGATGATCGAGATCGACCGTCCCGCACCGCCCCGCGCCGCCCGTGGGCGCCGGCGCGCCCCGCTCCTGTTGACCCTGCTGCTGGGCGCCTTCGCGCCGGTCACGGCGTTCGCGGCCTCCGCCGCCGCCGTCACACCGCCGCCGCCCCCCGCCCCGGCCGCCGGCACGGGCGCCGCCACGAGCGTCACGTACTCCGCCGTAGTCCTGCACGGCTCGGTCGCTCCGCACGGGCAGGCCACCAACTTCTTCTTTCAGTACGGCCCGACCAAGGCCTACGGCGCGCAGACGCCGCTCGCGCCCGCCGGCGCCGGGACGAGCACCGTCGCCGTCAGCCAGGCCGTGGGCGGGTTGCAGCCGAACACCGTCTACCACTACCGCCTGATCGCCGTCGGCCCGGGCGGCGCCGCCAACGGCTCCGACCGTGCGTTCACGACGCCGAAGGTGCCGCTGTCGCTGCAGATCGCGGGCGTGCCCAACCCCGTGTCGTTCGGCAGCCCGCTGCTCGTGGAGGGCACGCTGTCGGGGACGGGCGCGGCGAGCCACCCCGTCGTCTTGCAGGTCAACCCCTTCCCGTACCTCGGTGGCTTCAAGACGCTCGGCAACACGGAGCTGACGAGCCCGACGGGCGGCTTCTCGTTCCCCGTCGTGGGGCTGCTCGAAAACGCGCAGGTGCGCGTCGTGACCGTAGGCAAACCGGAAGTGTCGAGCCCCGTGGTGGTCGAGAACGTCGCCGTCAACGTGTCCTTTCACGTGCGCCGCACGCGCCGGCGCGGGTTCGTGCGCCTGTACGGCACGGTGACGCCGGCGGAGGTCGGCGCGCTCGTCGGCTTCCAGCGGCTGATCCCGGGCGGGCGCACGGTCAACGACGGCGGCACGGTGGTGCGCAGCCTCAACGCCAACACCTCGCGCTTCAGCCGCATCGTGCGCGTGCGCCATCGCGGGCTGTACCGCGCGCTCGTGCAGGTCAGCGACGGCGCGCACGTCTCGGCGTACAGCGCGCCGATCGTGATTCGCTGAGCACCGCACGCCTGGTGGTCGGCGCCGCGGCCTGCACTAGCTTCGCGGGCACGACTGAGGTATGGTCGGGGGCGCCGTGCTGCTCTCGCTTGCAGGGGTTTCGAAGGAGTTCCGGCGTGGGGACGCGCGGCTGCGCGTGCTCGACGACGTGTCCCTGACGGTGGACGCCGGCGAGGTCGTGGCGGTGGTAGCCGTGCGCGGGCAGGGCAAGTCGACGCTGCTGCGCGTCGCGGCGGGCCTGCAGGACCCCGACGGCGGCCGCGTGCTGCTCGACGGCGAGGATCTCGCGCGCGTGCGCGAGCGCGAGCTGGCGCGGCTGCTGCGCAAGCAGATCGGCGTCGCCGGCCGCGACGGGCCGCGGCTGCGGGTGCCGGTGCTGGAGTACGTCGCGCTACGCGCCCTCATCGGCGCCGGGCGCCGGCGCGACCGGCGCGAGGTCCACGCGCTGGCGCACGCCGCGCTGGCGCGGGTGGGGGTCCCCGCGGCGCGCGCGGGCGAGCGCTGGGAGTCGCTGTCGGCGCTCGATCGCGCGCTCGTGGAGATCGCGCAGGCGACCGTCACGGGGCCGAGGCTGCTGCTCGTCGACGACGTCACCGACGGCCTGTCCGCGCGCGAGAGCGAGCGGGTCGCGGCGCTCCTGCGCGCGCTCGCGCGGGAGCGGCGCATGGGCGTCCTGATGGGCTGCTCCGGCGGCGAGGTGGCGCTGGCGGCGTGCCGCGTGCACGGGCTGGCGCGCGGCGTGCTGAGTCTGATCTCAGATCCCGCGCGCCACGAGCGCGGCGGACCCGGGCGGGCGCTGCGGACGGGTACGGGCGGTGGCCCGCGGCGGGGCCGGCAGGTAGCGCACTACTGAGCGCTGGCGTTTGAGGTACTGTTCGGCTGTATGGGAGGCACGCGCGATGACGAGCTGTCCTCGAGCATGGCGATCCTCGGACTGCTGATCGAGCGGCCCGACACCGCCGGTGGCCTTGAACGGCGCCTGGCGGAGCGCTTTGCGGCCGACGGCTTCGTGCACTCCACAGGCCACAGCGCGCTGCGGCGCCTGGCGGCCACGGGGTACGTGCGCACGGGCGTGGAGGGACGCCCGGAGGGGCGGGTGCGCCGCGCCGGCGCGGTCGGGCCGGAGCGGGCCGGCCATGACCAGGCCAAGCGCGACCGCGCGCAGGAGCGGTTCGTGGTCACGCCCGAGGGCGTGACGGCGTTCCAGCGCTGGCTGGGAACGGCGTCCGCGACGCCCCTGATCCGTGAGGACCTGCGCGGCAAAATCGCGTTCCTGGCGCCGTCGGACCTGCCGCGCATGATCGACATCCTGCGCGCCGAGGAGGACATGTGCGCGGCCGAGTACGAGTCGGTGCACGCGCGCATGGGCGAGATCGAGCTGGGTGTCGAGGGCGCGCCCGCGGGCTCCTTCGACCTCGCGCGGGGGCGCCCACCCGAGCGGTCCGCCGACCTCTCGCAGGGGCGCGCGCCCGAGGGGCCGTTCGACCTCGCGCAGTGGCGGGCGCGCATGAGGCTGCTGCTGCTGCGCGACGAGGCCACGGTGTGGATGACCAGGCGCCAGCGCCTGGAGCGTATGCGCGCGTATCTGGAAGACCTGTTCGAGGAGTTCCGGGGCGCGCGCCCCGGGCGCTCCGCGCCATTTGGCCGGTGATCGTGCTGCTGGCGCTGGACGGGGTGTGCAAGACGTTCCGGCGGGGGGATCTGCGGGTACGCGTGCTGCGCGACGTCTCCCTGCGCGTGGACGGCGGCGAGGTCGTCGGCGTCGTGGGCACGCGCGGGCAGGGCAAGTCGACGCTGCTGCGCCTGGCGGCCGGGCTGGAACGCCCGGACGAGGGCCGCGTGCTCTTCGACGGCGAGGACCTCGCGCGCGTCTCCGATGGACGCCTGTCGCTGCTGCTGCGCGAGCGCATCGGCCTGGCCGGTCGCGGCGGGCCGGGAATGAGGCTGCGCATGATCGAGTACGTGGCGCTGCCGCTGCTGCTGAAGGCGCGGCGCGGCGAGCGCGAGCAGCTGCGCTCCCAAGCGCTCGGCGCGCTGGAGCGCGTGGGGATCGCCGCGCGCGCGGGCGAGCGCTGGGAAACCCTCTCCGATTGGGACCGCGCGCTGGCGGAGATCGCGCAGGCGATCGTCGCGCTGCCGCAGCTGCTGATCCTCGACGACGTCACGGACGGCCTGTCGATGCGCGAGACGGAGAACGTCGCCGCCCTCCTGCGGGGGCTCGCGGACGAGACGGGCATGGGCGTGCTGATGGGGCTCTCCAACAGCGAGGCCACGCTGCGCGCGCAGTGCGTGCACACGCTGTTCGAGGGGCGCCTGAGCACGATGTCCGATCTGCGCGGCGTCGCGAGCAACGTGATCCGCCCGCGGGGCAACCCGTGGGGCCAGGGCTCCGAGCGCGCCGTGCGCGATGCTTGAGCTGCGCGACCTCGTCAAGCACTACCGGGTGGGCGACAGCGAGCCGGTGCGGGCCGTGGACGGCGTGTCGCTGTCGATCGCGCAGGGGGAGCTGGTGGCGCTGTATGGGCCGAGCGGGTCGGGCAAGTCGACGCTGCTGCGGCTGATCGCGGCGGAGGAGCGCCCGGACAGCGGCACGGTGATCGTGGACGGCCTGGAGATCTCGGCGCTCTCGGAGAAGCGCAGCAGCGAGTACCGCCTGCGCCGCTTGGGGATCGTCGGGCAGCCCTCGGAGCTGCTGCCGGGCGCGCGGGCGATCGACAACGCGTCCCTGAAGCTGTGGCTGACCGATCCGCGCGGCGCGCGCGAGCGGATCGAGCCGCTGCTTGAGCGCCTGGGCCTCGGCCGGCGCATGCGCCACCGCACCGAGCAGCTGTCGATGGGTGAGCGCCAGCGCGTGATGCTCGCGCAGGCGCTCTCGACTGAGCCGGCGCTCGTGCTCGCCGACGAGCCCACGGGCAACCTCGACACGCAGCGCAGCCGCGAAGTGCTCGCGCTGCTGACGGAGCTGTGCCGCGAGCGCGGCACGACGGTGCTGCTCGTGACCCACGACCCGCAGGCCGCGGCGTACGCCGATCACGTGCGCGAGCTGCGCGACGGGCGCCTCGGCGCGTACGAGCCCGAGCGCGCGCTGCCGGCGCGCAAAGAGCCGTCGTCGAGCCTGGGATGATGACGCTGGCGAGCATCGCGCGGCTGTACCGCGCGCGGCTGGGGGCGCGGCTCGTGCTCGTGCAGGAGCTGTTCGCCGTGCTCGGGATCGCCGTCGGCGTGGCGCTGCTGTTCGCCTCGCAGGTGGCGAGCACGAGCCTCAACAGCTCGGTGCGCCAACTCACCAAGGAGGTCGTGGGCGAAGCGAAGCTGCAGCTCGTGGCGCGCACGCCGGCGGGCTTCCCGCAGCGGCTCGTGGGCGAGGTGCGGGCGCTGCCGGGGGTGCGCGCGGCGGCGCCGGTGCTGGAGGAGCACGCGAGCGTGAGCGGCCCGGCGGGCGAACGCTCCGTGGACCTGATCGCCGTCGATCCGCACTTCGTGCACCTCGGCGGTCTGCTGCTGCGCCGCTTCAGCGCGGCGCAGCTGGCGGGCCAGCACGCGATCGCGCTGCCGGCGCCGCTGGCGCGGGCGGTGGGGGTCGTGTCGCTGCAGACGGTGAGGCTGCAGATCGGCGCCAGCGCCGTGACCACGCTCGTCGGCACGAAGCTCGACGAAACGGACATCGGCGGGCTGATCGACAGCCCGATCGTCGTCTCCTCGCTCGGCTACGGACAGGAAATAGCCGGCATGAAAGGCCGCATCACGCGCGTCTTCGTGCAGCCCCAGGCCGGGCGCGAAGGCGAGGTCAGGGCGGAGCTGGGCGCCGTGGCGGGCGCCGGCGACGTGAACGTGGAGCCCGCCAACTTCGACGCCACGCTGTTCGACCGGGCGGCCGAACCTGCCAATCAGAGCGAGCTGCTGTTCGCGGCGATCAGCGCGCTCGTGGGCTTCCTGTTCGCGTTCAACGCGATGCTGATCACGCTGCCACTGCGGCGCACGCTGGTGGAGAACCTGCGCCGTCGCGGCGCGAGCCGCCTGATGACGGTGCAGGTGCTGGCCTTCGACGCGGTCGTGCTCGGCGTGCTGGCGTGCGTTCTCGGGCTCGCGCTCGGAGACGTGCTGTCGGTCGCCGTGTTCAAGGCCGACCCCGGGTATCTCGCGTACGCGTTCCCCGTCGGCTCGCAGCGCATCGTCACGTGGCACACGGCGGCGCTGGCGGTGGCGGCGGGGATGCTGGCGGCGAGCGTCGGCGTGCTGGCGCCGCTGCGCGACATCCTGGCGCGGCCGCTGCGCCTCGCGGCGCGCCCGCAGGGCGCCGGGCGCCGCTTGACGGCGGCGGCGTTCGCGATCGGGCTCGCGTGTCTGGCGGGCACGACGGCGCTGCTCGTGACGGGCATCGACAGCGTGCCGGTGGCGGTGCTCGCGGTGGCGGGCCTGATCGCCGCGATGCTGCTGATGCTGCCGCTGCTGTTCGACACGGTCGTGGCCGTGTTCGACCGCGTGCAGCGCCCGCTGTACCTGGCGGCGCCGCGGCTGGCGGTGGTCGAGCTGCAGACGCCGGCCAACCGCGTGCGCTCCGTGGCGATCGCGGCGACGGGCGCGGTCGCGGTGCTCGGCAGCGTGGCGATGGGCGGCGCCGCCGCCAACCTGCAGCGCGGTCTGGACGCCGCCGTGCGCGACATCGACTCGGCCGCGGACATCTGGGTGACCGCCGCGGGCGCGTCGAACACGTTCGCGACGACGCCGTTTAAGGACGTGGCGTCGGGCGCGCTGGCGCGCCTGCCGGGGGTGCGCGCCGTGCGCTTGTACCGCGGCGGCTTCTTCGACTGGAACGACCGGCGCGTGTGGGTGCTCGCGCCGCCCCGCGACGCGGCGCGGCCGGTGCCGCCAAGCCAGGTGCCGGCCGGCGCGGCGGCGCTCGCGACGGCGCACGTGCGGGCGGGGGGCTGGGTCGTGCTCTCCAAGGCCCTCGCCTCCGAACACGGCCTGCGCGTGGGCGCGCGCTTCACGCTGCCCTCGCCGCGGCCGCTGGTGGTGCGGGTGGCCGCGCTGAGCACGAACCTGGGATGGCCGCCGGGCGCGCTGGTGATGAACGCGGCGGACTACGCCCGTGCCTGGGGGAGCGGCGACCCGAGCGCGTACCAGATCCAGCTGGCGCCGGGCGCCGCGGCGAGCGCGGTGAGCGGCGAGGTGCGGCGCGCGCTCGGCCCGCAGACGGGGCTGGCCGTCGAAACCGCCGGGCAGCGGATGCGCCGCCACTTCGCCTCGACCCGCCAGGCGCTGGCGCGGCTGACGCAGATCGGCACGCTGCTGCTGATCGCCGCGGCGCTCGCGATGGCAGGGGCGATGGGCTCGATGATCTGGCAGCGGCGCCCGACGCTCGCGTACATCAAGCGCCAGGGCTTCGGCCGCGGCGTGCTGTGGTGCGCGCTGTTCCTGGAGAGCTCGCTGCTGCTGGGCACCGGCTGCTCGGTCGGCGCGCTGTTCGGCGTGTACGGCCAGCTGCTGCAGAGCCACGCGCTGGCGACGGTCACCGGCTTCCCCGTCGACTACTCGGTCGGCGCCCTGATCGCGATCACGCGATTCGCTCTCGTCAGCGCCGTCGCCGTCGCGATCATCGCCGTTCCCGGCTATCTGGCGGTGCGGGTACGTCCGAGCACTGTCAGCCCCGCCTGACGGCAGTCGCAGTCTCGCCAGACGCACGACTCGCGGGACAGCGCGCGCCAGCTCGCCGAGACGGGCGCCCGCGCGCGCCGGCCCCCCGCTTTCGGCGCCCGGAGGTGCGCGAGATCCAGGCGCTGCTGGCGGCGGCCGGGCGCGAGCTGTGGTGGGGTCTGCGCAGCGTGTCGCTCGAGGTGCGCCGCTGGCGGGCGCGCGCGCAGTCGATCCCCGACACGACGCTGCGCGCGGACGCGCTCGGGGCGATCGCGAGCAAGCGCGGCAACATCAACGGCGCGGCGCTGTTCTGGACGCTGCCGCGCGAGCGCCGCCCGAAGCTGCAGTGGCTGCTGATCGCGTTCGACATGATCGCGGACTTCCTGGACAACGTGAGCGAGCGCAACGCGCCCGCGGGCATCGCCAACGGGCTGCACCTGCACGGCGCGCTCGTGCACGCCCTGGACTGCTCGGCGGCGCTCACCGACCACTACGCGCGCAACGCGCCGTGGCGCGACGACGGCGGCTACCTGCGGGCGCTCGTGCGGGCGTGCCGCGCCGGCGCCCTGACGCTGCCGTCCTACGAGCTGGTGCGCCCGCTGGCGGTGCGCGCGGCGAGCATGGCGGAGGTCCTGGGCGTCAACCACGAGCCGGACGCGACGCGTCGCGACGAGGCCCTGCGGCAGTGGGCGGCGAAGTGGTTCGGGAGGGCTGAGGAGTCGCTGGGCGCGGGGGAGCAGGGCGGCGTGGGCGAGTCGCGGGGTGCGGGCGAGGTGATGGGCGCGGGGGAGCTGACGGGTGCGGGGAATCTGGCGGACGCGGGGGAGTCGCGGGGTGTAGGGGAGCTAACATGGTTCGAGCTGGCGGCGGCGGCGAGTGGCTGGCTGGCGGTGCTGGCGCTGCTGGCGCTGGCGTGCGACGCGCGCTGCGAGTCGCACGCCGCGCGCGCCGTGTACGCCGCGTACCTGCCGTGGGTGTCGCTCGCGGGCACGATGCTCGACAGCTACGCCGACGCGGCGCAGGACGCGGCGGCGGGGCAACACAGCTACATCGCGCACTACGGCGACGCCGACGCGGCGCTGCGGCGCATGTGCGAGGTGACCGGCCGTGCGACGCGCGACGCGCGGCGGCTGCGCGACGGCCCGCGACACGCCGTGATCGTCGCGTGCATGATCGCGCTGTACCTATCGAAGGACAGCGTGCACGAGCGCGGCGCGCGCGCAAGGACGCGGTGCGTGTTGCGGGCGGGAGGGCCGCTCGCGCGGCTGCTGCTGCCGGTGCTGCGGGTGTGGCGGGCGGTGTATTCGCAACGGGGGGCGTGAGCGCGCGGGCAGCGCCGGAGGCGGCGCGGGACGGGCTCAGGGCGCGCGCAGGGCGCTCTGATCTCGCGTGCGCGGCGGCCTGATCTCGCCTGCCAAGCACGTTTTATAAAACTGGACATCGCCCGCGACAGACGTCAAGCTCGGGATGCGCGATGACGGGTGTCAGCACGGCCAGAGAGGCAAGGCTGCCGAGGGAGGGGTTCGGCGCAGGGCTCAGCGGGGCTGGCGGGTGGACACAGGTCGTCGCGTCCTTGACTCGTCACACCAGGTTGGTAGGGGGCCGGGCGGGTGGTGCGCCCGGCCCTCACCAGCTCGCTCGCGCGGGGCGGCGAGGGTGAACGTGTTCGAGGTGCACGGTGCTGTGGTGGCTGGCCGAGAAGGGGTGCGGCGCGTAGCGCTGGCTGCGAAGGGGTGCGGCGCGTAGTGTCTCGAGAGCCGGAGCTCGAGCTGGTCGAGGGGGGCGTGTTGGGCGGGCGCGACGGTGCGTTCGCGCGCGTCGTCGAAGGCGGTCCGCGGTACTCCGTGTCGCTCGCGGTGGGGTTTGGGATCCTGCTGTGCTTCTCGCGCGAGCGCCCGGTGCTCGGCATCGCCGAAATGTCGGACCTGATGGGGTTGAGAGGACGCTCCACGACACACCGCTACGCCTCGACGCTGCTCGCGCTCGGGTACCTGGAGCAGGACCACGCGCGCCGCTACCGGCTCGCGGCGAGGGCCGCGGACCTCGCGCTGGCGCTGCTGGAGTCGATGCCGCTGCGGGCGGTGGCGCGGGAGCCGGTGCGCGAGCTGCGCGACGCCGTCGGCTACACCGTCGGGCTGGCGATCCGGGACGGCTCGCAGATGCTGTACACCGAGCGCTTTCACGGTCGCCGCCGCGGACAGTGGGCCGTCGACGAGGGCCTCGGTGTGGGGACGCGCCAGCCGCTGTCGTGCACCGCCGCGGGCAAGGCGCTGCTCGCGCATCTGCCCGAGGAGGAGGGCGAGAGCCTGCTCAAGCAGCTGCCGCTGCCGCGGCGCGGACCCGGGAGCATCACGAGCAAGAAGGCGCTGCGCGAGCAGCTGCAGCGCGTGCGGGAGGAGGGCCTTGCGCTCGCCGACGAGGAGCTGGCCGCCGGCCTGCGGGCGATCGCCGCCCCCGTGCGCGACGAGGAGGGTGTTGTGCTCGCGGCCGTGGAGATCGCCGTGCCGGGCGCGACGTTCTCGACGGCGCGGATGGTGGACGAGCTCGGACCGCCGCTGCGCGAGTTCGCGCAGGGGCTCGTGCTGCCGTGCGGGGCGCTCGTGCCCAAGCCGGCGCGCCGCTGACGTAACATCCTCCGCGTGGCGCTTCCCCCCGGCCCACGCACGCCCGGCCCCGTCAATCTGCTGCGGCTTGCGCTGCAGCCGCTGACGGCGCTGCACGAGTGGCACGCGCGCTACGGCGACGTGTTCACCGTGCGCTTCACCGGCTTCGGCACCGGCGTGTATGTCGCCGACCCCGACGAGATCCGCGCGATGTTCAGCGGCGATCAGTCGCAGCTGCGCGCCGGGGAGGCGAACTCGTTCCTGGAGCCCGTGCTCGGCCCGCACTCCGTGCTCGTGCTCGACGGGCCCGAGCACCTGCGCCAGCGCCGGCTGCTGCTGGGGCCGTTTCAGGGGGCGCACGTCACCGCCTTCCGCGAGGTGATCCGCGACGTCGCCGAACGCGAGGTCGACGGCTGGCGCGCGGGCGAGCGGATCGTGCTGCGCGAGCGGATGCGCGCGCTCACGTTCGAGGTGATCTGCCGCGCCGTGTTCGGCGTCAGCGAGCCGCTGCGGGTGGCGCGGTTGCGGGCCGCGCTGATGGCGGTGATCGACCGCGCCACGGTCTTCCTCGCGCCGGGGCCGCTGCGCCTGGACCTCGGCCCGCTCAGCCCGGGCGGGCGCTTCGCGCGGCGCCTGCGCGCCGCGGATGAGCTGTTGTATGAGGAGATCGCGCGCCGCCGCGGCGAGCCGGACCTGGAGCGGCGCACCGACGTGCTGTCGCTGCTGCTGTGCGCGCGCGACGAGCACGGGCAGGGGATGAGCGACGCGGAGCTGCGCGACGAGCTGTTCACGATGCTCGCGGCGGGGCACGAGACGACGGCGACGGGCCTGGCGTTCGCGCTCGAGCTGCTGCTGAGAAACCCGCGGGTACTGGCGCGGCTGCGCGAAGAGCTGGGGGGCGGCGGCGGCGAGGCTGCTGGCGGCGAGCTGCCGGGAGAGGGCGCCGGGTTCACGGGCGGTGGCGAGCTGGCGGGCGGCGGTCAGCGTGCGGGCGGCGGCGAGGCGTATCTGGACGCGACGGTGAAGGAGGCGCTGCGGCTGCGCCCCGTTATCGACTCGGCGGAGCGCACGCTCGCGGCGCCGCGCATGGTGGCGGGCTGGGAGCTGCCGGCGGGCGTGAACGTGTACCCGGCCATCCTGCTCGTGCACCACCGCGAGGACCTGTATCCGCGCGCGCGCGAGTTCCGCCCCGAGCGCTTCGTCGAAGACGGCGCGGAGTCCTACACGTGGCTGCCTTTCGGCGGCGGCATCCGCCGCTGCATCGGCGCCGCGCTCGCGCAGGCGGAGATGGCGGAGGTGCTGCGCATCGTCGTGACGCGCACGGAGCTTGAGCCGGAGCGACCCGAGCCCGATCCGGTCGTGCTGCGCGGCGTGACGCTCGCGCCGAAGCACGGGGTGCCGGTGCGGGTGCTGCGCGTGGGGGCGGGGGTGGCCGGCGGGGGGCTGGTGGGGAGCGCGGAGAGGGTCGGAAACATCAGCGGCTGACGGGCGGTTGGGATGGTTGCTGCGGCTCGCCGATCGCGGACAGTGGGCCGATACAGGGGATTGAGGGCGTATTGGAATAAGTAAGCGTTGGTTTCCAATACATGGACTCTAAACCGTCTTGACCGGGTCGGTTTCTGGGGGGATCATGGCGTTGCCTCGACGCGATGGCGTGACGAGGTTTACAGACCACTATGCGACCTATAGGGCCGTCCGTGGACGGACGGCTGCGCTTATCTAAATCTATTCAAGGAGATTATTGTGACCAGAGGAAAGATCCTCATTCTGCTGGCGATGACGGCGTGCGCTACGGCGCTGTCCGTGGCGCCGGCGTCGGCCTTCTTTAAGGCCAGCAGCGGGAAATATCCAGTGACGATTACTGTGTCGAAAAATGAACCACAGAAATTCAAGATCGGCACGAGCGTCGAACTGGAATGTTCAACGATTGCGGTCGAAGGCCGACTGCTCGGCGAAGGATCTCAATTGACAGTACGCCCCACCTATTCTGGGTGCTCAGGCATAATCACCGGAACAAAAGTCTCGACAGTAAAAGTAAAAACAAACGAATGTCTGTATAACTTCCATCAAGCTAAGGGCGAAAAAGTAGGTTCCGTGTCTGTCGAATGCCCCGGAAGCAATTTCATTTTCATTGAAACAAACGTACTAGAATGTGATATTAAGATTTTTAGTAGCCCTAATCTCAAAGAAGTAACGTTTGAAAATGAGGGCAGCGGAACAACGGAGGAAGTAAAAGTTGAACCAAAAGTTAGCGGGATTGCCTTCGAATCCGCTAAATGCGCTGGAATCATTCCTGTAAAAGGTAACAATGCAACGTATGAAGGAATCTCCTTAGTATTAGGTTTAATCTCAAATAATGGAGTATCAGAAAGGACAGGCATCTTAGTCGTCTAGGCTAAAGCTGGTCCTGATTGATGGGGGGGCCGGGTATTTACCCGGCCCCCTATATATCCTATCCAGGAGGTTAGTGTGACTAGAGGCAAGGTTCTCATTCTGCTGGCGATGACGGCGTGCGCTACGGCGCTGT
The DNA here is from genome assembly GCA_036561645.1 of Solirubrobacteraceae bacterium. Taxonomy (GTDB): domain Bacteria; phylum Actinomycetota; class Thermoleophilia; order Solirubrobacterales; family Solirubrobacteraceae; genus Palsa-744. The sequence continues at coordinate 16,382 of DATBOY010000016.1, forward strand.
CGGTGGCGCCGGCGTCGGCCTTCTTTAAGGCCAGTAGCGGGAAATATCCGGTGACGATTTCTGTGTCGAAAAATGAAGTCCAGAAAATCAAAATTGGCACGAGCTTCGAACTGGCATGCTCGGTGATCGCAATGGAAGGCTCATTGCTCGGCGAAGGCTCTCAATTGACAGTCCGCCCCACATATTCTGGATGTTCAGGTCTACTCAGCGGAACCAAATTTTCACTAAAACTTGTTACAAATGGATGTCTGTACAATTTTCATCAAGCCAAGGGGCAGACGCTAGGCGCCATGTCGATTGAATGTCCATCAGGGCAGACCATGGCACTCGAAACAAACCTATTGGGCTGTATACTTAAAATTGGCAGTAATCCAAACCTTCGGGAAGTGCATTTCGAAAAGGACGGCAGTGGATCGACTGAGGAAGTAAAAATTGAACCAATTTTGGCCGGGATCGCCTATACGTCTGAAAAATGTGCTGGACTTATTGAACCTAAAGGCAGCAATATGACGGATGAAGGCATCATCTTAGTCTATGGCTTAGCGATAAGTGGTGGAGTCTCGGAAAGAACGGGGATTTTAGTCGTCTAGCTTAACCG
>DATBOY010000017.1:0-22918 GCA_036561645.1 Solirubrobacteraceae bacterium
ATCGGCGCGAGCGCCTCGGGCAGGGACTGGATCGGACAGAAAGCCTGCCCGGTCTTCGCGTCGTGCAGCACGAGGTGACGTTGGCTGAAGGTGCCCCGCTCGGTGTCCTGGCCGGTCAGCCTGATCGGCGTCCCCTCGGTCAAGAGCGAGGCGAACGCGAGCGCCTCGGCGTGGGCCCAGTCGATGCGTGCGGATGCCTTCTCTGCACCGGTCTCCGCCGAGTCGCCGCTCGCCTCGAGCGCCTCTCGGCGGCGCTCCAGCTGCTTGACAAGCTTGGGGTGCACCGTGAACGCGTCAGGTGTCCTCAGCAGCGCAAGCCCCAGCTCGCGCACTCTCGCCGCGGCCACCGCGGTATCGACATCGGGGCTGGGCGAGCGGTCGAGCTGATACTCGCCGGTGCTCTGCTCCACCGTCCCGTGCTCCGCCGCGGCGGCGATCCGCGACTTCAAGCGCTGGTGTAGCAGCGTCAGGTTGTCCCATACCTCCTGCCCGGTTCGCTCGACGTCCTCGCGACTGACGACTCCGTCGCTGACGAGCTGGTCGGCCCACAGTTCGTATACCCGCTTCTTGGTCTTGATCTTGGCGTACATCTCCGGCTGGGTATAGGCCGGCTCATCGGACTCGTTGTGGCCGAAGCGCCGGTAGCCGATCAGGTCGATCAACACGTCGTGGCCGAACTCCTGGCGGAAGGCGAAGGCCAGGCGCACGGCGCTCACGCAGGCGGCGACGTCGTCGGCGTTGACGTGGATGATCGGCACGTCGAAGCCCTTGGCGAGGTCCGAGGCCCAGCGCGTGGAGCGGGCGTCGTCGGGGTCGGTGGTGAAGCCGATCTGATTGTTGGTGATGACGTGCACGGTGCCGCCGACCTTGTAGCCGTCGAGCCCCTGCAGGTTGAACGTCTCGGCGACCACGCCCTGCGCGGGGAACGCGGCGTCGCCGTGGATCGCGATCGGCATCGCGGCGTTGGTGTCCTGGTGGGCGTGGGGACCCTTGCGGCTGGTCTGCGCGGCACGGGTGGCGCCGACGACGACGGACGACACGTACTCCAGATGGCTGGGGTTGGACTCCAGGTTGACCTCGATCGTGCCGCCGCCGGGCAGCTTGTAATCGCCCTGCGTGCCGTGGTGGTACTTGACGTCGCCGGTGCCGCCCTGCGGGATCGTGGTGACGGCCTCCAGCGTCGAGGCGCCCTCGAACTCGGCGAAGATCGTGTCGTAGGAGCGCCCGAGGTTGTGGGCGAGCACGTTCAGGCGTCCGCGGTGGGCCATGCCGATCACGACCTCGCGCCCGCCGTGCACGGCGGCGAGCTGGATCAGCTCGTCGAGCATCGGCACCGTCATGTCCACGCCCTCGATCGAGAACTGGTGCTGGCCGAGGTAGGCCTTGTGCATGAAGCGCTCCAGCGCGTCCACCTCGATCAGGCGCCGCAGTAGCGTCATCTGCTCGTCGTTGGTCAGCGGCTGGCGGAAGGCGCCGGACTCGATCCGCTCGCGCAGCCACACGCGCTGGCGGTGCGAGGAGATGTGCTCGATCTCGTACGCGATCGTGCCGCAGTAGATCTCGCGCAGGTGCGGCAGGGCGTCGGCGAGCGTCGCCCCAGGCACGTACATGCGCAGGATTTTTGCGGGGATCTGCGCCATCAGCTCCGGTGTCAGCCCCAGCGTCTCGGGGTCGAGCGCCGGATCGCCCTCGGGCTCGACGCCGAGCGGGTCCAGGCGCGCGGCGAGGTGGCCGTGGGTGCGAAACGCCTTCAGCAGCGCCGTCGCCTCTTGCACGGCCTGCAGCAGCTCCTCGTCGGGGGCGGCGCGCGGCGCCTCTCTGGCCGCGGCCGCGGCGGCGGCCGGCGCCGGCAGGGAGGGCGCGGGGCCGAGCGGCACGCCGAGCGAGGCGAACACGCCGTCGTAGAAGCCGCGCTCGCCCTGCAGGTACTCCTCGATGCGCGCGAGCAGGCGCCCGGACTCCGCGCCCTGGATTATGCGGTGGTCGTACGTCGAGGTCATCGTCATGACCTTCTCCGCCCCGATCATCGGGCCGATGTTGGCGAGGCCGGGCGGATAGGCGATCGCGCCGGTGGCGAGGATCGTCCCCTGTCCGCTCATCAGTCGGGGGACGGAGGCGACGGTGCCGAGGCCGCCGGGGTTGGTGAGCGTGACGTTCGCGCCGAGCAGGTCGTCGGCGGTCAGCGTGTTGGTGCGCGCCTTCTCCACGAGCGCGTCGTACGCGGCGAGGAACTCGGCGAACGGCAGCCGTCCGGCGTTGCGGATGACGGGCACCATCAGCGTGCGCGTGCCGTCCTTCTTCTCCACGTCGACGGCGAGCCCGAGGTTGACCTGACCGTCGTCGATGCGGTGGGGCTTGCCGTCGATCGCGGCGAAGTGGTTGGTCATCACCGGCATGTCGTCCGCGGCCCGCGCGATGGCGTAGGCGATCAGGTGCGTGAAGGAGACCTTCTGCTGCGCCGCCTTCAGCTCGCGCCGGCGCGCGTCGAGGAACGTCACGGTGAGGGTGCGGAAGCTGGTGGCCGTCGGGATCGAGCGCGACTCCTCCATGTACCGGGCGAGCGCGGCGGCGCCCCCCTTCATCGGCTGTGCCCCGGGCGGCTTCTTGCCGGCGGACGGCTTCTCGCGGGACGGTGGGGTCTCGCCGGCGGGCCGCGCGCGCGTGGCGGCGGCGCCGTTGCCGCCGGCGGCGGACAGCACGTCGGCCTTGACGATGCGCCCTGCCGGACCGCTGCCCGAGACGCCGCTGAGGTCCACGCCCTCGACGGCAGCGGCGCGCGCGGCGACAGGCGAGACGCCGGCCGGCACGGGCGTGGCGCCGTTGCCGTGGTGCGCGGGCGCGTCGTCGCTCGCGGACGGCGTGGGCGTCGCGGACGGCGTGGGCGTCGCGGACGGCGCGGACTCCTCGACCGCGGGCGCGGCGGAGGCCGGCGCCTCGCCCGGCTCGCCCGGCGCCAGACGCGCGATCACCTGTCCGACCGTGACGGTGTCGCCCTCCTCGGCGAGGATCTCGGTCACGGTGCCGCTGGCGGGCGAGGGCAGCTCGACGTCCACCTTGTCCGTGGATATCTCAACGATCGTGTCGTCGGCTTTGATGAAGTCGCCGACGCCTACGTGCCATTCGAGGATCGTGCCCTCGGTGACCGACTCCCCCGCGGCCGGCGTCACGACATCTATCGTCTGCTGGGTCGTCGTGCCCGTCGCCATCTGTTCTTTTCACTCTAGCGCGGCGGGTGGTCAGCTACAGGCGGTCCGACGCCGGTTCACGTCTAATTCACGTACCGCTAACACGAATGCGGACAGGTGTCGGACGGTTGTGCGGCGCCGAGCTGGCGGAGGTCGCGGGGCCGGGTGTCGGACGCAGGGGACCGGAGCGTCGGGGACTACGCCTCGCGCCGGCGCTGCTCGCGCACGAACTCGTAGCTGCCGAAGAACGGACCGATGCCGCCGAGCACGGCGACGGCGACCGCCAGGCGCAGCGAGACGATGCGCAGGCGCGCGGCGAGGATGCACGCCAGTGACATGAAGATCCACAGCAGGCCGTGGCTCAGCCCGAGCACGAACGTCGCCGGCTGCGGCTTGCCGATCGCAAACGCGCACACGAGCAGGCTCAGGTAGATGCACGAGTGCGCGAACGACGTCCACTTCAGGCGGGTGAACACCGCCGGCGAGGCGAGCGCTCGCTGCGCGTCGGCGCTCACTCCGAGAGCCAGCGGGCCATGCGGCGCAGGGGCTCCTCGGCCTCCTGCGGCCACGCATCGATCTCGCGCGGCCACCACGCGTGCGCGTCGTGCTCGTGATCGCGCGTGACCTGCGCTCCCTCGGGCAGCCAGGCCTGTCCGACGAACATGACCATGCGGTGGGGCAGGCGGATGAGGGCCTCCGCCTGCACGCGCTCGGGCGAAACCGACCACTCCTCGCGCAGCTCGCGCACGAGCGTGTCCGCCGGGCTCTCGCCGAGATCGACGGCGCCGCCCGCCCCGAGCGCCCAGCGTCCCGCCCACGAGGCCAGCCACTGCGCGCGGCGTCCGGCCAGCCAGCGCCCGTCGGCCGAGCGCGTGAGGCACAGCGCCGCCATGCTCTGCGAGGCGTCGCCGCCGACCAGGCGCAGCGCCCAGCGCAGGGGCTGCAGGTCGATCTCGATGGCGCCGTCGCCCTCGCGGTAGTCCACCAGACGCGCGGCGACGCCGTCGTGGCTGGGGGAGCCGCGCTCGCGCAGCGCGGTGATCGCGGCGTCGGCCTGCAGCGCGTGGCCGGCGGGCGGGTCGAAGTGCTCGGGCAGCCAGCGCGCCTTGACGTGCTCCAGCGGCCACGGCCCGCGCGCAAGGATTTCCGGCTGCTCGGCGATCGGGGCCTGCTGCGGCGTGGACATGGGCATAAGGCTAGTGGGCATAGACTCGCGCCGGTGAACATCCGTCGCCACAAGCACTGGGGATGGGGCTTTGAGGACCAGCAGCCGGACCCTGCGCAGGTGCGCGCGGCGGCCGCGGGGCTGGCCGCCCACCTCGGTTTCGAGGCGGTCGAGGTCGAGGATCCCGTGCCCCTTTCGGCGGTCGCGCTGCGCGCGCCGCGTGTGCCGGTGCCGGGCGCGCTGGCGGAGTTCTGCTCCGACGATGCGCACGAGCGCGCCTCGCACGCGCTCGGCAAGTCCTACGCCGACGTGGTCGACGGTTTTCGCGGACACTTTGCCGAGCCCCCCGACTTCGTCGCGCGCCCGCGCGAGGAGGCGGAGATCGAGCGCGTCCTGGAGTGGTGCGCGGCGCACAACGTGGCGGCGATCCCCTACGGCGGCGGCACGAGCGTCGTCGGCGGCGTGCGGCCCGCGGTCGCGCCGTCGTACAACGGCGCCGTCAGCATCGACCTGCGCGCGCTGGACCGCGTGCTGGAGGTGGACGCGGTCTCCCGCTCCGCGTGTATTCAGGCGGGCAGCACCGGGCCGGCGCTTGAGGCGCAGCTCGGCGAGCACGGCCTGACGCTGCGGCACTTCCCGCAGTCCTTTGAGTACGCGACGCTCGGGGGCTGGATCGCCACGCGCGCGGCCGGGCACTTCGCGACCGTGTGGACGCACATCGAGGATCTCCTGGAGTCGGTTCGCGCGCTGACGCCGGCCGGCGTCTGGGAGTCGCGGCGGCTGCCGGGGTCCGGCGCCGGCGTCAGCCCGGACCGGATGCTCGTCGGCTCCGAGGGCGCGCTCGGCGTGATCACGCAGGCGTGGGTGCGCGTGCTGCCGCGGCCGTCGCACCGGCGGTCGGCCGGCGTGCGCTTTGGCGACTTCCTGCGCGGCGCGGAGTGCGTGCGCGCGCTGAGCCAGTCCGGTCTGCACCCGTCCAACTGCCGTCTGATCGACGCCCGCGAGGCGCGCCTGACGCTGGCCGGGGACGGCTCGTGCGCGCTGCTGGTGCTCGGCTTTGAGTCCGCCGACCACGCGGTGGACGAGGCGATGGCGCGGGCGCTTGAGATCTGCCGCGAGCACGGGGGGCAGGCGGCGGCGGGCCGCGGTGCAGGCGACGCCGTCGGCTCCTGGCGCCAGGCGTTCCTCGGCGCTCCGTACGTGCGCGACATGCTCGTCGCGATGGGCGTGATCAGCGAGACGTTCGAGACGGCGATCACATGGGAGCGCTTCCCCGCCTTCCACGAGCGCCTGACGGCGGCGGCGCGGGAGGCGATGCGCGAGGTGGCGGGAGAGGCGGCGGCGCGCGGCGGGGTGTCGTGTCGCTTCACGCACGTGTACCCGGATGGGCCGGCGCCCTACTACACGGTCCTCTGCCCGGCGCGCCGCGACGAGGAGGTCGAGCAGTGGTGGGAGATCAAGCGCGCCGTCTCCGACGCGATCGTCGAGCACGGCGGCACGATCACCCATCACCACGCGGTCGGTCGCGATCACCGGCCGTGGTATGACCGCCAGCGCCCGGAGCCGTTCGCCGCCGCGCTGCGCGGCGCGAAGGCGGCGGTCGATCCGCACGGCATCATGAACCCCGGTGTGCTCGTGGACCCGCTGCGATGACGATCGCGGTGCTCGGTCCCGGCGGCGTCGGCGGGCTGATCGCCGGCGCGCTCGAACACGCGGGCACGCCCGTCAGCGTGGTCGCGAGGGAGTCCACGGCGCAGGCGATCGCGCGCGACGGTCTGCGCGTCAGCAGCGTGCGCCTCGGCGAGTTCACCGTCCATCCGCGCACCCTCGCGCGACTGACCGAGCGCGTGGACGTGCTGATCGTCGCGACCAAGGCGACGGGGCTGGAGCGGGCGCTGGAGCGGATCGTCGCGCAGCCGGCGCTCGTGCTGCCGCTGCTCAACGGCCTCGACCATCTGGTGGTGTTGCGCGAGCGCTTCGGCGCCGGCGCTGTGCTCGCCGGCACGATCCGCGTCGAGTCCGATCGTCCCGCTGCCGGCGTGGTCGTGCACACCAGCCAGTTCCTGCGCGTGGACATGGCAAGCGGCGACCCGACGGCGCACGCGGGGATGCAGGCGCTCGCGCAGACGCTGACGGACGCCGGCATTCCCGCGCGCGTGGGGGACTCCGAGGCGCAGGTGATGTGGTCCAAGCTCGTGCGCCTGAACGCGCTCGCGTGCACGACGAGCGCGTTCGACAAGCTGCTCGGGGAGATCCGCGACACGCCGGCGCTGCGCGCTGAGCTCATCGGCGCGATCGAGGAGGGGTGCGCCGTCGCGCGCGCCGAGGGGGCGAGCATCGACGGCGCCGACCCGCTCGGCGAACTGAGCGCGGCGCACGCGACGCTCGGCAGCTCGATGCAGCGCGACATAGCGGCGGGGCGCCCGCCGGAGCTCGATGCGATTCCCGGGGCGGTGCTGCGCGCCGCCGCGCGCCACGGCATCCCCTGCCCGACGATTGAGCGGCTGGTGGGGAAGATCGCCGCGCGCGCGGCCTACTGCTCGAAGGGCCGAGCGGGCGCGTAGGGCAGGGCGGGAGATGCGGCGGGCAGCGACCGCGTCGCGATCGCCTCGACGGCGCGCTCCTCCGCCTCCGTCAGCTCCTCGTCGTGCTGACCGTCGCACAGCACGCGGAAGTTGCCGGTGACGCCGCTGTCGGCGTGGATCGTGATGCCGGGCAGGATCTCCTCGCCCTCCTCGAAGCCGAGTCGCTCCAGGTCGAAGTGCGCCAGCCCGATTCCGTGGGCGGTGTGCGTCGGGTTCTCGCGGTCGTGCGCGGCGACGGCCTGCGCAAAGCGCTCGAGGTTCTTGGCGATCTTGCCGGTGTCCGCCATCGTCGCGCAAAGCGTAGCGCCGGACGTGCGGGTCGAGCGCGGGCCGCGGGGTGCCGCGGGGCTCGGTCCGCCGGCGCGGCGATCCGGCGCGCCTCGGCGTGACCGCGTGCCGGCCGGCGTCGGGCGTACGATGCGCACCTCACGGCAGCCGAACCAAGGAGAGCAGCGATGGACATTCTTGATCTTCTCGACGACGCCCGCAGGCGCATCGACGTGCTGGAGCACCCGTTCTACGAGCGCTGGAACGCGGGGGAGCTGACAGGCGAGGAGCTCGACTTCTACGCCGGGCAGTACCGCCACGCCGTCGTCGCGCTGGCGGACGCCTCGCGCCTGGCGGCGGAGAAGGCGGACTCCGGGCACCGCGCCGCGCTGATGCGCCATGCCGACGAGGAGGCCAGCCACGTCGAGCTATGGGATGACTTCGCGCGCGCGGTCGGAGCCGATGCGGATAGCCGGACGGCGGCGCAGCCCACGCCGCAGACGCGCGACTGTGCCGCGGCGTGGACGGCGGGCGAGGATCTGCTGGAGCATCTTGCGGTGCTGTACACGCTCGAGGCGGGGCAGCCGGCGATCTCCAAGACCAAGCTCGGCGGCCTGACGATGCACTACGGCCTCTCCGCGGACTCTCCCGGCGCCGGCTACTTCAGGTTGCACGCCACGCTCGACCTCGAGCACGCCCGCCAGGCCCGCGAGCTGATCTCCGAGCTGGCCGAGGAGCGAGACGCGGAGCGGATGCTGGCCCGGGCCGAGGCGGCGCTGCGGGGCAACTGGCGGCTGCTCGACGGCGTGGAGGAGCGGCGGGCGGTGGCGGCCTGAGCCGGCCCGAGCGCTAATCGCGCCCCGCGGCCAGCGCCGCGCGCACGATCGGCGCGACCTCCGTCGCGAACAGCTCGGTCGCCCGCATCGCCTGCTCGTGCGCGAGGGTGCCCACGCTGATGTGCGCGAGGAAGCGGTCGTGGTTGAAGATCCTGTGCTGCGCGAGGATCTTCGCCGCGACCTGCGCGGGGTCGCCGACGAGCAGATGGCCCTCGGGGGCGCAGCCCGCATCGAACTGCGCGCGCGTGAGCGGCGGCCAGCCGCGCTCGCGCCCGATGCGGTTCATCATCTGCGCGTACGGCGGGTAGAACTCGTCCGCGGCGCGCTGTGAGTCCTCCGCGACGTACGTGTGCGAGTTCGTGCCGACGGCGAGCGGCGGTCTGTGCGTCTCGCCAGGCGCCCCTGTCGCGCTCCTTTGCGGCGCCTGCATTCCAGCTGCCGCCGTTGCCCTGCTTTGCGGCGCCTGGACCCCCTGCGTCGCCTGGCTGTCCGCCATCGCCTCCCCGCGCCGCGCCGCCTCTCGGTACAGGTCTACGAGCGGCGCGAAGCGCGCCGGCTGCCCGCCGATGATCGCGATCATCAACGGCAGCCCGAGCATCCCGGCGCGCGCGACCGAGCCGGGGGAGCCGCCGACGGCGATCCACACGGGCAGCGGCTGCTGCAGCGGTCGCGGGTACACGCCTATGTCATGCAGGGCGGCGCGGTGCGGACCCGCCCAGGCGACGCGCTCGGACGCGCGCAGCGCAAGCAGCAGGTCGAGCTTGGCGGAGAACAGCTCGTCGTAGTCGTCGAGATCGAGGCCGAACAGCGGGAACGACTCGGTGAAGGACCCGCGGCCGGCCATGATCTCCGCGCGTCCGCCGGAGATCAGGTCGACCGTCGCGAAGTCCTGAAAGACCTTCACGGGGTCGGCGGAGCTGAGCACCGTAACGGCGCTTGAGAGGCGGATGCGCTGGGTGCGCGCGGCGGCGGCGGCGAGCGCGACGGCCGGCGAGGAGACGGCGTAGTCCGGACGGTGGTGCTCGCCCACGCCGAACACGTCGAGCCCGAGCCGGTCGGCCAGCTCGATCTCCTCCAGCAGGTCCGCCAAGCGCTGCGCGACGCGTGCGGCGTCGGCGCCGAGCGGCACGTCGGCGAAGGTGGCGAGGCCGAGTTCCATCTGCCGACCCTAGCGCCGGCGAACCGGGGCCGCCGACCCGCGGCCGTCGACCTGCGGCGCCGAACCGCGCCCGCCGACCTCGGGTCCGGCGGCACGCGAGCGTCGCGGCGGCTGGGCCGCGGATCTTGACGCGCTCCTCCTACGCCGAGGCGGCCCCAGGGTCGGGCCGGACGATGACCGTGTCTGCGACGGGAATGATCTCGTCGACGGGGAGGTCGGCGCGGGCAGCGTGGTCGCGGATCGCCTCGGGGCTGCTCGCCTGGTAGATGCAGACCGTCCCGACCGCTGCTCCGTCCTCCTCCAGGACATAGCTGCGAATCCAGCGAATGTCGTCGGACATCTCCTCGTCGCCGACCTTCGTGGAACGTGCGGCGGCCTCCTGCAGCTCCGCCGGCGATCGCCAACCGCTGCGGCGCAGGATCACGTACGTGTTCATGTGCGGCTCCTCGGATAGGGGTGTGGCTAAAGCCTAGCCACCGCAGCAGTTCGCGCGCCAGGTTCGCTATATCTCGATGATCTCCACCCGATACCCGTCGAGCTACCGTACGGTTTGCAACTCATCGCCGACGCGCCTGGTGGCGTTTAGGCGTACACGAGTTCGGCGCTTGCGGTCGTCGCGACCGGCTCCGGGTGCAGGGGCGCCAGCGTCACGGTTGGTGGCGCCTCTCCTGGGCCGGCGAGGGCGAGTGCGATTCCTTCCTGGAGGCTCTCCCGCAGCTCGTCCAAGTTGTCGCCCGTGGCGAACACGCCAGGGTGCTCATCCACGGTGGCCCATAGCGACCCATCCTCGAGTCGTACGTTGACGTGCAGTTGCTGAGGCTCAGGCATCGGGCTCTCCCTTGAAGGATATCGGCTCAACTGTGCTTGTCCTCAAGACCTGCCTCGCGCCGCAGCTGTGCCTCGAAGCCCTTCGAGTATGCGCGCCGCTTGTTCTCGGGAAGCGTAATCGGCCTGTATCCGGGCTTCGTCATCTTGGCCTGGTGCTTGCCGCCACGGTCGAGAGTCCAGCCCTCCCGCTGGAGGCGCTTGATCCATTCCTTCTGAGTCGCCGGCATGACCGCACAATCGTGGCAGTCGGTCCGGCGTTTTCCCTACATCTCGATGATCTCCACCCGGTACCCATCCGGGTCGCGCACGAAGCACAGCCGCGAGCCGCCCTCGCGCACGCTGTACGGCGGCTTCTCGGGCTCGATGCCCTGCGCGGCGAGCGCCGCGAGGGTCGCGTCGAGGTCGGGGCTCGTGATCGCGATGTGACCGTAGCCGGTGCCGAGGTCGTAGGCGGCCACGCCGAAGTTGTACGTCAGCTCCAGGCGCGGGGAGTCGCCGTCGCCGGGCTGGTTCAGGAACACGTTGACGGCCTCGTCGCGGATCGGGATGCGCCCGACCTCCTGGAAGCCGAGCGCGTTGTAGAAGGCGACCGAGCGGTCGATGTCGGTGATGCGGTAGCACGTGTGGATTAGAGCCATCGATCCTCAATTCGTTTTGCGTGGACGCGAGTCGCGCGGACTGCCTGGGCGCCCGTGCGCGCGACTCCAGTCGCGCGCACGGGCGGGCGAGACGAACATCCGGCGCGGTGGACTTCGTGCAAGTATGGCCCGCGATGATCGTCGAGCGGGCCATGCACCCTCAGTTCCTGTCGAACACGTATCTCGTCGCCGACGGCGAGGGCGGTCCCGCGTTCTTCGTCGACGCCGGCGGTCCGGTGGAGCCGCTGATCGCCGCCGCGGAGCGCCACGGGCTGACGCCCACGCACGCGCTGCTGACCCACCACCACTACGACCACGTGTGCGAGCTGGGCGCGCTGCGCGAGCGCTGGCCGAAGCTGCAGGTGCTGATCCATCCGCTGGAGCGCGAGCAGCTCGGCGCGCAGGGGGAGGGCGCCGGCACGATCGAGGCGGGAGAGAACCTGCGCTTCGGCGCCCTGGAGGTGCGCCCGCTGCGCACGCCGGGGCACACGGCCGGGATGCTGTCGTTCCTCGTGGGTGGCGCCTCCGGTCAGAGCCGCCCGTCCTCGAGCACGGCGCCCGCGGGCTTTGCCGGCAGCGGCGCGGCGGTGTTCACGGGCGACACGCTGTTCCGCGGTTCGGTCGGCGGCGTGCGCGCCCCCGGGCACACGACGTACACGGACCTGAAGGACTCGATCATGGGCACCCTGATGGAGCTGCCCCAGGACACCGTCGTGTACCCCGGGCACAGCGACGCCACGACCGTCGCGCAGGAGTGGGAAGGCAACTCCTTCATCCGCATCTGGCGCGGCGTGGACCCGGAGGGCGCGGACGCGTGCCTGGCGCTCGGGCAGCCGGCGACGCTCGTCCTGATGGGCATCGACTACGACGGCGGCGGCAAGGCGTGGGTGCGCTGGCCGGACGGCGCCGACGACATCGTGCCCGGCTCGCAGGTCAGCATCCCCTGATCCGTCGTCCCAGCGCCTAGGATCAAGGCGTGGCGCGCGAGAGCGAGAAGATTCCCACCTCCCGGGTGCGGCGCACGGCGACCGTCGGGCGGCTCGCGGCGACGGAGGCCGTCAAGCAGTTCGGCACGCGTGCGGCGAACGTGACGCGGGGCGAGGACGCGGCGAGCGAGGCCTTGGCGCGGCGCCAGCTGGAGACGGCCAAACAGATCGTCGCGGCGCTCGGCACGATGAAGGGCGCCGCGATGAAGTTGGGGCAGGTGATGTCGTTCCTCGACGTCGGCCTCGTGCCCGAGGAGCACCGCGAGGAGTTCCAGCGCGAGCTGGCCAAGCTGCGCGACGCGGCGCCGACCGTGTCGTTCAAGCAGATGCGCGGCGTGATCGAAGGCGACCTCGGAGAGCGCATCTCGGAGATCTTCGCGTCGTTTGAGGAGGAGCCGATCGCCGCCGCCTCGATCGGCCAGGTGTACCGCGCGACGCTGCGCGAGGACGGACGCGAGGTGGCGGTCAAGGTGCAGTACCCCGGCGTCGCGGCGGCGGTGCGCGCGGATCTGCAGAACCTCGACATGATCATGCGCCTGCTCAAACGCATGACGCCCGGCCTGAACGTCAAAGCGGTCACGGCGGAGATCCGCGAGCGCATCGTCGAGGAGCTCGACTACGAGCTTGAGGCGCAGAACCAGCGCTCGCTCGCGCGCATCTACCGCGGCCACCCGTTCATCGTCGTGCCGGACGTGATCACGAGCCTCTCGCGCGAGCGCGTGCTCGTCAGCGAGTTCGTCGCCGGCGTCGGCTTCGAGGAGATCAAGGGCCGTTCGCAATCCGAGCGCGACCGCGTCGGCGAGATCGTGTTCCGCTTCTTCCTCGGCTGCCTGTACCGCCACCGGCAGTTCTCCGGCGACCCGCACCCCGGCAACTTCCTGCTCCTGGGCGATGGGCGCGTCGCGTTCCTGGACTTCGGCCTGTTCAAGCGCATGGAGCCGGCGGCGGTCGAGTTGGAGCTGGCGTGTCAGCGCGCGGTGTCCGAGGGCGACGGCGCCGCGCTGCACCGCCTGCTCGGCGACTCGGGCTTCCTGCCCGACCCCGAGCGCGTGGACCCCGACCATCTGCTGGCGTTCATCGAGGACGCGATCTGGTGGTACACGACGGCCGACGAGACGGTCGCCCTGCGCCCCGAGATCGCCACAGAGGTGATGATCGAGAGTTCCGATCCGCGCAGCTCGCACTTCCGCGAGATGCGCCACCAGGACATGCGCCCGGAGCACCTGTTCGGGCGGCGCATGGAGATGCTGACGCTCGCCGTGCTCTCGCAGCTGCGCGCCGCCAACAACTGGCACCGCATCGCGCGCGAGTGGATGTACGGGGACGAGCCCGTGACCGACCTCGGGCGCCTGGAGGCGGAGTTCTACGCCGACGGCGCGGTGGGGGCTTCGTAGGAGTCGCCGCGCGCTGCACCTCCGTGTGTTGTAAAGCCGCAGCAAAGCCAGTCGGTGTATCGCTGACGCGCCTTTTCGTCCATGCCGGCTCAAAAATCTCCAATTTTGTGCGATTATAGGCCTGTCATGCCAAACGACGTGGCTCAGAATGCGTCGGTTCTGCTTGCGTTTCGCGCCGAGAACGTCCGCTCGTTCCGCGACGAGATGGAGTTCTCGATGCTCGCGACGGCCCTGGCGGAGCCACGCTTCGTGCGCGAGGTCGGTTGGCGCGAGGGCGGTCATCCACTGCGGGTGTTGCCGGTCGCCGGTTTGTTCGGAGCGAATGCTTCGGGCAAGTCCAACGTGCTCAAAGCGATGGGCGACATGAGTGGCTACGTTCTGCACTCGTTCCGGCGCGGCAACCCCACCGGCGGCGTGCAGCGCTGGCCCTTTCGTCTTGACAACGAGGCGGCTCAACGCCCGTCGCGCTACGAGATTGACATCGTGCTCAACGGCGTGCGGCACGAGTATGGGTTCGTGCTCGACGACGAACGGATCATCGAGGAGTGGGCCATGCGTTATCCGCGTGGTCGCGCGGCTCTGCTCTTCAGTCGCACAGGCGACAAGGTTGAGGTGGGGTCAGCCGAGCGAGCGCGGACGCACGCCGTTGCAAATCTGCTTCGCCCCAACGCGCTCTTCCTGTCGACGGCGGCATCGGCCAACCATCCGCTGCTGCTTCCGCTCTATGACTGGTTCGGCCGCAATCTGCTGGTTGCAGACTCCGACACCAGATCGTTTCGGCAGCTACTCACGGCGGTCCACATGCGCAACCCGGCCCAACGCGAGCGCATCCTGTCTCTGCTACACGCAGCAGACCTGAGCATCAAAGACGTCAAGATGGATCTCGATGAGTTCGATGACGCCGTGCGAATGCTCGCTGAGCAGCAGGACGGCCAGGACGTTGCCTTTGCCGACCCTAGGTTCGTTTTCGAGAGCGTCACCTGCTCGCTTGTGCATCGCGGAGCCAACCACGATGTGGAACTGGCTACCGACGAAGAGTCGCTGGGAACGCTCATCTGGCTCGGCCTTGTCGGACCCGTCATCGAGGTGCTGGCAAGAGGGTCGGTCCTACTGGCGGACGAGATCGAGGCGAGCCTTCATCCCGCTCTCGTAGCGCAGCTGGTGAGACTCTTCCAGGAGCCCCTGACCAATCCCAACCGCGCTCAGCTCATCTTCAACTCGCACGACACGACGATCATGGGCGATTCACACGAGGATCGCCTCGTCGGTCGCGATCAGATCTGGTTCACCGAGAAGCTCGATGATGGAAGCACGCGCCTGTATCCGCTGGTGGATCTCGACCCTCGTAAGCACGAGGCGATCGCCAAGCGATATCTGGAAGGACGGTACGGGGCGACGCCGATCTTGTCCAGTCGCGAGTTCGATCGCGTCGGCGAACTGATCGCGACTCCCGACTGATCCTTGGCGCGGCGTCGCTCAGGAGGGCCGCCGACGCGGCGAGCACAAAGGTCGCCGCCAAAGCGGCGCCTCATGCTTTTCGTCGAGGGCGAGCGCACCGAGGTGGACTACTTCACGTATTGGCGTCGTCGGTGCCGCGAGCACGCGATCGTCGTGATCGACGACAGGGCGAGGTCGCCGGAGCAGTTGGTTGACAGGGCGGTGAAGGAGAAGCGAAGTCAGGCACGCGACGCGAGAAAAGCACGTGGGCGGGCCGACGACGAAATCTGGTGTGTGTTCGATCGCGATGAGCATGTCCACTTCGATGCCGCAGTACGGCGGGCGACCGACAACCGGATCAACGTCGCAGGGTCGAACCCGTGCATCGAGCTGTGGTTCATGTTGCACTACGAGGATCGAATGGCTTACATCGAGCGCAGGCACGCACAAGCGTGTGCAAGGAAGTGGCTGCGCTGCTCCAAGGCGCTGACGCAGGACGCGCTTGACTCCATGGCGAGTCGCTACGACGAGGCCGTCAAACGCGCGAAAGCGCTTGATCGAAAACATCGAGACGACGGCTCGGCTTCGCGCAGCAATCCCAGCAGCGACGTCTGGCGCCTGGTGAACAGCATTCTCGGAGAAGGTGGCCGAGGACCAGGTCAGTGACGGAGTTCGGGCGCCTGGAGGCGGAGTTCTACGCCGACGGCGCCCTCACCCCATCCTGATCGACGTGCTTTTCCGGTCGGCACATGTGCCGACCGGCGGGGCCGCACATGTGCGGCCCCGGGCCGTGCCACATGTGGCACGGCCTTATAGGAAGGGGAGGCCGGGCACGCCTCAGACCACCTGAATCTGCACGAGGCTCGTCGTCCCCGGCTTGCCGCTCGGCAGCCCCGCGGTGATGCCCACGCGCTGCCCGGGCTCGCACCATCCCAGCTCCACGACGCGCCGCGCGGAGTCGGCGATCAGCGCCTCCGTCGTCTCGTGGCGGCGGATCGAGGCGGCGCGCACGCCCCACATCAGCCCGCACCGGCGCACCGTCTCGCGGCCGGGGGAGAGCGCGTAGATGGGGACGCTCGGGCGGTGCGCGGAGACGATCCGCGCCGAGCGCCCGGAGAGGGTGGGGACGACGAGCGCGTCGAGGCGCAGCTCACGCGCGGCCACGCACAGGTTGTGGGCGATCGTGTACGCGGGGTCCGTGTCCTTGCGGCGCACGCGCGTGGCGTTCCACTCCTCGTAGGGCACGATCGCCTCGGCCTGCACGGCGACGGCCGCCATCATCTCGATCGCCGCGACGGGGTACGCGCCGATCGCCGTCTCCTGCGACAGCATCACGGCGTCGGTGCCGTCGAGGATCGCGTTCGCGACGTCGGCCACCTCGGCGCGCGTCGGGCGCGAGGAGGTGACCATCGAGTCGAGCATCTGCGTGGCCGTGATCGACGGTCGCGCCAGCGCCCCGGCGAGGCGCAGCAGCTGCTTCTGCACGATCGGCACCCGCTCGATCGCCAGCTCGATGCCGAGGTCCCCGCGCGCCACCATCACGCAGTCCGCGGCGCGGATGATCTCCTCGGCGCGCTCGACGGCCTGCGGCTTCTCCATCTTGGCGATCAGCGGCAGGCGCGTGTGCTCGCGCACGTCTTCGACGTCCTGCGGGCTGCGCACGAACGACAGCGCCACCATGTCCACGCCGATCGACTCGCCGTGGCGCAGCAGCTGCAGATCCTCCTCGGGCACCGACGGCAGCCCGTCGGCGGGTCCGGGGATGTTGACGCCCTGGCGCGAGGCCACGGCGCCGCCGGCCTCGACCTCCGCCTCGACCTCGCCCGCTCCCGCCCGCACGCTCGCCACGCGCAGGCGCACGGAGCCGTCGGCGAGATACAGCACCGAGCCGCGCTCCAGCGCGTCGGGCAGCCCCGCCCAGGAGATGTGCATGTGGCCGGCGTCGCCCTCGCCCTCGTCCGCGCCGCACGAGAACGTGACGCGGTCGCCGGGCTTGAGCTCGACCACGCCGTCGCGCAGCGGGCCGATGCGCAGCTTCGGTCCCGGCAGATCCTGCAGGATCGCGACGGGGCGCCCGGCCTGCCCCGCCGCGTCGCGCACGCGCTTGACCGTCTCGGCGTGCTCGGCGAGGGTGCCGTGCGAGTAGTTCAGGCGCGCCACGTCCATCCCCGCCTGCACCATCGCCAGCAGTGTCTGTGGCTCGCGCGAGGCGGGGCCGATCGTCGCCACTATCTTGGTGCGTCGCACATGGTTGATCGTATGTCACCGCTCGGTCCCTCCCGGCCCCTGCCGCGCGTGGGCTCCCGCGCGCGCGTCGCGCACTTCGGCGGCGGCTACGAGGCGGCCGTCGTCGTCGCCGTGCACGAGCACGGACGGCGCCTGCAGGTGCGCTGCGAGGAGGGGGGCGAGCTGCTGGAGTTCGTCCTCAGCCCCGCCACCGCCCGCTTCCTGGCCGCCGGCAGCTCGACGGGGGCGCGGCTGGAGCTGCTCGACTAGGGCGCGTGGACGTCGGGGAAGTGCTCAGCACAGTGCGCGCGCAGCGCCTCGCGCACCGCCGCGCGCTCGGTCGGGCTGGCGGCGCGAAAGCGCGCGAGCAGCTCCCGCTGGCGCTCGATCGGCGGTGCGCCGGCGATCTCCCAGCGCACGGCGAGGCGCTCGAACAGCAGCTCCCCCGCCCGCTGCCAGGTGTCCTCGCGCGTGGCCGCCGGACCGCCGCCCGCAAGCGCGGCGGCGTACTCCCGGCGCGCGGCGGCGCTCAGCGAGCCGCGCAGCGTGAGCGTGTTGCCGTGCGCGTCGGTGTACTCGCTGCTCGGCGCGCTCAGCGGCTCCGCCGCGCCGGCGCTGTGCGCGCGCCGGCGGCCGCGCCTGCCCACGCCGCCCGCCTCGCCCTCAGTCGGTGACCGCGGCCTGCAGCAGCTGGCTGCGCACGTCGCCGGTGACCGGCCGCGCGTGTCCCGGCCACGCCGCCGCGGGCTCCAGCTCGGCGAGCTTGCGGATGCTCGCGCGGGCCTGCTCGGTGTCGTAGTTGTAGACGGCGGAGGGGACGTGCGGCGGGCAGTCCCGGCCCCACATTTCCAGCGTGTAGAAGCAGTCGGTGCTGAGCGCCAGGCGATCGGATTCGCGCCACAGCGCGATCTGGCCGGGGGCGTGTCCGGGGATCTCGATCACCTTAAACCCAGCCACCTCCTCGCCCTCGCGCAGCGTGCCGGCGACGCTCACAGGCCCGCCGTCCCACGCGTAGCGGTGCATCGCGCGGTGGATCTGGCGCTGCGGCGTGGGCAGCCCCGCCAGACCCGGCGGCCAGTAGCGAAAGCCGCCGCTGCCCTCCGCGTCCTGCACCTCGTCGGGATGGCACAGCACGGGCGCGCCGAGCGCCGGCGCGACGCCGCGGTGGTCGGTGTGCCCGTGGCCCAGCACCACGCGGCGCACGCCGCCGAGCTTGGCCGCGGCGCTCGCGACGGCGCGCACCATCGTGCGCGCGCCGGCGTCGAACAGCGTCACGCCGCCGTCGTCCTCGATCAGGTACACGTTGCAGCGCCCGGGCTGGCCCTGCACCACCCACACGCCCTCGGCCACGAGCCGCGCCTCGGCGGCTGTCAGGCCGCTCACGCGGGTCTTGAGGTTGAAGGCCGCCGCCATGCCCCGCTCGGCGGCGGAGTCCTGCGGCGGCAGCATCCCGATCTGGCGCGGGATGCCGATCGTGTCCGGGAAGGCGTCGTTGCTCTGGATCAGCCCGTTGCGGACCGTGAGCAGGTCGAACCCTTCGAGCCTCAGCGGGTGCCCCGTTGGCGCCACCCCGTTCAGCGCGCCGGGGCCGGCGAACGTGCCCGTGAGGCGCCACTGCACGCCGCACCGCTCGTCCTCGCTCGTCGTGTTGACGACCTCGAAGCGCAGGTCCGGCAGGGCCGCCAGCAGATCGCCGACGAACTCGCGCACGCCCTCGGGCGCGGTCACGTCGACCTGCCCGCGCACGTGCTCGCGCCCCCCGGGCGCCCACAGCGCCACGGCGCCGTCGAGGTCGTGCGCGTTGATCGCCTCGAAGTAGCGCAGCACGACTGCCCGCGCTTCGCTGTCGGGGGCGCTGTCCGGCGCCGGCGGCGCCGTCGCGGCGCGGTGCGGTCCGGCCGCGGCGCGGTGGATGTTGGCGGCGGCCTCCTGCACCTTGGAGGCGGCCCTGCTCGAACTTCCGGTCTCGTCCATCGGCCTTTCTCCTTGTCGACGCTTGGTGCCGGGCTTCGGCATCCGTCGGGTGGCGAGCCCGAGGCGCGAGCCGACATCTAAGTCTAGGCGCCCGTACGCCCGGGCGAGCCCCGGCGCTCGAAAGCCTTTGCGCGAAGCGACCAATAGGCTCTGCGTGGCATGGCGGAGACGGTCCACAAGCGCGAGCTGGGGCGCGGGGAGCGGGTGATGGCCGGCGTCTACCGCCTGCGCCTGCCACTGCCGTGGCCGGGCGTGCCCCACTGCAACGCCTGGGCGGTGGCCGCCGGCGACGGCGTTGTGCTGTTCGACACGGGCATCCATGAGACCGGGTCGCTCGCGCACCTGGAGCGGGCGCTGGCGATGTGCAACCTGCGCCTGGAGGACGTGCGGCTGGTGGTGTGCACCCACGCTCACTCCGACCACTACGGCCAGGCGGCGAGCATCCTCGCGCGCGCCGGGTGCGAGCTGTGGATGCACCCCAACCTCGACCACATGCGCGGCTACGCCGCCGACCCGCAGGCGTCGCTCGCGCGGCGCCTGGAGATAGCGCGCCAGAGCGGCGTGCCGGAGGAGCCGCTGCGCCGCTACGCCTCGCGCCGCCTGGACCACGACTCCGGCATCGCCGCGATCGTCGAGCCGGACCGGCCGCTGCTGCCGGGCGTCACGATCGCGACCGATCTCGGCTCCTGGACCGTGCACGAGACTCCCGGCCACGCGCCGTCGCATGTGTGTCTGTTTCAGCCCGAGCGGCGCCTGCTGATCTCCGGCGACCATCTGCTGGGGCGCATCTCGCTGTACTTCGACTACGGCTACTCCCCGGACCCCGTCGGCGAATTCGTGCGCTCCCTGGACGTCGTCGAGCGGCTCGGCGCGCGCCTGTGCCTGCCCGGGCACGGGCGCACGTTCACCGACGTGCACGCCCACATCGAAGGCAACCGCGACCTCGTGCGCCGTCGTACCGAGCGCGTGCTCGGCGCGATCGCGCCGGCGCCGCGCACGGCGTTCGAGATCGTGCCGGAGATCTACGACGACGTGCCGTTCTCGGCGTTCACCGCCCCGTGGCTGCTGACGGAGACGCTGTCGTTCCTGCTGCATCTGGAGGTGACGGGTCGCGCGCGGCGCATCCCGGGCGAGCCGGAGCGCTGGACGCCGCTCGAGTCGCCCCGAGAGGAGCCGGGCGAGCCGGAGCGCGAGGCGCCGAGCGAGCCTTGACGCGCGGGCTCTGTGACTGTGGCGTCGCGCTCTGAAACCTTGACACAGTCGTGTTAGGCTTCGGCGATGCGAATAGATGAGCTGCTCGCCGGCCCGGGACCGGTGTTCTCGTTCGAGTTCTTCCCGCCCAAGACCGAGCAGGGCGAGCAGAACCTGTACGCGGCGCTGCGCGAGCTGCGCGAGCTGGAACCGTCGTTCGTGTCGGTGACCTACGGCGCCGGCGGCTCCACGCGCGCGAAGACGATCGAGATCGTGCGCCGCATCAAACACGAGCACGGCCTGGAGGCGATGGCGCACTTCACGTGCGTCGCGGCGACGGTGACGGAACTGCGCGCCACGCTGGACGAGATGCGCGCCTGCGGCATCGACAATGTGCTGGCGCTGCGCGGGGACCCGCCGAAGGGGCAGCTGGAGTGGACCAAGACCGACGGGGGGCTTGAGTACTCAAGCGAACTGGTGGCGCTGATCAAAGCCGACTACCCGTTCGCGATCGGCGCCGCGTGCTTCCCGGAGACGCACATCCACGCCGTCTCGCCGCAGGCCGATATCGAGCACCTCGCCGAGAAGGTGCGCGCCGGGGTGGACTTCCTGATCACACAGCTGTTCTTCGACAACGCCCTGTACTTCGACTTCGTGCGCCGCGCGCGCGCCGCGGGGATCGCGGTGCCGATCGTCCCCGGCATCCTGCCGATCACCCACATCGGCCAGCTGGAGCGCATGACGGAGATGTGCGGCACGTCGATCCCCGCCGGCCTGCGCCGCGAGCTCGACGCGCGCCGCGAGCAGCCGGAGGAGGCGGTGCGCGACTTCGGCGTCGCCTACGCCACGTTGCAGTGCGCCGAGCTGCTGGCCGCCGGCGCGCCGGGCATCCACTTCTACACGCTCAACCGCTCCCCCGCGACGCGTGCGATCCTCAGCGCCCTGAAGCTCGCACGGCCGTGGGAGAGGGCCGTCTATGCGGGCTCGATCTCGAGCCCCTCGGCCACGCGCGGGGAGCCGTCGGCCGCTTCGTAGCGCACGTCGATCGAGTCGTTCTGGCGGTACGTGCCGACGCCCCACGCGCCGAGCAGCCAGCGCCAACCGCTGATCCTGTCCTTGCGCAGCTCGCGCTCGAAGACGAGCGCGCCTTCTTTGACGACGTAGTCCCTGCCCAGCTGCTGCGGCACGCCGTTGAGGTACACGGCGTAGGGAGCGCGCACCTCGCGCGGGAGCCTAACCTTGGATTGCGCCATGGCCGCTGGATTATGCCCGTGCGCCTCCCGCCCGGCGCGGCGCGTACCCTCACACTCCACATGTGGCCCTCGCAGCCGGAGATCGCCTACACCGTCCGCCGCTCCCCGCGCGCGCGGCGCGTGCGCGTCAACGTGCACGCCCACGGCAGCGTCGAGGTCGTGCTGCCCGCGCGCGCCTCCGAGCGCGCCGCCGCCGCCGCGGTCGTCGAGCTGCGCCCGTGGATCGAACGCCGTCTGGACGAGGTCGCGGCGGTGCGCGCACGGATCGCGCGACGCGGCGCCACGGTGCCGTACCTCGGCGCGTCCCTGCAGTTGGTGACGCAACCGGGCCGCACGCGTGTGCACCGCCGCGACGACCGCCTGCTGGTGCCCGACGGCGACCCGCGCGCGGCGCTCGAACGCTGGTACCGCCGCGCCGCACGCGCCGAGATCGCGCCGCGCCTGGACCGGGCCACGGCGCTCGCCGGCACGCCCTACCGCGACCTGACGATCCGCGCGCAGCGCACGCGCTGGGCGTCGTGCTCGGCCGCCGGGCGCATGAGCTTCAACTGGCGCCTGCTGCTCGCGCCCGAGAGCGTGCTCGACTACGTGGTCTGGCACGAGGTCTGCCACCTGCGGGTCCTCGACCACTCGCCGCGCTTCTGGGCGCTGCTGGAGCGATACCGGCCGGGCTATCGCGACGATCGCGAGTGGCTGCGCCGGCTTGGGGCGACGCTGGTGCTGTGACGCCTGGTGATCAAAGGACTTTGACCGCTGGCGGCTGCGCGTCCGAGAGGTCTCAACGCGCGCGGGTAGTGTGTGGGTGCAATGCAGCGGAGACGGACGTCGATTCTCGCGGTCACCTTGGCGCTTGGTGCTGTTCCGGCGCCTGCGCTCTCTGGCGTCGCCTCCGCCGCGCTCGCTCCGTCGATGTCGCCCGTCGCGTCTGTCCCGTCGATCGCGCCCTCGCCCTACTACTACCCCGCCACCACCACGATCACCGAAGTCGACGTCCACGATCCTGGCGCGATGAAGGTGGCGCGCACGATGACCGTGGAAGGCACGTTCGTGGACGCCCGCCAGAACGGCGCGCCTGGGCGCCGGTGAGCAGATCTACTCCGTGCGCTTCATCGGCGACGCCGGCTACGTGGTCACGTTCAGGCGCGTCGATCCGCTCTACACCGTCGACCTGAGCTCGCCCACATCGCCACGCATCGCCGGGCAGCTTGAGCTCGAGGGGTACTCGGCCTACCTGCATCCCGTCGCCGAAGGACTCCTGCTCGGAATCGGGCAGGAAGTCGGGCCCGAAAACGAGCCCTCCGGCGCACAGCTCGAGCTTTTCGACGTCTCAAACCCTGCGGCTCCCCGGCTGCAAGCACGCGCGACGCTCGGCAGCGGCTCCTCATCGCAGGTGCAGTACGACCACCACGCGTTCCTGTTCTGGCCCCCCACCGCGCTCGCCGTGCTGCCCGTCTCAATCTACTCAACGACGCCCGTCTCCGTGCCGCCCACGCCGCGGCCACTGCCCGCCGCCGGCTCCAGCGGCGGCCAGGCGTCGAGTGGGGAACCAACCGGCGGGTTCGTCGGAGCGATCGGCTTGCGCGTCGATCGCTCCGGCATCACCGAGGTCGCGCGCATCGTCCATGACCCGGTCAATGGCGCAACTCCGCAGATCGATCGCTCGCTCGTGATCGGCCAGCAGCTGTTCACCGTCTCGAGCGAGGGGGTGATGGCGTCGAGCCTCGCCACGCTCGCACGCCAGGCCTTCGTGACGTTCCCCTCGCCGCCGCCCGCGGGCGGCGGAACCTCCTCCTC
>DATBOY010000018.1:0-33622 GCA_036561645.1 Solirubrobacteraceae bacterium
GGTGGCGTTCTTCACGAACCCGTCGGCGTGTACGGGGGAACCGTTGGTGACGAGTGTGCGCATGGATTCGTGGCAGAGCCCAGGTCGCTATACCGCAGATGGCACGCCCGATTTCTCGGATCTCAACTGGGCGGGTGCGACATCCGTCGCGCCCGCGGTCACGGGCTGCAACCTGCTGCAGTTCAGTCCTGGACTCAGCGCTCAGCCGGAAACTACGGTGGCGGACAGCCCGACCGGGCTGAACATCGATCTGCAGGTTCCTCAGAGTGAGGACCCGAGCACTCTGGCGACACCGCCGTTGCGGGACGCGTCGATCGTGCTGCCGGCGGGCATTTCGTTGAATCCGTCGGCCGCCGATGGTCTGGGTTCCTGCTCGGTCGCGCAGATCGCGCTGGAAAGCCCGCTGGCGCCCGTGTGCCCTGAATCCTCGAAGGTCGGCACGGTGGAACTGCAGACCCCGTTGCTGCCGGGGACGTTGGGTGGCTCGGTCTACCTCGCGGCACAGGAAGAAAACCCGTTCCACGCCCTGGTCGCGGCGTACATCGTGGTGGACGATCCGGTGACGGGGACCGTGTTGAAGATCCCCGGGGAATTGAAGCTCGACCCCGTGTCGGGTCAGGTCACCGGCGTGTTCGACCAAGCGCCGCAGTTCCCGTTCAGCGACCTGCGGCTGCACTTCTTCGGGGGGCAGCGCGGTGTGCTGGCGACTCCGCAGGCGTGCGGGACCTACGCGATTGGGAGCATGCTCTCGCCGTGGTCCGCTCCGGATTCGGGTCCCGCGGCCTCGCCGTCGGACAGTTTCCAGGTCACGAGTGGCTGCGTCGGCGCGTTTACCCCTGGGTTTGACGCTGGGACGGTCGCTACGCAGGCCGGTGGGTTCACCGGGTTCACGACGACCATCTCTAGAGGCGACCAGGATCAGAACCTGGGGTCGGTGTCGATCACGACACCGCCTGGGCTGCTGGGGATCTTGAAGAGCGTCGCGCAATGCCCCGAAGCGCAGGCGAGCGCCGGGTCCTGTGGCCAAGGCAGCCTGATCGGGCACACGACGGTCGCCGCCGGGGTGGGTGCGCATCCGTTCTATCTGGGAGGCCAGATGTTCTTGACGGGCCCGTATAAGGGCGCGCCGTTCGGGCTCTCGATCGTGGTGCCGGCGATAGCCGGCCCGTTCAACCTCGGGAACGTCGTCGTCCGCGCCCGGATTCTCGTGGACCCGACCACGGCGCAGTTGACGATCGTGAGCGACGCGTTGCCGACGATTCTGCGGGGTATTCCGCTTGCTCTGCGGACGGTGAACGTGACGGTCGACCGTCCGGGGTTCATCTTCAACCCCACGAGCTGTGAACCGATGAGTGTCACAGGGACGATCTCGAGCACGCAGGGAGCGCAAGCGCAGGTGTCGAGCAGGTTCCAGGCGGCGAACTGCGCGACGCTGCCATTCCACCCGCTGTTCTCCGTGTCGAGCACGGCGAAGACGAGCCGCGCGAACGGTGCCGCGCTGGATGTGAAGGTCAGCTACCCGCAGGGTTCGCAGGCGAACATCCACAGTGTGGCGGTGAAGCTGCCGGTGCAGCTTCCCGCGCGCCTCTCGACGATCCAGCAGGCCTGCCCGGCAGCGGTGTTCAACCAGAATCCGGCGTCGTGTGGCGCGGGGTCGATGATCGGGATCGGGACGGCGATCACGCCAGTCTTCAACAACTCCCTCAGCGGCCCGGCATACCTCGTGTCCCACGGTGGCGCGGCGTTCCCGGACATCGACGTGGTGCTGCAGGGCGAAGGCGTCACGCTCGATCTCGTCGGGCACGTCAACATCAGCAAGGCGGGGATCACATCGGCGTCGTTCTTCGCCGTACCCGACGCGCCAATCTCAAGCTTCGAGCTGAACCTGCCGGAGGGACCCCACTCCGGGCTCTCCGCGGTGGGGAGCCTCTGCGCGAAGCCACTGACGATGCCCACGACGATCACCGGGCAGAACGGCGCCGTCATCACGCAGACCACCAAGATCAAGGTCACGGGGTGCGCGAAGGCCAAAAAGAAGGGGACAAAGCGCAAGGCCAGGAAGAAGCGCAAGAAGACCAAGAAGGGGGGCGGGAAGAAGGGCTAGCCCCTTTGGGGCGCCTGGTCTTCGAGTGTGGTGTTGACGATGGCGGACAGACGAGCGGGCGCGCAGGCGACTCGCGAGGGTGCGGCCCGTAACGGTGTGGGCCGTGCCCGGGTGAGTGAGATCCAGCGTGCGCGGATGCTTGCGGCGATCACGGAGGTCTCGCGCGAGCGGGGTGCGGGGAACGTGACGGTCGCGCACATCGTCGCGCGCTCGGGTGTGTCGCGGCGGACGTTCTACGAACTGTTCGAGGACCGCGAGGACTGTTTCCTCGCGGCCTTGGATCACGCGATCGCGCGGGGCGCGGAGAGCGTCTTGCCGGCGTATGAGAGCGGGGGGCGGTGGCGGGAGCGGATCAGGGGTGCGCTCGGTGCGCTGCTCGCGTTCCTCGACGAGGAGCCGGGGATGGGTGCGCTGTGCATCGTTGACGCGCTCAGCGCGGGTCCCGTGGCGCTTGAGCGTCGCGCGGTCGTGTTGAACCTGTTGATCGAAGCGGTGCACGAGGGTCGCCGTGAGACGCGCTCGGGGCGCGAACCGACGCGGCTGGTCGCGGAGGGTGTCGTCGGCGCGGTGCTGTCGGTGATCCACGCGCGCTTGTCGGCGCAGGATCAGCGGCAGCTGCGGGCGCTGTTGAACCCGTTGATGAGCATGATCGTGCTGCCGTACCTTGGCGCGGCGGCGTCCGAGCGCGAGCTGGAGCGCCCGGCGCCGAGGGCGCGTCGTGCGACGCGTACGCAGCGCGATCCGCTGCGGGATCTCGATATGCGCTTGACGTATCGCACGGTCAGGGTGCTTGTCGCCGTCGCGGGCGAACCGGGCGCGAACAACCGCCAGGTCGCAGGCGCCTCGGGCATCACCGACCAGGGCCAGATCTCGAAGCTCTTGCACCGTTTGCAGACGCTTGGGTTGGTGCAGAACACGGGCGGGGATCACGCGAAGGGCGAGCCGAACGCGTGGAGCCTGACGGCGAAGGGGCGGGAGGTGGAGCAGATCATCCGGACGCAGACGGGGGAGGGGGCAGGGTAGTCGCCAGTCCGCTCGTGGTACGCTTCTACCATGGTCGCAACCATTGACGCCGCCGGACGCATCGTCGTTCCCAAGCGCTTGCGCGAGGAGCTGCACTTCAAGCCCGGGCAGGAGCTGGAGCTGAGAGCGGTCGACGGAAGGCTGGAGGTCGAGCATCGCGCCACGCCGGTCCGTTTGGAGAAGCAGCGCGGACGGCTCGTGGCGGTCGCGGACCGCGAGATGCCGACGCTAACCGCCGAGATGGTGCGCGAAACGCTGGAACAGATCCGCAGGTGAGCCAATCTCCGGCTACGCCGGACAGCAGCGTCGTGATCGCGGCGCTCGCCAGCTGGAATGAGCATCACGACGCAGCGGTCGAGGCGCTCGGCGACGCGCGAGACCTCATCGCGCACGCTGAGCTGGAGGCCTATTCGGTCTTGACTCGTCTGCCGGAGCCCTTTCGGATGGAGCCTGGCATGGTCGCCAGCTACCTGGGCGAGGATTTCCCAGGCCGACGCCTCTCACTGCCGGACACCGGCAGACACCGTTTGATCGACAGGCTCGCCGCCCTCTCGATCTCCGGCGGCGCGGTCTACGACGCGCTTGTCGCCGCGACGGTCGTACATCACGGCTATAGGCTCCTGAGCTGCGACCGTCGGGCGGAGAGCGTCTACACGAAGCTCGAGGTCGAGGTCGTCTATCTGGGGTAGGGGAGCGAGCCAATCCCCGCAACGCTTTTTGTTGCGCTACCATCGAGCAGTGCCCATCGGAACTGCCGAGAAGGTCGCGGCGTTGAGCGAGGATCTGCACTCCCAGCGGGGACTCGCGGAGCTGCTGGCGGTGAGTCCTGCGCAGATCACGCGGTGGCGCCGTGGGGAGGGGATCGACGAGGTCAACGCTCGCCGTGTCGACCTGCTCGAGCTCGTGATGTCCACGCTGCTGCGGCTGTACGACGCCGAGGCCGCCGAGCACTGGCTGCACGGTGCCAACCCGCATCTCGGCGGGCGACGGCCGATCGACGCGATCCGCGTGGGGCAGACGCTCCAGCTGCTGGACGCGATCGCGCAGGAGCGTGCGGGAAGCTTCGCGTGATCCTCTGGCGGCTCGTGCCGTGGCGAGCGCGCGCGAAGCCGACGGAGCCGTGGGGTGGGCTGTGGTTTCCCCGCGAGCTGCAGGGGGCAGGTCGTCACGACAACCCCGACCGCTACGGCTGCCTGTATGCGGCGCAGAGCCCGCTGTCCGTCGTCGCCGAGGCGCTCGCGCCGTTCCGCGGATCGGGTGCGCTGACCTCCTCGATGCTGCTGCGCGGCGGCAGGCCGCTCGCGCTTGTGCGTCTGGCGCTCGACGACGGCGGCGCGGACGGGCTGGTCGACCTCGACGACGCGCGCGTGCTCGTGCGTCAGCGGCTGCGGCCGTCGGAGGTCGCGATCGGCGCGCGCGCCGTCACTCAGGCGTATGCGGCGCGCATCTTCCAGAGGCGTTCGCGGGCGCTCGGGCTGCGCTGGTGGTCGACGCTGGAGGCAAGTCTCATCAACGTCACGCTGTACGACCGCGCGCGCGGGCATCTGAGCCTCCTCGACGTGGAGCCGCTGACGCTCGAGCATCCGGCGACGCTCCAGGCAGGGGAGCTGCTCGGGCTGTAGGCGCGTGCGCCCGTGTAGAGCACGACGCCCGCGAGGAACTGGCTCCCCGTAGCATTCTCCGCAATTCGAGGGCTGTTTCTTCCGCAATTCGAGGACGTTTGTCCGCTGATTCGAGGGCTGTGTGCTCCGCAGTCCGAGCTGTCAGTTCCCCGTCGGCCCGAAAAACGCACGCCTTTCAACCCTGGTCCGGCTGAGCGGCGTCGAGGTCTTCCAAGTCGACGAGGTCACGTGGACGCCCGGCTGCCCGCTTCATCCTCCGAAGGTGCTCCAGCGCGCAGACCGCGATAGTCACGTCCGCCAGCTCGATGTCGATCGCCTGCGCGCGAAGCTCGACGTACGGCAGGACGCCCTCAAGGCCCTGGACCACGTCCAAATCTCCGAGCCGTGTGGCGATCAACGCTCGCTCGCCGCTGCGCAGCAGCGCTGCGATGGAACGCTCGGAGCCGAGCAGCGACTCCCCCAACTGGACGTGACCACCGAGTTCGGCCGCGAGACGGGCGAGCCTGTCGAGGTTCTCCGGCGCCGGATCGGGCACGACGTCGCAGTCTTTCGTTCCCCGCACAACGCCCCACGACCCAAGTGCCAAGCCGCCGATGACAATGAAACGGATGTCCGCCTGGACGAGGCGGACGAGAAGCTGGTCGAACGACGGCGCACTCAACGGGCGCGCCGCGCGGCGTCGCGCAACTCGAACAGCTTGCGTGTCAGCGAGATCGTCTCCTTGAGGTTCACGGCGAGCGGCCGCTGTCCATCCGCTCGCAGGCGCAGCCTTCGCACCCGCTCCCCCTCCGCGTCGCAGATCTGCTGCTTGGGCTGTTCGGTCATCGAGTCAACACTACCGAGCCCATAGTCGGAAACCGAGTGAGAGGCTCGTGCATTTGGCTGCTTGGCACCCGTCGGGTGCTGCCGGCGGTCGCGGCGCAGGCTGGCATCGAGGCCCCGTCTGACACCCGCCTCAATTCCCCGTCGGCCCGTACACGAATTCCGCGGGCGCCCAATCGACGCCGATGTGGTCGGGGTTTGACTTCAGCCGGTAGTCGTTCGCCGCCGGGTCGGCGAATTCGGGGGCGCTCAGCACCGTGCTGTGCGGCCCTTTGCTGAACGTCCAGGGGTCTTCCTGAAAGACGTTCCAGTCCTCGGTGAGCTGGTACGCCGGTCCGCCTTCGTAGAGGACGCTGAACACCTGCTCGACGTTGTGTTCGACCGTGGCGCCGAGCGGCTGCGAGGAGCCCGCCGCACGCACGAGATCGCCCTGTCCGTCCCACACGGTGTTGTTGCGCATCGCGAACGCGGCGGTGTCGAAGACCTGGATGTTGTTCTCTTCGCCGCCGAGGTCGTTGTTGCGCAGGAAGAGGTTGTCGGCGACCGTCACTTCGGCGGCGTCGCCGTCCTTGATAAAGAAGCCCTGCGCCTGGTTGTCGTGCTCGTAGTTGTGGTCGAACACGAGGTCGCTGCCGCCCCACACGCTCTGCAGGGCGTCGGTGTGGTTGCCGTGCTCCTGCAGGTTGTACAGCTCGTTGGCGCTGACGCGCACGTGGTGCCAGTTGTTGAGGTGGATCGCGTCCTCGGTGGAGCCTTCTCCGTACCCGTGGATCGTGTTGGCGGAGATCGTGATGTACGTGGCGGGCGCGTCGCTTTCGCAGCCGGCGTAGACGGGCGCGTTCGGCGCGGTGCAGTTGACCGTGCGGGTTTCGATGCCCTCGCCGTTGCCCCCGGGTCCCGCCCCGTCGATGTCGTTGTGGTCGATCGCGATCAGCGAGTCGCCGGCGCCGAGGCTGACGCCGCCGGTGACGAAGAAGTTATGGATCGTGATGTCGCTCGCGCCGTCGGCCAGCGCGATGCCGGCGATCGTCGCGACGGAGCCGGGTTCGGGCTCGATCGTGACCTTGGCGCTGTGGGCGCCGGCGAGGTTCAGCTGCGGGTAGCTGCCGCCGGCCAGGCAGACGACGGCTTCGCCGCCGGCCGACTGGACCTGCGCCGTGGCTTCGGAGACGCTCCCGGCGTGCTCGGTGCAGCTGGGTGACGGTTCCACGGGCGGTGGTGGTGGCGGGGGAGCGGTGCTCGTGGTCGAGGTTGTGGTGGAGGTGGAGTCCGTGGTTGAGCTGGCGGTCGTCGAGGTGCTTGCGGTTGTGGACGATGTCGTGGAGGTGGAGGTGGTGGTCGGCGATGTGGAGGTGGCGGTCGAGGAGGTGCTTGCCGTCGTGGACGATGTCGGGGAGGTGGCGGTCGAGGACGACGTCGAGAACGTGGTGGTAGTCGTGGAGGCGGTGCTCGACGTCGTCGGGACGATGGTCGACGTGGACGTGGAGGTCGTCGTGGAGGGCGGCGGCGGGTCTGTTGCGGGAGGCGAGGGGGCCGCGGGTTCGGGCGCCGGCGGGGTGAGGATCGGAGGCGTCGGCTGCACGGGCGAAACGGGTCCCACGGGGGCGCCGATCGGTGTGGGCTTGAAGTGTGACACTGGACGGTGCCTGCGGTGGTGGCGGCGGCGGTGGTGTCGCCGGTGTGACCGCGGGCGCTGGGCGCGAGTGGGGCGTGTACCGGTGAGGTGCAGACCTGTCGCCGGCAGACCTGTCGCCGGCGGGCCCGTCGTCGCCTCCGCGGCGCCGGCCGCTTCGACGCCGTGCACGGCCGCGAACGCGAGCAGCGCGAGCGCGATGACCGCGAGGAAGGGTCGTCGAGTCATCAGGTGGGATGAATCTATCATTCAGTTGTAGCTAGCTCGCTGGCTTATTTGGGCCAATTCGCCTAACTTGACGCCGTGGGTTACTTCGACGATGCGCTCAGCGTCGTTCTGGCGGACGACCACCACTTCTTCCGCGAAGGGCTGCGCGGGATGCTTGAGGGCGATGGAATGAGGGTCGTGGGCGAGGCGGCCGACGGCATCGAGGCGGTGGAGCTGGTGCGCGCGCACGCCCCCGACGTCGTCGTCGTCGACCTCGGGATGCCGCGCTGCCCGGGGTTGGAGACATTGCGGCGGATCTTGCGGGCCGACCGCGGGGCGCGCGTGGTGGTGCTGACCGCCTCCGCGCGCGAGCAGGATCTGCGCGAGGCGCTCGCCGCCGGCGCGTGCTGCTACCTGCTCAAGGACACGCGCGCCGATCTGCTGGTCGGCGCCATCCGCCAGGCGGCGGAAGGGCATATGGTAATCTCGCGCGATGTGGGCGGAAGGCTGATGACGCATCTGCATCCTGAAATCCAGAATGCCCGGGATCGCGCGCCGCTAACCCCGCGCGAGACGGAGGTCCTGCGCCTGATCGCCGAGGGTGAGAACAACGTCTCGATCGGGCGCGAGCTGTCGATCAGCCCGCACACCGTCAAGCAGTACGTGACGAACATCTTCGAGAAGCTCGGGGTGTGCAGTCGCGTGCAGGCGGCCGTCCACGCGGTGCGCGTAGGACTCGTCTGAGCGGCGGCGAGGATCGGCGACTCGCGGGCTCAACGACGCCCGCGCGTGAGCGCGCGCAGCGCCTCCTCGCGCCCGCCGACGCCGAGTTTGGCCACGACCGCGGAGATGTGGCGACGGACCGTGACGGGCGAGAGCGACAGGCTTGCGCCGATCTCGACGGTGCGCAGGCCTGCGCCGAGCATGTGCATCACCTCCGACTCCCGTGAGGTCAGCTGGACGCGGGCGAGGACCTCCGAGCGCCCGCGGGCGAGCCGGGGGTCGGGGGGTGGGCGCAACTCGTGTAGAACGTGCCCCACCAGCGCCCGGGGCAGCGCCGGCTCGCCCGTGAGCACACCGCGCAACTCGCTAGGCAGGCGATCGGGACTGGTGTCCTTGGGCAGGTACCCCAGGGCGCCGGCGCGCAGCGCGGCCAGCACGTCCTCGCTGCGCTCGGAGACGGTCAGCATCACGACGGCGGTGGCGGGCGCCACGGCGGCGAGCGTCGCGGCGGCTTGGATGCCGCCGCCCGGCATGCGCACGTCGAGCAGACACACGTCGGGGTGCTCGCGCCGCACCGCGCGCACCGCGCCGTCGCCGTCGGCGACCTCGGCGAGCACGCGAAAGCCCCCGCGCATCAGCGCCATGCGCACGCCGAGGCGTGTCGCCGGGTGGTCGTCGGCGATCACGACACTCGGTGCGGCGCCGTTCACGGCAGCACGGCCTCCACCGTCGTCCCGTCGGCGGCGCTCGTGAGGTTGAGCACGCCGCCGAGCGCGTGTGCGTGCGCGCGCATACTGTGCAGCCCGAAGCCGTTGCCGGCGCGCGCGGCGTCGAAGCCGGCGCCTTCGTCGCGCACCGTCAGCCGCCAGCGGCCGTTGTATTCAAGCGTGACCTCGATCGCGTTCGGTGCGGCGTGTTTGGAGGCGGCGTGCTTGGTGGCGTTGCGCACGGCCTCGCGCGCGATGTGCAGCAGCGCTTCGCGGGTGGGGCGGTCGGGTCGCACCGACACCGGCACCCGGCCGGCGTCGAAGGTGACGAGCGTGCCGGGCGCGGCGGCCTGCACGCTGGCCTCGATCGCGCGTACGAGCGGCTCGCGGTCGCTGGGTTCGCGATTGAACGGCGCGCGGTTGAACGGCGCGCGGTTGAACGTCCCGCGATTGAACGGCACGCGGTCGAACGGCCCGCGGGTGATCGGCGCGGGGTCCTCCCGCGCCTGGTCGCTGAGGTCGCGCACCAGCGTGCGTGCGGCGTCGAGCGCGCGCTCGCCTGCGGCGACGGCGGCGCTGGCGTGCGGAGAGTGCGCCGGGTCCACGTGGGCCTCAAGCAGCGCTCGTGCGTTCGCCAGCGCCAGCGACAGGTCCTGCATGATCAGGTCGTGCACGTCGGCGGCGATGCGGCGACGCTCCTGCGCGACAGCGGCGGCACAGGTGCGTTTGGAGGTAAGGACGCTGCGCGACCAGCCGGCCAGCAGGCCGCCGGACACGATCCATGCTCCCGCGTGCCCAGCCGCGCGCCGATGCCCGCCCACAATCGTCGTTCTCCTGGCTCGTTTCATCGCGCGGACCGTGCGCGGACCCGCGATCCCGTACAGCTGGGACGGTCAGGTAGTTTGACTTATTCCGAGAGCGTTTGCCAGGCGTGTCTCTGTTTTTTGCGCGGGCGCGGACGCGTGCTCGGTGCCCTCGCTCCACTCCTTGAAGAACGCCTCGATCGCACCCGCGGTCAGGGGCCGCGCGAACAGGAAGCCCTGGCCGCTGTCGCAGCTCTCGCTCTGCAGCAGGTTCAGCTCCTGCGTCTGCTCGATGCCCTCCGCGAGCGTCTCGATCGAGAGCGCCTTGCCAAGCTGCACGAGCGTGCGGATCAGGGTCTCGCCCTCGGGATCCTGGGTGAGGCGGGCGATGAACGTGCGATCGATCTTGAGCGCGTCGACGGGGAACTTCTGCAGGTGCGCGAGCGAGGAGTAGCCGGTGCCGAAGTCGTCGATCGCGATGCGCACGCCGAGCTCCTTCACGCGCGCGAGGCGCTGCGCCGTCTCCTCGGCGTTGCGCATCAGCGTCGTCTCGGTGATCTCGATCGTCAGCGAGCCGGGCTCCAGGCCGCTGGAGAGCAGCGCCTCGCGCACGTCGGTGACGAACTCGTCGAGGTCGAGCTGGCGCGCCGAGGCGTTGACCGACATCCCGATCGGGTACCCCGCTTCGCGCCACGCGGCCGCCTGGCGGCAGGCCTCGAACAGCACCCACTTGCCGATCTCGACAATCATGCCGGTCTCCTCCAGCAGCGGGATGAAGTCGTTCGGCTGGATCGTGCCGCGCTCGGGGTGCCGCCAGCGGATCAGTGCCTCGACTCCGGTCGGGCTCATGTCCTTGAGGTCGAACGTCGGCTGGTATTCCAGGTAGAACTGCTCGTCCTGGAGCGCGTCTCGCAGGTCCATCTCCAGTTCCATGCGGCTCTGCACGGCGTCCTGCATACCGGACTCGAAGACCACATAGCGATCCTTGCCGTCCCACTTGGCGCGGTACATCGCGATGTCCGCGTCGCGCAGCAGCTCTTCGGCGGAGCCCCGGTCCCCGGCGGCGATGCCGACGCTGGCGGTGACGGTCAGGCGCGTCGCTTCGGACTGCTGCAGCTGGAAGGGCTGCTCCAGCGCGCCGAGCAGCCGCTCGGCGATCAGCTCGGGCCCGGCCGCCAGCGACATGCCCTCGGCGATCACGACGAACTCGTCGCCGCCGAGGCGCCCGAGCGCGTCGGTGTCGCGAATCGCGCTCTGCAGGCGCGAGGTGACGGCCTGCAGCAACTGGTCCCCGGCGCCGTGGCCGAGGGTGTCGTTGATGTGCTTGAAGTTGTCGAGGTCGATGAACAGCACCGCGACCGGGGCGTGGCTGCGGCGCGAGCGCACCAGCATCTGTTCGACGCGATCGAGGATCAGCGTGCGGTTCGGCAGACCCGTGAGCGGGTCGTGGGTGGCCAGGTGGGCCAGCTCCTCCTGGCGGCGGGTCAGCTCGTCGTGTGCGCGCTTGCGCTCGGTCTCGAAGGACTCGCACATGCGTACGAGCGTCACATCGAGGCTGCGCTGCAACATGCCGAGCGCCAGCGCAAGGACCTCAGGTGGCATCTGCAGGCGCGCGGAGATGTCCCGCATCACGTCCGCGGTCGAGTCGCGCCAGCGCAGGCAGCGCTTGGTGACCTCGTTCAGCGAGGCCGCGCGCTGAGCCGCGAGCTGTCCGAAGATGCGCCACGAGTCGCGGCCGACCTCGCGTGCGACATCCGCGCCCTCGCCGGACATCCAGCGGGCGACGGCGATCGTCGATACGGAGCCGACCTTGGCAAAGCTGTCTTCGACCAGTGCGTCGAGCAGCACGCCCGATTCGTGGGAGCGGGCGAGCATCCCCGCGACGACCTCCTCGGTGCTGGTGTGCAGCTCCTCGCCGAGACGCGCGAGCGCCGCGCTGATGTTGGCGCTGTCCGGCGCGGACGTGCCCGCGCCCGCGCGTCCTGCATCTTGACCCGACATGGGTCAGTTATTCGACCGCTGCGCGTCGTTTCTTGAGGTACGGTCGCTTATCCTCGACGTTCTCACGGTGCCGGATCGCGCCACGGCGCCGGGCTTCGGGCTGCACGGCGGCGTGGCTCACACCGCCGGATCGCGCCACATCCCCCACATCTTCGGACCCCGCGGCAGGCGCAGCTCGCGCGTCACGCGGAATCCGTGGCGTGCGTAGAAGTCGAGGTTGCGTTCCTTGGAGGACTCCAGGTACGCGCCGACGCCGTCGCTGTCGCACCGCCGCAGCACGGGCGCGAGCACGGCGGATCCGTGTCCCGCGCCCTGCACGGCCGGGTCGGTGCCGAGTATGCCGAGGTACCAATGCGGCGGCTGTGCCGGATGCGCGCGCTCGACACCGATCAGGCCGGCGACGATCATCGGCATCCTGGCGAGCAGGCGCGGGTGCAGCAGGCAGCGGGCGAGTTCGAGATCTTGGCGCACGGTCGTGCGCCAGCATTCGGGCGGCGTCCACAGCGCGGCGCTCGAACGCTGCGGCGTGATCCATACCTCCTGTTCGGCGAGCATCTGGCGTGTGCGGACGGCGTAGAAGTCCTCCAGCACGCGCGGGCGCAGCGCCTGCGAGCGGCACGACCACTGCGCGACGGGATCGTCGAGGAAGGCGCGGGTCAGCATCCGCGCCAGGTCGGGCACGTCCTCCAGGGTCGCACGGCGGGTCGGCGGCGGCGCGCGGTTTACGCGGGTCGGCGGCGGGGCGGGGTCCACGCGCGCCGCCTCAGCCGTCGGGGAATGGCGCGATCTCCACGCCGTGGTCGCGCTCGCGCATCCCGAGCTCGTATGCGGCGCCGTGCGCGGTGTGCAACGTGCGCGCGGGAGCGCTGCCGGCCTGGCGCAGCGTCAACGTCAGCGCCGCGATCGAGCAGTTGGCCACGTCGTGCTCGCCGCCGTCGGGATCGGCGTAGCGCCAACCCGCGATGGCGTCGGCGGGGGCGTCCACATGGGCGTCGAGAACCACGCCGCCGGCGCCGGGCAGCGAGAGGCGGCAGTGCCTGGGTGTCTCGGCGACGAGCGTCCCCCGCGCGCCGAGGCCGCCCAGCGGGATGCGCCTGCCGTCGAGCGACAGCGCGCCGTTGGCCACCCACGGCGTCAGCCAGCGGCCTATACGCACGCGCCCGATCGCGGCGTCCAGCCACGCATCGGGGCTCTCCTGGAAGCCGATGCCGTGCAGCCAGATCCAGCGCTCGGCGTGCTCGGCGCCCCAGTTGTGACCGACCATCCCGCGCCAGCCGTCGAGCCTCAGGGTGCGCGGGCGGGCCGGATCGGAGAGCACGAGCGTGCCCTCGAACCTCGCCGCCGGCGCGGGGCTCGTCAGCTTCGTGCGCGGCCACGGCGCGCGGTACATCCACGCGCGCGGCAGATGGCGCAACTCCGCCTCGGGCGAGGCGAAGCGCAGCGACCAGCTCGCCTGCCCGCACGTCCCGTGCGCCTCGGAGGGGCTCAGGCGCGCGTCGCCGATCGAAATCCAGCCGCCGCTCGGCGCGTCCAGCTCCTCGCTCGTCAGCTTGTGCTGGAACGGCCTGTCGCTCGCACCGTCCCACACCGTGCACCACAGCGATCCCCGCGGGCGCGCGCCGGGGCGCTTGTGCACCGTGTAGCGGATCCACACGCCCGCGGGCTCCTCCGGAGCGACGGCGCGCAGATAGAAGGACTCGTACATGCCAGCACGCTCGGACACCGTCGGGAATACAGCGCTCACTGACATGGGCGCGATCCTAACCGACTCGGCACGCACGCCCGGCGAGCGTGGACGGTTCCGGTTCGTGAACCGGGCTCGGTACGTACCGGCCGGCGAGCGCGGGGGATCTGGCCCCGCGCACCGGACTCGGTACGCACGGCCGGCGAGCGCGTGGAAGGATCCGGTCCGTGAACCGCGACCCGCTCGTGCGTCTTCCCCCCGAGCTGGCTCCCGCGCCGGGCGCGCACCCGGCCGCGCGCTTCATCATGGGCATCGACGGCGGCGCAACCAAGACGCTCGCGGCGGTGCTCGACCTGGAGCGCGCCGAGCTGCACCTGGGACACGGCGGCCCGAGTAACCAGGACTCCGTCGGCGCTCGCGCCGCGACGCAGGCGCTGCTCGACGCCGCCGACGAGGCGCTCGCGCACGCGGGCGCCACGCGAGACGGGCTGCACGGCGCGGTGCTGGCGGTAGCGGGCACGGACACGAGCGCCGTGCAACAGCACGTGGGGGCCAGCTGTCCGGCGCGGTGGATCGTCGTCAACGACGTGGTCGGCGCGTGGGCGACGGCCACGGGCGCACGATCCGGCGTCGGCGCGATCTCCGGCACCGGCAGCAACGTCTTCGGCGTCGGCCCCGGCGCGCGCGCGTGGCGGGCCGGGGGCTGGGGCCACGTGCTCGGGGACGAGGGCTCGGGCTACTGGTTCGGTCTGCACTCGATCCGCGCGGCGCTGCGCGACCGCGACGGCAGCGGACCGGCGACGGCGCTGAGCGACGCGGCGGTCGAGTTCTTCGGCGTCGCGAGCATCGAGGCGCTCGCGCCGCTCCTCTACACCAAGCCGCTGAGCAAGAGCGAGATCGCCGCGTTCGCGACCGAGACCGCCCGCGCCGCCGACGCCGGCGACGCCGTCGCGCGCGCCCTCTACGAGCAGGGCGCCGGCGAGCTGGCCGCGCAGATAGCCGCGGTGATCGGTCACACCGGCCTGTCGGGCGCCTTCCCCGTGGGCCTGATCGGCTCCGCCTTCAAGGCGGGAGAGGTGTTCGTCGGCCCCCTCACGCGCGCCATCCACAACGTCGCCGGCGAGGCGCGCATCTCGTTCGTGGAGATGGCCCCCGTTGGCGGCTGCCTGCTGCTCGCGGCGCAGGCCTGCGGCGCCGCCGGCGCGGTGGACCGCGGCGCGCTCGAACGGCTGCTCGCCGGCGCGCTCGCGCGGGGTTCGTGAGATAGGTCCTGGCCTCAGCGGGCCGGCGGCACCACCCGCAGGGAGGCTCGTGCGGGGCTCGCGCGGGGTTCGTGAGGTAGGTCCTGGCCTCAGCGGGCCGGCGGCACCACCCGCAGGGAGGCTCGTGCGGTCGGGGCTCTTGCGATAGCTCCTGGCCTCAGCCTGCCGGCAGCACCAGTCGCAGGGAGCGCTGCACGCGCTCGATGTGCTCGGCGTCGACCTCCGCCCGCGCGGCGTAGTCCGGCCATCGCGATACGACTTCGCGGACCTCTTCGAGGATCTCCTCGGCGCGTCCACGCTTGAGCGTCGCGCGCCGGCCCACCGCGCGGAAGTCCTGCCGCGTGAAATTCTCGCGCTTGCCGTTGAGGGACATCTGATGGCGGTCGGTCCACGGGCTGCCCGGGCGGTACGCGTACGTCACGTCGAACGCGGGCGCGAGCTCCCAGCGGCCTGCCCGGTCCATGAGGAACGCGATGTTCTTGACGTGGTCGTCCTGGTTGCGCGCGATGACGTTGAACGTCATGCGCCTAAACAGCTGCTCGGCGGCGCTGTGAGGCAGGCCGAGGTCGCGCATGACCATGAACGCCTGCTCGTATGAGTACGCGCCGGCCTGGTTGAAGTCGAAGTGCGCGATACCGCACAGCGACTGCATGTGTCGCTTGCCGCCGTGCTCGTCGCGATCGAAACGCCTGGTCATGAAGTGGCGGCGGCCGCTCTCGCGCAGAAGCCGGCACTCCGTCATGAGGATGCCGGCGTCTTTGGCCATGATCGAGTATGCGTACTCGATCGCCCCGTAGCCGCGGGGATCTGCGAGCCGGTCCTTGTCCTTGTTGCTCTCGACGCCGTCGAACTTGAGCAGCCAGTGCTCGAAACCGGGGGGCGCCTGCGCTTGGCCGGAACGGATCTCGTCGGTGTGCGGGTTCCAGGCGACGACAGCCTTCGCCCGCGCTCCGCCCGCCGAGGAGCCGACGCTGAGGATTTCGCGCATCGCGTCCCGGCGGTGGCCGTGGGCCAGCGACACCACGAGGTCTTCGCGGTGGGCGAGCACCTCCGAGGCGAGCTCCACGAGCCTGCCGATGTGGATCTCCTCGCCGGGAGCGGACCGCGGGCCGAGGGCGGGGGCGAACTCCAGGGCGCCCATGCCGCGCGTGCCCACATAGGACAGTCGCTCGACGGCGTCGAAGGACTCCGGACGCCGGCCTTGGCCGGCGAGCCACGCGTCGATGAGCGCATTGCCATAACGGTCGGGAAGCGAATCCGCGAGCAGGCCCGGCAGCCCGTGGAACGTGTCTGGGTTCAGCGTTCCGAACGTGTAGCGCTCGGGGCCGAGCGGCATCCTCAGGGGCGAGACCTGGATGGCGCTGCGCGCGAACGCGGGGTCGTACTCAAAGACGGCGATGTCGCTGTCCTCGGCGAGGTAGACCGCGCCGATGCGGCTGCCCCAAAGCCGAACCTCGGCGAGCGTGCTCACGCGTCTGCTTCGCCCCCGAGTTCATCGCCCCACGCCCACGGGGCGACTTGCTCGCCAGCGCCGTCGGTCTTGCGGGGTCTGGCTCGCCGGCGCTCGTGGCGCGCCAGCTTCAAGCGCTCCAGCGGGCTGGGCGTGGGCTCGGGGACGAGGCGGTCGATGGACTCGCTCAGGTCGAGCGCTCTCAGCACGCGGATGAAGCTGGAAAGCTGAACGGGCTCGCCGGCCTCCAGGCGCTGAAGGGTGCGGCGGGCGACGCCGGCCTGCTCGCTGAACTGCGCCTGGGAGAGGTTGCGCTCCAACCGCCACCGCGACAGGCGCCGTCCGAGCTCGGCCAGGACCGCGTCGTCGGTCAGCGACGCTTCGATGCGCATAGTGCGCCTCTTTTGGCGTTTTGTCTCGGAAACTGGATGTAAAGCGTCATGGGACGCGCTCTAGCGTAGCATGTTATTTGCGCATAGTAAGCGTCATTTATGACGCGTTATTTACCTTTCGTGGCTTAACGCGCCATATATAGCGCGTTAGCGTGTCAGCGCTGCTTCGATCGTAAGTCGGTCGCCCACCGCGCCGGCGCCGACCCCGGCGACGCGCACGCTCGCGGCGGCGTTGCCGTACGCGGCGGCGTCCGCGGGCGAGCGGCCCTCGTGCAGGGCGATGAAGAATGCGGCCGCGAACACGTCGCCGGCGCCGAGATCCTCACGCGGGTGCCCGGCCGGGCGGGCAGGGACCTGCTCTGTGGCGCCGTCGGGGACGACGACGGTCGTGGGGTTCGCGCCGGCGGTGATCGCGACGATGCCCGGGCGAGGGGCGATCGCGTTCGGTGCCTGGCGCAGACAGTGCTGCTCGGCCTCGCTGACGACGAGCGCGTCGTAGCGCTCGGGCAGGCGCTCGCGCTCGATCTCGACGAGCGAGATCAGCCCGTTCTCGTCCCACTCGCGCACGAGCCCCTGCGGCGTGATGCCGATGAACTCGGCCCGCCCCCGCCAGCGGCTGGGGGTCTCGCGCGCGACGGGCGCGAGGTGAAGGATCTCGGTGTCGACCTCGAACGCCTCG
Organism: Solirubrobacteraceae bacterium; assembly: GCA_036561645.1. Taxonomy (GTDB): domain Bacteria; phylum Actinomycetota; class Thermoleophilia; order Solirubrobacterales; family Solirubrobacteraceae; genus Palsa-744. The sequence continues at coordinate 17,113 of DATBOY010000018.1, forward strand.
TCCATCGGCCCGGCCCACGCGAGCACGCGCTGGCGCCGTGCGCTGCCGCTGCCGGAACTCGCGAGCGTCGTGGTGTGCGCGGCGGGCAGCACCTGGACCTGCAGCTCGTGCGCGAACGGCGCCAGCAGCTCCCGCAGCTCGCCCGGCGCGCCCTTGGTCACGATCAACGTGCGCAACCCCAGCCGGGCGGCCTGCAGGGCGCTGTAGAAGGCGCCGCCCCCGGGCCGCCGCGAGCCGTCCGCGCTCATCACGTCCACGGTCACGTGGCCGACGGTGACGTACTGGAAGCGGCTCACACCTCGGGCGGGGTGCGCAGCGCCAGCTCCGTGCCGCCGATCGCGGCGGCCGCGAGGCGCCCCGTGAAGACGCAGCCGCCGAGGAACGTGCCCTCCAGCGAGCGCTTGCCGTGCACGCCGCCGCCGCCGAAGCCGGCCGCCTCGCCGACGGCGTACAGCCCCGGGATCGGCTCGCCGTCCTGCGCGCGCAGCACGCGGCACCCGAGGTCGGTCTGGATGCCCCCGAGGCTCTTGCGCGCCATCGGCTGCAGGCGGATCGCGAGCAGCGGCATCGCCTTGGGGTCCACGATGCGCTGGAACGCGCACGTGCGCAGGCGGTCCCCGCGCCAGTTGCGCATCTGCGCGATGCGCCGCAGCTGGTCGTCGTTGAACAGGCCCTTGCCGCGGGCGATCGTGGCGTCGTAGCGGCCGATCTCGCGTTCGAGCACCTCGGGGACGATCGCGTCTTCGCCGCTGACGGCGTTCATCTTGGCGGCGAGCTCGCGCAGCGACTCGGCGGCGACGAAGTCTGGCGAGCCGGCGAGGAAGTGCCGGACGAGCCCGGGCTTGCCGAGCAGCACGCCGAGCACGAAGCGCACGGGGCGGCGCTCGCGCAGGTGCGGGTTGTGCTGGGAGCCCGACACGTCCAGCTCGCGCTTGGCGATCTTCCAGTTGCAGATCAGCCACGAGTACTTGCGCTCGTCCTCGCACATGCGCTCCAGCGCGGCGTACGCGTCGAACGTGGGCATCACGGGCACGGGGCCGTAGCGCCGCCCGTCGGGGTCGAGCATCACGCCCGAGCGCGGCGGGATCAGCTTCAGCCCGTGGTGCTCGCGCTGCGGCGCCGGGTGGCGCACCGCGTCGGCGTAGTTCCACATGCGCGACAGGTGCGTGACGTTGCCTCCGATCCGCCGCACCTCTTCGTGCAGCGCCCCGTCGGCGTAGTAGTGCGAGCCCATCAGCAGCTTCGCGGGGGGGCTGCCGAGGCGCTCGCGCGGCCACTCTCGGCGCACGATGTCGAGATTGCCGCCGATGCCGCCGGCGGCGATCACGACGGCGCGCTTGGCGCGCACCTCATCCCCGGCGCTCGCGGGCTCCGGGGTGCCCTCCTTGCTCTGTCGGGCTCCCTCCGTGTCCCGCCGGGCTCCCTCCGTGTCCTGCCGGGCTCCCTCCTTGTCCCGCCGCTTCGCGTCCTGCTCGCTCTGCGCGGCCCCACCCGGGCCGGCTCCGGCCGGCCCCTCTCCCTCCCCTCCACGGCGCTCGGGCTCCGCCTCCACGCGACAGCCCACGGTATGGCCGTGCTCGACCAGCAGCTCGCTCACGCGCGCCTGGAAGCGCACCTCCAGCGCGTGCCTGCGCGGATGCTGCTCGATCGCCCGCCACACGGCCTGCACGAGCGCCTTGCCGGTGCCCCACGTGAGGTGAAACCGCGGCACCGAGTTGCCGTCGCCGAAGTTGCCGCGCTCCGCCCAGTTGACGACGGGGAAGAAGCGCACGCCGATCTCCCGCAGCCAGCCGCCGACGTCGTCGCGGGCGCGGGTCACGTACTGCTCGGCCCACCGCCGCGGCCACTCGTCCGCGTCGTCGAACTCGGCGATTCGCAGCCAGTCTTCGAGCGCCAGGCGCTCGCTGTCGGGAATGCGCCCGCGGCGCTGCTCGGGGGAGTCCACCATGAACATGCCCCCAAACGCCTCGCGCGCGAGGCCGCCGAGCTCGGGCGGGCGGCAGCGGTCGAGCAGCAGCACGCTGTGCCCGCCGCGCAGCAGCTCCAGCGCGCACACCAGGCCGGCGAGGCCGGCGCCGACGACGATCGCGTCGGGCTGCTCGGGGTCGCTCACGCCGGCCTCGGGGGCGCTCATGCCGGCCCTCTGCCCGGCATGGCCGTTCGCGGCGTGCCGGTGCCTGCGGTGGCGCTCACGCGAGCGCCATCCCGGGGGCGACCGGCACCTCGATCAGCTCGGGGCGCTCGGAGGCGAACGCGCTGCGCAGCGCCTCGCCCAGCTCCTCGGCGCCGGCGACGCGGCCGGACTTCACGCCGTACCCGGCGGCGAGCGCGACACAGTCCAGCCGCGGCAGGTCCAGACCGGGCGCGTCCCTGATCTCCTCGAGCATCCCGAACCACTTGAGGATCGCGTACTCGTCGTTGCGCAGCACCACGAACGTGACGGGCACGTTGTACGCGGCCGCGGTCCACAGGCTCTGCACGGCGTACTGCGCAGAGCCCTCCCCGAGCACGCACACGACGGGCCGCTCGGGGCACGCCAGCTGCACGCCGATCGCCGCGGGCATCCCGAAGCCCAGGCCGCCGCCGGCGGCGAAGTAGTAGCTGCCGGGGCGCGCCAGGCGCAGCTGGTTGCGCAGCGCCAGCGTGGCCGACGGGGACTCCAGCACGACGATGCCCTCGGGCGGGAACACCTGCGCGAGCGTGCGCATGGCGGTCGAGGGGCCGATCGGGTCGGAGGGCGGCTCGGCCTCCGGCGCGGGCCGGGGGGCGGGGGGCGTGCGCTCCGACTCCTCCACGATCTCGGCGAGCGCGGCGAGCGTCAGCGTCGGGTCCGCGAGGATCGCGTCACCCATCGGCGCGCGCGCCGCCTCGTCGGGGTCGCTCGTGATCGCGACGAGCGCGGTGCCCGGCGCGAGCAGATCGCCGGGGATGTTCGGGTAGTACGGGAACACGGAGCTGCCGGCGACGAGCACCAGATCGTGTGCGGACAGCGCGTCGCCCACGGGCCACACGGCCGGCGGCAGGATGCCCTGGAAGAGCGGGTGGTTCTCGGGGAAGCCGAGGCGCCCGCCACCGGGGGCGGGCGTCGCGTACACGGCCAGATGCTGGCGCTCGGCGAAGCGCACCGCGGCATCCCAGCCGCTGCTGCTATCGAGGTCCGGACCGGCGACGAACGCGGGGTTGGCGGCCTGCGCGAGCCGCCGCGCGAGGTCTTGCAGCACGGCGGGTCCGGGCCGCGCGGCGCCGGACACGCTGCGCGTGGTCTGGGCGCGCACGTTGGCGGACTCCTCGCACTCGACGTTCCAGTCGTCCATCGGGATCGACACGAACGCGGGTCCGCGCGGCGGCAGCGCCGCGAGGTGGATGGCGCGCGCGAGCGCGTGCGGGACATCCTGCGCGCGCGGCGGCTCGTAGCTCCACTTCACGAGCGGATGGGGCATCCGTACGGCGTCGCGGTTGGTGAGGTTGGCCTGCAGCGTCATCAGCGACCGGTGCTGCTGGCCGGCGGTCACCAGCAGCGGCGACTTGTTGGCCTGCGCATTGAAGATCGCGCCCATGCCGTTGCCGAGGCCGGGCGCCGTGTGCAGGTTGACGTGCGCCGGGCGCCCGCTCGCCTGCGCGTACCCGTCGGCCATGCCGACGGCGACGGCCTCCTGCAGGCCGAGCACGTAGCGGAAGTCCTCGGGAAACTCGCTCAACATCGGCAGCTCGGTCGAGCCGGGGTTGCCGAAGATGGTGGTCATGCCCCGCTCGCGGAACATCTCGAACACGATCTCTCTCACTGTCCCCATCTGCTTGTCTCCTCGCTGATCGCGGGTCCGCTTGCAACGGCGCTGGCACGGCAGGGTACCGGCTGCGAGGGGGCTACCATCGAGACGACCGCATCGAACGGGCCGCGCGCCTGTTCCGGTCCGCATCGCCCGATGACGCCGCCCGTATCTCATCGAGTACTCGTCCGTCTGCGCTTGGCTGGGCCTATCGCCCTCCTCGTGCTGCTCTGCGCGAGCGTCTGCGCGCCCGCCGCCGTGGGGCGCGGCGGCGCCCCGCAGTACCCGGCCGGCGCGGCCCGCCCTGCGATACCGGCCGCGTCTCTGAAGCCCGCGAGGTCGGGGTCCCAGGCCGAGACGACGGCATCCCCAGCGCACGCCAAGCCCGCGAGATCGAGGTCCCAGGCCGAGTCCGCGGCATCCCCGTCGTCCCGCAAGCCCGCGCACGCCAGGAAGACCAAGCCCGGCCTGCACGGCGATCCCGCACGGGCGCTGCTCGCCTACAAGGCGATGCAGCAGTACTTCTACATCCAGGGCACGGGCCTGTACAAGGGCGAACCGTACTCGTACCTGTGGCCCTTCTCGCAGGCCCTCGCGGCGACCGTCAGCGCCGCGCACATCAGCGGCCAGGCGCGCCCGCTCGCGGGCGATCTGCACGCGCGCCTGTACGGCCTGCAGCGCTACCTGGAAAAGCCGGCGGAACCGACCTCCTCCGAACAGTCCACGGCGGCGTCGGTCGCGCCGCCGGCGTCGTTCGCGGGCACGGTCGCCCCGCCGCTCGGGGCGGGCGGACCCAGCTACTACGACGACAACGAGTGGGTGGGCCTTGAGCTGGCGCGCGTCTACGAGCTGAACGGCGAAGCGTCGGCGCTGGCGCAGGCCAAGCAGATCATGGCGTTCGTGATGGCGGGGTGGGAGACGGTCAATCCCACGAGCGGCAAGCCGCTGCCGTGTCCGGGCGGCGTGCCGTTCTCCAACGCCGAAGCCAACACCTCCCGCAACACGGTGACGGACGCTCCGGCGGTGGAGCTGGGCGTCGTGCTCTACCGGATCACGCGCGACCCGCAGTACCTCAGCTTCGCGCAGATGGCGTACGCGTGGGTGCGCCAGTGCCTGCTCGCGGCCAACGGCATGTACGCCGACCACATTCAGAACAACGGCGAAATCGAACCGATGCAGTGGAGCTACAACCAGGGCTCGATGATGGGCGCGGGCGCCCTGCTCTACCAGGCCACGGGCGACGGCGCGTACCTGTACGACGCGCGCCAGACGGCGAAGGCCGCGCTCGCGTACTACACGACCGAAAAGCTCGAGCTCGAAAACCCGTTCTTCGCGTGCGTCTACTTCCGCAACCTGCTGTACCTCGACTCCGTCACGCGCGACCCCCCGGGGGCGAAGCTTGTGCAGGCGTACGTGGACTACGCGTGGGAGAATCTGCGCGTCAGCGGCACCCTGTTCGTGTCGGGCTCCCCCTCGACCTCCACGCTGCTGGGGCAGGCGGCGATCGTGCAGCTATATGCGTTGCTGAGCACGCCGGCGAGGACTTATTTCTAGGGGATGAGACTGCGGTGGGTGGGCGGGTATCTAGGGAGGAGCCTGCGGCGTGTCAGGCGTCTGCCGGCAGCACGCGCAACGGCTTCCCGCGAACGCTCAGCACGCGGAAGTGCCGCTCGTCGAGAGTCAAGACGTCCCGCACGCGATGGCGCTCTGCAAGGACCACGATCGACGCGTCCGCGAGGCTGACCTGAAGGTCCGCATAGCGCTGGATGACAGCGTGCGCGCGGGTGACATCCCCGCGCGTCATCGTCTCGAGCAGATAGGCGCCGCGTGCAACCTCTTCGAGCAGACTGCTGCGGGCCGCTTGGCCGACGCGCGCGGCGATGAGGTAGTCCAGCTCGGCGAGTACGAACGGTGAGAGCAGCAGCGGCGCGCGCGCGTCTGCGAGGCTCGCGGCTGCCTTCGTGTGGTGGCGCTGGCTTGAGTCCAGTGCGGCGAGCAGGCCGCTGGTGTCGAGCAGGATCACTCGCCGAAGCCGCGGGCCAGCTCCTCGTCCACGCGCTCCGCAAGGGTTGGATCGCCGCTGTCGAACAGCGGCAGTCGCGGCGGTGGATAGGTGTGTAGGGCGGTCGCCGTTGCCAGCGCCGAGCGCACGACTTCAGCCTCGCTGCGGCCCTCCGCCGAAGCGGTCTGCTCCAGAGCGGACTTCAGGTCGTCGGGGAGATAGATGGTCGTGCGCTTCATGCCATACATCATGCCACATATCGGATGGGTGGCCACACGATGATCCGGCAGCCGGACGGCTGCTTTCGCGGCTGGCGCCCCAGGCCGTATAGGCTGTGGAGAAGTGAGCGACGCTGGCAGCATGATCACGGCCGAGGGCCTGCAGAGCCTGGAAGCGGAGCTGGCTGTCCTGGAGGGGGACGGACGCCGCGAGATCGCGCAGCGCATCAAGACCGCGCGCGAATGGGGCGATCTGAAGGAGAACAGCGAGTACCACGACGCCAAGAACGAGCAGGCCCACCTGGAGACGAAGATCGCGCGGCTGCGCGAACGGATCTCGACGGCGGTGCTCGTGGAGGACTCCCCGGCCGCGGACGGCACGGTCGGCTTCGGCTCGACCGTGGTCGTGCGCGAACCGAACGGCACCGAGCGCGTGTGGCACATCGTCAGCTCTCACGACGCGGCGCCGGCGCAGGGCCGTCTCTCCTCCGACTCCCCGGTGGCGCGCGCCCTGGTCGGGCGCCGCCCGGGCGATGTGGCCTCGGTTGTGCTGCCGAAGGGCGCGGTTGCGCTGACAGTGATCAGCGTTGCGTGATCGCCGGCGGCGCGGCGGTGCGGCGATGATTGCCATCAGGGTGGCGTGATCGCCGGCGGCGCGCCGACGATCGCCGTCAGCGTGGCGTGATCGCCGTCAGCGCCGCGTGATCGCCTGAAGATCCGGATCGGCGCTGGGCGGTCTGCGCCGCTTCCTGGAGCGTGGCGATGAACGCCTCGACGACGGTGGGATCGAACTGCGTGCCGGCGCACGCCCGCAGCTCGGCGATCGCCTGCGCGGGCGTGACGGCCTCGCTGTAGCTGCGCGTGGAGGTCATCGCGTCGTACGCGTCGCACACGAAGATGATGCGCGCTCCGAGCGGTATCTCCTTGCCGGCGAGGCCGTCCGGGTAGCCACCGCCGTCGAAGCGCTCGTGACTCGCGCGCACGAGCCGCGCGACGGGGCGCAGCGCGGGGGCGGCCATCAGGATGCGCTCGCCGAGGATCGTGTGACGGCGCATGAACCGCCACTCCTCCTCGTCGAGCGCGCCGGGCTTGTTGAGGATCGCGTCGGGGATCGCGATCTTGCCGACGTCGTGCAGCTCGGCGGCGCGCGCGAGCACGTCGAGCTCTTCGCCCATCATGTCCAGGCGCCTTCCGACGGCGAGCACCAGCGTCCCGACCCCGCGCTGGTGTTCCTGCAGGTCGGGATAGCGCTCCTCGAATGCTTGCAGCAGCACGTCGCGCAGCTGCTGCACGGCGCTGCTTTCGCGCGTTTCGTCCTTGCGCTTGTACAGACGCTGGTCGGCGAGCTGCATGATCGACGCGGGGTCCTCGACCTCGTGGGGGATCTTCACGACCCCGTGCGCCGCGCCGATCGAGAAGCCGGGACCCTGCTCGGTGAGCGCGTCGAGGCTTGCGCGCACGATCGCCTCGGTGTTCGTGCCGGTGCTGCGAAACAGCGCGCAGAACTCGTCCCCGCCCATGCGATACGCGGTTCCGTGGGGCGCGACGATCTCCTCGAGCTTGCCGCTGAGGCGCGCGAGCAGAGCGTCCCCGGCGGGGTGTCCGAAGGTGTCGTTGTAGCGCTTGAAGCCGTTGAGGTCGTACAGCACGAGCTCCCACGGCTCGCCGGCGCGAGCGAGGCGGCAGGCGACGTGCAGGTCTTCCATCAGCAGGCGCCGGTTGCCGAGCCCGGTGAGCGGATCGGTGAGCGCCATCTGGCGGGAGCCCACGAGCATCGCGAGGTTCTCGCGCACGGTGAGCATCAGGTGTACGCACACGGCGATCACGGTGCCTGCGGCGAGGATCAGCGCGACGGGTGAGATCAGCGTGGTGATCAGGTTGCCGTACACGAGCACCCCGAGCGCGGCCAGCAGCGACAGCGCGGGCACAGACACCAGTCGCCAGTCCTCCACACGCCGGCGCGCCGTCGTCGGCCAGGGCGTCCAGGCGGCGATCGCCAGCAGGATCGCGGACGCCGGCCACAGGGCGTCCAGCCACGTGCCCGACTGGTAGCTGCCGCTCGCCGTGCGGTACAGATAGACGGAGTCCGCGACGGCGCTGAGCACCAGGCTGAGGGCGATCAGCAGCCACACGCGGCCAGGGCGCCAGCCGGTCATGCCGAGCGCCCCGATCGTGAAGATCAGCAGCAGCAGGTCGCCGATCGGGTACGCGACGGCCACGGCGACGGAGCCGAGCGTGCCGTGGGCGCCCGTGAGGATCGACGGCAGGATCAGCGCTGCGGCGACGGACGCGGCGGCGAGACCGCCGATCGCGCCGTCGAGCCACATGCCGATGCGCAGCTCGCGCAGCTGCGCGCCGACGAGCAGCACCAGCGCGACGTAGCAGCACGGGTAGAACCCGAGGTACAGCACGTCGGCCGGGCTGACCCCACCGCCGCCTGAGCCCTCCAGGAACAGCGTGTAATACAGTTCGCCGAGGCTCCAGCACAGCACGCCCGCGCCCATCGTCAGCCACGCGGCGCGCTGGGCCTTCACGAGCAACCCGCGCGTCAGCACGGCGAGCGCCGCGCCGAACATCAGCACGTTGTAGACGCCGTCGTCGAACACGCCGTCGAGCGAGTGCCCGCCGAGGCCGGCGGTGAGGTGCAGCAGCAGGACGCCGAGTCCGCCGCTGAGGAAGGCGAGATACAGGGTCGATGGTGTCGGTCGTGCGCGCATCGGCGGAGAAGGTCTCGCCGTGACATCGACGGCGCGTGCGCTCTCCTGAAGTCGATCTCGGTTTTTTTGCGCGACCTTCGCAGCGCGTGCGGTCGGCGCGGCTGACCCGGATGCGAGCCTGGTCGGTGAGCCTTTTCGGCGGGGCCGACTGCGGGCTGCGCTCAGGGATCGAGCTGGCGGCGCACGAATCGCTTGGGCTTGCGCCGGTACAGACGCTTGCCCTCGCGCAGCGCCCGCCGGCGCAGGCGCTCGCGTTTGCGGGCGATCAGCCGCACGAGGGTCTTGCGCGTCGCCTTCTCGCCCCGCAGGCAGTCGCGATGCAGGCGCACCCGCTCTGCCAGCAGCGCCAGGTCGTGCTCCTCGCCGAGTGTTTCCCCGAGCCGATCGGCGGCGCGCTCGAGCGGGCGCAGCTTCAGCATCTCGGCGGCGTACCGCAGGTCCTTGACGCGCTTGCGCCACTCGTGCAGCGCCCTGCTGTTCGGTGTCCTGAGCGCCCGCCGTCGCCGCTCGCGCCCTTCGCGGTAGATGCGCCGCAGACCGGCCCGCGCCGTCTTGCGTTCGCGCCGCGCCGGTTGGGCTCGCTCCAGTCGCGCGCGAACCGCGTGCAGCTGCGCGAGCGCGCCGGCTCGCGCCGGGCCGCCCCGCTCGGTGTGAGCGCGCGCGCGTTCGCGTTCGTCGGCCAGGCGCGCGCGCAGCTCACTCACCCCGGGACTGCGGGCGAGCCTGTCGGGGTGGCGGGCGATCAGCGCGTCGAGCGCATCGAGCACGACCTCGGCGTCGCGCGCCCCGGCGAGCAGTCGCCCGGCGTCGCGCAGCGCGGCGTTCTCGCGCGCGTAGCGCTTGCGCCCGAGCTCCGTGCGCTGCAGGCGCACGAGCGCGCGCGCCCGCTTGAGCGCCTTGCGCGTCTCGTGCACGGTGCGCTCCGGCGGCGCGGGTCCGTTGTCCTGCAGCAGCGCGATGGCGAGATCGAGCTGCGCGATCGTCATTCGTTGCAGCTTGCTGCGCGGCGCCGGCGAGCGCGGGCGCTTGCGGGACTTTCCCGCCGCCCGGCGCTCCAGCTCGACGCGCGCGAGCGCCGCCGCGAGCACGCCGAGGCCGATGGCAGCCACAATCTGACGATGGCGAGACTCCCCGCGGCGGCGTGGTGGACGGTGCGCCCGGCGTCCAACCGCAAGCCGGCGACCTACCGCTGTCCAATCTGCGGCGGTCATCTGCCGTCGCTCAGCGAGCACATGCTGCTCGCCCCCGAAGGCGACTCGCGCCGGCGCCGCCACGCCCACACGCGCTGCGTGCTCGCCGCCCGCGCTCGCGGCGAGCTGGTGCTGCGCGAGGAGTGGCTGCGCGCGCAGCCGCGCGGGCCGTCGCTGTGGCGACGGCTGCTGCGGCGCGGTTGACGCGAGGGCTCGGCGCCTGCCTCACTGACGACTGCGTCACAAACGCCTGCCTCACCGACGCCTGCGTCACAAACGCCCGCGTCACCAACGCCCGCCTCACCAACGCCCGCCTCACTGTGTATACAGATGCACGTACTCCGGCTGCACGCGGATCAGGACGCGCTGTTCGCCTGGCTGGCGGGCCGGATAGGTGTCCTGGCCGAGGTACTTCTTGGCGAGCGCGTCGATGTGCTCGTCGGCGCCCTCGTGCGTGCGCTCGACCACGCGCCCGCGGATCATCACGTACTCGTATGGGTTCTCGAGGTTCTGCACGGTGAGCGTGACCCGCGGGTCCCGCTCGATGTTGCGCGGCCACGCACGCCCTTCGGCGCTGTTGAGCACGGGCTGGCCGTCCTGCACGTCCACCCACACGCACACGGTGTGCACCGACCCGTCGGGGCGCAGCGTCGCGACGTTGCAGAAGTTCTTGGCCTTCAGCAGCTCCTCGCCTCGGCCTTCGACAGTTGCGCTCATGGAACCCCTTCCTGGCTCGCGATGTGATTTTGCTCACACCACGATAGGGGTTCTGTGCGGACCGGCGGGCTCGGTCGCGCCGGCGCCGCGGACGGGGGTGGGCCGCGGCGTGGGCGTTGCGGCTCCGGCGGCCTCGGCTGGCTCGCTACTGACGGCTCAGTCCGGCCGCGGAATTCGCGGGCGGGATCGGATCGAGCGGCGTCAGCCTGCCGTTGTTCAGCTGAAACCGCACGTGCGCGAGGCCGCCGCTCGGGCAGCACAGCGCGTCGTGGCTGCGATACAGCGGATACGCGAGCGTCACTTCCGTGTCGCCCTGCCCGAGCACCTTGATGGCGGCGCTCGGCTGCGCGGTGTCCGTGCCGATGTACCGGCCGCCGACGAAGAAGAACGCCTGCTGGCCGTACCCGTCGCCGGAGCCGCTGCGCGTGCCCACGAGCACCCGCAGGGTCTGTTCGGGGCGGTACTCGGAGAGGTCGTTGGGGGTGTACCCGTGGGCGCGCACGACGGCCGCCGCGCCGGCGGCGCTCGATGCGGTGCTCGTGCCGCGCGTGAACGCCGGTGCGGTGGCGGTGCGCGTGGTCGCGGTCGTGGCGCTCGCGGCGTTCGTGCTGGTGCTCGTGCTCGTCGTGGCGCCAGTGGTGTGCGCGGCCCCGGTGCTGGATTCTTCGCCCGTCCCGCCGCTCTGCGGCGCGGAGGAGCCCGAGACGGACACGGTTTTCGTGCCGGACCCGCACCCCGCGAGCACGGCGCCGCCGAGCGCGGCGAGCACGGCGGCCAGGGCGAGCGGCGTGGTTCTGCGACTCATCGCCTGCACGATATGCGTGGTTCGCCGTCCGTGTCGCGCTTCCTTGCGCACGGCGTACGGGGATCGGCGGCACAGCTTTCACCGCGCAGCGCGGCCCCTCCCTAATAAAAATTCTTAGTACTTGCTAATTTGAACGTCGATGCAGAATGTCCTCGCACGCGCGGCTGTCGACGCAGAATGTCTGCGCACGCGCTGCGCGAGGTCCGCATGAGCTCCCCGCCCCCCGATCCGCTGCGGTTCGCGGGCGCAAAGGGCCCGCCGCGCGCACGCGTTCCGGCCGCGGAGCGCCGCGAGGAGCTGATCGATGCCGCCGTGCACGAGTTCGCTCACGGCGGCCTGCACGGCACGTCCGTGGAGCGCATCGCGCGGCGCGTGGGCGTCGCGCAGCCGTACGTGTTCGCGCTGTTCGGCACCAAGCGCGACCTGTTCGTCGCGGCCGCCCAGCGCAGCTTCGAACGGGTCGCGGGGATCTTTCGCGAGGCGGCGGCGCGCTACGCCGCGGGCACGGCGCCGGCGGAGTGCGCCGACGCGCTGGAGGCGATGGGCCTCGCCTACCGGGAGCTGCTGGGCAGCGACCGCGACTACCTGATGCTCCAGCACCAGTGCTACGCGGCGTGCGACGACGAGTTGGTGCGCGCGCACGTGCGCCACTGCTATGCGGAGCTCGTGTCGCTCGCGCGCGAGCTCTCGGGCGCGGAGCCCGAGCGCCTGGACGATTTCTTTCGCCACGGCATGGCGCTGAACGTCGCGGCGGCCCTGGGCGTCGACGACCTGTCGATCTGCTGCGCGTGGATGAGCCAGGAGATTTCAGGGTAGGATCGACACACCGATGTCTGCCTCTGCACCGATACCGGAGGCCGCGCCTGAGGGCCGGCGGACGCGGCGCAACACGCGCGAGCTGCTGCGCACGGGCGGCGCGGTGCTGCTGGCGGTGCTGATCACGCTGTTCGCCGTGCTCAACCTGGAAAAGGTCGAGGTCAACTGGATCTTCGGCTCAGGCAAGGCTCCACTGATCATCGTGATCGTGGTTTCGCTGCTTGTCGGCATCGTGCTCACGCACTTTGCCGAGCGCCGCCTGAGCAAGCGACGCTAGCGCGAGCCGCGGCGCCGGCGCCGACGTCGTGGTGGATGCTGTAGGTGCGTCCTGGGTGAGCGCAGGGGACGGTGGTCGCGGTGGCGGCTGCGGCCTGCTTGCCACGATCGTCTGCACGGCGTTCTCGGCGCCCATGTACGGCGCGAGCACGATGTACGACAGGTACTCGACCTGGCTGGGCAGCAGGTGCGCGCGGCCGGCCGCGGCCTCGGTGTACAGCGTGTGCGCGAACGCCCCCGACACTCCCTCGACGGCGAGCGTGCCGCGCGCCCGCCGCGGCGCGCCCTCCGTCAGCAGCGTGGCGACCTCGTCGGTGAGGCTGACCATGTCTTCGATCACGGGCAGGCCGGCGGCGAACGTCTTGCACGCGAGCATCGTCGTGGCGGCGGGGTTGCCCGCGATGTGGGCGCTCAGGCGGTCGATCGCCTCGCACACGGCCTGCGGCCACTGCGGGGTGATCAGGGCGGGATCGGCGACGACCTCCAGCAGCTCGGCGCCGAGCATGTCGAGCGCCGCCATGAAGCACTCCTGCGGGCTCTCGAACAGGTCGAGGAAGGTGTCGATCGAGAGGTCCGCCTCGTTGGCGATGTGCGGCGCGCTCAATTCCTCGAACGGCTCGCGCAGCGCTAGATCGACGACGCTGTGGATCAGGCGCGCGCGATCGCTGGGCTCCCCGCCGGAGTACGGTGGCAGCTGTGCGGCGGGTGGAAACGGCGCCTGCGAGCACGCGCGCATCCGCAGCTCCTCGACCGCGGGCGAGGTGAGCAGCCCGATCCACCGTCGCAGTTCGTAGCCGAGCTTGGCGAGTCCCTCGGTGCGCTCGTCGCGCAGGCGCACGAAGATCACCCGGCGCAGCCCGCCGATGATCGCCCGCACGAGCGGCGCGGGCAGCGTGCGGGCGCCGGGCGCGGACGCGAAGCCGTTGGCGAGCAGGCGTTCGAACGCGGCCGTCGCCTTGCGCAGCTGCTGCTGCGCGTCGGGTCCGGCGGTGAGCGCATCGATCATCACGAGGTGCAGCGCCTTGGGGTTGGTTTCGAGTTCGTCGATGAACGCCTTCAGCGCCGCGCGCAGGCGATTATCGAGCGAGCCTTTGCGCGCGAGGCACGCGCCGTTGATCCGCTTGATGGCGCGCCCGACGATCAAATCGAAAGTCTCCCTGAAGCAGTCGTCCTTGTTGGCGAACTGCTCGTAGAACGCCCGCCGCGACACGCCGGCCAGGCCGATCACGTGCTTGACGCTGGTGCGCTCGTACCCGTGCGTGGCGACGGCCTCGATCATCGCTCCGTGCATCCGGATGCGCTGGTGGTGGGCGACGTCCTCGGGGGCGATGCCGTGCGGACCCTTGGGCAGCCGTTTGTAGATGGGCGCGATGCCGCGAGCTGCGCTGCTCCTCCTGTGACGCTTCGTTGCAGACATTCAGCCTCTCCGCACGCTTTCTGTGGCCAGACTGTCAAGGAGTCTGGTAAACAAGATCATTCCATGTCAGCGATTTATTGTCTACAGATTATCGTAGGAGCCGGGGGCCGAGCGCCGGCGCCCTCCGCCGTCGTGTGCCTTTCCCTTGATATTGAGCCATTTACTCGTGTCCGGCGGCGATCGGTTTGGTGTTCTCGATTTCCCTCCGCCCGGCCGCGAGGCTTGATCGCAGACCGGCGATCGTGCCAGCAGCCGGACGTTTGCTAAATCGTAGACCCAACGGATGCCCGACGTCCAGCCGCCGGCGGCCCCCGCCTCGCCGCTGCGCGGCCTTTGCCGGGCGCTGCGCGATCGGCTTGCAGGCGCGAGCGTGGACACGGCGGCGCTTGTGTGCTCCACTGTGTGCCCCGGGGCGCCGCCGCAGGGTGTCCGACGGAGCGCCTTGCGAGCGACCGGCGTCCCCCACCCAGAGCAGGAAAGGACTGGCATCGCATGGCACGCAAGATGGCGGACTGCAGGCGTTTTGAGAGCGACAGCAACTGCTCCCTGACGATCGTCGGCGAGGAGGACGAGGTGCTGGAGGCCGCGGCTCAGCACGCCGTGGCGGTACACGGGCACGGCGACACGCCGGAGCTGCGCGTCCAGATTCGCGAGATGCTCGAGCCGGAGGACAGCTACGTCTTCGGCGTGCGCGAAGCCGAGGCGTTCCCGGGTTGAGCTGGCGCTGAGACGCTCAGTGCTCTTCGTGGTCGTCCGGATGGCGGACGACCACGACAGGGCGCGGTGACCCGCGCAGCACCTCGGCGGAGGTGCTGCCGAGCAGCTTGGACCGCAGGCCCTTCAGGCCGCGCGACCCGACGACGACGGCGCCGGCGTGCTGCTCGTCGGCGGCGGCGAGGATCGCGGCGGCGGGATCGCTGAGGTCGCGCACGGCGAGCGCCGTGGCGTCAAGGCCCGCCGCGCGCGCGAGCGTCTGGCCGTCGGCGGCGATTTCCCGCGCGTGATCCTCGCTGGCGCGGTCCACCTCGCGTACGACCGACGGGTCGTACGGCATCATCGTCGTGCCCATCCCCGTCGGGTCGGGCACGAGCATGAACTCGCTGAGCCCCGGCTCCCACACGGTGAGCACGACGGCGCGCCGCGGCGCGAACAGCGCGCCGGCCTCCACGACGGCGGCGCGGGCGGCGGCGGAGCCGTCGTAGGCGATCAGGATCGGGGAGTCGCTGGGCATCGGTGCTCGCCAGCCTACCCGACCGCGGCGCCGGTTTCTCTGGCCTCGGCGCCTGCGTGGGCGCTCAGTGCAGGATCACGCGCAGCGCGACGATCGCGAGCCCCATCGTCGCGCCGACGCACGTCTCGAGCACCAGTTCGCGGGGTCCCGCGTGCGCGCGCAGCGCCGCCAGCAGCTCGAAACCGGCGAGACACGCGGCCGTCGTCCATACGGCCGCTTCGACGGCCGTGGCCTGGCTCGCGCCGAGCGCCCCCGCGACGAGCAGCGCGAGCAGCGGGATGCAGGCGCCCCTGACGATCGCCCAATCGCGCACGAACGCGTGCGCGAGCCCGCGCCAGCTGAGCGCTTCGCCGCTGGCGAGGCGGTGTCCGAGCAGGTCGCCGTAGGAGTGCGCGAACCAGTACACGAGCACCGCCAGCGCCGCGGAGCCGATGGCCTGGAGGTAGGACTCGTGCAGTCCGCTCTCCGCGGCGAGCAGCGCGCCGATCGTGATCAGGCCGTAGACGAGCCCGCCGGGGTTCGCTTCGGGCCGGATCCAGTCGATCGCGCGCCGGGCCAGACGCTGGGGGAGGGATTCGGAGGGGGCGGGGATCTGGGGATTATCTTGGAGCGTGCGGCGAACGGCTGTGGAGCCGTAGGAGCCGCATCACTTGGGCACGAGGATCTGCGGGTGGGTGGCGAGCAGCACCTGCGTGAACACGTAGTTGAAGGCGAACACGCCGAGCAGCGCGACGACGACGGCCTGGTTGACGGCGCGTCCGACGCCCTCGGCGCCGCCGGAGGCGGTCATGCCCTTGTAGCAGCACACGATCGCGATGATCGCGCCGAACACCGTCGTCTTCAGCACCGAGCCCCACAGGTCCGTTGTCGACGCGTTCGTGAAGAACGTCGCCCAGAACGGGCCGAGGGGCTGCCCGAAGACGAGCGCCGCGAGCACGCCGCCGAAGATCCCGAACAGCACGGCGTAGATGTCGAACAGGCCGGTGGCGAGCATCAGCGCGAGAAAGCGCGGCACGACGAGGTTCTTGACGGGGTCCACGCCGAGCACCTGCAGCGCGTCCAGCTCCTCGCGGATCTTGCGCGCGCCGAGGTCCGCCGTGATCGCCGTGCCCGCCACGCCGACGAGGATCACGGCGTCGATGAACGGTCCCGCTTCGCGCACGGAGGCGAGCACGAAGAAGCCGCCGAGGCGATCGAGCGAGCCGAACAGCGACAGGAAGTTCGCGGCCTGCAACCCCGGCGCCTCATACCCGAACACGACGGTCGAGATCAGCAGCGGAAACCAGCACAGGCGCAGCGTGAACAGGAACTGCGAGACGAACTCCTCGCCGTAGGGGTACGGCGGGCGCAGCGC
>DATBOY010000019.1:0-14677 GCA_036561645.1 Solirubrobacteraceae bacterium
GCGTGGTGGCGCAGCGTGCTCCTGTCCATGCCAGCGGCCACCGCCTGTCCGGCGGTGAAGTAGCCGGCCTGCGACTCGGCGAGCCTGTAGAGGCCGTCATGATCAATCGCGTCAGGCACAACGAGGATTTTATCACCTAAACGCCTGACCACAAGCGCCTGCTGTCATGTGGTCGGCGCGATTGGGCGCCGCCATGGCGATGTCTTGGACATTCCTAACTCTCCGGCCACCATCCCCAAACGACCCACCCGCCGCCAGCCCGCATGACCCGCGCAAGCGTCACGTGCGGCGACGCCGGCAGCCCCCCATAGGCCCCTGTTCCGCTGGTCTGCTCCTGCGTGACGACCACCCACCTCCCGCGATCGGGCCCCTGCCCGGGCGTGATCGCGATGACGACCCCGGTATTCCGCACGCGGTGCGCGGCCAGTGCAGCGGCGCCACCGAGCGAAGCCGCGGTCTGCGCGGCCGCGAGCCGCGCCGGCCCGACCGCGAGCGCGGCGAGCCGGCGCTCGTGGGCGACGAGCGTGGCGGCCTGCCAGTTGGTGTAGGCGAACGCATAGCGGCGCAGCGCCGCCCGCGGCGAGGGTGCGACGGCGCCGGCGGCTGGTGCGTTCGCGCTGCCTGCGAGCCCGGCCGGCAGTGTGCCGCCGCGCTCGGCGGGCGGGTCGCCGACGGACGCGGGCGCCGGGTGCACGGGCGCCGGCGCGGCGGCGATTGCCCTGCCGAGCGGCGCGCCGTGTGGCGCTGAGCGCGCGCCGCATCCGGTGAGCGCGATGAGCAGGAGGACGGAGGTCGGCGCGCCGCCGCGCATCACAGTCCCGGCGGGTGTCGCGCCACGTACGTGCTGCCGTCGGCGAGGTTCGCGAGCGGTTCCGGCCGCCAGCGCGGCCCGGACCCGGCGGGGATGGGCGGTCCGCCGTAGTCGGCGGTGTCGAGTGCGATTCCCGCAACGACGATCCAGGCGTGGGCGCTGTTGGCGTAGATCGTGATCCAGCGTCCGGGGCCGGGCTGCCCGTAGCTCTCAAGGCCGGTGGAGTCGAGCGCGGCTGGTCGCGTGAGCCCGGCGGCGTAGAGCACGAAAGACGTTGCGCCCGAGCAGTCATACGCGGGCCAGGGCTTGGCGAGCGTGCCGAAGTGCACGTCGGGGCTGGGGTAGGGGCGGGTGTGGATCAGGTTCCCGGCGGCGATCGCGCGCTGTACGGCGGCCGGTGCTGCTCGTGGCGCGCTGGCGCTCCCGTCGGCGTTGACGCGCGCGGTCTGGCCCGCTGTGAGCCCCAGCGTGCCGTCGGCGAGCGTTGCCGGGCAGGCAGCGCTCTGAGCTTCGCCTCCGACGGCGTCTGTCGGTGTCGGTGCGACGCCGCCGAGGAGGTTGCCGGCGCCGGGGTTCGGCGCGGGCGTCACCGACACTGTGCGCTGTCCCCACGTGTTCTGCGCTGTGCGCCCGCGCCAGTCGTAGATGTCGATGCGGTGGCCGATGATCGCGCCGCCGGTGTCGCCGGCGTAGAACGCGCTCGTCGTGCCGAACGGGTTGGGGGTTACGTGCACGTAGCTGCGCAGCGCGATCGCGCGGGGGTCGACGGCGACCTCGAACGCCGGGGGTCCCGCGCTGAGGTCGAGGCCCGCGGCGGTCACGCCGCCGCCTTGGATGGCGCCCCACGGCGGGCCGTAGGCGGTCGCGACCCAGCCGCCGGCGCCCGCCGGAGCGCCGTGGCCGCCGGCTTCTGAGGCGCTCGCGCCGAGCGTGAGCGCGCAGCCTGCGGTCTGTCCGCCGGCGCTCAGGGCGATCGCGAGCACGGCGAGCGCCAGCGGCGTCGTGGCGAGCACGCCGGCGGCGGCGAGCGGCGCCTTCACGGCGCTGCCCTGCGCGTTGGGGTGCCTGTGGGGTTGGAGGTCATCGGCGTAGATGGATTTGCTTATTTTGGTTATTTTGTTTAGAGTAGCGCACCGCTTGACCACAACGCAACGGAGGTGACGTTCAGATGAGTGCTTTGATCGCAGCGAGCGGCTTCACGTTTCAGGTGCATCCCGAACCGGGCCGGGCGCCGGGCGCGGCCGGCATCCAGAGCGCCGTGAACGTGATCGCCGTCTACACGCTGCTCGCGTGCCTGGCCGGCTTTCTCCTGGGCGGCGCGGTGTGGGCGATCGGCGGGCGGATCGGCAACGACCACACCGCGACGGGCGGCAAGATCGGGATGGCGATCGCCGTCGGCGTCGCGTTCCTGACGGGCGCCGCCGCCGCGATCCTGCAGTTCGCCTACGGCCTCGGTTGAGCGATGCGCGACCGTGGCCTATCGACAACAGCGGCGCTCGCGGCCGCAGCCTGCGTGGCGCTTGCACTCCTGCTCGCGCTCGTGCTGGGGCGCGGCCACGAGGCAGGACCGGCGGCGGCCGTGGAGCTAGTCGGCGGCGTGCCCGTCGGTGTGCAGCACACCCCGGCGGGCGCGCTCGCGGCGGCCGACAACTACGTCGCGCTCGCTTCGCAGTCGATCGAGCAGGACCCGGCCGTGTTCGCCGCGCTCGTCGCCGAGGTGTACGCGCCAGAAACCCGCACGCAGACGCTCGAGCAGGCGCAGCGGATCCGCGACGGGGACGCGCAGAACATGGACAACTACGAGCAAGGGGGCCGCGCGGTGGCGATCGTCGCGGCACGCCGGCTCGACCGCTACACGCCCGACCAGGCGCACGTCACGAGCTGGCTCGGCGGGTTCGTGTGGGGGCCGCGCCTGACACCGCGCCAGACGTGGAACCTCGTGCAGACGACGCTGCGCTGGGGGGACGGGCGCTGGTTCGTCGTCTCCTCGAACACGAGCGCGACCCCCGCGCCCGTGCCCTCGATCGTGTACGTGAACGGCGCGAACAACCAGAGCTCGGCGTTCGCGCGCCTGCACGGTATGAGCGCCCCGTTCTACGGCGCGGCGGGATGAGCGATGGCCGGCTCGCAAACACCCCTCTGCTTGCGCCATGTCCCAAGTCCCGCCCTGTCCCGTGGCCGGCGCGCGTTGCTCGTGACGCTCGCGCTGGCGCTGGCCGTCGCGGCGCTTGCGCCCAGCGCCAAAGCGATCCCCGCACCCGCCGGGACCCAGGCCGGCCGACCGACACACGCGGCGAGCGGCGAAGCGCACAGGCAGAGCAGCGTCCTGTGCGAAGTCGCGGGTGTCGCGGGCGGACTGCTCCCCGCCATCGGCGCAGTGCCGGGCGTCGGCAAAGACCTCTGCGAAACGGCCGGCACGGTCGCCGGCGAGGCGGTCGGCGCGCTCGGGAACGGGATCCTCGACACGGTCGCGACGTGGGTGATCGGCGCCGCGACGCAGGTCACGAAGTTCGTCGCGCAGGAGATGCGCCAGAGCACCACTCCACAGCTGCGCTCGGCTTGGTACGAGGCGCAGTTCCAGCCGATGGCCGATCTCGGCGCCGCGCTCGGGCTGCTCGTCGCGCTGATCGCGCTCGCCGGCGCCGCGGTCCGCCGCGACCCGCAGGCGCTAGCGGCGAGCATCGCGGGCATCGTCCGCGCGGGGATCGGCACGGGCCTGATCGTGGCGCTCACGGTGATCGGCCTGGAAATCGCCGACCAGGTCAGCGGCGCGGTCGTGGCGGGCTCCCCGCACGCGTTCTGGGCGAGCGTCGCCGCCGCGTGGGGCACGAACGGGTTCGGCGGGTTCGCGTCCTCGGCGCTCGCGACGCTGATCGCGGCGGTCGAGGTGTTCGCCGCGGTGTTCGTGTGGCTGGAGCTGATCGTCCGTAACGCCGCGATCTACATCGCGGTGCTGTTCTTCCCGGTGACGCTCGCGGCGGCGATCTGGCCCGCTCTCGTAGCGTGGCCGGGGCGTCTCGGCCGACTGCTGCTGCTGTTCGTGATCCTCAAGCCCGTCGCGCTGATCGTGCTGTCGCTCGCGGGCAACGCCGCGGCGGCGGGCCTGTCGTTCGGCAGCGGCGTATCCGGCTCGGTCGGGACGATCCTCGCCGCGACCGTGATCTTCGGCCTCGCAGCGTTCGCGCCGTGGGCGCTGATGTTCATCCTCGCGGCGGACACCGAGACCGCGTACCTCGGCGCCGGGATGCGCACGGCCGCCGGCGCCGCGGTCACGGACAGCAGCAGTCCTTCGGTGCGCAGCGTCGGCGGCCTGCGCGACTCTCGCGCCAGCTCCGGCGCAGGCGGCTTTCCCTCGCCATCGGCCGGTGGCGGCTCCTCGGGCGGCGGCTCCCCAGGTGGCGGTTTCCCCGGCGGCGGTTTCCCTTCGGGCGGAAGCTCACCTGGTGGCGGCTCCCCAGGCGCCTCGCCGTTCCCCGCCCAAGGCGGCGGCCCCTCACCCTCTCCCACCACTGCCTCGGGCTCGGACTCCTCTCCAGGTGGCCGACCAGGCGGTGCCGAGGGCGGCGCGTCGGCTGGCGGGTCCTCGGTGGCGATCGGGGACATCGGCGGCGGGGGAGCCGCTGAGGCCGAGTGGGCGACCCCGATCGCCGCCGAGACGGTGGCCGCCGGAAGCGTCGGCGCGGCCGCGGGCATGGCGGCCGCAACTCGCGCAGGGAGCACGACCGCGCGCCGACGGGGCGAAGGCTCAGGCGACGCGCGCCCGGGTACCGAGGACGCCTCGTCGCAGACCTCCTCCCGCACATCCCCTCCCGTCGACCCGCCCGCGCCGCCCGCCGAGCTCACCCCACCCTCGCCGGGCGGCGCTGCGCACCTGCGGCTCGTGCGCGAGGAGCCGCCCGCGGGGGACCCCGGCGGCGAGCGGGACCCCAGCGGCCCGGAGGCGGCGTAGATGTCCGAGCGCGCGTATCGCTTCGCGCCGCACCCCTCCAGCGGGTTCCTGCTCGGGCTGCGCGTCCCGCAGCTGCTCGGGTTCGTCGCGGTCGGAGCACTCGCGCTCGGCGCGCTGCGCCTCGGCGGGCTGGGCGGACTCGCGCTCGCGCTTGGGCTCCTGGGCGTCGCGGCGAGCGTGCTGTTGGTGCCGCTGCGCGGTCACACGCTTGAGCAGTGGGCGCCGCTGGCGGCGCGGTTCCTGCTGGCGCGCCGCAGCGGCCGCGCGCGCTGGCAGTCACAGCGCGCGCAGGTGGGCCATCTCGTGCAGCTGCCCGACGGCGAGCTGGACCCGCGGCGCCCGGCCGCGCCGTTCTCGCTGCCGGGGGAGCTGGCGGGCATCGAGTTCCTCGAGGGCGCACTGGTGCGCTACGAAGGCGCGCGCTTCGGCGTCGTCAAAGACACGCGCGCACGGACGTTCACCGCGGCGCTGCGGGTGCGCGGCGGCGCGTTCGCGCTGCTGGGGCCGGCCGAGCGCGAGCAGCGCCTGGCGCAGTACGGGGCGGTGCTCGCCGCGCTCGCGCGCGATGACTCCGCCGTGCGCCGCGTGGCGTGGATCGAGCGCACGCTCCCCGCCGACGGCGATCAGCTCGGCGACTACCTGCTGCGCGCCAAGCGCACGGACGCGACGCTCGAGGAGCCGCCCGAGGAGCTCGTGTCCTACCTGCAGCTGATCGGCCGCGCGGGGGACGTCGCCGAGGAGCACGAGCTGCTGTTCGCGGTGCAGATCGACGCGCAGCGCGCCGGCGCCCGCAAGGCGATCGGCAGGATGGGCGGCGGCGAGCGCGGCGCGCTCGCCGTGCTCGCGGGCGAGCTGGGGCAGCTGATCGAGCTGCTCGACGCCGCCGCGATCACGGTCACGGGCGTGCTCACGCGCCGCGGCCTCGCGGGCGCGATCCGCGACGCGTATGACCCGTGGGGGCGCCGCGACAGGCAGCGTCGCCTGGACCACGGGCTGCTCGGAGACGACGGCGTCGCGCCGCACACCGCGGCGCCCGTCGCGCGCGAGGAGCACTGGTCGCACCTCGCCAGCGACGGGGCGCTGCACTGCACGCTGTGGGCCGCGGAGTGGCCGCGCATCGACGTGCGCGCGCTGTTCCTGCAACCCCTGCTGATGGACGGCCGCGCGACGCGCACGATCGCGATGTGCATGGAGCTGGTCGGGCCAAGCAGGGCGATCCGGCAAGCCGAGCGCGCCGCGACCGAGACCGCGACCGAGCAGAGCCTGCGCGCCCGCGTCGGGCAGCGCACGAGCCAGCGCCAGTCCCAGCGCGACCGCGCGACCGGACAGCGCGAGCGCGAGCTCGCCGAAGGCCACGCCGCCGTGCGCTACGCCGCATACGTCACCGTCAGCGTCCCCGCCGGCACGCCCGACGCGCTCGCCGAGCTGGAGAGCGACGTCTCGCGCGTCGAGCTCGAGGCCAAGCGCGCGCCGCTGCGCCTGGAGCGGATGTGGGGCGAGCAGGCACAGGCCTTCACGTTCGGCCTGCCGCTCTGCCGGGGGCTCAAGTGAGACTGCCGCGCCCGGCCGAGCGCGCCGGACACCAGGTCTCCACCGCGCACTTCCAGGCGGCCTACCCCGCCGCGGCGACCGCGGGCCTCGGCCCCCACGGCGTCTACATCGGCTCGGATCTGCACGGCGGGTCGTTCGTGTATGACCCGTGGCTGCTCTACCAGCGGGGGCTGCTGTCGATCGCGAACACGCTCGTGCTGGGGATGCCCGACTACGGCAAGAGCGCGCTGACGAAGTGCTGGCTGTATCGCTCCCGCGTGTTCGACCGTCGCGTCGAGATCGTCGACCCCAAAGGCGAGTACGGGCCGCTCGTGCGCGCCCTCGACGGCGTGACGCTGCGAATCGAGCCGGGTGGCGCCACACGCCTGAACCCGCTCACGCCGATCGGCACGCCCGAGCTGCGCGAGGGCCTGCTGCAGGCCGTCGCGCGCGCGATGCTCGCCCGTCCCCTCGCGCAGGCCGAGGCCGTCGGCTTGACCGAGGCGCTCGCCGCCGCCGACGAGCACCACTCCGGCGAGGTGTGCGTCGGGCACGTTGTGGCGCAGCTGCGCGACCCCGCGCAGCGCACGACCGCCGCGCTCGACATGACACGCGAGGGTGCCAGGGAGCAGCTGCGCGAGGTCGCGCTTGCGCTGATGCGCCTCTGCCACGGGCCGCTGCGCGGGATGTTCGACGCGCCGACCAGCGCCGGGGACGCGTGGGACGCCCCGGTGCTGTGCCTGGACATCTCCCAGATCGCGGCTGCCAGCAGCGGCTCGGACCTCGCGCTCGCGATCACGATGGTCTGCGCCACGGCGTTCCTCGACGCCCGCCGCGTGCAGCGCTCAAGCGAGGCGGTCGCGGCGGGCCGCGAGCCGCAGAAGACGATCCGCGTCAACGACGAGGCGTGGCGCGCACTGCCGATCGAAGGCCTCGGCGAGTACTACCAGGCCGCGTTCAAGCTCGGCCGCCAGACCGGCGTGCAGCACTGGATGGTGCTGCACCGCATCTCAGACCTCGACGCCGCCGGCGACAGCGGCACCCGCCGCCAAGCGCTCGCCAAAGGACTCCTGACCGAGACGGGAACCGTGATCGTCTACCGCCAGCACCCCGACGAAACGCACCCGACGAGCGTCTCGCTCGGCCTCACCGCGACCGAGGCGCAGCGCATCGCGCACTACCCCCAGGGCGTCGCGCTGTGGAAGATCGGCGGGCGCTCCTATGAGGTGCGCCACGTGCGCAGCGCACGCGAGCGCACCTTGACCGCGACCGACGCCGCGATGGCCCAGCGCGACACGGGAGCACCCGCATGACGGGCCGCCCCGTGCTCCTTGCAGCCGGCGGGCGGCACCGCACCGCCCACCGGCTCCTCGGCGGCTGGCCTGCGGGCGCGCCGGTCCACGTGCTCGCCGGCCCGTCCGCGCCGGTCCACGTGTTCGCCGGCCCGTCCGCGCCCGTGCTCGCCCTGCTGGCCGTGATCGCGCTCCTCGGCGCGGCCGCTCTGCTGCTGGCCTGGGCGAGCAGCCGCCGCCGTGGCGTGCGCTCCCGCGCGGCGCGCTTTGCCAAACGCCGCGCGCTCGCCGAGCTGCACGTCCCCGGCGCGCAGGCCGGGCGCCTGATCCTCGGCGTGCACCACGGCAGCACCGTCGCGGCTCAGGCGCGCGCGTCGGTGATGGTCCTCGGCCCGTCGCAGTCGGGCAAGACGACCGGCCTCGTCGTCCCCGCGCTGCTTGAGTGGGCCGGTCCCGCGCTCTGCACGTCGGTCAAGAGCGACGTCGTGCACGACACGTTCGCCGCGCGCACCGGCAGGGGCGACGTGCACGTCTTCGACCCGACCGGCGCCACGCAGCTCCCGCACACCCCGTGGTCGCCGCTCGCCGCCGCTCAATCGTGGGAGGGCGCGCGGCGCACCGCCGCGCGGCTGCTCGGCGTCGGCGAGCAGGGCGCCGCGCGCTCCGCCGACGAGTCGTTCTGGCGTCCAGCCGGCGCGCGGTATCTCGCGCCGCTGCTGCTCGCCGCCGCGCACGGCGAGCTGAGCATGCGCGAGGTGCTCTCGTGGGTCGCGACGGTCGAGGAACAGGAGCCGAGCGAGCTGCTCGGGGACTGCCCCGACCCCGGCGCGCAACCGGCGCTGGAAGCGCTCCAGTCGGTGTGGGAGGCCGACGCGCGCTTTCGCTCGAGCCTGCTGCAGACCGTCGCCACCGCGCTCGACCCGTGGCAGGAGCCGGCGATCACAGCCGCCACGATCGGCGAATCGCGGATCGGCGCCGAGTGGCTGCTCGACGGGCAGAACACCCTGTATCTGATCTCCCCGGCCGACGAGCAGCGCCGCCTGCGCGGCCTGTTCACCGCGCTCGTCGCCGACATCGTCGCCGGCGCGTTTCACCGCTGCGCGCAGAGCGGCGCGGCGATCGACCCGCCGCTGCTGCTCGCGCTCGACGAGGCCGCGAACATCGCGCCGCTGCCCAACCTCGACGAGATCGCCTCCACCGGCCCCGGACAGGGCGTGCAGCTGCTCACCGTGCTGCAGAACGTCAGCCAGGCCACCGACCGCTGGGGGCGCGACCGCGCCGAGACGATCATCGCCAACCACCGGGCGCGCATGTTCTGCTCGGGCATCGGCGACCGCGCGACGCTCGACTATCTGCGCCACACCCTCGGCGAGGAGGAGATAAAGCGCCGCTCCACCAGCCGCCCCGGCGCGCTGCGAGCGGGCTCCAAGACCATCAGCAGCGACTTCCGCCCGCTCGCCGCCGCCCACCGCATACGCCAGATGCGCACCGACGAGGCGCTGCTCGTCTACGGCCGCCTGGAGCCCGCCTGGCTGGAGCTGCGTCCGTGGTACTCACACCCCGCCCTGCGCGCGATCGCCGCAGGCAGCCGCGCCCCCGACGCACCCCTTGCACCCCCCAGAGAGCCCGCCGGCCCTGCGCTCCGCCGCGCGCGCCGGCTTCTGACCCACGCCGCGCCGGCGCCCCGGGTGGGGCGCCTGTCTTGCCCGATTTTCGCCGCCGTCCGGCGGCGATGGGGGCGGCGCCAGCCGCCCCACCCTCGCAACCAGCAAAAGGAAGGATCCAAATGAACATCAACCGCGTCATCGTCACCGGCAACCTCACCGCAGACCCCGAGCTGCGCTCCACCCAGAGCGGCGTGTCGGTGTGCAACCTGCGCGTCGCGTGCAACACGCGCCGCAAGGACCCCGACAGCGGCGAGTGGGTCGAGAAGCCCAACTACTTCGACGTCACCGTGTGGGGCGCCCAGGCTGAGAACGCCGCGCGCTTTCTCACCAAGGGACGCCCCGTCGCGATCGACGGGCGCCTGCAGTGGCGCGAGTGGGAAACCCAGGACGCCAGCAAGCACCAGACGGTCGAGATCGTCGCCAGCGCCGTCCAGTACCTCGGGTCCGCGACCGCCATCTCATCCCTCGCCGCCCAGCAGGCCCCGGCTTCCGCCGCGGCGCCGGCCTCCTCGCAGGCCCCGGATTCCACCGCAACGGATGACTCCTCGCAGGCCTCCGATTCCACCGCGGCGCCGGACTCCCCGCAGGCCGGCGATTCCCCGCAGGCCGGCGACTCCCCGCAGGCCACTGCCGTTTGAACAGCAGGGCGGGGCGCTCGGCCGCTCGCCGGGCGCCCCCACAACCACCACGCAAGGAAGCCAGGGCATGAACAACACCAATACACCGCCGATGGCCCCCGCCGAGCTGTATCTGCGCGTACTCACCGAACGCGTCCCCGCCGGCACGCTGATCGAGGTCCGCTACCGCCAGCGCGGCACGCCCGAGTGCTCGGCGCCCCGGGGAGAGTTCGGCCGCTTCTTCATCGGCATCGACACGCTCAAGCGTCAGATGCGCCGCGAAGCGTCGTTCGTCGCGTCGATCGGCCAGCGCACGGACGTGTATGTGGGCTGCGCACCGCGACTGCGCTACCGCGGCCGCCGCGAGGACGTTGCCCCGGCCGCCGTGCTGTGGGCCGACTGCGACACCCCGCACGCCATCCAGGCCCTGGAGACGATCCCCCTGACACCCACGATGACAGTCGCCTCTGGCAGCAGCGCCGTCGCCCAAGATGGCAGTCGCCTCGATCGCGTGCACGCATACTGGATGCTCACCCATCCGCTTGAGCCCACCGCGCTGCGACAGGCCAACGCCAGGCTCGCCGCGGCGCTCGGCGCCGACGCACTGTGCGTCGAGCCGACTCGCGTTCTGCGCGTCCCCGGGACTCTCAATTTCAAGGGGTGTCCGCCGCTCCCAACGAGGCTGCTGGCCCGCACCGATGAGCGCTACCGACCCCAGGAGGTTCTCGCCGTCCTGCCGCGGCTACCTACGCCACCGGCTCCGCGCGTCAGCCGCCGCGATCCAGACGCAGCCGGGGGCGAGGACCCGCTGCACGCGATCGCGCCGCGCCACTACGTGCGCCTGCTCACCGGCCGCGAGCCGGACCGCAGCGGCAAGATCCACTGCCCCTTCCACGAAGACAGCCGCCCCAGCTTCCACGTCTACAACACCCCCGAGCGGGGCTGGACGTGCTTCGCCTGCACAACCCCCAGCGGCCGGCGCCTCGGCGGCGACATCTACACCCTCGCCTCGCTGCTCTGGGGCATCTCCAACCGCGGCCGCGACTTTCTCGAACTACGCACCCGCCTCGACGACGTGTTCGCGATCCACCGTGGCTGACGACGCCTGCATAGGCGCAGGCCGCCAACGATGCACTGGCCGTTGTTGAGGCTCGCCGGCATGCCGCGTCGATCGGCCCGGTGCGGGTCCGGCCCCTCCCGATCGTCGCACGCCTTCGGCGTGCGGAGGGTCGGGGACCGGCCCCGCACCGGGCGGCGCCTCTCAATCGAAAGGAGCGTGTCATGCAGGCAGAGAAGTGGCCGTCGCGGGTGCGTCCCGCCTACGCCGGTATCGGCTCGCGCGAGACACCGAGCGAGGTGATTGAGCTGATGGAGCGCATCGCGCGCGCCCTCGCAGCGCGTGGTTGGGTGCTGCACACGGGGATGGCCGAGGGCGCCGACCAGGCGTTCTATCGCGGTGCTGCTGGGGTCGGGCCGGTAGAGCTGTACCTGCCGTGGCCCGCGTTCGAACGGCAGGCGCGCGTCCACGGTACGCGGGAGTGCGTGCTCGCCCAGCCGGCGCGCGCGGCGCACGACGTGGCGGCGCGCTTTCACCCTGTGTGGTCGCGGCTGGGGAGCGGCCCGCGGCGACTGCACGCGCGCAACTGCCACCAGGTGCTCGGCGCCGACCTGGCGACCCCCGCGCGCATGGTGGTGTGCTGGACTCCGGACGGGAGTCTCGACGGGCGCGGACGGCGCGTCGGCGGGACCGGCCAGGCGCTGCGTGTCGCCAGTCACAGCGGCATCGAGGTGGTCAACCTGGCCCGTCGCGAGCACGAAGAGCGGGTCTGCGCCAAGCTCGCGGTGTGGGAGCACTCGCGCGACGCGGCGGTGCTGACACGGGGTCGATGATGGGCGCGATGCGACAGGAATGGAGTTCGCCGATTAGCATCTCCAAGTCCCACGGTTACGAAGGCCCGGACCGGCATTTATGCGCTTTTCGCTATAATTCAGCTATGCGTAGTGCGGATCTTCTGGTTGCGGGTCGCCGGCGGGCGGGCCTGTCGCAGGCTCAGGTCGCGCAGCGTTTGGGGCGTCCGCAGGCGACGATCGCGCGGTGGGAGACGGGTCGCCAGCGGCCGCCGCTTGAGAGCGTGCTCGATGCGTTGCACGTGTGCGGGCTCGAGTTGACGGTGGGGATCGCGCGCTATGACGACTCCTACGGGGCGCAGATCGCGCGTCAGCTGTGTCTGACGCCGGCGGAGCGCGTGCGGCGCCTGGCGCCGGCGTGGGCGGCGGGGGGCTTTGATCCGCTCGGCGTCCTTGAGCGCCTGGCGGGTCGGGCGCGGTTCGTGGTCCTCGGCGATGTCGCGGGCGCACTGCACGGCTGGCCGGTCATGCTCGGCGCGCGCCGGCTTGAGATCCTGCTCGCGGACACGTCGCTGCGCAGCGTCGAGCGGGTCGCGGAGCGCCTGGACGCCAAGCCGGCGCAGGACGGCCCTGCAGGGCAGCGGCGGTGGCTGCTGGCAGACGGCGGCGAGCTGTGGGCGAGCACAGCGGCGGCGGGCACGCGCGGCTACCGCGATGTGGTGCGCGACGCCGAGACGATGCAACTCGCTCCCAGCGTCACGATCGGGGTGGCGTCGCTGATCGACCTGATCCGTATCGCCGAGGCCTCCCCCGACGCGGGTGCGCGCGTGCACGTACCGGCGCTGTGGGCGACGCTCGATGTGCATCGGCAAGGCGAGACGGTGCGGGAGGCGGTATGAGCGCGGGTCCGCCGGTCGACCCCGGGCGTGAGGCGATCGTGCAGGCGCTCGAGCGCCACGGCGTGCGCTATGTCGTGATCGGCGGTGCGGCGGCGCAGGCGCGGGGCTGGCTTGAGCCGACGGACGACATCGACGTGACACCGGAGCGCTCGCAGGAGAACCTCGAACGGCTCGCCGCCGCCGTGCGGGAGCTCGACGGCGGCTTCCGCGTGGACCCCGTGCGCTACCCGAACGGCTTCCAGCCGCCCGGCGGGATCGACGCGCGCACGTTTCGCAACCAGGTGTCGCTGAGCTTCACGACCGCGCACGGCGACTTCGACGTCGTGCTGATCCCCGACGGCACCAGCGGCTACGAGGAGATCGCACAGACCGCGACCCCGGAGACACTGCCCGGCACGAGGATCGTCGTACCGGTCGCCTCCGCGGAGACGATCCTCCACTCCAAGGCCACAGCCGACCGGCCGAAGGACCGCGCGGCGCTGGAGCAGATGCGCCGGGCATTCCGCTCCAAGCCCTCCACCTAGAAGCGCCGCTCGACACCGCCGCCCGGGTAGCGGTGTCTCGGCGACCACCGGCGCGGCGTCGATCACTCGGCGCGCGGCGGTCGGCTCCACGGTGATCCGCGTTCTACCGCTCAAACCCGAACTCGATCGCGGCGCACCCGCCCTGCGCTTCGCACGCCGCCGCCTTGCTGTGCGGCTGCAACGGGGCGTTGTCGCTCGCCGGGGCGCCAGGTGGGGCGGCGCCGGTGGTCGGAGTGGCTGACGGCGCGCCGTGGCTGGCGGGAGGCCGTCTCTTCGAGGTCCGATGACGGGGGGCAGCGCTCCTACCGGACGTCGTGCGTGGAGCGCCCGTCGGCGATTCCCCGGTGCGTTCTGGGGTGCCGCTTGCGTTTGCGTTTGCGCCTGACGCGCCGGCCGCGAGCGAACCGCGGGACTTGGGCGGTGCAGAGCGGCCGGGCGACGGCACGACGTCGAGCAGCACGAACGCCATCATGACGATCGCGGCCGCTCCCAGGAGCGCCGTGGTGATCGCGCGTGCACGCGGGCGGTTCGCGGCCACGGCGGAGCTCGGCATGGCAGCGGATGCGGCGGGTGTCGGGGCGCTGCGGCGTCGCAGCGCGGGCTGGCCTGTCTGGGGCTCCCAGATCGAGTGCTCTTGCGGCGGCGGTGGTTTCTCGGGCTGCGGCTCCTGCCGCTGTTGTGCTCGGTGGCGCAACGGGATGACGTGCGCGACCAACTCGTCCTTGGTGGGATTGGCGGAGTCGTTGTCTTCGGCGCGTGGTGGCTCCATACGTTCCTCCTTGCGTTCAAGCCGGCGCTACGTCTATGCTATCACCACAACTAAGCTCTTTTGGCTAATTTTGGCAATGATTGACGAGACTCTCCTCACTCCCGAGCAGGTCGCAGAGGCGTTCAAGGTGACCCCTCAGACAATCCGCAACTGGATCAAGAAGGGGATGCTGCCCGCCGAGCGATATGGCCACGTCTTTCGCCTGCGCAGCGAGGACGTCGTCGCCGTGCTCGCCGGCAAGCAGGCCGCCGGTGCCACGCCCGCACGTCGTGGCGACGTGTGGACGCCACAGAGCCTGGCGCTGCCGCGTCGTCGCGAGGGCGCCCGGCACCCAAAGTCCGTGTGGGACGACGCGGGTGTCCCGATGCTCGTGCGCAAGCGCTCTTAGCAGCTGCTGCCGGGAGCCTTGCCCGCCAGATTGGGTCGGCCGAAGACGCCCTTGCAAGACACAATCCCTTTGACCTACGAACCGGACGCCAGCAGGCTGCCGTTTCGCAGCCTCCGTAGAGAGCGAGCGCAGCGTCGAGGCGCAGGTTGCCTGCTACTCGTCGTCCAAACCACGCGTGCGCGGCACCGTGATTTGCGCCACCATCGACCAAGGATATGCAGGAGTGAGATGTGAGGGCTTGTGTTTGAAGCGAGGATCATCGGTCAGGCGGTTCCCCATGGCCACGCGAGGGAACGGAAAGCTCAGCCAGTTCGTGACGAGCGCTCTCAGCCTCTGCGTGCCGCCCCGCTTCCCCCAGAAGGATTGAGAGGTTGTTCAGCGAC
>DATBOY010000020.1:0-7935 GCA_036561645.1 Solirubrobacteraceae bacterium
GGTCACGGTAGGTAATGAATATAGCGCGATGACAAAGAATGCCCGCATTCTGGCAATGGGTGCAAGCATGTCCGGAGTTCTGCTATTGGCAGTCTACGTCGCGGGTGCCCTTACCCGAGATCGCGCGACAGTTGACCGCCAACAGCTTGCTGATGAAATCGCCGGCATAATGCTCAAGGAGCTAGCAGCTCAGGGCGGCACGCATCCGCAAGCTACGGGTGAGCGAGCCTTGAAACAGTCAAAACGCAAAGTGGATTAAGGCTCCGATCCAGATACGTTAGGTAGCCTGTAAAGGCAGGCGTCGTAGATTCAGTTTGGCTTCATGGCCAAGAGCTTCGCTGCTGGCGCGGATCGTGCATAGGGGCCAGTCGGGCAGTTCCTCAGCACTTCCAGTACTTGTATTGCGAGTCGCCCCGAACACGGATGGGCTTGAAGGCGGCCGACAGGGTCGCAATCAGAGCGGAGGCCTTGCACACTGATAACCATAGTGCTAGTATGCCTAGCACAATGCTCGACAGCATCGACCGCTCGGACCCCACGCCACTGCACGATCAGGTGGCCGCGCAGATCCGTCGCGCGATCGCCGACGGCGAGGCCAAGCCGGGGGAGCGCCTGCCGCCCGCGCGCGACCTCGCGGCGGTCATGGGGGTCAATACCAACACGGTCCTGCGCGCGCTGCGCGCGCTGCGCGAGGAAGATCTCCTGGAGTTCCGCCGCGGGCTCGGCGTGCGTGTCAGCGGCACGCCCCAGCGCGGCGCTGTGATCGCGCGCGCCCGCGAGCTAGTGGGCTTCGCGCGCCAGCAGGGCTACCAGCCCGAGGAGCTGATCGCGATCATCCAGGGGCTGCGCTGAACGATGCCCGCGCTGCTCGACGAGAAGCCCGTGTACACCTCAGACGCGCCGGCAGGCTCGCCCGTCGGGCCAGATCTCGGCGTCATCGAAGAGGCCCGCCGCCGCCAGCGCGTACGACGTATGCGCATCGCCGTCCTCGTCGCGATCGCGGCCGCGATCCTCGGCTGGGCGCTCAGCGGCGGCGGAGCGTCGCACGCCACCCCGACGCACGCCGGTGGGGCCGGCCGCGCGCAGGCTGTGGATGCCGGCCAGTCGCACTCGCCGACGTTCAACGTACGCCTCGTACCGATGCTCACCGTGGGCCAGGCGGGATGGTGTGTGGTGATCGAGGAAAACCGTGTCACGGGCGGCAGTGCGTGCGGCGGCGTGCCGACGCCCTCAGCGCCGTTCCTGCAGGTGCAGGGCTCAAGCGAAGGCGGCTCGTCCTTCTCGACCACGGTGGCGGTCACCACGCCGCGGGTACTCGCCATCCTCGTCGACGGCCAGCGCCGCGTCCTCACAGAGCCCCTGCCCGGGCTGGCCTACGGCCTGCGCGCGGCGCGCATTGTGACCCCCGTCAGGCGACGTGCACGGATCGCTCCCGGGGACCGTCGCCCCAGCTTCCTGCCGGCGCCCACCCTGGTGGCGCTCGACGCGCAGGGACGCCCGATCGCGCAGCGATGGATGAGGACCCCCTCGCAGGGCAGCGTCCACTCTTGGCGATACCCGAACCGGCCCCCACGGGGCTCCTGCCAGTTGCGTGCCGGCGGACTGCCGGGGCTGTCGGCCCGCAGCGGGGAGGTCATGAGCGCCGTTCGGTTGTTCCCCGGTCCGCTCGTCGGGCACGCGTTCCTGCCGTGTGTCGCCACGGTGTACGACCTGGGGCACATGCCGCTGAGGGCGATGGTCGTGCTCGACGCCGCCCACCCGCGCGCTCGCGTGGCGGCGCTGCCCGACTGGAAGCCAGTGCGCGGAGCACCGGGGTTCTTCGCCGAGGGCGGCCTCACCGCCAAGCGCTCAGGGAACGCCTGGCTCGTCGTTGCGCAGGGCAGCGGCCTGACACAGAGAATGAGCCTTCTGCGCCACCTCACGCTCACCGTCAACCTGTAGCCAAGCGCGTGGCGCTCAGCGATGTGCGCGAGGCCGAGCGCCTTGCCAAGCAGGCGCCCTGAGCGCGCCAGGCTGTCGCCGCCGCAGTCCTGCGCGTGACCACGGGCGTGCTCGCGACGGTGGCGCGATCTGAGTCGAAATAGCCGGAGGGTCCGTCGCTCGCCCGAGGGGTCCGTTGAAACCCTCACCGGATACGCGGGATTGCACCGATACGCGGCGCCCGGGGCAGAGGTATCTCTTACGCATGACGCTTTTCTGGTTCGTGATCTGGCTGATCGCCAACAACGTGGGAGCGCACGAGCCGCTGCTGTTCAACCCGGTCAACGCGTGGACGGCCACCCTGATCCTCGCGATTGCTCTCGACCTCGGCAGGTCCGGTGTGTTGCCGCGGGGCAGGTAGGCAGCCGGCACGGGAGCGCTGAACTCTCCCCAGCGGCGAATATCGTCCGGCGATGCTCGCGGTACGCGTCTCTACAATGGCCGCGTGGCCACGCAAGCTCTCACGCCGCTGCCGATCCACCGTCTCGGTACCGAGGCCTACAACCGCATGGTGGCCAGCGGAGCCCTGGATGGCGAGCCGGTCGAGCTGCTCGACGGGTGGCTCGTCGAAATGAGCCCTCACAGTGCAGAGCATGCGATGGCAATCAGACGGCTGATGCGCCACCTCGCCGGCGCCGAGGCGTGGCCGCAGGCGCAGCTGCCGCTCGAAGTCCCACCCGATGCGATGCCCGAGCCCGATCTCGCGCTGATCGAGCATGAGCCGCCCGCCGGGCGCCACCCCCGCACTGCCCTGCTGGCAGTCGAGGTCGCCGCGACCTCGCACGACGTGGACCGGGGCGTGAAGGCCTCCCTGTACGCCCGCGCCGGCGTCCCCGTTTACTGGATTGTCGACGTGCCGGGCAAGGCCGTGGAGGTGCGTACCGAGCCCGGCCCCGACGGCTACCGCCACTGCGAGATTTACCGCCTCGGCGCCGCGGTCCCCTCGCCCGCCGCGGGGGTCGCCGACCTCGACGTCGCGGTGCTGTTCGCCGACCGGTAACGACGGCCGTCCAGCGGGGTCGTACGGCGATTCACGCAAAGTGCGCATCACGCCCGCCCCGACCCATACGAACATCTGTTCCCCTACGTATCATGTAGTTCGATGCCCCGGCACAACGAGATCGTCGTCAGCGGCGCGCGCGAGCACAACCTCAAGGACATCTCCCTGACGCTGCCGCGCGACGCGCTCGTGGTGATCACGGGCCTGTCGGGCTCGGGCAAGTCCTCGCTCGCGTTCGACACGATCTATGCCGAGGGCCAGCGGCGCTACGTCGAGTCGCTGTCGGCGTACGCGCGGCAGTTCCTCGGACAGATGGACAAGCCCGACGTGGACTCGATCGAGGGTCTGTCGCCGGCCATCTCGATCGACCAGAAGACGACCTCGCGCAACCCGCGCTCGACCGTCGGCACGGTCACCGAGATCTACGACTACCTGCGCCTGCTGTGGTCGCGCGTGGGCAAGCCGCACTGCCCGATCTGCGGGCGCCCGATCGTGGGGCAGTCGGCGGAGCAGATCATCGACCAGGCGATGGAGCTGCCCGAGGGCGCGCGCTTCATGATCCTGGCGCCCGTGGTGCGCGGGCGCAAAGGCGAGTACGGCAAGCTGCTGGACGAGCTGCGCGCCGACGGCTTCACGCGCGTGAAGATCGACGGGCGCGTGCGGATGCTCGAAGAGTCGATCGTGCTCGACAAGCGCTACAAGCACGACATCGCCGTCGTCGTCGACCGTCTCGTGATGCGCCACGACCTGCGTAAGCGCCTCGCCGATTCGATCGAGACGGCGGTCGGGCTTGCCGACGGGCTGGTGGAGGTGGAGATGATGAGCTCCGCCCTGTCGGGCTCCGCAGGAGGGGCCGCGCAGTCCGAAGACGGAGCGCACGCCGCAGTCGAGGCGTCCGCGCCGCGGGCGCGCGCAAAAAGCACGAAGGGCACGAACGGCATGGAGGGCACGGAGGGCGGGCAGGGCGCGCCGGAGCGCACGCACTCAAGCGGCGCCCTCGGCGCGCGCGCCGCCACCGCCCAGATCGTCCCCGGCGAGCTGCCCCCAGAGGGCACCGTGTTCACGTTCTCGGAGAAGTTCGCGTGCCCCGAGCACGGGCCGTCGCTGGTGGAGCTCGAGCCCCGGATCTTCTCGTTCAACTCCCCGCACGGGGCGTGCGAGCACTGCACGGGCCTCGGCTCGCAGATGGAGATCGACCCCGAGCTGCTCGTCCCCGATCCGACGCTGTCCGTCGGCGAAGGCGCGCTGGCGCCGTGGGCGAACAGCGCGTCGAACTACTACGAGCAGGTGACCGAAGCGATCGGCGAGCGCTACGGCGTGGACCTGGGCGCGCCGTGGCAGGAGCTGCCGGAGGAGCACCGCGACCTGTTCCTGTACGGCACCAACGGCGAGAAGCTGCAGATCACCTACCGCAACCGCTACGGCCGCCGGCGCTCGTACGCGACGCGCTTTGAGGGCGTGCTCGCCAACCTGCAGCGCCGCTACCGCGAGACGGACTCCGAGTGGACGCGCGAGAAGATCGAGGAGTACATGTCGCTGCGCGCCTGCCCGGTGTGCGGTGGCGCGCGGCTGCGCGCGGAGTCGCGCGCCGTGCTCGTGGCCGGCACGCGGATCGAGGACTTCTGCGCGCTCTCCGCGCGCCGCGCGCTGGCGTGGCTGGAGGACGTGGAGCTGTCCGAGACCGACCGCCACGTCGCGCGGCTGATCCTGCGCGAGATCTCCGAGCGGCTGCGGTTCCTGGAGAACGTCGGCATCGGCTACCTGTCGATGGATCGCGCCGCCGCGACGCTGTCCGGCGGGGAGGCGCAGCGCATCCGCCTCGCGACGCAGATCGGCAGCTCGCTCGTCGGCGTGCTGTACATCCTCGACGAGCCCTCGATCGGCCTGCACCAGCGCGATAACTCCAAGCTGATCGGCACCCTGCAGCGCCTGCGCGATCTCGGCAACACCGTGATCGTGGTCGAGCACGACGAGCAGACGATGCGCGCCGCCGACCATCTCCTGGACCTCGGACCCGGGGCCGGCGAGCACGGCGGGCGGATCGTCGCGCAGGGCACGGCCGCGCAGGTGCAGAGGGTCAAGGACTCGCTCACGGGGCAGTTCCTCGCCGGCACGCGCACCGTCGCCGTGCCCGGCCGGCGGCGCACCCCCAGCGGATACGTGGAAATCGCCGGCGCCAGCCAGCACAACCTGCGCGAGATCGACGTGCACGTGCCGCTCGGTGTGCTGACGTGCGTAACCGGCGTGTCGGGCTCAGGCAAGTCGACGGTCGTCAACGAGGTGCTGTTGAAGGCCGCCGCCGCGAAGCTGCACCGTGCGCGCCAGCGCCCCGGCGCGCACCGCGCGATCCACGGCCTGGAGCAGCTCGACAAGGTGATCGCCGTCGACCAGTCCCCGATCGGGCGCACGCCGCGCTCGAACCCCGCCACGTACACCGGCCTGTTCGACGTGATCCGCGACCTGTTCTCAAAGACCCAGGAGGCGCGCGCGCGCGGCTACAAGCCGGGGCGCTTCAGCTTCAACGTCAAGGGCGGGCGCTGCGAGGTGTGCCGCGGGGACGGGCAGATCAAGATCGAGATGCACTTCCTGCCCGACGTGTACGTGCCGTGCGAGCAGTGCCACGGCAAGCGCTACAACCGCGAGACGCTGGAGATCCGCTTCAAGGGCAGGAGCATCGCGGACGTGCTCGATATGCCCGTCGAGGAGGCGCTGGAGTTCTTCACGCACATCCCGAAGGTGCGCCGGCGCCTGGAGACGCTGCACGCCGTCGGCCTCGGGTACGTGCGTCTCGGCCAGCCGGCGACGACGCTCTCGGGCGGGGAGGCGCAGCGCATCAAGCTCGCCTCGGAGCTGTCGAAGATCGCCACGGGGCGCACGCTGTACATCCTCGACGAGCCGACGACGGGGCTGCACTTCGCCGACGTGCAGCGCCTGCTCGACGTGTTGCAGCGCCTCGTCGAGGCGGGCAACAGCGTTGTCGTGATCGAGCACAACCTGGACGTAATCAAGTGCGCGGACCGCCTCATCGACATGGGTCCCGAGGGCGGGGAGGAGGGGGGCATGGTGATCGCGGCCGGCACGCCGGAGGAGGTCGCCGCCGAGCCGGCGTCGCACACCGGCCAGTTCCTCGCCGAGCTGCTCGGCGCGCCCGCGGCGGGCGCCAAGAAGGCTAAACCGGCCCCGCGCAAACGCCGCGCGAAGGTCGCGGCTTGAGCGAGCTGCCGGCGCAGGCGCGGCTGTGGGCGCAGAAGTGGCGCTGGTATGAGCGCAACACGCTGCCGTGGAACCGCGCGCGCATTCACTGGCAGTTCATGCGCCGCCAGGCGTTCGTGCGCTGGCCGGTGCACGGCAATGTGCTGCAGGCGCTCCAGGAGGGGCGCCTGCAGATCGGCGAGAACGCGCTGCTTGAGCCCGGCGTGTGGATCACCGCGCCCGGAAAAGCGCGCGTGCGGATCGGCACGGGCACGTTCCTGAACATGGGCGTGATGATCGCCGCTGAGGCGCTCGTGGAGATCGGCGAGCACTGCATGATCGCCAACGGGTGCTTCGTGACGGACGCAAGCCACCGCTACGACGATCCGCAGCGGCCCGTGCCGTGGCAGGGCTTCACGAGCAAAGGGCCGACGCGCATCGGCGATAACTGCTGGCTCGGCGCGAACGTCGTGGTGACCAGCGGCGTGAGCATCGGCGAGCGCTGCGTGATCGGCGCCAACAGCGTCGTCACGCGCGACATCGAGCCGTTCTCGGTCGCGGCGGGGGCGCCGGCGAAGGTGATCAGGAAGATCGAGTACCCGGCCGACCGGACGCGGCCGAGCTGGTAGCCGCCCTGCGCGGGTGTGACCGGTGCCGCGCGATCCGGCCGGTCCGACGCATGACGGTGCGCCGTCGCAGTGCCTCTAGCGCAGCAGTTCCCGCAGCTCCGCCAGCTCGCCCGCGTCGATCTTGTACGTGTGCTCGGGCCCCGGGTAGCGGCGCAGACGCACGTCCTCGGCGTAGGCCGTGACGCCCGCGTTCATCTCCTCCTGCAGGTTCGCGTAGCGCTTGACGAAGCGCGGGCCGAGGCCGTCGCGGATGCCGAGCAGATCGTGGAAGACGAGCACCTGCCCGTCGGTCGCGGGGCCAGCGCCGATGCCGATCACGGGGATCTCCATATGCGCCATCAGCTGCTCGGTGACGCCGGCCGGGATCGCCTCGAAGACGACGGCGAAACATCCCGCCTGCTGCAACGCGAGGGCCTCCTGCGCGATTCGCACGGCCGCCTTCGCCGTGCGCCCCTGCGCCTTCCAGCCGCCGAGCGCGGTCGAGGTCTGCGGCGTCAGGCCGACGTGGCCCATCACGGGGATGCCGGCGCCGACGATCGCGCGCGCACGGCGTACGGGCGCCTCCGAGCCGCCCTCCAGCTTGACGGCGTCGCAGCCGGCCTCCTTGACCATCCGCACCGCCGTGGCGATCGCCTGCTCGTCGGAGATCTCATACGAGCCGAACGGCAGATCGCCGATCATCAGCGGCGTGGACAGGCCGCGGCGCACGGCGCGGGCGAGCACGAGCATGTCGTCGAGGTCCACCGGTGTCGTGGCGCTGTAGCCGAGCACCGTCGTGGCGGCGGAGTCGCCGACGAGCACGAGATCGACGCCGGCCGCCTCGGCGGCGCGCGCGCTCGGGTAGTCGTAGGCCGTGACCATCACGAGCGGCTCGCCGAGGCGCTTCTTCTCGGCCAGCAGCGGCAGCGTCATCGGCAGGCGTCCGGGGTCGCTGGGGACCCGGAGGTGGGAGGAGGGGCTGGTGGGGGGGTGGCTTGACATGTGGTTCCTCTCTGACGCTCAGTTGACGCCCTGGGCCTGTGTCAGGGCCGCGGTCCCGCCGTCTGCGACAGGCTCCGACAGCAGGGTCGCCACCGCGTCGTCGACGGTGATGATGCGGTTGGTCTGCGCCTGCACGTGCACGACGCGCGGCTC
>DATBOY010000021.1:0-29419 GCA_036561645.1 Solirubrobacteraceae bacterium
GGCCGTTTTCGTGCGGGCGGCGCTCATGCCCGGCTCTCCTGCGGCCAGCGATAGGCGCTGGGCCGGCGGTTGGCCAGGGCCGGCAGCTGCGCGCGGATCTCACGCTGGCGCTCCAGGTCCAGCTCCGCGAGGATGTGGCCCTCGCCGTCCTCGGCGGCGGCGAGAACCGTCCCCCAAGGATCGACGATCATCGAGCGTCCGCCGGAGTGGTGCCCGCCCGGGTGGGAGCCGACCTGATTGGCGGCGATCACGAACGTCTGGTTCTCGATCGCCCGGGCACGCACAAGGATCTCCCAATGGTCGCGCGTCGTCGGCAGCGTGAAGGCCGCCGGCAGGGCGATCACGCGGGCGCCCTCGATCGCGAGGATGCGAAACAGCTCCGGAAAGCGCACGTCGTAACAGATCGCCATTCCCAGCTCCACACCGTGCGCCGTCTGGCTGAGGACGATCTCATCGCCCGCCGCCTCCAGGTCGGACTCGCGGTAGGTCCGGCCCTCGATCTCCACGTCGAACATGTGCATCTTGCGGTAGACGGCCCGGATCGCGCCGCGGGGATCGACGTGCACGGAGGTGTTCGCGAGCTTCTCGCGCCCCGGCACGCGCTCAGTGATCGAGCCCGCCACCAGATCGATCCGAAGCTCGCGCGCGATCGCGCAGGCCCAGGACAGAGCCGATCCCGCGGCCTGCGCGTCCACCGACACCGCCTCCCCCGCACCGGACCCCGCGGCCCGTACGCCCGCCAACGCCGCCTCCCCCGCACCGGACCCCGCGGCCTGCGCGTCCACCGACGCCGCCTCTCCCGCACCGGACCCCGCGACCCGCCCGCCCAGCTCCTCCGCGGCGGCGCGCAGATCGTCGTCGCGACCGATCGCCGTCCACTTCTCCGGGAGTACGATGAGTTCGGCGCCGGCCGCCGCCGCGGCGCGCGTCAGACGATCGGCGGCAGCGATGTTCGCGGCCTTGTCGGCTGTCGAGTTCAGCTGGATCGCCGCCGCCTTCAAGAATGAGCTCCTCCCGCGAGCATCCCCTCACACAGAATAGATTGACTAGTCAGTCAACAGCGTCAAGCATAGCGAGCGGCGCACGCGTCGCTCGCCGCCACGGACCCGTGCCGCCGGCCCCGATGCCGCCGTTCCACGGCACGCGGCCGCTGAAGCGCTGGCGCTACGTCGGCGTGTTCTGCGAGGAGCTGATGGCGTGCGCCGCCGTCGTGCGCGTGGGGCCGGCGCGGCAGACGTTCTGGGCGCTGCTCACACGCGCGGACGGGCGGCTGCGCGAGGGCACGCACACCGTGTGGCGGCGCGGCGCCGTCGAGCTGTCGCCGCGGCGGCTGCGCGTGCGCGACCGCGGCGTCGTGCTCGACCTGGCGCTCGCCGAAGACGACGGCCGGCAGACGACGTGCGCCCACGCGGCCGCGTACGTGTGGACGCGCAAGCAGGCGGGCGTGCGCGCGCACGGAACCCTCGCGCTCGACGGCGGCGCGCCGCGGGCGATCGAGGCGCTCGCCGTGATCGACGACACGGCCGGCTATCACGCGCGCGTCACCGAGTGGTTGTGGGCCGCCGGCGTCGGCGTCGATGCGGCAGGGCGGGCGCTCGCGTTCAACCTTGTGGAGGGCGTCAACGACCCCCCCACGGGCAGCGAGCGAACCGTGTGGATCGCACAGGCTCCGCACGAGGCGCCGCCCGTCAGCTTCGCGCGCGATCTCTCGGGCATCGCCGCCGCGGACGGCTCGCGGCTGCGCTTTACCGCGGAGGCGCAGCGCAGCCGCCGCGAGAACCTGCTCGTCGTGCGCAGCGAGTACCGGGCGCCGTTTGGGAGCTTCAGCGGCACGCTGCCCGGAGGGATCGAGCTGGCGCACGGGCTCGGTGTGGTCGAGCACCACCGCGCGCGGTGGTAGGAGCCGTCTGAGCCCTCCCGCACGACGCCCCCTCGCAGGAGCCGCCCGAGCCCTCCCCCACGACGCCCCCTCGCAGGAGCCGCCTCGAACCCCTCGCACGACACCCTCGCGGGAGCCGGGCATCGCAGAGAGAGACATTTTCCGCGTTCCTTTTGCAGCTACGGAACGAATATGTAGCATCAGCCGTTATTCGTCCAGAGCAGGAAAAATCGAACGAGGGGACCTGAGATGCGTGCGCGGAAAACGTCGGGAATGCTCGCTGTGGGGGCGCTCGCGGCCGCCGTCGCGCTCGCGGGTTGCGGCAAGTCGGGCTCCAAATCGACCAGCTCCAGCCAGACGCAGATGGCCAGCACGAGCACGACGCAGACCACAAGCACGAGCACGTCCGCCCCAGCCGCGCGCCTCACCGTGTCAAGCCCGGCGATCCACGGCAGCGCCCCGTCGAGCCCGATCCAGGCGCAGTACACATGCGACGGAGCGGACAGGTCGCCGGCCGTGACGTGGGGCGCGCTGCCGGCCGGCACGGCCGAAGTGGCGCTGCTCGTCGTGCACATCGGCAACAAGAGCTTCGCCTTCGACTGGGCGCTCGCCGGCGTGAAACCGGAACTGCACGGACTGCCCGCGGGCAGCGTACCGGCGGGAGCGGTCGTGGGGCGCAACAGCGCCGGGCGCAGCGGCTACTCCGTGTGCCCGCCGATGGGCACGACGGTGCGCTACGGGATCTTCGTGTTCGCGCTGGCGCACAAGACCCAGCTCGCCGCCGGCTTCGATCCCCGTACGCTCGTCAAACAGGCGGCCCAGGCACCGACGGCGCAGGGCACGCGCGAATTCTCCTATCGGCGACGCTGAGCCGCCCGCCCGCTCACGCCCGCTGGCGCCCCAGCTCCGCCAGCAGGAGCTTTGAGTGCATCGCCCCGATCAGCTCCCGCAGCGGCTCGGCGCCGGCCGCGATCATCACCAGCGCCCGCTCGACCTCGACCTCGCCCGCGAGCCGATCCAGCAGCGCCCGCACCTCCTCGCGCACCAGCGGCTCCAGGGCCTGGCGGTAGCGCAGCGTGTCGTACACGGTGAAGCCCAGCTCCTGCTCGTAGCCACCGGCGCGGAAGCTGGCGATCGCCGCGATGATCTTCACGTCGTCCTGGTCGTAGCCCCGGCTGTTGGGCGTGAGCACGCCGATCTCCGCCAGGCGCTCGAGCACGTTGCGCGGGATCTCGTAGCGCTCGCGCACCTCTTTCGCGGAGACCCGCCGCGCGTCCGCACTCGCCAGTGCGCGCTCCAGTATGCGGTCCTCCAGCTCCACCAGCGCGCGTACGCGCTCCGGGTCGCCCTCCAACATGCCCTTGATCACGCGCAGCGGCATGAAGCGCTCCTCCTGCAGGCGCTTGATCAGCTCGATCCGAGCCACGTACTCCGCCGGGTAGTACGCCATGTTGCGGCTCGTGCGCACGATCTCCTGCTCATCGCCGAGCAGCCCCTCGCGCAGGTAGTGCTTGATCGTGCCGGCGCTCACCCCCGAGCGCTCCGCCAGCTCGCTCATCTTCAACGGGCGGTCTCCGATGGCCGGCGCGGTCGCCGCTCGCGGCGTGCCCTGCGCCCCGTCGCGCGCCAGCGAACCATCACCGTCGCTGCGTACGCTGGCGCTCATGCCCACCCGCTCACACCCGGAATGTCGCGCCCTCGCCCGCCTGTGGCCGCGCCGGCCCCGCGACCGCGCCGCTCGCCAGCAGCTCCTCGATCTCCGCCTGCGAGGCGCCCGCCTCGCGCAGCGCCTGCTCGGTGTGCTCGCCGAGCTCGGGACCGGGACGCTGGCCGGGCGCGCCCGGCGTGCGCGACAGCTTCACCGGGACGCCCAGCTGGCGCACGCCGCCCGGCACGCCCGGCTGCTCCAGCTCGACCACCATCCCCCGCGCGCGCACCAGCTCGGAGTCCAGCGCCTCCTCCAGCTCCAGCACCGGCTCAAGGCAGCAGTCGTGCTCGCGCGCGAACTGCTCCCACTGCGCGCGCGTGCGCTCTTTGAACAGCGCCCGCACCTCCTCGTGCGCCGGCGAGCCCGGACCCTCGAACTGCTTCTCGATCAACTCCTCGCGCCCGACGCCGCGACACCACGCCGCCCAGAACTTCGGCTCCAGCGCCCCCAGCGTCACCCAGCCGTCGGCGCACTCGTACGGTCGGTAGCAGACGAGCGAGCCGGCGAGCGGCAGCTCGCCGCGGCGCGGCGCGCGCCCTTCGCACAACGCCTGCCCGGCGACCATCGCCAGCCACGACAACGCGCCGTCGGCCATCGAGACGTCCACGAGCTGCCCTTCGCCGGAGCCCGGCCTGCCCGGCGCGCCGTCGCGCTCGCGCAGCGCCGCCAGGATCCCGAACGCCGCCATCAGCGCGCCGCCGCCGAGATCGGCGATCTGGCCAGCCGCCTGTATGGGATGCCCGCCCACCGCGTCACCCTCGCCCGTGAGGCCCAGCAGACCGATCAGCCCGAGGTAGTTCATGTCGTGCCCCGAGGCGTCGCGCTTGGGCCCGTCCTGGCCGTAGCCGGAGATCGCGCAGTACACGAGCCCCGGGTTGACCTCGCGCAGGCGCTCGTAGCCGACGCCGAGGCGGTCGAGCACGCCGGGGCGGAAGGACTCCAGCAGCACGTCGCAGTCGCGCGCGAGGCGCAGCAGCGTGGCGCGGCCCGCCTCGCTCTTGAGGTCGATGCGGATCGAGCGCTTGTTGCGGTTCAGCGACAGGAACAGCGCGGACTTGGCGCTGTCCGCGGCGCCCTCGTAGTACGGCGGCGCCCAGCGGATGTAGTCGCCCATCCCCGTGTCCTCCACCTTCAGCACGTCCGCGCCGAAGTCCGCCAGCAGCAGCGAGCAGAAGCCGCCCGGCAGCAGGCGCGAGAGGTCGAGCACGCGAATGCCCTCCAGGGGCAGGCTCACCGCGGCGCCTCACTCACCGGGGTCAAGCCTCGCGCGGCCCATCCGGCGGCCGGCAGGCCGCCCCCTCCCAACACCCTCCCGCGACCTCCACGCATCCTCCCGCGGGCGCTACGCATCGCGCCCAGTCACTCCCAGCAGCGCGCGCGCCTCCGCCACGGTCGCAGGCCGGCGCCCGACGTCTTCGGTCATCTGCCGCGCCTTGGCGATCAGATCGCCGTTGGAGCGGGCCATCGAGCCATCCGGCAGGTACAGGTTGTCCTCGACGCCCGCGCGAATCGAGCCGCCGAGCGTCAGCGCCGTTGCCAGCAGCGTCCACTGCTGGCGGGAGATGCCGATCACGCCCCAGTGCGAGCCCGCGGGGATGTTGTCGACCATCGCCGCGAGGTTGCGCGGCGTCGGCGGGATGCCGCCGATCACGCCCATCACGCAGTCCACGTGCAGCGGCGTCTTCAGCACCCCCATGTCGATCAGCGGCTCGAGGCTGCCGATGTGGCCGATGTCGAAGCACTCGTGCTCGGGCTTGATATTAAGCTCGTTCATCGCCTCCAGCAGCTCGACGATCTCCTCGAAGGGGTTCGTGAAGACCATCTTGAACACGAAGTCCTTGCGCGAGCGCGAGTACTTCGCGTAGTTCATCGAGCCCATGTTCAGCGCCGCCACTTCCGGGCGGCACGCGCGCAGGTACTCCACGCGCTTGGACACGGGCACGCCGATGGTGCCCGTCGAGTAGTTGACGATCACGTCGTCGACGGCCCCGCGGATGGCCTCCGTGATCGCCGCGAAGTCCTCGATCTCATAGCTCGGGGTGCCGTCGGGGCGGCGCGCGTGGATGTGGATCATGCTCGCGCCCTCCTCCACCGCCCGGCGCGCCTCCGCGGCGTACTCCTGCGGCGTGTACGGGATCGCCGGGCACTGCTCGCGGTTGGCGATCACGCCGGAGATCGAGCACGTGATGACGACGGGATGGTCGAGGCTCATCGGTGATCCTTCGGGCTCATACGGGCATCGCCTCGCGGGCGCACACGACGCGCATCAG
Organism: Solirubrobacteraceae bacterium; assembly: GCA_036561645.1. Lineage (GTDB taxonomy): Bacteria > Actinomycetota > Thermoleophilia > Solirubrobacterales > Solirubrobacteraceae > Palsa-744. The sequence continues at coordinate 5,858 of DATBOY010000021.1, forward strand.
ACGGGCACCACGCCGTGGCGCTTCCACGGCCGCTCGACCTTCTTGCCCTCCGAGACCTCCAGCGCGCGGCAGATCGTGGCGCGCGTCTCGCGCGGGTCGATCACGTCGTCGATCAGGTCGTTGCCCGCCGCGATGTACACGTCGAAGGCCTTGCGAAAGCCCTCGATCAGCTCCGCGCGCTTGGCCTGCGGGTCCGGCGCCTCCTCCACGACCTTGCGGAAGGCGATCTCCACCACGCCCTCCGCGCCCATCACGCTGATCTCCGCGCTCGGCCACGCGACGATCAGGTCCGGCTCGTACGCGCGCCCGCACATCACGTAGTACCCGGCGCCGTACGCCTTGCGCGTGATCACGGTGATCTTGGGGACCGTGGCGTTGGCGACGGCATAGAGCATCTTTGCGCCGTGGCGGATGATGCCTTCCGCCTCGACCTTCGTGCCGACCATGAAGCCCGGCACGTCCTGCACGAACACGAGCGGGATGCCGAACGCGTTGCACAGGTTGACAAAGCGCGCCGCCTTGTCCGCGGAGTCGTTGTCGAGGATGCCGCCGAGCTGCTTGGGCTGGTTGGCGACGATCCCGGCCGGGCGCCCGCCGAAGCGCGCGAAGCACGTGATCACCGTCTTCGCCCACAGCCCCTTGATGTCAAGGTACTCGCCGTCGTCGACGATGCGGCGGATCACCTCGTACATGTCGTACGGCTTGCGGTTGGACTCCGGCAGCACATCCAGCAGCTCCTCGTCGGCGCGCTCGATCGGATCGGCTGCGGACCCATCCACCCCGCCCACCCGCCGCGGCGGGCGCTCTTCGCAGTTCTGGGGCATGAACGAGAGGTACTGCTTGATCCGCTCGATGCACTCCTCGTCGCTCGCGACTTCCATGTCGCCGACGCCGGACTTGCGGCAGTGCACCCGAGCGCCGCCGAGTTCCTCCTGCGTGACGTCCTCGCCGATCGCGGCGCGCACGAGGTGCGGCCCCGCGAGCGCCATCGAGCCGCGACCCTTGACCATCGGCACGAAGTCCGCGAGGCCGGGGATGTACGCCGTGCCCGCCGCGCACGGACCCATCAGCGCCGCCACCTGCGGGATCACGCCGCTCATCACGACCTCCTCGCGGAACAGGTGCCCGGAGCCCGCGAACATCGCGCCCGCCGCCTCCTGCACGCGCGCGCCCGCGGAGTCCAGCAGCCACACGAACGGGATGCGCTTGGTCAGCGCCAGCTCGCGCAGGCGCGTGACCTTGATCTCGCCCGTCATCCCCATCGACCCCGCCATCACCGTGAAGTCGTACGCGCACACCGCCGTCAGACGGCCTTCCACCCTGCCGTAGCCCGTGATCACGCCGTCCGCGGGCGCCTGCACGCCGTCCATCGCGCGCGCCGCCGAGTGCGGGCGGCCGTGGATGCCCAACTCCACGAACGTGCCGGCGTCGAGCAGCAGCGCGATGCGCTCGCGCGCCGTCAGCTTGCCCTTCTCGTGCTGGCGCGCGATCTTCTCCTCGCCGCCGCCGAGCGCGATCTGCGCGCGGCGCGCGTGCAGGTCCTCGACGAGCGGGCGCAGCAGCGAGCTGGGGTTGGTCGTGTCGGCGGGCAAGGGATTGGTCGTGTCGGCGGGCAAGGGTTCAGAAAGCGAACAGTAGGAAGTCCTACTGCTTACCTTACTGCTGACTGGAACATCGAGGGGTCCGGCTCGTCGGCCTGCGGCCGACCGCGCCACGCTCAGGGCAGCAGCGGGTCCAGCACGCCGGCGATCACCTCGGCGCCGAGCGCCGCCTGCTCGTCGTCCTCGGCCGAGGACTCAAAGCCCGCCACCTCGATGCCCACCACTTCGCTCGTCTCCCCCAGGGCCTCCAGCAGGTCGAGCAGCTTGCCGTCGTCGAAGCCGCCCGCGGCCTTGATCGAGTGGCTCAGCGGCATCGTCTTGGGGTCGAGCACGTCGACGTCGAGGTGCAGATAGACGGGCGCCCCGTCGAGCGCGTTCTGCATGAACACGAGCGTCTCAAGGCTCGACCCGATCACCGTCACCTTCGCCGCCGTCAACCCCTCGCGCTCGCCCGGCTCCAGCTCGCGCACCCCGCACAGGACCACGCGCTCCCCCTCCACCGCGCCGTCGAAGCCCGTCTTCCACCGCCCGCACGCGCCCGCCAGCGCCATCCCGCCCAGGTAGCCGCTCATCGTGCTCTGCGGCGTGTGGAACGCGGCGTGCCCGTCGAGCCACAGGATGTGCGCGTCGGGGCGCATCCGCGCGACCGTCGGCAGCGTCGTCAGCGCGATCGCTCCGTCGCCGGCCACCACGACGGGCAGCGTGCGGGCGTTCAGCGCGTCCTCGACCTGACCGCCGGCCTCCAGCAGGCAGCCGCGGGAGGCGCGCAGGTCCTGCTCGTAGCCCTGGCTCTGCGCCGGCTGCGCCGAGCCGATCAGCCGCGCCTCGGTCCCGAGCTGACGGGCCAGGGTGCGCGCCAGCACCTCCACCCCCGCCGCCGCCTGCACCGAGCGATCGGCCGTACGGCAGCGCATCGCCACGAGCGTCGCCTCCTGCGCGCGGGTGATCGAGCTCACCGCCCCCTCCACCGCGGCTCGCGCCGCCGGAACGCTGCGCCGATCGAGCTCACGGCCCCCGCCATCGCCGCTGACACCACCGGAACGCTGCGCCGATCGAGCTCACGGCCCCCGCCATCGCCGCTGACACCGCCGGAACGCTGCGCCGATCGCGCTCACCGCCCGCTCCACTGCGGCTCGCGCTTTTCGAAGAACGCGCTGACCCCCTCCACGACGTCCTCCGTGGACAGCGCCAGCGTGAGCTGCGCGCGCAGGTAGTCGAGCGCGTCGTCCAGGGGCATGTCCAGCTGGCGGCGCATCGCCTCCTTGCCGAGGCGCATCATCAGCGGCGACTTGGACGCGAGCCTGCCCGCCCACTCGGCGACCGCCGCGTCGAACTCCGCCGCCGCCACCACCTTGTTGACGATCCCCGCCGCCAGCGCCTGCTGCGCGTCCAGGCGCTCGCCGAGCAGCAGCAGCTCGTTCGCCTTCTTGCGCGGCACGTTGCGGTAGATCAGCGCCATGATCATGAACGGGAACAGCCCGACGTTGATCTCCGGCGTGCCGAACGTGGCCTGCTCGGAGGCGACGATCAAATCGCACGCCAGCGCCACCCCGAGCGCGCCCGCGAGCACGTGCCCGCGCGCGGCGCACAGCGTCGGCTTGCCGAGACTCCCGAGCAGCTTGAACAGTCCGACGAACGCCTCCGAGCCGAAGTGCTTGTGCACGAGCGCCGCGTCCGCGGCGAAGCCGCCGAGGTTGCCCCCGGAGGAGAACACCGTCTCGTGCGAGGACGCCAGCACGACGCAGCGCACGCGCTCGTCCTCGCGCGCGCTGTGCAGGGCGTCGATCAAGCCCCCCAGCAGCTCCGCCGACAGCGCGTTGCGCGTCTGCGGCTCGTTCAGGGTGATGCTCGCCACGCCGTTGGCGGCGACGTCGTAGAGGACGCTCTGCGCGGACACCGACGCGACTCTAATGATCCCCCGTGGTCGACGTCACGTGCCGATCAGCAGCGCCAGCACGATCAGGGCCAGCAGATGGAACGTCTGATCGACGGCTATGGACACCGCCAGGTTTTCCTTCGGGTCCAGGCGCTTGACGCGCTGCATGTACGCGTGCAGCAGCCGGCCGTCGTCCTGGATCACGTGCGGCACGAAGATCGCCGGGATCACCCACAGCACGTTCAGGCCGAGATCGCTCAGCGCCAGCACGGGGACGAAGGCGAGCGTGTACGTGCTCACGTGGGTCAGCAGCGCCCGCCGCGCAGCGGGCGCCGCGCGGCGCGCCAGACCGCCGCGCTTGTTGCGCGCCTGCCAGTCGGTCTGCAGCAGATAGTCCCCGACCAGATGGGACACGACGAACGCAATGAAGACTTCCACCCAGGTCATGCGAGGCCAGAGCCTACCCGGCGGGGCGCCGGACCAGGGAGGTGGGAACGCCAGAGCTCGTGGCGGGGCGCCGGAGCTTCTGGCGGAGCACGGACCAAGAGGCAGCCCCGGCGCACGTCCCGCCGGTGCTCGGCGCAGTAGCCTTCGCGCCGTGAGCGCGATACCCCAAGCGAATCCGGGGAGCCCGTTTCCGCCGATCGCCGACTACGGCTTCCTGTCGGACTGCGAGAGTTGCGCGCTGATCGCCCCGAGCGGCAACGTCGAGTGGATGTGCCTGCCGCGCCTGGACTCCCCCAGCGTGTTCGGGGCGATGCTCGACCGCGACGCCGGCGGCTTCCGGCTCGCCCCGGCCGGCGTGACCGTGCCCGGCGCGGTGCGCTACCTACCGGGGACGCTCGTGCTCGAGACCAGCTGGGAGACGCGCACCGGCTGGGTCGTCGTGCGCGACGTGCTGTGCATCGGACCGTGGCACCACAACGACGAGCGCTCGCGCACCCACCGGCGCTCGCCCACCGACTACGACGCCGACCACGTGCTGCTGCGCACCGTGCGCTGCGTGCAGGGCTGGGCCGAGATGCACCTCGACTGCGAACCCGTCTTCGACTACGGCGGCCTCGCCGCCGAATGGTCCTACACCGGCCCCGGCTACAACGAGGCGACCGCCGGCTCGGAGGGCATGGAGCTGAAGCTGCGGCTCGTCACCGACATGAACCTCGGCTTCGAGGGGCCGCGCGCCCGCGCCCGCACCGTGCTGCGCGAGGGCGAGGCCGCGTTCGCCGCGCTCGGCTGGTCCTCGCACCCGCTGCCGAGCACCTACGAGGAGGCCGACGAACGACTCGTGCGCACCGCCCACCACTGGCAGGAGTGGGTCAAGCAGGGCACTTTCCCCGACCACCCGTGGCGCACGTACCTGCAGCGCAGCGCGCTGACGCTGAAGGGGCTCAGCTACGCCCCCACCGGGGCGATGGTGGCGGCCGCCACCACCTCCCTGCCGGAGACCCTCGGCGGCGAACGCAACTGGGACTACCGCTACAACTGGATCCGCGACTCGACGTTCATGCTGTGGGCGCTGTACACGCTCGGCTTCGACTGGGAGGCCAACGACTTCTTCTACTTCGTCGCCGATCTCGCCGAGGAAGAGGGCGAGCTGCAGATCATGTACGGCATCGGCGGCGAGAGCCGCCTTGACGAGCAGGAGCTCGACCACCTCTCCGGCTACGCCGGCTCGCGGCCCGTGCGCATCGGCAACGGCGCCTACAACCAGCGCCAGCACGACGTGTGGGGCGCCGTGCTCGACTCGATCTACCTGCACACGCGCTCCCGCGACCAGCTCCCCGACCGGCTGTGGCCGATCATCAAGCGCCAGGTCGCCGGCGCCCTGGAGCACTGGCGCGAACCCGATCGCGGCATTTGGGAGGTGCGCGGCGAGCCCCGGCACTTCACATCGTCGAAGCTGATGTGCTGGGTCGCCGCCGACCGCGGCGCGCGGTTGGCGCTGCTGCGCGACGACCAGGAGTGCGCCGTGCGCTGGCGCGCCGCCGCGGAGGAGATCCACGCCGACATCTGCGCCAACGGCGTCGACGAGCGCGGCGTCTTCACCCAGCACTACGACACCACGTCGCTCGACGCATCGCTGCTGCTGCTGCCGCTGGTGCGCTTCCTGCCCGCCGAGGACCCGCGCGTCGTGGCCACCGTGCTGGCGATCGCCGACGAGCTCACCGAAGACGGCCTCGTGCTGCGCTACCGCGTGGAGGAGACCGACGACGGGCTCGCCGGCGAGGAGGGCTCCTTCACGATCTGCTCGTTCTGGCTCGTCTCCGCGCTCTGTGAGATCGGCGAGTTCGACCGCGCGCGCTCTCTCTGCGAGAGACTGATCTCCCACGCCAGCTCTCTGGGGCTCTACGCCGAGGAGATCGACCCGCACACCGGCCGCCACCTCGGCAACTTCCCGCAGGCGTTCACGCATCTCGCCCTGATCAACGCCGTGATGCACGTGATCCGGGCCGAGCGCGGCGAGCAGGACCCGACTTCCGCGATCGCTACGGTCTTGCGATGAGACGGTCCGCAAGATGAGCGACGCCTCGACCTACATGCGCCTTGAGGTGATCAGCGGCGTCGCCCCCGGCAGCACGCTCGTCGTCGAGGACGAGCTCGTCATCGGGCGCCACGCTACGGGGGCGGGACGGCTCGCCGAGGACGAAGAGATCTCCCGCCAGCACGCGCGCATCTCGCGCGAGGCGACGGGCAACTACGCAATCGAGGATCTCGGCTCCTCCAACGGCACGTTCGTCAACGGCCTGCGCATCCAGAGCCCGCGCGTGCTGGCAGTCGGGGACTCGATCGAGACGGGCGCGACGACGCTCGTCGTGCGCGAGATCGTGCAGCGCCAGCCTGAGACGGCGCCTGAGGACGCGGACACACCCGGCTCCGAGGGCCGGGCCGCCCCGACTGTGTTCGCGCGCGTCCCCGCTGTGGAGGAGGCGGCGGCCTCCGTCCAGGCATCCGCGCAGACACCTCCGGCGGCGGCGCCCGCGGAACCCGTCCAGGCGCCCACGCCGGCGGCGTCCGTCGTAGAGCCCGCAGATACCACCGCCCCCGCGGCGACGCCCGAGGCGCCCGCGAGCCAGATCCCCCCGCCCAAACTCAAGCTGGAGATCGACTTCGACGCGCGCGAGGCGCGGATCGCGCTCGGGGACGACGGCGAGACGGTGCGCCTGGTGTTCGCCGACGGCGCCTGGCGCGCCGGCTAGGCCGTGTTCGCCGACGGCGCCTGGCGCGCCGGCTAGGCCGACTGGCCGATCCCCGCCGTGGACCAGCCGAACTGCGTCATGTCCGTCGCCGGCGCGAGCGCGCCGCGCCGCTCGCCACGACGGACGAAGACGATCGGCGCCGGGGCCGAGCGAGCGATGGCGCGGCGGGTCTCTCCCAGCCCCTCCTTGCGCCAGCGCTCGGAGAGCCCGACGATCAGCAGCCCCGCTGCCGCCGCCGCCGCGAGGATGCCCTCGCGCCCGGGCTCGGCCAGCACAGGCTCCGCCGAGATCCCCGCGAACTGCTGCACGACCAGCGCAGCGTTGGCCAGCAGGCCGCTCGCGTCGCGCCCGTTCTCGCGCTGCCCGGAGGCGCCGAGCAGGCGCAGCGGCGCCCCACTGGCGGCGGCGATCCAGCTCGCGAGCTCCAGCGCCGCCCAATCGTGGTCGGCGCCGCCAAACGGCACCATCACCGAGCGATCCGGACCGGGATTGACCTCCACGCCCTCGCGCGCCACCAGCACGGCGACGTCGCAGCGGGCCTCGCCCAGCACCGTGCCCACCGCCTCGCGGGGGACGCCGTCGCCGAGCAGCGGCCGGCGGCCGTCGAGCAGCAGCAGGTCGATCTCCTCGCCCCGGCACAGGCGCGTGAGGTCGCGGCCGGGGTCGGCCGAGGTCAGCGCCACCGCGCGCGCATCGAAACCTTCCTGCAGCAGCTCCGCGCGCCTGCCCTGCAGCTGCTCGGTCGCCTCGCTCACGCGCCGCGCCTCCGTCTGCAGGCCGCCGCGCACCGTCGCGCCCCGCGGCGGGCGCACCAGACGGGCCAGGATCAGCTCGCGGCGCGGCTGCGAGCGGGCCAGCGGCTGCGCCAGCGCCAGCAGCTGCTCAAGCGCTCCCTCGCTCTGCGGCGCCACGAGGATCGCGTGCTCGCCCGCCGCGCCGCGCTGCGCCGGGGTCAGTCCGGCGCTCGCGCTGGCCAGCTCCTGCTCGGGCTCCTCGCCGAAGGCGTTGTGCGGGTCGAGCAGCCGCATCAGCGGCCCCGCCATGAACGTCGTCACGAGCGCCATGATCACGAGCGCCGTGAACAGCGCGGCGGAGATCGCGCCCGTGCTGAGCGCCAGGTTGAGCACGATCAGCTCGGTCAGGCCGCGCGTGTTCATCAACGCTCCAAGCACCGCCGACTCGCGCCACGGCAGGCGTATCGCGCGGGCGGCGAGCAGCGTGCCGCCGTACTTGCCGAGAATCGCGATCGCGCACAGCAACGCCGTGATCGCGATCAGCTGTCCCTGCCCGAGCAGCGCGACGTTCGTGCGCAGACCCGTGTAGGCGAAGAACAGCGGCAGCAGCAGCGTCAGGACGAAGTCCTCGACGCGGCGCGTGACGTCTTCGCTGAGACCCGCGTGACGGGGCATCGCGATGCCCATCACGAAGGCTCCGAAGATCACCGCGATCCCGATCTTCTCGGTGGCGATCGCCGACAGCAGCACGCCCGCGAAGATCGCCGTGATCCAGGTGCCGGGCACACGCCCCGCCTCGTCGTGGGCGACCGCCGCGCGGGCGAGGATGGGGCGCACGAGGAACGCCATGCCCAGGCAGAACACCGCCGCCCAGCCGATCGTTTCGAGCACCGCCACGCCGCTGCCGGCGCTCGCCACCGCCGTCGCCAGGGCGATCAAGAACCAGGCCGAGACGTCGTCGACGGCCGCGGCGGACAGCGCCAGCGCGCCGAGCGGTCGCTTGAGCATCCGCCGCTCGGCGATGATCCGCGCCAGCACGGGGAACGCCGTGATCGACATCGAGACTCCCACGAACAGCGCGAAGGCGGCAAAGCGGATGTCCGGGGCCAGCAGCGGGTACAGCGGCAGCGCCACGAGCATCCCCAGCATCAGCGGCACCAGCAGCGCCGTGTTGGAGATCGCCAGCGTCATCCGCGCGCGCCCGCGCAGCTGCCCGAGATCGACCTCCAGCCCGATCAGGAACATGTAGAAGATCAGGCCGAGATTCGCCACCACGCCGATGAAGGGGACGATGTCCGGCGCGAAGATCGTCGACTGCAACCCGGGCGCGAGCGCCCCGAACAGGGTGGGGCCGAGCAGAATGCCCGCGAGCACCTCGCCCATCACGCGCGGCTGGCCGATGCGCGGCATCACGCTCCCGCACAGCCGCGCGAACAGCATCACGACGACGACGGCGATGAAGAACGCGACGACGGTGTTTTCGGCGGTGCGCTGCTTGGCGGCGGCGATGTGTTCGGGCGGCTCGGCCCCTGTCGCGCGCGCCACGGTTTCGCTTGCCACGGCCGTGCCGGTCGCCGCGACCTTCCCCGCAGGCGGCGCGGCGGCCTTCACCGCGGGCGGCGCAGCGACCTTCGACGCAGGCGGCGCAGCGGCCTTCACGGCAGGCGGCGCGGCGGCTTTCACCGCGGGCGGCGTGAGGATCAGATCCAGCGCCCGGCCCGCGGCCGTGCCGGCCACTGTCCGCTGCCCGCCGTGCTCGCACGAGATCGCGCCGGCCAGAACGCCGGCCTTATAGATCAAGGTGCCCCGCGGCTTCTTGGAGGTGACCACCTTGACGGTCGAGCCCGACTGCGCGAGCTTCATCTTGCCGCCGAGGCAGGCGGAGGTCGGAGCGAGCTGGTATTCGCCGGCCACCGACCGCGGCGCGCGCGGCTTGGGCGCTCCCGGTTCGGGGGGGTCGCGCTTGAGTTCGGCCGCCACCGTCAGCCCCCCGAGGGAGCCGGCGAGCACGCCGCTCGCCACGTGCGCGTCGATCTGGGCGACGTGGCCGCGCAGGCAGTGCACGGCGCCACTCAGGCGTCCGTCCACCCACTTCAAGGCGCCGCTGATCGTGGACTGGGCGTTTGAGATCGTCACGAACCGGCCGGACTGCGCCAGTTCGATCTTCGGCCCGAGACAGGCCGTCGCGGCTGACACGTCGTAGCCTCCCGCGATCTGCTTCTGCGCGTGCCTGCTCGTGCCCGAGGTGAACACGAAGACCACGACGGCTGCCGTCACCAGACCAAGCAGCGCGTAGTGCACAGCCAACCGACGAGCTCCGACGGAGCCCTGCATCTCGGCCTCCATTGACCCGCTCCCCCTGTCGCTCATGCCGGGCGGCACGAGTCTAGCGCCGCGGCCAGCGGCGCGGATCCCGCGGCGCTCCCCGGCACGGGTCCCACGAGGTCGACCCCGCGGACCCCAGCACCCCGGCGCGGATCGCCCGCGTCTGACATATGATTGGGTGTCTTCCTGGCAACCGAGGCGAGGTGGTCTGATGCGAGCAACACACACACGCTCCAGCCGGCCGATCGCGGTCGTGGCGCTGGCGATGCTGCTCGCCGTGGGAGCCACCGGCACGCTGACGGCGAGCGCGGCGGCGCCGGCGGCGCCGATCAACGACAACTACCTCGAATCGCTGAACATCAACAAGCCGGGCCACGCGCTCAACGGCACGGAAACGATCACCGACGTGCGCGACACGACGGCCGCGACGATCCAGCCGGACATCTTCAACCCCACCTCGCACGGCGGGCCGCCGGAGCTGACCGGCTGCAACGGCGTCGGCGAGAGCGGCACGATCTGGTACGACTTCTACCCCAACATCAACGGCGGCGTGGTGATTCAGACCTCGGCGGCGTTCGGCACGATCATGGCCGTCATGCCCTTCAACCCCAAGACGCTGCTGCCGGACAACAGCCAGCGCCAGTGCGCTGTCAATCAGACGACGGCGGCCGGCAAGCTGTTCTACAACGTCAAAGCCGGGCAGTCCTACACGATCCAGATCGGCGGAATCACAGGCGCTGCGGGCAACATCCAGTTCCTGTTCGACTACGTCCCCCAGTTCAAGCACGTGCAGGCCGAAGCGACGCTCACGGCAACGCCGCTGCCGGGCGGTGTGCGCGTCGTCAGCCTCGCAGTCGCCGCTCCCCACAAAGCCCGTGTGGAAGTGCGCTGCTCGCGCGGCTGCCGCCCGCAGGCCACGACCGCCCGCAGCGTCGGCTTTCCCCATCTGCGCGGCGCGGTGCTGCCGCAGGGCGCCAGCCTGAAGATCTACGTGACCGCGAAGAACGACATCGGCGCGTACATCGAATACCGCATCGGTCGCGGCAGGTTCACCAAGACCCAGCGCTGCCTGCCGCAGGGCTCCAGGAAGCCGAAGCCCTGCGAATGACCGCCACCTCGCGCGGACGGATCGCGGTCGCGGCGCTGATCGTCGTGCTGGCGTTCGCGGCGGCCTTCGCGGTGCGCAAGGCGACCGCGGGAACCTCCCACGCGGCGCCGCTGCCGGCGCCGCTGACGCTGCCAGCGACCCCCGTGCGCGCCTCCGGCCTGACCCTGCCCGCGACCGCGGTGCCGGCGCTGCGCCACCCGCCCCGTCCGGCTGCGCCCGCTCCGAGCGCGCCCGCGCCGAGCACACCCGCCGCGCCTGTCGCGCCGGCGCCCGCCGCGCCCTCGACACCCTCGGCTCCGCCCAGCGGCGGGGGAGGTGGCGGTGGAGGAGGAGGCGGCGGGGGTGGCGGCCCGGTGGTCGTCGGCTGACGTCGCGTAGGCTTGCGCTGAAGTGCACGTGACCTCCATCGCACCGGCCGCGCTCGTCCTGCCAGCTCCTGCCCCTCGATCCCCGTCGTCGCTGCGCGCGCGCGTCCGTCGGCGCCCTGGAGGGGCGTCCTGATGGACTCACCGCAGAGCCCCGCCGTCGTCGCGGGCTATCGCATCGACGGCACCCTCGGCGAGGGCGGCATGGGCACGGTGTACCGCGCCACGCAGCTGTCGCTGGAGCGCGTGGTGGCGCTGAAGGTGCTGACCGCGGAGCTCAGCGCCGACCCCGACTTCCGCGAGCGGTTCCGGCGCGAGGGCCTGTTGCAGGCCGCGCTCGACCACCCCCACATCGTCACCGTCTACGAGGCCGGGGAGGCCGACGACAGGCTGTTCCTCGCGATGCGCATGGTCGAGGGTCCGACGCTCAAGGATCTGATCCTGCGCCGCCAGCTCGACGACCGGCGGACGCTGCGCCTGCTGACGCAGGTGGCCGAGGCGCTTGACGCCGCGCACGCGAAGGGGCTGATCCATCGCGACGTCAAGCCCCAGAATGTGCTCGTCGGCGCCGGCGACCACGCGTACCTCGCCGACTTCGGCTTGACGAAGGGCAGCGACGACGCGGCGATGACCGAAACCGGGCAGTTCGTCGGCACGATCGACTACATCTCCCCCGAGCAGGCGCGCGGCGCGCGCGCCACCGCCGGCAGCGACGTGTACGCCCTCACGGCCGTGCTCTGCGAGTGCCTCACCGGGCGGGTTCCGTATGTGAAGGCCACCGAGGAGCGCGTCCTGCTCGCGCATCTGAGCGAGCCGCCGCCGCTGCTATCGCAGCTGCGCTCGGACCTCCCCGCCGCGCTCGACGACGTCGTCGCGCAGGGCATGGCGAAGGACGCCGCGGACCGGCCGGCGTCGGCCGGCGAGCTGATGCTGATGGCGCGGCGGGCGCTCGGCGCGGTGCCGGAGGGCGCCGCACCGGGAACCTCCGCGGAGGCGACGCGCCTGCGCCCCGCCGCCGGGTCTCCGACGCGCACGCCGCGCACGGGCGCGGGCGCGGGCGAGCACGGCGCCACGCGCCTGGCGAGCGCCACCGCCGCCGCCGACCCCGGCGCCACGCACCTCACGAACGCCACCGTCGCCGCCGGCGCCGCTGCTGCCGGCGCCGGCGCCACAGCGGCCACCCCCGGCGCCGCCACCTCCACTCCGACCCGCCGTGGCATGCTCGTGCCGGCGGTGCTCGCCGCCGCGGTGCTAGCCGCGGCGCTTGGCCTGCTGCTCGGCGGCGGCTCGGGCGGCTCCGGCGCGAACTTCGCCAACTCGGCGTCGGCGGGCAACCTCGAACTCTCCTTCCCGGCCGGCTGGCAGCACCTGCCGAGCGCGCCCGCGATTCCCGGTCTGGCGCTCGCGCAGCCGCTCGCGCTCGCGCAGAGTGGTAACGGACAGGCCGCGGGCGCCGCGGCCGCGCGCCTGCTCGCCGGCGAGGTGAACGCCTCCGGACCGTCGCTGCTGCCGGCGACGTTCACCGCCGCCCTCAACGGTCCACTGCCCCGCGCGGCTGCGGTGCGGCTCGGCGCCCTGCAGGCGTACCGCTACAGCGGCCTGTCGGTGCGCGGCCTCAGCGGCACGGTGACGCTCTACGCGGTGCCCACGAGCAGCGGCGTGGCGACCGTCGCGTGCCTGGGCGCCAGCGCCGCCGAACCGGCGGGGCAGTGCGCGCAGATCGCCGCCACGCTGAAGCTGAGCGGCGCCAGCGCCTTCGGCCTCGCTCCCAGCGCGGCGTACGCGACGGCGCTCGGACACACCTTCGGTACCTTGAACAGCGCCGTCAGCGCCGGCGCCGGCAGGCTGCGCGCCGCCTCCAGCGCCGCCGCGCAGGCCACCGCGGCGACGGCGCTCGCCGCCGCGTACGGGTCGGCGTCGCGGGCGCTTGCCGGGCTCACCGTGAGTCCCGCGGTCAAGGAAGTCAATGCGAATCTCGCCGCTTCGCTGGCCGCTCTCGGCCGTGGCTACAGCGCGCTTGCGGCGGCCGCACGAGCCGGCGACGACGCCGCCTACGCGCAGGCGCAGCACGAGATCGGTAGCGCTCGCGCGAGCACCGCCAAGGCACTCGCGGCGCTCGGCCAGGCCGGTTACGCCGTCTCGGGCTGACTGTCGGCCGCCGACGGGCCGGGCTGGTCGGCCGAGGAGAGCCCTGCCTGGTTGGTCTGCGCGGGCTCTGAGCGGCTCGCCGCCGGTGTGGAGTCGTCATCGGCCAGCGACCAGATCGTGATGTTCGCCTTGCGCCCGCGCAGCTCGACCTCGTCGACGTAGACGATGTCCTGCGGCGGCTCGGTCAGCGCCTGCTTGGTCGTCCCCGACAGCAGCAGCTGGTGAGGGGTCCCCTTCGTGTACTGCTCGATGCGCGCCGCCACGTTGGTGGCGTCGCCGACGGCCGTGTACTCGACGCGGCGCTCGGAGCCGACGTTGCCCGACATCACGTAGCCCGAGTTCAGGCCGATGCCCATGCGAAAGCCGCTCCCGAGATCCTGCTCGCGCAGCCAGGCATTGAAGCGGGGCAGGCGCACGGCGAGCATTTCGCGCGCGGTCGAGAGCGCGCGGTCGGCGTGGTCGGCCTGCGCGATCGGAGCGCCGAAGACGGCCATGATGCCGTCGCCCATGTACGCCACGAGCGTGCCGCCGTGGTCGAGGATCGCATCGCTCATCTCGCTCAGGTAGCGGTTGAGCACTTCGATCACGCGGTCCGGCGTGAGCGTTTCCGCGAACGTCGTGAAGCCGCGCAAGTCGGTGAACATCACCGTGCCCTCGCGCTGCACGCCGCCCAGGCGCAGCCCGCCTTCGGCGCCGGCGAGGACCTCGTCCACGACGTTCTCCGGCACGAAGCGCGAGAACAGGTCGCGCACGCGTTCGCGCTCGAAGGCGACCGTCACCAGCTGCACCGACAGCGCTCCCGCCGCGCTCAGGATCAGGGCGCCGAGCGGGTAGACGAAGGACACCACGTGTCCCGCTTGGAAGGCGACCTGCACGGCCACTGTGAACGCGACCGCCAGCGCGCCCGCCAGCGCGATCGTGGCGATCGGTCCGAAGCGCAGGCTGGCGAGCGGCGCGGCGCAGCCCATCAGCACGATCAGCGCGAGGTCGAGCCACGCCCCGACCGAGCGCAGCGGCAGACCCCGCAGCACCGTCTCGATCGCGCTGGCCTGGATTTCGGCGCCGGGCATCTGGCTGGCGGTGGACGTCGGATGGACGTCCTGCAGCGAGGGCGCCGAGGGGCCGACGACGACGATCTTGTTGTGGAAGAAGCCGCGCGGCACGGCGCCGCGGTAGACCTTTGAGAAGGAGACTCGGTGCAGCGTGCCGGACGGACCGTAGTAGTCGATCCACGCCGCGCCCCCGGCGAACTCGCGCGCGCTCAGGCGGCGGCCGTCGGCGACTTCGGTGCTCGCCGTGGCAAGCGTCCGCAGGCCGTTCGCGGCGAAGGTCACGCGACGCAGGACGCCGCCCGGATCGTCGGGCAGCAGCCCATTGGCGGGGCGCGAGCCCACTTCTTTGAGCAGCGCCGCGCCTTCGTCGCTGCCGAGAAACCGCGTGTTCCCGCGCGCGTCGGTCTCGGTCGTGACCATCACCGTGCGTCCGTGGGCGGCTTCGAGCGCGCCGATCAGCGCGGCCTCGTCGGCGCGCGCCTGCGCGCATTCCCCCGGCCGCGGCTGGTGACCGGAGGGCGAGAGGGGACATGCGCTGGCCTCGGTGAACTGCACGTCGTAGGCGATCGCCCGGGGGTGGTCGCGGGCGATGTTTTCGATCGCGCGGGCGTGCACCCTGCGCGCGAAGGGCCACTGCAAACCCAGTTCGTTGAACGTTTCTTCGTCGATCTCCACCACTACGACATTCGTCGGCGCGCGCTCGCGACCGCGGATCGAGAAACGCGCGTCCACGGTGCTCAGCTCAAGCGTGCGCAGCAGGTCCGTCTCGTAGGCCACGACCCCCAGGGCGGTGGCGCCCAGCGCCACGATCGCCAGCAGCGTCAGCCGCAGCCGCCGCGCCCGTGCCGGTCCCGCTCGCCTGCGCTTGCGCTTCACCCGTTCTCCTGAGATCGCCCGAGCGTACGTTACCCTGGCCAGCACGATGGAGGATCCCTCACGCTTCGTGCTGCCGCAGGGGCTCGTGCTGGCCGACCGCTACACCGTGCAGACGCCGATCTCAAGCGGCGCGATGGGCGCCGTGTACCGCGCGCTGGACACCCGCAGCGGCAGGGCGGTAGCCGTCAAGCACGTCAACAACACGCGCCACGCGGAGCGCTTCGAGGTCGAGGCGCAGCTGCTGGCGCTGCTGCGTCACCCGCGCGTGGTCGAGGTTCTCGACCACTTCGCCGACGAGCGCGGCCAGTACCTCGTGATGCAGCTCGTGGAGGGCACCGACCTGCACGCCCTGCTGGCGCAGGAGGGCAATCCCGGGCTGGCGCTCGATCAGGCGGTGGAGTACGCGCGCCAGAGCTGCGAGGCGCTGGAGTACGTGCACGAGCAGCAGATGGTGCACCGCGATGTCAAGCCCCAGAACCTGATTCTCGGCGAGCACGGCGTGATGCTCGTCGACTTCGGGATCGCCCGCCTGCTGCGCGACGAGGAAGAGGACGAAGGCACGATGGGCGTGGGCACGCCGCGCTTCATGGCGCCCGAGGTGTTCGCCGGCGGCACCGTTTCCCCGCGCAGCGACGTGTTCGGCCTCGCCGCCACGCTGTGGACGCTGATCGTCGGCAAGCCGCCCGTGTATGCGAGCCCGACGGAGCTGCGCGAGATCGTGCCCGACGTCCCACCCGAGATCGCCGAGGCGGTGAAGGCGGGGCTGGAGATGATCCCCGAGCGGCGGGTCGCCTCGATCGCGGCCTTCGCCCGCGCCCTCGGCGGCCACTCGCAGTCCTCGATCGGCGGCTCGCTCACGCTGTCGGTCGAGGGTCCCGCCGCCCAGCGCAGCCTGATGGAGGGAATCGTGCGCACCGCGGCGGGGGTGTTCGGCGCCGCGGCGTCCTCGATCGCGCTGACCGACGCCAACACGGGCGAGCTCGTCTACCAGTCGGCGTGGGGCGCCGGCGGGCGCGAGATCGTCGGCGTGAGGCTGCCCCCGGGACAGGGGCTCTCCGGCCGCGTGGTCGAAAACGGGCAGCCGCTCGCCGTCGGCGACTGCCGCACCGACCCCCGCTTCGCCGCTCGCATCGCCGCCGGCACCGGCCACGTCCCGTACACGATGCTCGTCGTGCCCCTGGTGCGCCAGGGCCGCCCGATCGGCGTGCTGTCGCTGCTGGATCGCCGCGACGGCGGTCACTACGGCTCCGACGACGCCGAGCGCGCGGCGCTGTTCGCCGAGCTGGCGGTGAGCGCGATCGAAGCCGACGGTCAGGCGCTGCCGAGCTTGGGGGCACGGCGGCCGCGGGTGGGGTCGGTTTGAGAGCGTCCGGACGGATGCCGTACTCTCACGAGCTGGCTTCTGACTTATCGCGAAGCCGAGCGTGCTCTAGAGACGCTTAAGGGTGCGCCTTGGCCAGGTAGCTCTGGCCGGTGAACAGCGTCACAGTCTTGCGCAGGCGGAAGTCGCGGACCGACAGCACGCCGCGCACGACCCTGGTGAGCGTGCCGTCGCAGCGGTTGGCGACCGCCCAGGTCGTCCCGCGCACCGTCGCCGCGCTGTACTGCCCGTGCGCGCTGAAGTGCCCGTGCGAGTTGACCGTCAGCCGGCCGAGCACCTTGCTGCTCGGCCGCCGCGCCGCGATCCGCGCATCGGCGCCCTTGCCCCGCGTCGCGCAGATCTGGCGCGCGCTGTGATTGTCGATGATGTCCAGCTCGGTCAGCCCCCGCTGACGGCGGTGCTGCAGCATCTTGAAGATCCCTGCGCCGAAATCGCCGAACTGCAACTTGTTCCTCGCCGAGGCGATGTTCGCCGTCGTGATGCCGGCAACGCCGCGCGTCGTGTCGAGGATCGACCCCATCGGGATCTGACGCGCCTCGGTCAACGGAATGAACGCCCGCCCCTTCGTGAGCGCGGCGAACGCCTGTGTTGGCGGGGCCGATCGCAGGAGCGACGCCGAGGCCAGCGTCGCGCCAGGCGGCAGCTCGATGTAGACGATCCCCGACACCGGCGCGACGTTCGCGGTCTTGCCCAGGACTGGTGGCGGCGGCGGCGGATCGGCGGGGGTCGTGAGGATCTGATCCGCGCCCTGCGCCGTGCCAAGGCTGTTCGTGGCCACCGCCCGCACGTGGTAGGTGACGTTCGGCAGCAGGCCCGTGACGGTCGCCGTCACCGTGTGGTTGGCGAAGTCCGCCGGTACCGACTGGTTGGGGGTCGAAGTGCCGTACGTGATCGCCGCGACCGTGACGCCGCCGAAGGTCCCACCGTATTCGAAGTGCACCGTCGTTGGCAGGCCGTTCGGGTTCACCGTTGCCGTGAACACCGCGCTCGTGGTCGTCAGGACGGACGGCGGGGCGGTCGTCACGAGCGTGGGCGGCGCGGGAGGAGGAAGCGGAGCAGGAGCCACATTGGCGCTGCTTGTGGCGGTGGCGCTTGCGCCCCCGGTGTCACTGATCGCGACGCTCGTCGCGTACGTCCCGCCGGCGGCGTAGGTGTGGGAGCCGGTGACGGCAAAGCCTCCTCCAGCCGCGGGGGCGATCGTGCCCGGCGAGGTGTTGCCGTCGCCCCAGTTGATCGTCGCCGTGTAGTCCTTCGCTGTGCCGGCTGGGTCGGCGTCGGTGAAAGTTGCCACCGTGGCGCTGAGCTGCACGCCCGCCGTCGCGCTCACGGAAACCCCGGTCGCGGTCAGCGGAGCGTCGGTGACATCCACCTGGAAGGCGACTTTGTGTTCGCCACAGTCGTTCTGGAAGGTGGCCGAGCCGATGTACGTCCCCTCCTCGGCATACGTGTGGCTGCCGTTGATCCCCGCTTTATCAACGGTACCCTGCGATGTCTGCCCGTCGCCCCATTCGATCGTCGGGAGGGGTGGCGTGATGATTCCGCAGCCCGGGCTCGTCGCGACCTGACCGGAGAACTGGGCGCCCTCGACGGCCTGGGGCTGGGACATCTCGAAGGCGCCGATATCGCAGCCCGCGCCCTGCGGGCGCGCTACGCCGCGCTGGTCACTGACACCCGCGCAGAATGGGTTGTTGGCAGGGATCGCGTCGATCCCCGGGCTAGTCGGTTCCAGGCCGAGGGTGTCGGTGTTGCCACCATTGGCTTCCGGCCTTTCGGTGGTGAACTTGGGCTTGGTGTTCTGCAGATCGCCGGTGCTCGTGAAGCCGCAGTCGGCCCCGCTCTCGAGATTGTGACCAAGCGAGGAGATACCGTTTTTCCCGCAGTCCGACGGGGTTTCCGGGGCTGGATTGTTCACGGCGTTGTCCGCGACGATCGAGTTCTCGATCGAGATCGTGCCCTGGCCGACCAGCAGGCCACCTCCTTCGTTGCTGCGAGTGCCCCCATTGTTGCCGGCGATTGTAGAGTCGACGATCGTGGTGGTGTTGCTGGCGCCGCTGCCGTCGGTGGAGCACCCTTCGCCTCCGCACCAGCTGAAGATCCCGCCGCCCAGGGCGGCCGTGTTGTTCGCTATCGTCGAGTTTTCGATCACGAGCTTACCGGCCGTGTGTGTGACGGGGTTGGGACCAAAGTTCTGGATCCCGCCCGCATCGCCGCCAGCGCCGGCGTTTGTGCTTTCGTTGCCGGACACGAGCGAGCGTGTCACGGTCAGCGTGCCGCCCCGATTGGAGATACCCCCGCCCGAACCCGATTCGGCCGTGCCGCTGTTGATCGCGTCTTCGCTGAGCGTGAGCGTCGCTTCGTTGAGGATGTCGCCGCCGAAGAATTCATTGTTGGCGGTTGCCCTCCCGAACAGAATCGCAAGGCCCGAGATGACCACGCTCGGAACGACCTGGTTGCGGGGGTTCGGCTCCACGCGGAAGACGCGATCGGAGTTCGAGAAGGACTGCTCGATGAACGTCGTCCGCGCGCCCGCGCCTGCGATGTTGACGCTCCGATAGATCGTGAGCGCCGGATTGCCGTTGGCGAAGAAGTAGGTGCCGGCGGGGACAACAATCGTATCGGGCGGGTTCGGAGTCGAGGGCAGATTATCCTCGCGGGTGATGAGCTGCCGCAGCGAGCAGTTGCCCAGAGCGGGGAATTCGCACGTGCCTGCGAGGTCTTCGGTCGTCCCCACGGTGTACGTTTCTGCCTGCGCCGAGGCGGCCAGACCACCCGCGCCGGCGAGTGCCAGGAGCACGGTCGCGGTGACCACGGCTGAATACGGACGTAAACGCCGCCGCGACAGGCGCGAATTCAACCACGGGTTGATGGAAAATGGCATCGTCGGCTAGCGGTGCGGCGCTCGCGCCAGGTAGGTCTGTCCGGTGAACAGCGTGATCGTCTTGCGCAAACGGAAGTCGCGGACCGACAGCACACCACGTACCACGCGCGTGAGCGTCCCATCGCAACGGTTCTGCACCCCCCACGTCGTACCCCGCACCGTCGCCGCACTGTACTGCCCACGCGCCGTGAAATGCCCGTGCGACGTGACCCGCAGACGGCCGAGCACCTTGCTGCTCGGATGTCCAGACGCAGCCCGCGCCCTCTTGCCCTTGCTCGCACAAACCTGACGTGCGCTGTGGTTGTCGATGATGTCCAGTTCGGTCAACCCCCGCTGCCGGCGCCTCTGCAAAAGCTTGAAGATCCCCGCGCCGAAGTCCCCGAACTGCAACTTCCCCCGCGCCGACGCGACACTCGCCGTCGTGATGTGCGCAACACCCGCACTCGTATCGAGAATCGACCCAAACGGAATCTGACGCGCCTCCGTCAACGGGATGAACGCCCGCCCCTTCGTTAGCGCGGCGAATGCCTGCAACGGCAACGCCGAAGGCGAGAACGACGCGAGCGTCGCACCCACCGGCAACTCGACATAGACAATCCCCGACACCGGCGCGACATTCGCGGTCTTCCCAAGCACCGGCGGAGGCGGTGGCGGATCGGCCGGCGTCGTGAGGATCTGATCAGGACCCAACGCACTACCAGCACTGTTCGACGCAACCGCCCGGACGTGATACACGACATTCGGCAGCAAGCTGGTGACCGTCGCCGTCACCGTGTGATTCGCGAAATCCGCCGGCACCGACTGATTCGGCGTCGAAGACCCGTACGTGATCGCCGCGACCGTGGCCCCACCAAACGTCCCGCCGTATTCGAAATGCACCGTAGTCGCCAGCCCGTGCGGGTTCACCGTCGCGGTGAACGTCGCGCTCGTCGTCGACACGACACTCGGCGGCGCCGTAGTCACGAGCGTCGGCGGCGCAGCGGGCGGCGGAGGCGGCGTCTGGATGACGACGGCGTTGCCCGACTCCACCGCACCGATATCGCAGCCGGCGCCCTGCGGACGGGTGACGCCGCGCTGGTCGGTGTTGGCGCAGAACAGGCTGCTGGTGGGGATCGCGTCGATCGCCGGGCTCGTCGGCTTCGGAGCAAGGGTGTCGGTGTTGCCACCGTTGTTCTGCGGGGTTTCCGAACCGAACTGAGGTTCGCCGTTCTGCTTGTCACCGGTCATCTGAAAGCCGCAATCGGTGCCGCTCTCGAGGTTGTAG
The DNA here is from genome assembly GCA_036561645.1 of Solirubrobacteraceae bacterium. Classification (GTDB taxonomy): domain Bacteria; phylum Actinomycetota; class Thermoleophilia; order Solirubrobacterales; family Solirubrobacteraceae; genus Palsa-744. The sequence continues at coordinate 26,663 of DATBOY010000021.1, forward strand.
CCGAGCGAGGTGATCGCCCCCGTTGTGCCCCCAGGAACCGTGGTCGAGCAGTTCGTGTAGGTGAGCGGTTCTTCGGCGGTCGACTCGCTGTTGAAGGCGACGATCGAGTTCACGACGAAGGACGTCCCGTCGGTGACCAGTATCCCCGCGCCCGGACCGCGCGCCGGCCCGCCGGTCTCTTCCTTGGTGGAGTTGTGGGCGATCGTCGAGTTGACGACCGAGATTTCGTTGCCGTCGGGTTCATCGCTCCAGCTGAAGATGCCCGCCCCCAGGCGCGCGTCGTTTTCGGCGATCGTCGAGTTTTCGACGAGCAGTACCGCCTTCTTGCCGGGAGCGCCGGCCGAGCCGTGGTTCTGGATCCCACCCGAGTCGGCGCCGCCGCTGGTTGCGTGGTTGCGCGACACAAGCGAATGCTGGACGGCCATCACGCCAGTGTCGTTGGAGATCCCTCCACCCGAGGATGCGCTGCCTTGCGTGATCCAGTCTTCGTTGAGTACCAGCGAAGCGGAGTTGTAGACGTCGCCGCCGAAGCTGCCGTTGCTTTCGTTGGCGGTACCGCCGGAGATCTCAAACCCCGCGATGACCACCGACGGCGATTCGCCGCCGTTCGCCGGGGGCTTGACTTCGAACACGCGCTGCGCGGGGATGCCCGCCGGCACACCCACACTGGTCGTGCGCGCCCCGGCGCCGATGATCGCAAGCGTCTGGGTGATCAAGAGCGCACCGTTGCTCAGGCTGTAGCTGTTGGCGGGGACGAGGATCGCATCGGGGGGGCTCGGCGTCGCGGGGAGCTGGTTCTCATATTCGATCAGCTGTCGCAGCGAGCAGGTTTGGGAGGACGGCGCGCACGCGCCCGCCACATCGTTGTTGGTCCCCACCGTGTAGGTGGCGGCCTGCGCGGACGCGGCGAGCCCTGCCGCTGTAAGCAGCGCGAGGAGCACGGCGACCGCGATCCTCCCCAAGCGCAGGCGCGAGCGTGGCCTTCCATGGAGCGCAAATTGCATCATTGGCTGAGAGCGTCTGCGTTGACCATATTGAACCGACGCCTGCCAGAGTAGCGGTGTCGCCGCATACTGAGGCGTAGCCGACGGCAACATCAGCCAAATGTCGATCTCCGAGGACGGTTGTCCGGACGAATGCCGTACACTGCTAGGCATGGCATCGAATCCGGCAACCAAGACGCGCAGGATCGAGATTCGGATCACAGAGGAGGAGCGCACTCTCGAGCAGGCCGCGGCTACCGCCAACGGCGAGAGCTTGAGCGAGTTCGTACGCCGAGCGGCGCACCGCGAGGCCGAGCGCACACTCGCTGAGCAGACTCGCTACACCGTGGATGACGAGGCTGCACAGCGATTCCTCGCCGCGCTCGAAACGCCCTCCCCAGACGCCGAACGGGGCCTGCGTCGACTCATCGCGAAGCCGAGCGTCCTGCCCGGCGCGTGACACCGCGCCTGACCGCAACCACGGCGTTCGAGCGCGGAGGACATCGCGTCGAGACATTCGCGTGCGGCCAAGAGACGCTGGATCGCTGGCTGCGCGCCTACGCAGGCCAGAACCAACGCCGCGACGCCGCTCGCACATTCGTGACAGCCGAGCCGGACGGCACGGTCGCCGGCTTCTACACGCTCGTCGCAGCGCAAGTCGAGCACCAAGACGCAACCGCCGACGTTCGTCAAGGGCTGTCGCGACACTTCCCGATCCCTGTCGCCCTGCTCGCCCGCCTAGCGGTCGCCACGCCTTATCAGGGCACCGGCCTCGGTCGCAGCCTTCTGCTCGACGCGCTGCAGCGCGTTCTGCGCGCCTCCGACGAGCTTGCCATACGAGCAGTCACCGTGGATGCCATCGACGAGCGCGCCTCGTCGTTCTATCGCGCCTTTGGATTTGAGCCCACAGGCCTCGCACCCAACACACTCATGATCCCTCTCCGAGCCATCCGGCAGATACTCGACTGACGACCAACGTCATTCCGCGACCGGTCCGCACCACTCCGGGACTCTGAGGCACTTTGAACCGTACGGCATTAGCTAGCGACGCCAGCCTAGGTCCGACGGGATATCAGTCGTTCAAGCTGTCCTATCAGCTTTGCCCCAGAGCGTCCCAGCGCTGAACGGGTTACCGACCCTCGCAGCGCACCCGAGCATCCGGTGAGCGTAATCGTGAGCCGCAGATCCTGGCGACGTGGATATCTGAGGCTGGCCACTACCTCTGACCCACGATCATTGGGGCAAACGACAGTCCCTGCTACATGGGGAGGAAGTGCGTTGAACTCATTTGTCAAACGGCGTAGCAGGGATAATTTTCGCAGTTCAACCCGCCCTACCAGCTTAGTACCAACGTGCGCAGGAAGGCCCGCGTAACGTGATAGAACGATTGCACACGGGGTTCCAGGCACAAGTTCCTGATTTAGCTCTATCGTCGTTGGCGGACGGCAGCGCTTTGTTGCACTCCTGGTCGCCAATACGGCAGATTCGGTCAGGGCAGTCGTGTAGCCGAGGTTGTGACTACCCCTATTCTCGTCAGATGCACCGCCACAGGCACTCAGAGCGATACACGCGCCCAAGACAGCGATCATGGTTAGCCTAAGCCGCATCGCTACTCCGAGCATATCACATTACACTCAGGCGTGTCGGGTAAGTCATGTTCCCCCGCCGCTGGCGGCGGGGGAACACTCCAGCGATGAGCAGAAATGACACTGCTCGTCTAATATCCGGCCCATTCTTCTGCGCCGCAGCTATGGAAGATATCCGAAAATAGATA
>DATBOY010000022.1:0-26024 GCA_036561645.1 Solirubrobacteraceae bacterium
GGCGGTGAAGCTGCAGCGCGAGTCGCTGGCGGAGCTACAGGTGCGCAAGCGCATCCGCGAGGACGTGCAGGAGGGCGCCGAGAAGCAGCAGCGCGAGTACTTCCTGCGCAAGCAGATGGAGTCGATCCGCAAGGAGCTCGACGAGGACGAGGGCTCGATCGTGGAGGAGTACCGCACCAAGATCGAGGCCGCGGAGATGCCGCAGGACGTGCAGGAGCAGGCGCTGAAGGAGCTGGGCCGCCTGGAGCGCATGGGCGAGCAGACGGGCGAGTCCTCGATGATCCGCACGTACCTGGACTGGCTGATCTCGGTGCCCTGGAGCAAGCGCTCGGAGGAGCACCTCGACCCCCTGGACGCGCGCGCGGTGCTGGACGCCGACCACGCGGGCCTGGAGGACGTCAAGGACCGCATCACGGAGTATTTGGCGGTGCGCAAGCTACGTCATGACCGCGGCATCGAGGCCGACGGGCGGGCGGGCGCTCGATCTGGGGCGATCCTCACGCTGATCGGCCCGCCCGGCACCGGCAAGACCTCGATCGGCGAGTCGATCGCCCGCGCCACGGGGCGCGAGTTCGTGCGCATGTCGCTGGGAGGCGTGCGCGACGAGGCGGAGATCCGCGGTCACCGCCGCACCTACATCGGCGCCCTGCCGGGGCGCCTCGTGCGGGCGCTGCGCGACGCGGGCACGATGAATCCCGTGATCCTGCTGGACGAGGTCGACAAGGTCGGCGCGGACTGGCGCGGCGACCCCTCGGCGGCGCTGCTAGAGGTCCTCGACCCCGCGCAGAACCACAGCTTCCGCGACCACTACCTGGACGTGGAGCTGGACCTCAGCCAGGTGATGTTCCTGGCGACCGCCAACGTCGCCGACACGATTCCCGGCCCGCTGCTGGACCGCATGGAGGTGATCCGCTTCGACGGCTACACCAACATGGAGAAGCTGGCGATCGCCAAGGGCTACCTGTGGCCGCGCCAGCGCGACCGCAACGGTCTGCGCGAGGACGAGGTGGGGATCTCTGACGAGACGCTGCAGACGGTGATCACCGAGTACACGCGCGAGGCGGGCGTACGCAACCTCGAGCGCGAGCTGGGCACGGTGCTGCGCAAGACGGCCACCCGTGTCGCCTCGGGCAAGGTGCAGCCGCCTGTGGAGATCGACCTGGAGGTCGTGCGCGACGCGCTGGGCCGCCAGAAGTTCTTCCAGGAGTCGGCGATCCGCACGGCGGTGCCCGGTGTCGCCACCGGCCTGGCGGTGACGGGAACGGGCGGCGACGTGCTGTTCGTGGAGGCCACCGCGATGAAGAGCTCGGGCTCGGGCGGCGGCGGCGGGCTGGTCCTGACCGGCCAGCTCGGCGACGTGATGAAGGAGTCCGCGCGCATCGCCCTCTCCTACGTGCGCGGCCACGCCGCGGAGCTCGGCATCGACGAGGGCGTCTTCGACGGCCATGAGTTCCACGTGCACGTGCCCGCGGGCGCGATCCCCAAGGACGGCCCCTCGGCCGGCGTGACGATGGTCACCGCCCTGGCCTCCCTGCTCTCCGGCAGGCCGGTCAAGCACACGGTGGGCATGACCGGCGAGGTCACGCTGCAGGGGCGCGTGCTGCCGATCGGCGGCCTGAAGCAGAAGGCGCTGGCGGCTCACGCCGCCGGGTTGACCGACGTGATCATGCCCGAGCGCAACCGCGGCGATCTCGACGAGATCCCCGAGGAAGTGCGCGAGCAGATGACCTTCCATCCTGTGATGACGGTGCAGGAAGTGCTCGACCGCGCGCTTGAGCCGGCTCGCGACGTCGTGGCCTCCTGACGTCCGATCCAGCGGGCCCTGCCATGCCACGCCGTCCCCACCTCCGACCCCCGGCGCGATGACGCGCTGTCGCAGCCCCCAGCCGATCCCCGTGGAGGTCCGCCGCGCCGCGGACCTCCTGGAGCGGCGCTGGCAGCTCTCGATCATCTATGCGGCGCTCGGCGGCGCGCTGCGCTTCAACGAGTTCGCGGGCGCCATCCAAGGCATATCTCCGCGGATGCTCTCCGAGCGGCTGCGCGACCTGGAGGGCGCCGGGCTGCTGCACCGCACGGTGCTGCCCACCTCACCGCCCACGGTCGAGTACCGGCTGACCGACCGCGGCCGGCGCCTCGGGCCGCTGATCGAGGCGATGCGCGCCTACGCCGAAGGCCCCACCGGCTGAGCCACCCCCTCGGGCAGCGCCCACTCGCCCTCGTGGCACCCCGCCGCGTCGAGCGGCGCGGCCACCAGCTGGCCGCCCTCGCACTCCTGCGCGAGCACCACGCGGCGCGGGTTGCGCACCCCGAGCGCCCCGGCCAGACCGCCCAGCGCGACGAGCGCCGCGGCGATGCCAACGCCGAGGTGGAAGCTTGCGACCGATGCCTGCTGGGCGGCGGCCGTGATCGCCCGCGCCTGCGGCGCGGGCACGCCGCTGACGTCCGGCTTGCCCAGAGGCAGCTTCTTCGCTTCCACCACGGCCGCCTGTGCTCGCGGCCCGAGCGGCCTGCCCGCGAGATTGCCATCGAGCTGGGAGATGAACGCCGCGGCCACCACGGCGCCGAGCGCCGCCGTCCCCAGCAGGCTCGCCACGCGCGCGACCGCGTTGTTGACGGCGGAGGCGATACCGGCCTGGTCAGTCTCCACGCCGGCGAGCACCGCCGCGGTCAGCGGCGCCACCGTCATCGCCAGGCCCAGCGAGAACACGAGCAGCGCCGGCAGCACCTCCGAGACGTAGTCCACGTGCGCGCCCACGCGCTGGAACAGCAGCAGGCCGCAGGCGCCCAGCAGCGGCCCCGCCCCCATGAACAGGCGCGGGCCGAAGCGGTCGGCGAGCGCCCCGAAACGCTTGGACAGCGCGAACATCACAAACGTCGTCGGCAACGTCGCCAGGCCGCTCTGCAGCGGCGTGTAGCCGCCGATCTGCTGCAGGAACAGCGTCAGGAAGAAGAACAGGATCGACAGGCCGGCGTACATCGCCAGCGTCTCGGCGTTGCCGGCGGAGAAGTTGCGCCGCCGGAACAGGGCGAGCGGCAGCATCGGGTCGCGCGCGCGGGCCTCGTACAGCACGAAGCAGGCCAGCAGCGCCGCGCCGCCCACCAGTGGCACGAGCACCGCTGGGCTGCTCCACCCGAGCCGCGGCTGCTCGATCAGCGCGAACACCGGTCCGCCCAGCCCCAGCGCGCACAGCAGCGCGCCGCGCAGATCCACGCTGCGAGTCCGCCCGCGCCCTGGGTCACGGCGCGGGATCGCCGTCAGGATCAACGCGATGCAGATCGCGACGAGCGGCAGGTTGATGAGGAAGATCGCCCGCCACGAGCTCACCGCCAGCAGCTCGCCGCCGACGAGCGGACCGACCACCGTCGCGATCCCGCCCCACGCCGTCCAGCTGCCGATCGCCGGCCCCCGCTCGGACTCCCGGAAGGTCGCCACGATCACCGCCAGCGCGCTCGGCGTCAGCAGCGCGCTCGCCACACCCTGCAGCGCGCGCGCGGCGATCAGCGCACCGATCGACGGCGCCAGGGCGCACAGCAGCGAGGCCGCGCCGAAGCCGCCGACGCCCAGCGCGAAGATGCGGCGCTCGCCGAACAGGTCCCCCAGCGATCCGCCGACGAGGATCAGCGAGCCGAGCGTGAGCAGATAGGCGTTGACCACCCACTGCTGCGCGGCCAGCCCGCCGCCCAGCTCGCGCTGGATCGTCGGCAGGGCGACGTTGACGACGGTGCCGTCGAGCAGCGCGATGCCGGAGCCGAGGATGCACGCCGCGAGCGTCAGACGCTTGACCGATGCCTCGCTGCGAGAGGGCATTGCCAGCACAGTAGTGGCCGTGCGCCGACACCACCCCTCCCCGCCCGAGCCCGCCGCCGAGCGCCTACGCCGGCTGCGGCTCCGGTTCGCCGCGGAACAGCCACGGCACGCGCTGCCCGATGACCGCGCCGCGAAAGCGCTTGCGGGCGCCGTAGACGACCCACGTCGTATCGACCGCCCCGTAGCACTCCTCGACGCGCAGGACCTGCGGGTGTTCGACGGCGTAGTGCAGGTGCGTCAGGCCGGCGTCGTAGCGTCCCGCGAGCAGATGGCGAGCCACGACCGGCTTGGACGGCTCGTCCACGACGGTGCTCCAGCGCGTCAGATCGGTGTAGCCACGCGTCGCCGACACGATCCCGAGGCTGCGCGGCGCGCTCGCGTCCTTGCGCACGAGCAGCGCCAGCTCCTTGGTCGGGTACAGGAACGTGTCCACGACGAACACCTCCTGCCAGTAGCGCTCGGTGACGAGGTGAACCTGGACATGGGCGCTGCACTGCACGAGAAACGTGTCCGGGCGCCCTCGGACCTGCTCGATCGCCGCCAGCAGGTCTTCGACGAGCACGATCCTCGGAGACTCAAGCCCCTGGAACTCCAGGTAGTGAAGCAGGGCGTTCTCGTGACAGGTTCCGCTCGGGCCGAGCGTGATGAACGTCGGCTCGCTCACAGCTGCGGTCCGTCCGCCGCTGACGAAGGCTCCTGCATCAGCTCGTCCTCCATCCGGCACGTCGCGCCGATCAGCAGATCGAACAGGCCGCTCGTGAAGTCCGCCGGCAGCTCGCGCGCCGCGCCCCGGTCGAGGTAGCGAGCGCGCACCTGCGCGACGCGGTCGGGCTGCATCATCGGGATGCCGTGTGCGCGCTTGTGCCGCGCGATCTCCCGACACACGGCAAAGCGCTCCCCCAGCAGCCGGACGATCTCCTCGTCGAGGTCGTCCAGGCGCCGGCGGAAGGGCTCGAGCCCGCTCATCCTCGATCCTCCCTGCGCCGGACCGATCGACGGCGCGCGCAACGGCTCGGGACCGCTCATGGGAGATTCCCCTCCAGCAGGCCGGTGGCGAACGCCTCGCCGCACGCCGCCAGCGAATCGAGCTGATAGCCACCCTCCTGCACGACGCACACAGGCACGCCGGCGCGCGCCAGCAGGCGTCCGATGTCGGCGAAGATAGGCGCGGAGAAGCTCCAGCAGCCGTGCGGGTCGCCCTCGACGGTGTCGTACCCAAGCGAGACGACGAGCACCGCCGCAGACTGGGTGAGCTCCGCGACCGCAGCCGTCACCGCCTCCAGATAGACCTCGTGCGTCGGGGGCGCCGCGAACTCGACGAGCCGCTCGCGCCGGGTGCGCGCCCGCGCCAACCCCGCGGGGGCGTTGGCCACCGGCCACGCGTGCAGCGAGTGCAGGCTGACATCCGTCATGTGCTCGGCGATCGCGGCCGTGCCGTTGGGATAGTGGATGTCCAGGTCGAGGATCCCCACAGGACCCGTCCCCGCCTCGCGCAGCACCTGTGCGGCGGCGGCGGCGTTGTTGAGGTAGCAGTAGCCGCCCAGCCACCCCGGTCCGGCGTGGTGGCCCGGTGGACGACACAGCGCATACGTGAAGCGCGCGCCGGCCACGATCTCCTGCGCCGCCGTGATCGCCGTGCGCACGCCCTCGAACGCCGCCAGCGCCACCTCCCCGCACAGCGGCGTGTCGGGAGCCATGCCCGGCGCGGCGAGCCCGGGCATCAGCAGCGGCTCGGGCGAGCGCGCCCGTGCGAGCGCATCGAGGTAGTGGGCCTCGTGCACGCTGCCCAGGACCTGCGCGACACGGTCGGGATTCGCCTGCGCGGGGAGCGAGCGCACGTTTGGATGGCGCGCGAGCCCCGTGCGCAACTCCGTCAGGCGGCGATCGTGGTCGAGCCCCACGAGCTTGCGCCCATGCCGGTCCAGAATCCACGGCTGGGCGTCGAGGGACCCGGGTCGGGGCTCGATCATCAGCAGCTCGCTCACGCGAGGATCCGCCGCATCCGCGGGCCGAGGTGCGTGAAGCCGTTGTGCAGGTAGAACGCCTCGGTCGACCCGAACCGAGCGAAGTTCTCGCGCGGCAGCCCCACTTCCACGCGCTCGATCCGGCGCTCGCGCGCAAGCTCGAACACCGCGGCGAGCAGATCGCTGCCGACCTCCCTCCCCCGCCAGCAGTCGCGCACCCACAGATCCTGGATCAGCACATACGGGCCGGGCACGTGCATGGCCGTCTGGCAGCTTGCGGCGAGCACGCCCACGAGCTCGTCCGCGACCTCGGCGAGCAGCAGCATTCCCGCGGCGGGGCTGTCGATCAGCGTCCGCGCGCTCGCCTGCATCGCCGGCGTCTCAGGCGGCGTGCCGCCGAGCTCCAGCAGCAGCTCGCGCACACCGGCCGCGACCGCCGCGAGGTCCCCGTGCGTCGCGCGACGCACGCGCCACTCGCGCGGCGGCTGTGGCGCTCGGCTCCGAGCCGGGGCGGGCGGGGGCTCGCTCATCGGCTGCCGGCCTTGACCAGGGACGGCTCCAGCTCCACGGTCCACGCCTCGGGCGAGTCGCTGCCCGTCAGCGTCCGCGCGATCGCCGCCATCGGCGCACGCGCCTTGAGCAGGAGCTCGTCGAACTCCTCCTCGGGGTCGGACTGCATCACGATCGCTCCCCCGGCGCCAATCGTCGTCGCGCCCGGACGCAGCACGATCGTGCGAATCACGATGCTCAGATCGACGCTGCCATCCAGCCCGAAATAGCCGAGCGCGCCGGAGTAGACACCGCGCGCGACCCGCTCGATGTCGTTGATGATCTCCATCGTGCGCAGCTTCGGCGCGCCGGTCATCGACCCTCCGGGGAAACAGGCGCGCACGCAGTCCACCGGCGTGCGGTTGGGCTGGAGCAGGCCCGTTATGGTCGAGGTCAGCTGGTGCACCGTCCGGTAGCGCTCGGCCGCCATGAACTCCGACACGCGGACGCTGTCCACCTCGCACACGCGCCCCAGGTCGTTGCGCAGGAGATCGACGATCATCAGGTGCTCCGCCCGGGTCTTTTCGTCCTGCGCGAGGCCCGCGCGCAGCGCGTCGTCGTGAGGGACTTTCTCAGAGCGGGGTGAGGTCCCCTTGATCGGGCGCGCCTGCACGCTGCGGTCGCGGTCGACCGAGAGAAAGCGCTCGGGCGAGGAGCTGACCACCGCCAGCTCGCCGAGCTTCAGGTAGGCGGCGAAAGGCGCCGGATTGCTGTGGCGCAGCAGACGGTACAGGCTGAACGGATCGGGGCTCGCGCTGGTCGAGATCTGATCTGTCAGACACACCTCGTAGGACTCGCCGGCGGCGAGAGCCGCCTGACAGCGCGCGATGTCCGCGAGGTACCGCTCGCGTCCGCGGCCACACTGAAAGGTCACCTGAGGGACGTGGTCCTCACCATCCGGCCTCGCCGGCGCCGACTCCGGCTCGGGCGCCGGTGACTCCGGATCAGGCGTTCGCGACTGCGGCGTCCATGGCTCCGACTCAGGCGCCGGCGACTCCGACTTCGACTCCGACTCCGACTCCAAAAGAACATCCCTGACGACGACCTCCGTCTCGTCCAGCCACCGCTCGGCCTCGGCTTCCTCGCCGATGCGCAGCGCGAACAGGTACGTGCGCTTGCTGACGTGATCGACGGCCACCACGCGGTTGGCGAACATCATCACCGCGTCCGGCACGTCCGAGTGGTGGGCGTTGCGCGAACCGCAGTCGGCCTTGCACTCATACCCCAGGTACCCGACGAAGCCGCCGAGCAGAGCGGGCGGCATATCGGCCGGCGCCGCGATCGCGCTGTGCGCCAGCTCGCGGTCGAGCATGTCGAAGATCGACGCGTACTCGACCGTCGTGCTCGCACCGCGACGCACGGTCACGGCCGAGTCTTCGACGTCGTATTCCAGCACGCAGCGATGCTCGCCCGCCGTGGTGCCCAGATAGGAGCGCTGCGCCAGTCGCGTGGGCGCGTCGGCGCTGTCGAGCCAGAAGGCGTGCTCGGCGGCCCCAAACAGCCTTTCGAACAGCGGCTCCGTGGCGGGCTCACCCTCCAATTCGCGCACGCGCAACTCGATCCCCGAGCTCTCGACCTGCCGCGTCGAGGGTCGTGCCGACGGGGTCACCAGGCGCTTGACGCCCAGCGAGCGGGGCGGCTTGTGACGGCGCGCGAGCGCATAGAAGTTCTCGATCAACGCGTGACCGTACTCCGTGGAGACGGACTCCGGGTGAAACTGCACGCCCCACAGCGGGCGCCGGCGATGTTCGATGCCCATCACCACCCCATCGCCGGTCCACGCCGTCACAGAGCCTTCCGGCCCGATCGGGCCGGACACCACGAGCGAGTGGTAGCGCACCACCGAGAAGTCCTGCGGGATGCCCTCGAAAAGGCCGTGTCCGACATGGCGAACCTGGCTTATGCGTCCGTGCATCGCCCGCGGTGCGCTGGAAACCACGCCGTCGAGCAGGCGGCCAAGCCCCTGGTGGCCGAGACAGATGCCGAGGATCGGCACCTCACTCCAACGCAGGATGTCCGCGCAGACGCCGAAGTCGTGCCAGCGTTCCGGTCGACCAGGACCCGGCGAGATGACGATCGCGTCGAAGTCCCAGCGAGACAGCGCCCCCCAGGAGACCGTGTCGTTGCGGATCACGATCGGCTCCTCGCCGGACACCGCGGCCAGCAGATGAAAGACGTTGTACGTGTAGGAGTCGTAGTTGTCCACGAGCAGCGTGCTCACGGCGCTCCCTCCACGCCGAGCCCGCACGCACCGCGATCGAGCAGCGTGTGCACGACGCGCTCCACGTACCCGCTGCGGTCGTCCTCCAGATACCAGCGCGCGAGATGCGTGACGTAGCGCGCGAGCGGACCGATGTCCAGCCGCTCCACCGCAAGCCGCAGATGGCGACGGTGCAGTTCGGACTGCACGACCGCGAACCGGTAGTCGGGGTCCTGCGCCGGGCTTGGACCCGCGCCCGCCAGCTCGCCCGGACGCGAGCGAGCGCGCACGAGATCCCAGCCGGGACTGTCGCTGCCGTGCAGCAGCTTCGCGGGCTCGAAGTCGATGCGCGGAGCGACCGGACGCGGCAGGAAGTAGCCAAGCGCCACCTGCGCGGCGACTCGCTCAGAGGATCGCGAGCTGCCGATCGCCGCGGCGAGGTGCGGCGTCGCGTCGATCTGCGCCTCCAGCCATTCCGTGAGGTCGTCGATCAGCAGCGCTCCCTCCTCGCTGGACGCGACCGCCCGCTTCTGCCTTGAGACCATCCCGTGGAAAATGTCGTGCCGCGGATGCTGGCCGGTGCCCGGCGCGATCAGCTCGTCCATGAGCTGGCGCCGGCAGATGACGTGGGACACCCACTCCGCGCCGCACACCTGGATCGAGGTCATGCCCTCCAAACCGGGCGCCGCCATCCAGTACGCCAGCGCCCGCATGTGCTGGGTCGGCAGGTCGTCGGCGCGCACGAGCGGGAACTCGTCGAAATCCTCGCGACCGGTCGGATAGATGACGACGCCGTCCTCCTCGCGGCGCCGCAGGCGCCCGTCGCGCAGGCCGCAGGCGGTGAGCTCGGCGGCCTCCGAGAGGAAGTCCGACTCGAAGAACACGCGGTCGAAGGCGATCCCGAGCCGCGCCAGCGTCTTGCGCTGTCCCGATATGACCCAGGCGCGCGTCTTGTACCACAGCTCAAGCGCCTGCCGTTCGCCGGAGAGCACGCGCCGGAGAAGTTCGTCCGCATCGTCGTCGCGCATCGTCAACTCACGCGTCAGCGAGTCCTCCGGGTGCTCGGTGCCGCGGCCGTTGAACGAGCGCCCGGCGGCGACGTAGTCCGCATAGCAGCAGCCGACGAAGTGATCGCTCTTCTCGTTGTCCTCGGGCCACGCACGGGTGTGGCGGCCGCTGCGCATCACGCCGGCCATCGCCTCGCCCATGCTGCGACCCGCATCGGAGATCAGGCTGCGCCGTTCCACCTGCGCCCCCGCCTGCGCGAGCGCGGCCGCGAGCGCATTGCCGATCGCGAGGTTGCGCAGATGCCCTACGTGCAGCGCCTTCGTGGCGTTCGCGTCCCAGAACTGCACGGAGAAGCGCTGCCCGGCCGCAAGATCGGCGAAGGACTCTTCGCCGCGGTCTCCGGCCTCCAGCGCGCCACCGACCGCCTCGATCCAGTCGTCGGCGAGACGCACCTCGATCGCCTGGGGGCCGCGCACGAGGACATCGACCCAGCGCTCGCCTTCGATCCGCTCGAGCGCCGCCAGCGATGCCGGGTCCGTCTGCCACGCCGGCGAGCGCGGCACGAGCTTCAGATCGAAGCGAGCGTCGGGGCGCAACGGCGGCCGCGCGGCCCACAGCGCGCCCGCGCCGCCCGCGGCCGGGGCTTCCTCGAAGTAGTCGAAAATGTTGGTGGTGGCGGTGTGCATCGTCAGCGGTGGTCGCGATGGCAATGCACCAGCCGGGGCTCGAACCCGGATGTCCAGCTTTTAAGGCCGGCCCTTTGACCGATTAAGGCACTGGTGCGCATCGGACACACCCGCCTGCAAGCGCTCGCACCGGGGCTCGGAGGGAGGACTTGCGCGGTTGGCCCGCATGACGCATTATACGATTCATTATGAATATTCGCATTTGCTTTCCACGAATAGTCCGAACTGATCTAGCGCATGGGCATTAGCGCCCAGCTTGAGCCGGGTTCCCGCGAACTCGTGGCGCTGCCTCCCGGACCGCGTATGCCCAGCAGGCTTCAGGCTTTTGGCTGGGCGCTGCGTCCGCTGGCGTTCATGGCGCTCTGCCGGGAACGCTACGGCGAGATCTTCACGCTGCGCGTCCGCCATGGCAGCCCGTGGGTGCTTCTGACCGACCCCGAGGACGTCCGGCGGGTCTTCACCACCAATGCGGAGTCGCTACGCGCCGGCGCGGGCGAGGCCAACCCCCTGCTGGGACCGCTGCTCGGGCCACGCTCGGTGATGCTGCTCGACGAGCCCGAGCACATGCTGCACCGCAAGTTCATGCTCCCCTCCTTCCACGGCGAGCGCATGCGGGGCTATGGGGAGATGATCGAGGAGGTGGCGCGGCGCGAGATCTCAAGCTGGCCCGTCGGCGAGCCGCTGGCCCTATGGCCGCGTATGCAGGCGATCAGCATGGAGGTTGTGATGCGCGCCGTCTTCGGCGCCGGCGAAAGCGCGCATATGCGGCGCCTGCGCGAGCTGTTGCGAGCGATGACCGACTGGCTCAACGACTCGCGCCGGCTGGCGATGCTGACCACCTTCGGTTCAAGCTGGCTGTCGCGCAACAACGGGTTTCACGCCGTGATCGAGCCTGTCGAAGCGGCGGTGCTCGAAGAGGTGCGCCGCCGCCGCGCCGCGCCGGCGCAGCAGGCAGGCGAGGACATCCTGTCGATGCTCGAGCAGGCGTACGACCAGAACGGGACGCCGATGAGCGAGCAGGAACTGCGCGACGAACTGATCACGCTGCTGTCCGACGGACCCACCGCGACGTCGCTGGCATGGGCCTTTGAGCGGCTGCTGCGCCACCCCGACAAGCTCGCGCGCCTGCGCGATGAGGTGCTCGCCGGCGTGGACGACGCGTACGCCGACGCTGTCGTCAAGGAGATACTGCGTCTGTGCCCGGCCGTGCCGCTCGTGATGCGCAAGCTCGTGGAGCCGATGCAGCTCTCCGGCTACACGATCCCCGCGGGCGTGACGGTGGCGCCGTGCGTGTATCTCATGCACCGCCGCGAGGACATCTACCCGCGCCCTCGCAGCTTCGCGCCCGAGCGTTTCCTGGAGCGTCCGGCGGGCACGTACACCTGGATTCCCTTCGGCGGCGGCGTGCGCCGCTGCGTGGCCGCCAGCTTCGCGCAGCTGGAGATGAAGCGCGTCATGCAGACGGTGCTGCGCGAGGTCGAGCTGCGCCCGGCGGTATCGCGCTCAGAGAGCGCGCGGAGAAGCTCCGTCGCGTTCGCCCCCGGCGATCAGGCGCGCGTGATCCTCACGCGGCGCACCACCGGCCCGCGCGAGATCTCCAAGCTCGCCTAGCCCGCGATCGTCATCCCCCAGCCCGCGATCGTCCTCCGACGCACCCAGGCAGAGGGGCCCGAGCACGCGATCGGCCAGCAACCCGAGCGAGCCGAGGTTGGCGAAGCCGGGACCCTGGCTCAGCGCGGCCGGCCCCGGCAGGTGCAGCCTGGGATGCATACCCGCAAGCTCCAGCGACCGGCCGAACGCGATCTCCCGCTCGGAGGGCCCTTCCCAGAGCCCTGCCACGCGCCGCTGGATCTCCACCCGGGCCTCTGGCGCCAGCAGCACGCGGAGCTGCTCCAGCGGGTCAAAGCCCGTGCAGTTGATCACGTAGTCGTGCGGCGCTTTGCGCACCCCCGCGCGCGAAACCGAGCTCACGTTCACCCCTCGGCCGCGAGGTCCGCGGGCCACGTGCGTGACGCGCCCGGGGACGAAGTGGCTCTGCTCGTCGTAGCCGAGCGCCGACACGCGATCGGGGCCGAACACGCCGCGGTCGCTGCGCGCGATGAAGTCACGCCGCACGGCCACGCTCAGAGATGCCCAGTCGACGGTGTCGGGATTGGAGAAGACGCGGTTCTCCAGGAAGCTCTCGATCCGGCTCATCGGCAGCCCCGGCGTGTAGATCGTAAGCCGCGCGTCGGGTCGCAGCGAGCGCACGAACTCGACGCAGCTGAGCGCGCTCTCGCCGCCGCCCACGATCGCGATATCGGAGCTTCCCTGGACCGGCACGCGCGCGAGCTTGACGCGCCCCCTGTCACAGTCCAGGAGCCGGGGCGCCGCCTCGGGATCGTGCGGGATCGACCGCAGAATGCCGGGGCCTGTCAGAGCGAACGCGCGGCAGCGGTAGCGACGGGTTCCCGCCGGCCCCGTGACGTCGATGACCCAGCGGTCCGCGCGCTCGGAGAGCGACAGGCGCACCGCCCGACCGTGCACCTGCCGGATGCCGTCGGTGGCGCGCGAGAGCACCCACGCCAGGTAGCGCCCGTACTCGCGGCGCTGGACCGGCGGCGATCCCGCGTCCACCCAGCGGGCGTAGCGCCCGACGCTCACCAGAAACTGCTGCCAGGAGAACGCCAGCGCCGCCCGATCGACCTCCTCGCCCGCCGCGCCGAAGGCATCGGCGCTGCGATAGGGAAAGCCGATGTCTTTGGATGGGCTGATGGCGAGAACCTCCCGGCTCGACGTCACGCCGTTGCCGTCCATCCACGCCGCCGCCGGCCCGATCTCCTCGACGATCGTCAGGTCGATCGGCCCCAGACCCAGGCTGTTGAGCACGTGCGCCTTGATCGCGATCGCGACGCCCTTGGCCCCCGCGCCCACCACGAGCAGGTCCGTATCAACCACGCCGGCGAGACTCCAGTCGTGGCGACCACTGCATGTTCGAACAGTTGCAGATAACCGTCGGCCCATCAAGGGCGCGCCCTGGTCCGTGGGGCCGCGGAAGCGAAACTCGCCGTCCTCTCTGAGAGTCCACACCACAGCTCGCCGGCGCCGGGCTCCGAGCGACCCTTGACCGGCGCAGTGGGAAACATTGAACGTCAATGCCGACCGTGGTGCAGACGGCGACTCGCCCCGGCGGCACGAGCCTCATTTTCGTGTGCGTCGGCAACAGATACGCCACAAATCCCCCGTGTTCGTTGAGCCGCCGGCGGGCGTCCGCGATCGGGGCTCGACGACGGCGTTCTTGCAATGGCCGCCCGGCCGGCGAATGATCCCGGCGTCACGCGGATCCGAACCGGGACGACCGAAGCGTCATGCACGGGAGCGTCGTCCTCACGGCCGGCCCCCAACCCCAACCTGAGAGGCTCAGAAAATGGAAACTCTTCCTGCTAATCGCACGGGCCGACCCGGCCTCTAGCCCGGCGCTCCATGCCGATTCCAAACCGAATGCCTAGCGGCGCCCACAGCGACAGGTCCAGTCTCACGCGCGCGCTCCTCGCCGCGACCGTCGTCGGTCTGCTGATCCTCGCGGGCGCTCTCCTCCTCTCGTCAGGGAAATCGTCGGGACCGGCGAAGCTCGGCTCGGGCTACTCGAACGGCGACCTCTCCAACACCCGCTACAGCGGCGGGCCGATCGACCAGGCGACGCTCGCAAAGCTTCAGACGGCGTGGACCATGCCGCTCGCCGCGAAAAGCCCGTTCGGCGCCTACGCCTCGACGCCGATCGTCACCGACGGGGTCATCTACTCCGAGGATCTGGCGTCCAACGTGCAGGCGATCGACGAGCACAGCGGCAAGGTGCTGTGGAGCAGGCAGTACGAAACCCCCGACCAGGGGCCCAACGGCCTTGCCGTCGCGGGCGGACGGGTGTACGGCGCCACGGGGACCTCGGTGTTCGCACTCGACGAGCGAACGGGCAACCAGATCTGGTCCGCCACGCTCGTGCGCAACGTGCAGGAGGGCATCGACATGGCGCCCGGGTACCACAACGGCATCGTCTACATATCGACGGTGCCCGGCAACGCCAGCCAGTTCTACGAAGGCGGCGGTGTCGGCATCCTGTGGGCGCTCGACGCTGCGACCGGCCGGAAAATATGGCATTTCGACACGGCGCCTGAAAACCTCTGGTCGAACCCCTCCGTGAACTCCGGGGGCGGGGTGTGGTACTCGCCGGCCTTCGACGACCAGGGATCCATGTATATCGGGGTGGCCAACCCGGCGCCGTTCCCCGGAACCAAAAAGTATCCCTGGGGGTCCAGCCGACCCGGCCCCAACCTGTACACCGACTCGCTCGTCAAGCTCAACGCCGCCACCGGCAAGCTGCAGTGGTACTACCAGCTGACGCCGCACGACCTCTACGACTGGGATCTGCAGGATCCGCCGATCCTCGCCGACGTCAACGGCAGGCAGCTGGTGATCGCCGCCGGCAAGTCCGGCGTGGTGCTCGCGTTCGACCGCCAGAGCGGAAAGCCGCTGTGGCGCCGCAACGTCGGGACCCACAACGGTCACGAACACGACGGCCTCTATGCGATGCGCCACGAATACGCCAAGCTGAAACTGCCCGAGACCGTCTATCCCGGGCTGCTCGGCGGCGTGATAACGCCGATGGCCAGCAACGGCTCGACCGTGTTCGTGCCCGTCGTCAACTACCCCGTCACGTTCTACGAACAGAAGTCAGACCAGGAAGGCCCTACCGCGACGGGCGAACTCACAGCTCTGAACATCGCGACGGGCGCTGTGAGATGGACGCACAAATTTCCCGTTCCGGACTTCGGCTCGGCCACCGCCGTCAACGACCTCGTGTTCACCGGCACCTTCGACGGCACGCTGTACGCGTTCAATGCCAACACGGGAGCCGTCGCCTGGCAGACCAAGCTTCCGGCCGGCTTCAACGCCGGCGTCGCCATCGACGGCAACACGCTGATCGCCGGCGCCGGCAAGGCACTGGCGGAAGGGCAGAAACCGGAACTCGTCGCCTTTCGCCTCGGCGGGAAGTGACTGAGCGGGCGCCGGCGGCGGGGGATCCGGCGTCCTCCGGCGTGCTCGTGGAGTCCTTCCGGCTCTCGAAGGCGTCCCACGTGCAAAGTCCCGCTACCGGTTCTTGACCCGCTCCCAGCCGTGGGGGAGCTTGAGCTCGGTGACGTGAAGCCCTGCGAGGAACGCGATTCGCTGCGCGAGGCTGCCGCCGTAGCGAACGAGAACCCACGCCGGCCCGACACGGCGTGCGACGCTCGGCGGGACGAACACCTGCCAAAACGTCCTGCGCTCGCTTTCGCGCAGGATCTGCTCGGCCCGCGCGCGTCCCGCCGTCCTTGTGTCTAGGGCGAGCATCCGGCTCGCCTGTGCGCGACTGAGCGGCGGCAGGTGGACCGCGCGCTGCACCGGCGGGATCTCGACGATGCCAGGGTGTCCGGGCACCGCGATCGCGCCCCACAACGGCGCGGGGCTGGCGCCCGGCGATCTCGCGTCGAGCAGGACCGCCGTCTCATAGCTGGCGCCACCGAGGGAGAACCAGACATGCAGGCAGGTGAGCCAGGCGGGCGTGAGGATGCTGGTGTCGCCCGCCATCTCAGTGGCAACCTGCCCCCATTGCGTGCGCACGCCCGGCAGCGACGAGGTCATCGCACAGCGCCCGGCCGGCGGGGCCTGCTCGCCCTGCCAGTAGCTGTTGGGGAGCGTGAAACTCGGGGATCTGCCGATGTGGATCGGCCGGTCCGAGGAGTCGAGCAGCGTCTCGGTCAGCGCGGGACCGCGCCGGGCGCGCTCGAAGCCCTGGAGGACCTGCGGGCTGAGCCCAGGGGCAACCACCGAGCCGCGCGAGCCTGCAGGACGGTAGAAGACGATCTGTTTGGCCCCTGGAGGCAGTCCGGACGCGGACTGCGCCTTGAACGTGCCTAGATGCGCCACTCGCATCGCGGCGACGCCGGGGCCGGTGAAGATCGCGTCGATCTCCCCGGCCGGTCCGACCTTTTCCTCGGGATTGAATCCCCCTTCGCCCCCATAGACGGGATCGGCGGCGGTCGGCGGCGGACCGTTACAGTCCTCCTCGCTGAGGACTCTCACGCATACGCCGACGTTGCCGGCCTGCAGGGACGGCGCGACTCCCGTCAGCGCCGGCGCGCCGCCGACGAAGGCCCGCCCGTGCACCAGGGTCAGCTTCAGCGGACCGCGCGGTGGCGCTTCGCCGAGCGCACCCGAGCCGCCGCTGCCACCGCCACCGAACAACAGCGCCGCACCCGCGATCGCCGCCGCGACGGCGCCGACTGCGATGCCCGCGATGCGCCTGCGACGCTGGCGATGTCGCGCCTCTTCGATGACGCCGTTGTCGATGTCGGGCGCCGGCGCCGTTGCCTCGGGCGGAGCGAGCGTCACGGGCACGCGCGCACTCCGTTTGTGGTGATGAGCATAGTGCTAATACAAATAGCATAATACTCGGGGCATTGGCCATCCGGACCCGAGCCAAGCCCCTGCTCAGAGCCAAGCCCCTCTCAGAGCCAAGCCCCTCTCAGAGCCAAGCCCGACCCGAAGACGGCCCAGCGTCCCCCAACATCTGACAACCTGCGAATCGGGGAGGCGACCACGGCCTGCTGCGCGTTGCCCCGTCGATAGATCCTGCCGGGAAACCGTATAGCTCATCCAGCGCGCACCGACCGCCGGCTGGCGCCGGCGGTCGCGGTGCGCGAACGGCTCAAATCGACCTCGAAGAGGCCGACGATCCGGCTTGAAGCTCAGCGCCCGAGATCGCCGCCCTGCCTGCGCTGCACGACACGGATCGACAGACCCGCGCCCATCAGCAGCACGCCCGCTGCGAGGACCCAGCGCAGATCCAGCCCCGTAAAGGGAAGCGTGGCGTGGCTGGGGGTGGTCGAGGTGCTCGGCGTGACGCTTGTCGACGGCGACGTCGTCTTGGGCTTCGCGGTTTCCTTGGACGGTCCGGTGCCGTTGCTCGGCTTCGGAGGCGTCTGGTTGTAGCCGGAGGTGCCTGTTTCCACCGCGAGGGCGGGCGAGGCCGTCATCAGCGCGAGCGCAACCGGCAACGCGAGCAGTCTGCGGGACATCCGAGTCATGGACAACCTACCTTTGTCTGGTGGACGACTTTGCGGCCCCTGGGGAGGGCTCGTTGCTTCCAAGGCTTTGCCCGAGAATCGGGCCAGTCTACCCGTAATTCTTTGCCGCTTACCTGACGTTCTCCTGCCGCTGCGCGCAAACGTGCGCCGAGATGCCCCGCGGGCAGACCTGTTCATCCGCGCTGGACGATCGCTCCCGCCGGCGGGCGCCCGACTATCGCGCTTTCCTCGCATTCGGCGCGGCAGCGCCGGTACACCGACCGCCAGCCCAGCAGCTGCGGGACGGTCAGGAACCGGTACCCACGGGCACGCAGCGCCCTGATGATGCCGGGATAGGCCTGCAGGGTCTCGATGCGCGGCCCGCCCCCGTCGTGGGAGAGAACGATCGAGCCGGGCATGACGCTCTGCAGGACGCGCCGCTCGATCGCGCCGACGCCGGGAAGCGCGTAGTCGGAGGGGTCCACCTCCCACGTGACCGTGGCCAGACCGAGCGAACGCGCGAGGCGCAGCACCGCTGCGTCGTACGCGCCGTACGGTGGACGGAACACACATGGGGTGTAGCCGCTGAGCGCGCGAATCGCCTGCAACGTCTGCTCGATCTGACCGCGCGCACCACCCGCGCCGATCAGATTCGGGTGGCTCCACGTGTGGTCGCCGAGCGCGTCCCCGTCGCGCAGCTCTTCGCGCACGACCCCGCGGTAGCGTGCGCTCAGCTGGTTGCCGACGACGAAGAACGTGGCCACGGCACCGTTGGCCTTCAGCATCCGCACAAACCGCTGCGTGAGCGGTGACGGTCCATCGTCGAAGCTGAGCGCGACGAGCTTGCGTCGAGGACCGTGCCGGTAGACGACCGCCGGCCCGCGCGCCTCACAGCCGACGGGGCGATAGCTCACCGGCGCGGGCGCCGGTGAGAGCGCCGCGCGCACGCCACCGCCGGCCGACGACGCGCCCGCGGCGAGCGCCGCCGCCGCGAGCGAGGCAATCAGGCCCCACGCGATCGGACCGCAGGGCGCGCTCATGGACGCTCTCTACCCGCTCCGCACCGATACTCCACCGGGCTCCCGGAGACCTCAGCGCGCGGCCGACGCGTCCCGGCTGGCGACCTTCACGCGACCCGGGAGCCGGTCGTCGTGCAGCTGGGCGCGCAGCACCTTCTTGTCGAACTTGCCGACGCTCGTCTTGGGAACCTCCGCCACGAACGCGAACTCGTCGGGCAGCCACCACTTCGCCACGCGTCCGCTGAGGTGCTCGACCAGATCCTCCGCGCTCGTGTGCGCGCCCTCGCGCAACACCACGCAGCACAGCGGCCGCTCCGCCCAGCGCTCGTCTGGCTTGGCGATCACCGCCGCCTCGATCACGTCGGGGTGGGCCATCACCTCGTTCTCGAGCTCGACCGAGGAGATCCACTCGCCGCCGGACTTGATCACGTCCTTGGAGCGGTCGGTGATCTGCATGAAGCCGTGCTCGTCCAGCGCGGCGATATCGCCCGTGCGCAGCCACCCGTCGTCGAACTTCTCGGCGGCGGCTTCGTTGAAGTAGCCGGCGGCGATCCACGGGCCGCGCACCTGCACCTCGCCGGTGGACTGCCCGTCCCAGGGGACCTCGCGCTCGCCGTCGCCGACGAGGCGCAACTCCACCCACGGCAGCGGGCTGCCCTGCTTGGCGCGATCGTTCCAGTATCGCTCGTCGGGTCCACGGGACTCATCCGGGCGCGAGTACGTGGCGACAGGGCTCGTCTCGGTCATCCCCCAGGCCTGGTAGACGCGCACGTTGTGGCGCTCCTGGAAGTCCTTCATCAGCTGGCGCGGCACGGCCGAGCCGCCACACGCGGCGTTGCTGAGCGAGGAGAGATCGACCTCGTGCGTGTCGGCGTAGCGCAGCAGGTCGGAGAAGATCGTCGGCACGCAGCCCATGATCGTCGGGCGCTCCGCCTCGATCAGCTTGGCGAGCGGCTCGGCCTGCAGGAAGCGGTCGGGCATGATCAGGTCGGCGCCGGCGAGCGCCGCGGCGTGCGGTATCCCCCACGCATTGGCGTGGAACATCGGCACGACCACGAGCGCGCGGTCGCGGCGCGAGAGCGCGAGCGCGTCGGCCATCAGCGAAGCGCTGGAGTGCAGGCAGATCGAGCGGTGGGAGTACAGGACGCCCTTGGGGTTGCCCGTCGTGCCGCTCGTGTAGCACAGCGCCGCCGCCTGGCGCTCGTCCAACCGCGGGAAGTCGAACGCGCCGGGGCCGGCGTCCTCCAGCAGCTCCTCGTAGCGCAGCGCGTTGGGCAGCTCCCCGGGATCGCCGTCGCCCATCACGATGAAGTGCCGCACCGAGGGCATCTGCGGGGCGAGCTTCTCAAGCAGCGGCACGAGCGAGTCGTCGACGAAAATGACCTGATCCTCAGCGTGGCGCACTATGTACGTGAGCTGCTCGGCGAACAGGCGCACGTTGAGCGTGTGCAGCACCGCGCCGACGCAGGGGATCGCCATGTACAGCTCGAAGTGGCGCTGGTTGTTCCAGGCGAACGTGCCGACGCGATCGCCCTGGCCGATGCCGAGGCGCTCGAGCGCGCGCGCGACGCGGTCCACGCGCTCGGACACCTCGCCGAAGCTGGCGCGCACGGTCCCCGCGTTAGGTGTGAGCGTCACGATCTCCGCCTCCGGATGCACCGAGCGCATACGGTGGCGCATGTGGTGCAGCGTCAGCGGAAAGTCGTCCTGCATCAGGCCTTCGAGCATCCGGTTCACACTCCCTCGTCGCATCCCGGCAATGGGCCCTCATGGTAAGGGGTCACGGCCGCAATGGACGATGGCCAGCGCCGGTCGGCGCGGCGGACGATCGTCAGTAGGCGAGCCTAGGAGTCGAACAGCACGTCGAGCAGCGGCTCGACCTCGGCTCCCAGGGGCCGCGGCAGATCGTCCAGCGCGAACCACTGCGCCTGCGCGATCTCCACAGGATCGGGGCTCACCGTCGGGTCCTCCAGGGCCGCGTGCACACACGTGACGTGCACGGGCATGTACTCCAAGCGCATGTCGATCGTCGTCAACTCGCGCCAGCGCAGCTCGCGCAGGCCGAGCTCCTCCTCCATCTCGCGGGCCGCCGCCCGCACCGCGTCCTCGCCGCGCACGGCGGCCCCGCCCGGCAGCTGCCAGGTGCGTCGCGGCCCGTACGTGTGACGCACGAGCAGCACCTCGTCGCCGCACGTGAGCAGGCACTTCACGCCGCGACCACGGCCGGGGAGCAGCACCATGCGCAGTTGCAGCAGCCGGAAGGCGACGCGGTACAGCGCCCGCAGCCCGGCCACGCGCAGGCGGGGCACGTCAGGCGCGCTGGCGCGCCGGGTCGCCGGCCAGCTGGCGATAGATAACGCGCGTGCGCTGCGCGACGTCGTTCCAATCGAAGCTCAGCACGTGCTCGGAGGCCTCGGCCACAAGCCGGTCGCGCAGCTCGGCGTCGACGAGCAGACGCTCGATCATCACCCCCAGGTGCTCCGCGTCGCCCCCGTTGAAGCGCAATCCCACGCGCTCCCCCGGCGGCACCACCTCACGCAGGCCGCCCGTGTCGGCGACGATGCAGGGGCAGCCCGAGGCCATCGCCTCAAGCGCCACCAGACCGAACGGCTCATAGATCGAGGGCACCACGCACAGGTCGGCGATCCGGTACAGCGAGTGCAGCGCGTCGTCGCCGATCCAGCCGAGGAAGACACCCTGATCGCTGAGCCCGAGCCGCTGCGCCTGGGCCTTCAGCTCGGCCTCGTGCGTGCCGCTGCCGGCGACGAGAAAGCGCACGTCCCCGACGCGCTCGATCACGCCGGGGAGGGCGTCCAGCGCGAGCTGGAAGCCCTTCTCGTACACGAGCCGTCCGACGAGCAGCACGAGTTGCTCCTCCGGACGGGCGAACTCGCGCCGCAGAGCCTGCAGATCGCCGACGGGGCGCAGGTCGCGTGGATCGATCCCGTTCGGGATCACGGTGATGCGTTCCTCGTCGATGTCGAAGATGTCGGCGGCGTGACCGCGCATGTAGTGCGAGCAGGCGATCACCGAGTCCGCGCGCTGGGCCATCCAGCGCTCGACGGCATGGATGTGCGACTGCGGCGGCTTATCGACCCAACCCTGGTGACGGCCGTGCTCGGTGGCGTGGATCGTCGTGACGTAGGGCACCGCGAGGCGATCGCTGAGGGCGGCGCACGCGTGCGCGACCAGCCAGTCGTGGCCGTGCACGAGGTCGTAGCGACGCTCTTCGGCCAGCGACTCGCCGGCCAGCAGCATGTCTTCGTTCATGCGCTGAACCCACGCCACGAAGCGGTCGAGGTCGCGCGGCCAGGTCGGCTCGCGCACGCGGTGCACGTTCACGCCGCCGCACGTTTCAACCGCCGGCGACTCGCTGCCCCCGCGCGTCAGCACGTCGACGCTCATGCCTTGGCGTACGAGCTCCTCCGCCAGCTTGCGCACGTGCCTTGCCAGACCTCCCTCGATCACAGGCGGGTACTCCCAGGAGAGGATCAGCACACGGTCGCTCAAGAGCAGCACCCTATCTCTCTCGGCCGCCCGAGCGCCTCAGGGCACCGGGCTCAAGTCGAGCGCCCGCGCGACGTGTTCGCAGTCTCAGGCGCCGGGTCCTCAGCCGCGCCGGCGCCTACGCTCAGGCGTCGCCCGGCTTTCGCGCCCCGGCTCGGCGCGTCAGGAGCGGTCGAGCTGCGCTTCCGGGCGGGTGTTGAAGCCGATGCGCCACTCTTCGTGCGCTTCGCCGTCGATTTCCATGCGGAATTCGAACCTGCCTCCGGGCGGGAGCTGCAACTGCACGACGTTGACGCCGATGCACACGTTGATCGGGGTGCCGCGCTTGCTGCCGGGGGGCGCCGCCACCGGCAGTGTCGCCTCGAACCCGAATGGCGCCGCGGCGCCGTCGGGCTGCGGGAACTCGACCGGCATACCGTCGCCGTCGATCAGGTCCAGCTTGACGGTGTGATCCTCGCCCACCGCCTCCC
Organism: Solirubrobacteraceae bacterium; assembly: GCA_036561645.1. Classification (GTDB taxonomy): domain Bacteria; phylum Actinomycetota; class Thermoleophilia; order Solirubrobacterales; family Solirubrobacteraceae; genus Palsa-744. Next base: position 22,291 of record DATBOY010000022.1, read on the forward strand.
AGGGAAACTCGATCACCACACCGATGCCGAACGTCGAGGGCTCCGGCCCCGTCCACCGCCAGCCTCCACCCATCAGGTTCAGCTTCCCCTCCGCCGCCTGCACATGGTCGGCCAGCAACATCGTGGCCTTGATCGTCCGGATCATCCGCTCGCCCTCCTTCCGGCCTCGCTCGCGGCGAGCGCCGACTTCCCGGCCGTTGCCGGATCGACTCCGATTCTAGGTCGCCCGCGCCACGCGAGAAGCATCTGCGGCGATCCGCTGCTCGACCGCGGCACACCGGGAGCTTTTCGATCCACGGTGGCGAGCGCCGCGTCTCCCACTGCCGGCGGCGACGAGTTCGCGAGGCGATCGCGCTCGCGACGACGGGCCTGACGGTGCGGATAGGCTCGCGCGATGCGCACACCCTCGCGTGCCCCGGAGATCTCCCCTGGCGCGGTCGACCGCGAGCCTGCCGGCGGCGTCCCGGCGGCAGCCAGCTCGCCGCGCACGCGGCGCCTGCCGAGCGCCCCGCTCGCCGGCGCGGCGATCGTCGCCGTGCTGAGCACCGCGCTAGCCGCGTGGACGCTGCGCCTCGGGCGTACGCAGCTGTCGCTGCCGTGGAATTACGCCGGCGCGAGTGACACGAAGTTCTATCTGGCGCTGATCAGAGGGATCATCGGCCACGGCTGGTATCAGAGCAACCCGAGCCTCGGAGCGCCCTTCGGCCTACAGCTCTATGACTTCCCGCAGAGCGCGGACAACCTGAACATCCTGATCCTCAAGGCGATCGGGCTGTTCTCCTCCAACCCCGCGCTGGTGCTGAACGTGTTCTTCCTGTTGACGTTCCCGCTCACGGCGCTCAGCGCGTACCTCGCGCTGAGGATGCTGCGGGTCTCCCCCGGCGCGGCGACGGTGTGCGCGACGATGTTCGCGCTGCTGCCGTATCACTTCTACCGAGGCGAGTCGCAGGTCCTGCTGTCCGCCTATTACTCGGTGCCGCTCGCGGCGCTGCTGTTTCTCTCGATGTGGGAGGAGCGCGGGATCTTTGCGCCCTCCCCCGAGCCCGACCGGCGGCGCGTAGCGGGCATTCCCCGGCACTGGCCCGCGATCGTGCTCGCGTGTGTCGTGATCGGTTCCAGCGGCCTGTACTACGCCGTGTTCGCGCTGCTGCTGCTGCTCGGCGGCAGCATCGTGGCGCTGGTGGCGCGACGCGGCAGGCGCGTGGCCGTGACCGGCGCCGTGACCGCGCTGCTGATCGTCGCGACGCTCGCCGCCAACCTCGCGCCGACGCTCGTCTACCGCGCCGAGCACGGGATGAACACCGACATCGCACGCACGGCGATCGAAAGCGAACAATTCGGGCTGAAGCTCGCGAACCTCGTGCTCCCCGTCCAGCAGCATCGCCTCGGACTGCTGTCCGGTGTGAACCAGCGTCACACCGAAGCGACGGCGAGCGGGTACTGCGAGTCGTGCTACGAGAACCTCGGCAGCGTCGGCAGCGCCGGCCTGCTGTGGCTGTGCCTGCTCGCGCTGGCCGGCATCCTCGGCGCCGCCGGCGTGCTGAAGGTGCGCGCACTCCACCGCTCCGCCGCGCTCGGGGTGGCGCTGACATTCGGGATCGCGACGGTCGGCGGCGTGTCGGCGTTGATCGCGTTCTTTCTCACGCGCGACATCCGCGGCTGGAACCGCATGTCGCTGTTCATCGCGTTCTTCTCGCTGCTGGCCGTGGCGCTGGCGCTCGACGCCGCGCGCACGCGTCTTGCGACGCGGCGCGCCGGGCGCGCGCTCGGCGGCGTTCTGCTCGCTGTCGTGCTGCTGTTCGGCGTGCTGGACGAGACCTCGCCGTTCTTCGTGCCGCGGTATGCCAAGAACACCCAGGTGTGGCGCAGCGATGCGACGTTCGTCAAGGAGATCGAAGCGCGCCTGCCGCCCGGGGCGGCCGTATTCCAGATGCCCTACGTGCCCTTCCCGGAGGGGTACGGGGCGACATCCGACGGCGCCTTGCCGCCGAGCCCGAGCTTTGGCACGACGTACGAACTCGCGCGCGGCTATATCCATTCCGAGCGGCTGCGCTGGAGCTACGGCGCGATGAAGGGCCGCACGGCCGACTGGCAGGGGCAGCTCGCCGCCAAGCCCCTGTATGTGTCGCTCGCCGCGGCCGTCGTCGATGGCTTCCAGGGCCTGTGGGTGGACCCCCACGGCTACCCCGCAAAGAGCCGCACGCGGCTCGCGCCTCTATTCGAAAGCCTGCTCGGCGTCGCGCCGCTGCTCAGCCCCGCCCGCGATCTGCTGTTCTTCGACCTGCGGCCGTTCAGCCGCGCGCTCTCGCGCCGCCACAGCGCCGCGCAGTTGCGGGCGCTGCGCCACGCCACCCTGTATCCCCTGCGCACACAGTGCAGCGCCGGTGGCCTGCGGCTGTCAAACCCCTCCCCCGTCACGCGCGCGGCCACGTTGACGATGCGCCTGAGCTCAAGCGGCGTCACATCCGCGCCGCTGCTCGTCCACTACCCCGACGGCACGGTGCAGCGCATCCCGCGCGAACACCCCGCGCTCACGCTCACACGCGCGCTGAGTCTGCCCCCGGGCGCCAGCGCCGTGAGCTTCACCTTGCAGGGTCCACCCCGCACACCCCACATCGGTGTCGCCGGCCCGATCGTCGAAGCGCCAACGCTGAGCGAGAGCGCCCTGGACCCGTTTCTGGTGCCCGCCGGAGCGACCCCCGCCCGCCCTGCGGCCGGCGCGCGCTCGGCCGAACCCGCGCGCGCCCTCGCCACAACCGGCGCGCTGAGGCCCGCCGAACCCGCACCTCCCCTGCCCGCGGCCGGCGTGCAGATGCTCGCCGGGACGCTGCCCCCTCCGTGCCAGCAGACGGTCGCGGCCGTAGGAGCGTCCTGAGAGGCACGCACCACATCACAGCTCCGGGCGCCACCCGCAGCGCGACGGGCGCGTAGGCTTGCAACCCATGAGCGCACCGCCAACCGTGACCTACGAGGTCGGCGAACGGATCGCGCGGATCACGCTGAACCGCCCCGCGCGCGGCAACGGCATCACGCGGCTGCTGGCCGAGGAGCTTGAGCGGTGCGTCGAGCGGGCGGACCTCGACCCGGCCGTGCACGTCATCGCCCTTGCCGGCGCCGGCAAGGGGTTCTGCGGCGGGTATGACCTGGTGGAGAGCGCCGAGGGCCAGGGCCGTCTCGGCGAGAACGCGCTCGCACCGCCGGGATCGCCCCTGGACCCGGCGGTGATGGCCGCCAACCACGACCCCGCCGGCACGTGGGACGCGATGGTCGACTACGCGATGATGAGCCGCAACGTCCGCGCCTTCATGTCGCTGTTTCACTGCAGCAAGCCCGTCGTCTGCAAGGTGCACGGCTTCTGCGTCGCCGGCGGCACCGACATGGCGCTGTGCTCGGACCTGCTGGTGATCGAGGACGACGCCAAGATCGGCTACCCGCCCGCCCGCGTCTGGGGTTCGCCCACCACCTCCATGTGGATGCACCGGCTCGGGGCGCAGCGCGCCAAGCGCCTGCTCTTCACCGGCGACAGCCTCTCCGGCGCCGAGGCGCTCGACTGGGGGCTTGCCATCGAGGCCCCCCCGCCCGAGCAGCTCGATGAGCGCACCGAGATCCTGCTCGCGCGCATCGCCCGCCTGCCCATCAACCAGCTGCGCACGATGAAGCTGCTCGTCAACCAGTCCCTCTACGCCCAGGGGCTGCACACCACCCAGGTGCTCGGCACCCTGCTCGACGGCATC
>DATBOY010000023.1:0-21192 GCA_036561645.1 Solirubrobacteraceae bacterium
CGGCAGCTTTGACCTGAACCTGCCGGAGGGTCCGCACTCAGGGCTCTCCGCTGTCGGGAGTCTCTGTGCGAGCCCGCTGACGATGCCGACCACGATCACCGGGCAGAACGGGGCGGTCGTCCAGCAGACGACGAAGATCAAGGTCACCGGCTGCGCCAAGGTCAAGAAGAAGACCAAGAAGAAGCACAGGAAGACCAAGAAGCACAAGAAGGGCAAGAAGAGCAACCACCGCAGGCACGGGTAACCGGAGGGGCGGGACGGATCGGATGCTCATGGCCTCCCAAGAGCAGCGGGCCGGGGTGCGCAAGCGCGCGCGCCCCGGCACCGCGGGGGCGCGCCACACGCGCGGCGGGGAGGGGACTGCAAAGGGCCGCGTCTCCGACGTGCAGCGCGCGCGCATGGTGCTCGCCGCGCGGCAGGTCGTCGCCGACGAGGGTTACGGGCGCATGTCGGTCGAGCGCGTCGTCGCGCGCGCGGGCGTGTCGCGCAAGACGTTCTACGACCTGTTCGAGAACCGCGAAGACTGCTTCCTGGAGGCGTTCGACGACGCGATCGCGCGTGCGGGCAGGATCGTCGGCGAGACGTACGCCGGCGAGCGCGGCTGGCGCGAGCGGATCAGGGCGGGGCTCGCGGCGCTGCTCGCGCTGCTCGACGAGGAGCCCGAGCTGCGCGCCGTGTGCGTGGTCGAGGCGCTCGCGGCCGGCCCGCGCGTGCTGGAGCACCGGGCGCGGGCTGTGCGCGCGCTGATAGACGCCGTCGACGAGGGCCGCCGCGAGAGCCGCAAGGGCGATCCGCCGCCGCTGACGGCGGAGGGAGTCGTCGGCGCGGTGTTCGCCGTGATCCACGCGCGCGCGCTGGTCGACAGCTCCGCCGCGCAGTCCCCGCTGCTCGACCTGCTCGGCCCGCTGATGGCGATGATCGTGCTGCCGTACCTCGGCGCGGCGGCGGCCGACCGCGAGCTGGCGCGCCCCGCGCCCGCGCCGTCACACAGGGCGCCGCGCCGCGTAGGCGACGCGCTGGAGGGCCTCGACATGCGCCTGACGTACCGCACGCTGCGGGTGCTCGCCGTGATCGCCCAGCACCCCGACACGAGCAACCGCCAGATCGCCGACGAAGCGGGCGTCACCGACCAGGGCCAGGTCTCCAAGCTGCTGATGCGCCTCGCGAACCTCGGCCTGATCCGCAACATGGGCGAGGGCCACACCAAGGGCGGCCCGAACGCATGGCGGCTGACGCCCAAGGGCGAAGAGGTGGAGGGCGCGATTCGGGTGGAGACGGCGTCGGGGTAGCCGAAACGGGCATTGCGCTCGGCCGGCTCGCTGGAAAACGTCACGCTCTCCGAGCAGTGGGCTGAAAGTGTGCTCGCCAGGCATCATGACAGCAACTTTCTTGCTGTTATGATGCGCATGATGAGAACGACTGTCACGCTTGACCCCGATGTCGCCGCGAAGCTGCGACAGGTTGCGAGCGAGCGCGGGGTGTCGTTCAAGTCGGCGCTCAACGACGCGGTGCGCGCCGGGCTCGGCGGCGAGGCGCGCTCTGCTCGTCGGTATCGGATGCCGGTGCGCCGCATGGGCGTGAGAAGGGGCGTCGATCTCGACAAGGCCCTGCGCCTCGCGGGCGACCTTGAAGATGCGGAGATCCTGCGCAAGCTCGAGCTGCGCAAGTGAAGCTGCCCGACGTCAACCTCTTCCTGTACGCGGCCGACGAGTCATCGCCCCGCCACCGGCCCGCCCGCGCGTGGGTGGAGGCGACCCTGTCGGGGTCGGAGACCGTCGCACTGGCCTGGACGGTCCTGCTCGGCTTCGTTCGCCTGAGCACTCAACCGGCGCTGTTCGAGCGGCCCCTGCAGGCCGAGGAGGCTCTCGATCTCCTCGACGGGTGGCTGGGCCAGCCGTGCGTGACGGTCGTCCATCCCACAGACCGCCACGCGGCGGTGCTGCGCGAGTTGCTCGGGCCGGTCGGCAGCGCGGGCAACCTGACGACAGACGCACACCTCGCCGCCCTCGCGATCGAGCACGGCGCGGTGCTGTACTCCTGCGACACCGACTTCGCCCGCTTCTCCGGTCTGCGCTGGGTCGATCCGCTGAGCGAGGGCTGAGCCCGAACGTCAGTGGTCAGCTACACACCGGTTTGCGAACCGACGCGCTTCAGGGCGCTGAACTGGTCAGCGGCGCCGTCCAGCACGCGCGCGGGCACACCCCCCACCACCGTGCCGGGCGGCACGTCCTTCACGACCACAGCGCCCGCGCCGATCACGGCGTCGTCGCCGACCGCGATCGGTCCGAGCACGATCGCGCCGGCGGCGATGCGCACGCGATCGCCGATGACGGGCGGACCGCCGTTGTCGGTGTAGCCGACGGTCACCTGCTGACCGAACAGGCAGTCGACGCCGATGCGCTCGGCGGTGAGAATCGTTGCGAAGCCGTGCCGGGAGAACAGGCCGGCGCCGATGTCGTCGCAGTTGATCTCAAGGGCCACGGCGCCGTGGTAGATCGGTCGCAGGAGCTTTGCCCACAGCCTCCAGAGTGCGCCGCAGCCGGCCAGGCGCGCGTACATGATGCTGCGCAACGGCGGGTGGCCGAGCGCTTGCACGAATTCGCGCAGGGGGACCGAGTCGGGCAGCGCGAGGTCAAGGCGCGGCTGCGCGAAGCGGCGGATGTCGCGGTCGATAGCGGGCCACGCGGGGCTGGTTCGCGCGGCCAGCAGGAGCGGGGCACGGAGCGCGGCTCGAAATATGAGCATGATCCGGCCCATCGACGGCATCCGAGTCTACGGAAAGGGCCGGCTTGCGGCGTGGACCCGCCAGGTATCCATCTGCCAACGGACGCCGGTGGGCGCCGTGTTCTCTCGCAAGCGCCGTGTCTCTCAATACACCGGATACCGTGGCGGCATCACCCGCCGGTGGCGCGCCAGCGCCATGATCACGGCCGCCCCGAAGAGGAAGCCGCCGATGTGCGCGAAGTACGCGACGCCGCCGCCTTCGCCGACTGGTGCGGCCAGGCCCGCGGAGCCGAGATACAGCTGCTCCAAAAACCAGAAGCCGAGCAACAGGACCGCGGGGATCTCAAGGATCGTCGCGAAGAAGACGACGAAGATCAGCGTCAGCACGCGCGCGCGGGGGTAGAGCACGAGGTAGCCGCCGAGCACGGCCGCGATCGCGCCGGAGGCGCCGAGCGTCGGGGCGGTGGAGTCGGGGCCGACTGCCACCTGCGCGGCGAGCGCGACAAGGCCGCCGAGCAGGTAGAAGCCGACGTAGCGCACGTGGCCCATCGAGTCCTCGACGCTCGGCCCGAAGATCGCCAGGAACAGCATGTTGCCGAAGATGTGCAGGAAGCTGCCGTGCAGGAACATCGACGTGAACGCCGTCTCCCACGTCGCCGGCTGCGGGGACGGGCTGCCGACGATGCCGGGCTGACCGGCGCAGGCGATCCCTTCCCCCCCGAACGGGCCGCCCACGAGATCGCAGTGGCTGGCGGGATGCGTCAGCTCAAACGGGATCGCCCCGTAGTGCACGGCGACGGTGTCCGCCGGCCCACCGAAGAAGCTGCCGCCGTTGCGGATCGAGAGCAGATAGACGATCACGTTCAGAGCGACGAGCGCGATCGTCACATAGGGAAAGTGCTCGCGGTGGATGTTGTCCTTGAGTGGGAACATGGCACGTGCTTGTCGGCGTGGTAGCTGGAGCGCACCAGCGGCCCCGCCGCGACGTGCTCGAAGCCGAGCTTATAGGCAGCCTCTTCGAGCGCCGTGAACTCCTCCGGATGCCAGTAGCGCACCACGGGCAGATGGCGCTCGGACGGGCGCAGGTACTGCCCGACCGTCAGCACCTGCACACCGTGCTCGCGCAGCGCGCCGAACGTCTCCACCATCTCCTCATGCGTCTCGCCGAGTCCGACCATCAGGCCGGACTTCGTCACGACCTCCTCGCCGCCCAGCTCCTTCGCCAGTCCGAGCACGCGGCAGGAGCGCGCAAAGCGCGAGCCGCGCCGCGCGATCGAGTACAGCCGCGGCACGACCTCGACGTTGTGGTTGAACACGTCGGGGCGCTCGGCGATCACCTTCGCCAGCGGCATCTCCTGGCCCTGGAAGTCCGGCGTCAGCACCTCGACCTTGCAGTCCGGCGCCTGGCGGCGCACCTGACGGATCACGCCGACGAACGCCCCGGCGCCCTTGTCGGGCAGGTCGTCGCGATCGACGGAGGTGATGACGGCGTGGCGCAGTCCCATGCGCGCGATCGAGCGCGCGACGCGCGCCGGCTCCAATGGGTCGTGCCACGTCGGCTTGCCGGTCTTGACGTTGCAGAAGCCGCAGCGGCGCGTGCACGTGTCGCCGAGGATCATGAACGTCGCGGTGCCGCGCTCCCAGCACTCGCCGACGTTGGGGCACGCCGCCTCCTGGCAGACGGTGTGCAGGTTCTCGGAGCGGATCAGCTCGCTCAGCTCGCGGTAGCGCTCGCCGCCGGGCGGGGGCACCTTGAACCACGGCGGCTTGCGCTCGCGCAGCGGGCGCACGTCGGGGCCGAGCACCTCCAGCACGTCCATGCCGCCGGGGTTCGCGCGCGAGCGAGTCGAGTGCTCGCGCTCGGCGGGAGCCTCCGTGGGACTCACGCCATCACCGCCTCGCGCCGTGTGGACGCGACGGGCGCTGCGGGTGGGTGGGCCCCTATCTTCCGGGGGGAGGCCAGGCGCTGGCGGCGTCCGTGCGCCTGGCAGAACTGGAACGCCACCCGCTTGCGAAAGCAACTCATTCCGGTTGTGTGGGTCGGCGTCAGCTCACGTGCGACGGAGGTCATCTCCACATCGGGCAGACCGCACGCCACGACCCACGAGAACGGCTCCAGGTCGTTGTCGACGTTGACCGCGAAGCCGTGCGTGCTCACGCCGCGCGAGACGTGCACGCCGAGCGAGGCGATCTTGCGTTCGCCGACCCACACACCGGTGTAGTCGGCGCCGTCGTCCACGCGCGAGCGCGCCGCGATCCCCTCCTGCGCGAGCGCGGCGACGAGCGCCCGCTCGATCGTGCGCAGGTGCGCCAGCACGTCGGTCACGCCCATGATCGGATAGCCGACGAGCTGCCCCGGCCCGTGGTAGGTGACGCGCCCGCCGCGGTTGGTCGTGACGACCTCGATCCCGCGCGCGCGGTAGAAGTCCTCGCCGAGCGCCAGCTCACCGTCGCGCGAGCGCCGCCCGCGGGTATACACCGGCGGGTGCTCCAGCAGCAGCAGCGTGTCGGGCAGCTCTCCCGCCTGCCGGCGTGTGCGCAGACGCTCCTGCATCTCCAGCGCTTCGCGCCACGGGACCGTGCCGAGATGGCACACCCACAGCTCGTCTGAGGAGGATCGTCCGACGATATTCATCGCTGCACCCAGCCTAGCGATGCGCCCAAGCGTGGCTCAGCGTTGCTCAGCAGCTCACAGCGTCAGCGCCGCCGGCTGCTCCAGCAGATCGCGCACGCGCCCCAGGAACTGCGCCGCATCGGCGCCGTAGAGGATGCGGTGGTCGCAGGCGAGCGTGACCGTGAGCATGTGGCGCACGACGATCTCTCCGCCATCGCCGGAGTCGCCGGCCTGCACGACCGCCCGCGGCTCCAGTGCGCCGACCGAGAGGATCGCCGCCTGCGGCGGGTTGACGATCGCGGTGAAGCTGTGCACGCCGTACATGCCGAGGTTCGAGACGGTGAACGTGCCGCCGCCAAGCTCCGGCGGCGTGATCGACCCGTCGCGTACGCGCTCGGCCAGCGCGCGCGTCTCGCGTGCGATCTCGCCCAGCGACTTGGCGTCGGCGTCGAACACGGTCGGCACGACGAGCGCGTCCTCGCTCGCGACCGCCACGCCGACGTTCACGCGCGCGTGCAGCTGAAAGCGCGCGTCGCGGTAGCTGGCGTTGACGCGCGGGTGCTCGCGCAGCGCGAGCGCGCAGGCCTTCACGATCATGTCGTTGTACGTCGGCGGCGCGGGCTCGGCGAGTCGTTTGAGCTCCGCGCGCAGCGCGACGCACCGCTCCATGTCGATCTCCATGTGCAGCGTGAAGTCGGGGATCGTCGCCTTGGACTCGGCCATGCGCCGCGCGATCGTCTGCTGCGTGCGCGAAAGCTCGTGCACGGTGCTCTCGCCCTTGGCAGTGGCGACATCGCCGAGCGCGGGGGGCGCCGGGGCGGCAGCGGGAGTCTTGCGGGCCGCATCGACGTCGGCCTTGACGATGCGTCCTCCCGGGCCGGTCCCGCTCAGCGTTTGCAGATCCACATCGTTCTCTCGGGCCGCCCGTCTGGCAACAGGAGAGGCCTTGACCCGCTCTTCTCGAATCGGCTCCGCTCTCGGCGTCTCCTCTTGCTTGACGGTCGCCACGCCCTTGGGCTCGCTCTCGCCGATGTGGGCGATCGTCTGCCCAACAGTCAACGTGTCGCCTTCCCTTGCAACGATCTGAAGAGTTCCCTCCTGGTCTGACTCGTACGTCATGTTCGCCTTGTCCGTCTCGATCTCCACCAGCTCCTCGCCGCGCTCCACGTGCTCCCCGTCCTGCTTGAGCCAGCGCAGGATCGTGCCCTCCTCCATCGTGTCCGACAGGCGCGGCATCACGATCTCGGTCATCAGGCGGCCCCGACCGTCTTCAGCGCCGCGCTCACGATCTGCGGCTCGTGCGGGTAGGCGATGTCCTCCAGGGGCTTGGAGTAGGGCATCGGCACGTCGGCGCCGGTGACGCGCGCGACGGGCGCGTCGAGGTCGTCGAAGGCCTGTTCGCAGATCAGCGCGGCGAGGTTGGCGCCGACGCCGCCGTGGGGCCAGCCCTCCTCGACCACCACGCAGCGGTTGGTCTTCGCGACGGAGCGCAGGATCGTGTCGAGGTCGAGCGGGCGCAGCGTGCGCGGATCGACCACCTCGGCCGACACGCCGTGCTCGCGCTCCAGCGTCTGCGCGGCGCGCTCGGCCGTGACGGCCATGCGCGAGACGCCGACGATCGTCACGTCGCCGCCCTCGCGGCGCACGGCGGCGCGGCCGAAATCGACGAGGTGCTCCTCGCCGTCGGGCACCTCGCCGCGGCGGCCGTACAGCGCCTCGTGCTCGATGAAGATCACGGGGTTCTCGTCGCGGATCGCGGTCTTCAGCAGGCCCTTCGCGTCGGCGGGCGTGGAGGGGGCGGCGACGAGCAGGCCCGGCACGTGCAGGAACAGCGCCTCCAGGCAGTGCGAGTGCGTCGGCCCCAGCTGGTGCCCCGCGCCCTGGGGCATCCGCACGACGAGCGGCACGCGCGCCTGGCCGCCGAACATGTAGTGGATGTGCGCGGCGTGGTTGACGATCTGGTCGAACGCGAGCAGCGCGAAGTTGATCGTCATCAGCTCGACGACGGGCCGCAGCCCGACCATCGCGGCGCCGACGCCCATGCCGACGATCGTGTTCTCGGAGATCGGCGTGTCGCGCACGCGGCGCTCGCCGAACTCCTCCAGCAGGCCGGCCGTGACCTTGAAGGCGCCGCCGAACACGCCGATGTCCTCGCCCATCAGCAGCACGCGCTCGTCGCGGCGCAGCTCCTCGCGCAGCGCGGCGTTCAGCGCCTCGCGGTAGCGCAGCTCGCTCATCCGTGGTACCAGCCCTGCACCTGATCGCCGAGGACGTACACGTCGTCGTAGAGCGACTCGGGGGATGGGAAGGGCGAGGCGTCGGCGAACTGCACCGCCGCGTCGATCCGTGCGCGCGCGTCGGCGTCGATCGCCTCGCGCTGCTGGGTGTCGAGGAGCCCTTCGCGCTCAAGCAGATCGCCGAAGGCGGGGAGCGGGTCGCGCTCGCGCCAGCCGGCGACCTCCGCCTTGCTGCGGTACTCCTCCGGGTCGGCCATCGAGTGTCCGCGGAAGCGGTACGTGACGGCCTCGACGAGCAGCGGACGGCGCTCCTCGCGCACGCGGCGGACCGCCTCGGAGACCACCGTGTGCGTGTCGAGCACGTCCATCCCGTCGCAGCGCAGGCCGGGCACGCCGAGGCTCTCGCCCTTGCGCTGCAGGTCGGTGACGGCGGAGTGGCGTTGCAGCGAGGTGCCCATGCCGAACTGGTTGTTGGTGACGAGGAACACGACGGGCAGCCGCCACAGCGCCGCGAGGTTGAGAGTCTCCCCGAACGTGCCCTGGTTGGAGGCGCCGTCGCCGAACACGCACAGCGTGACCTCGTCGCGGCCCTCGTAGTCGCTGGCGAGCGCGATCCCGGCGGCGATCGGCAGGTTGCCGCCGACGATCCCGTAGCCGCCCATGAAGCGGCGCTCGAAGTCGAACATGTGCATCGAGCCGCCGCGCCCTTTGCAGAGGCCGTCGACGCGCCCGAACAGCTCGGCCATCACCTGCTCCGGCGGCGTGCCGCGCACGAGCGCGTGGCCGTGCGAGCGGTACGTCGAGATCAGATAGTCCTCGCTGCGCAGCGCCCGCGCGCTGCCGAGGATCGTCGCCTCCTCGCCGATCGACAGGTGCAGGAAGCCGCCGACCTTCGCGCGTGCGTACATCTCGCCAGCGCGCTCCTCGAAGCGGCGGATCAATGTCATCGTCGCCAGCCACTCGCGCGCCGTCTCGGGATCGGGCAGTGCGTGCTCCATCAAGCCTCCACGGTATCCCAGCGCGCGATGAACTCCTCGGCCTGCAGCTGCGCGAGGCTGGCGCGCAGCGCCCGCGCGCGCCTGGCCGCGAGCTGCGGCGGGCAGTCCCAGAACAGCACGACTTCGCCGCTGTCGATCTCCACCACCTCGATGTGGTCGACGCGGGTCGGGTCGGCGAGCGCCGCCGGCACCCAGCCGCCGCGGCGGACGATCAGACGGTAGGCGCGGTTGGCTTTCATCGCGTCGGAGCGCCCGTCATGGCACGCATGTGCCCCGCCGCCTCCTCCACGCAGTGCGCGCCGCTCCACACGTGCTCCCCCACGCGCACGGCGGGTACGTCGCTGACGCCGAGGCTCGCGGCCTGCGCGGTCGCGGCGGCGAGCCGACGGTCCACGGAGGCGAGCTGTGTGCCCTTGATCACGGCGGTCGGGTGCATCTCGCACGCGGCCGCGGCGATCAGCACGTAGTCCATGAGCGCGAGGCTGTGGCCGCCCGCGAACGCCTGCCGGAACGCGGCCTGCGCGAACGGGACGGTGCGGCCGATCGACTTGGCGTACGTGGCCGCGCGCATCGCGAGCGTGCTGTCGAAGGGGAAGTCCTCGGGCCAGCGCAGCGGCTGCAGACTGAGCGCCCGCGCGCGCCGCTGCACCTCCTCGCGGAAAACGTCGCGCTCCTGCTCGCAGCGCCACGCATCGAATGTCTCGGCGCCGGACAGCTCGCGCGCGAGCACAGGCTGCCACTCGGCTGGGGCTGCCAGCACGTGCAGGATGCGCTCGGCGGCAAGATAGGCCAGCGGACTGGCCAGGTCGAAGTAGAAGGCTGCCTCAGCCGTGGATGAGCCAGCCGTCCGCGGCACGCCCGGCCTCCATCACGGCCTCCGAGAGGGTGGGATGGCCGTGGACGATGCGCGCCACCTCGCTGTAGCCGCCCTCCAAGGCGCGCACGTTGACCAGCTCCTGGATCAGCTCGGTCGCGCGGCTGCCGACGATGTGCCCGCCGAGCAGCTCCCCGTACGTGCGCTCGCCCACGAGCTTGACGAGGCCGGTGCGGTCGCCGTACACGGTGCCGCCGCCGACGGCGCCGTAGGGAACCTTGCCGACGACGACGTCGTGGCCCTGCTCGCGCGCCTGCTCCTCGGTGAGGCCGAAGGAGCCGACGTTGGGCGTGCAGAACGTCGCGCGCGGGATGTCGACGTAGGCGAGCGGGTGCGTGGCCAGCCCCGCGGCGTCCTCGGCGGCGATGATGCCCTCCTCGGAGGCCTTGTGCGCGAGCGCCGGGCCGGCGACGAGATCGCCGATCGCGTACACGCTCTTGACCGAGGTGCGCAGCGCGCCGTCGACCTTCACGAGCCCGCGCTCGTCGAGCTCGACACCCGCTTCCTGGAGGCCGAGCGCCTGCACGTCCGGGCCGCGTCCGGCGGCGATCACGAGATGGTCCACGGTGGTGGACTCGCCGCCGTGGGAGAACGTCACCCCGCGCTCGTCGGCGCTCACGTCCGCGACCGCCGTCTGTGTGAAGATCGCGATGCCCTGGCGCTTGAGCCCGCGTTCGACCAGACGCGAGATGTCCGCGTCCTCGCTCGGCAGCACGCGCTCGAGCATCTCCAGCAGCAGCACCTCGCTGCCCAGGCGCGCGAAGCCGGAGGCGATCTCCGCGCCCGACGCGCCGGCGCCGACGACGGCGAGACGCGCGGGCAGCTCGGGCAGCGCCCACGCCTCCTCCGTACCGATCACGCGTCCGCCGAACTCCACGCCGGGGAGCGCGCGCTTGACCGAGCCCGTCGCGAGGATCACGCTCCCGGCCTGGATCTCCGTGCCGTCGAACTCGCCGCCGAGGCGGACGTTGCCGTCGTCGGTGACGGCGCCGTGCGCCTCGATCAGGTCGATCTTGTGCTTCTTGAACAGTCCGGCGACACCGCTCGTGAGCGTCGAGACGACCTTCTCGCGGCGCGCCTGCACCGCTGGGTAGTCGACCTCCACGCCGCTGACGGTCAACCCGTACTCGCCGGCCTCGCGTATCTCGCTGAGCAGATCGGCGGAGCGCAGCACCGCCTTCGCCGGGATGCACGCGTAGTTCAGGCAGCGCCCGCCGACCTTGTCCTTCTCGATCACGGCCGTCTTCTTGCCCAGCTGCGCGGCGCGGATCGCGGCGACGTAGCCGCCCGGGCCGGCGCCGATCACGATGCAGTCATAGGAGGAATCCGCCATCCGGCCTGAGCCTATCGAAGCGTCCGTGACGCCAGCGGGCGGTCGAGAGCCGAGCGGTGCCAGGACGCAGGGAGCGTGGCGTGCTCTATCTGTACGCGAGCGACCGAGGACGCCGCACCGCGAAGGCTATCGACCGCCCGGGGCCTGGAGGCGGCCCATCACGCGGACCAGCTTCCAGAACAGCCAGCCGCCGAGCGCGATCGCGAGCAGGCACGCCGCCGCCGCGGGCAGCGTGGAGGCGACGACCAGCGCCAGCGACGTGACGATCACCTGAAAGGCGAGCAGCGCCTCGAACGCGAGCACCGCCCAGTAGCGCCGCCGGTACATGCCCGCGGCGAGCGCGAGCAGCACGAGCGCGAGGAACGCGCCGCCGGCCGCCGAGCCGCCGTGACGGCGGAGGTCGTGGACTGTGAGCGTGCCGACGGCGACGGCGAGCGCGAGCAGCACGCACACGACGATCGCGATCGTCAGGGCAGGTGGCCACTCGCCCTCGGCGAGCGGCGTCAGCTCCGCACGCGCCTGCTCGTCGCGCAGCTGGCCGCGCCCCGAGGGTGGCGCAGCCGGCCGCGGGCCGGCGAGCCGGGCCCCTCGGTTTTTCTTCTCACCCTGCGCCAACGCCGGCCTCCAGTGCCGCGCGCAGCGTGCGCGCCGCCGCTTCGGGGTCCTCCGCCTCGGCGATCGCCCTGACGACGGCGACCCGCGTGGCGCCGGCGTCCCGCACCGCCGCGATGTTCTCGACGTCGATGCCGCCGATCGCGAAGAACGGTCGGCGGGCGTGTCGCGCCGCGTAGCGCACGAGCGCCATCCCCACCGCCGCTCGCCCCGGCTTGGTCGGCGTCGCGTGCACCGGGCCGACACCCAGATAGTCGGCGTCGGCGGCGTCGATCTCCGCCTCGGTATGGGTGGACAGGCCGATCAGCAGCTCGCCCCCGACCAGCTCGCGCACCTCCTCGGTCGCCATGTCGTGCTGGCCGACGTGCACGCCGTCGGCGCCGGCGGCCACCGCCACCCGCGGACGGTCGTTGACGATCAGCAGCGCGCCGTGGCGCTCGCACACAGTCGCCGCCTCCCGCGCCACGACGATCAGTTCGTCGTCGTCCATGCGCTTCTCGCGCAGCTGCACGATGTCCACCCCGCCGGCGATCGCCGCGCCCAGCACGTCAAGCAGAGCGCGACCGCCGGGACGCGCGTCGCAGACCAGATACAGGCGAGCCTCGGCCAGGCGGGTGCGGCGCGCAGCGGCGAGCATGGCCCAAGTCTGTCACGGACTAGCATCACTCCCATGTCGGGAACGGTCGATGTGGCTGTCGTCGGCGGCGGGGCGATCGGCCTCGCCGTGGCCTGGCGCGCGCGCACGGCGGGACTGTCCGTCACGGTCCTGGAGCGCGCTCGCACGGGCGCTGGCGCCTCGCACGTCGCGGCGGGAATGCTGGCGCCGGTGGCGGAGGTGGAGTTCGGCGAGGCGGGGCGACGCGTGCTGGACCTCGGGCTGCGCTCGGCCGCGAGCTGGCCGGCCTTCGCCGCGGAGCTGGAGCGGGCGAGCGGCGAGCACGTCGGACTGCGCCGCACGGGCACGCTCGTGCTGGCGCGCGACGAGGACGAGGCGCGCGAGCTGGAGCGCCAGCTCACGTTCCGCGATTCGCTCGGCCTGCGTGCCAGGCGCCTGCTGCCGAGCGCCGCGCGCGAGTGCGAGCCGGCGCTCGCCCCGACGGTGCGCCTCGCGCTGGAGGCGCCGGACGACCACAGCGTCGACCCGCGCGCGGTGCTGGCGGCGCTGCGCGGCGCGTGTGTGCGCGCGGGCGTGCAGGTGCGTGAGCACACGCCCGTCGCGGCCGTCGCGCTGGACGATGCCGGCGGTCGCGTGACGGGAGTGCGGCTGCGCGACGGGGAGCGTGTGAGCGCCGGCTCGGTGGTGCTCGCCGCCGGCGCGTGGACGGGCGAGATCGCGGGGCTGCCCGCGCACGCGCAGGTGCCCGTGCGGCCCGTGAAGGGTCAGATCCTGCGCCTGCGCGATCCCGCCGGCGCCGGCCTGCTGAGCAGGGTTGTGCGCTTCGAGGGCGGCTATCTCGTGCCGCGCGGCGACGGCCGCTACGTGCTCGGCGCGAGCGTCGAGGAGCGGGGCTTCGATCCCGCGTCGACGGCGGGCGCCGTGTACGAGCTGCTGCGCGACGCGCACGAGCTGGTGCCGGGCGTCACCGAGCTCCAGATCGAAGAGCTGAGCGTCGGCTTTCGGCCCGGCACGCCGGACAACGCGCCGGCGATCGGCCCGGGCGCGCTCGACGGGCTCGTGTGGGCGACCGGCCACCATCGCAACGGCATCCTGCTCGCGCCGCTGACGGCGGAGCTGGTCGTCGGCGCGCTCGCGGGGGTGGCCGCGTGATGTCCGTGACGGCGCGGGCGCTGAGCGGCGCCGGGCGTTCGGGGGCGAGTCGATGATCCGCCTCAACGGCGAGGACTGCGACGTGCGCGCCGGCGAGACGGTCGCCGACGTGCTCGCGCGGCTGGGCGTCGGGGTCGGCGTTGGCACCGGCGTCGGCGCGCGCGCGCGGGGCGTGGCGGTCGCCGTGGATGGCGAGGTCGTGCCGCGCTCGGCCTGGGAGACGTTCGCGCTGCCAGACGGCGCGCGCGTGGAGGTGCTCGGCGCGATGCAGGGAGGATGATCTGTGCATGAGCGCGACCGAGTCCACACCGCCGGGCGCAGGATCCGGGGAGCAGGGCGAGGACTTCCTCCTCCTCGCCGGGCGCCCGCTGCGCTCGCGCCTGCTGCTCGGCACGGGCGGCTTCCCCTCGCTGCACGTGCTGGCCGCGGCGATCGAGGCGAGCGGCAGCGAGCTGGTCACGGTCGCCCTGCGCCGCGTCGACCCGGCGGCGCGCGGCTCGCTGATCGACGTGCTGGCACAGGCGGGCGTGGCGCTGCTGCCGAACACGGCCGGCTGCCACACCGCGCGCGACGCGGTCCTGACGGCGAAGCTCGCGCGCGAGGCGTTCGAGACGGACTGGATCAAGCTGGAGGTGATCGGCGACGAGGACACGCTGCTGCCCGACGCGCCGGAGCTGCTGCGCGCTGCCGAGGAGCTGGTGGACGCAGGCTTCGTCGTGCTGCCGTACACGACCGACGATCCGGTGCTCGCGCGCCGGCTGCAGGATCTCGGCTGCGCGGCGGTGATGCCGCTCGGCGCCCCGATCGGCAGCGGCATGGGCATCCGCAACCCGTACAACCTCTCGCTGCTGCGCGAAGCCGTGCACGTGCCCGTCGTGCTCGACGCGGGCATCGGCACTGCCTCCGACGCGGCCCTGGCGATGGAGCTGGGCTGTGACGCCGTGATGGCGGCGAGCGCCATCGCCCGCGCGCAGGACCCGGTGCGCATGGCCCGCGCGATGCGCGCGGCGGTGCAGGCGGGACGCCTTGCGGCGGCGGCGGGTCGCATACCCCGCCGCCGCTACGCGAATGCGTCTACGCCGGACGCGGGCCTGGCTGAATTCAACTAGTCACTTCGATCGTGCCGTTCATCGTCGCCGGGTGGATCGTGCAGACGTAGTGGATCGTGCCGGCCTTCGTCGTCTTGAATTCGAACGTCCCGCCTTCGCCGAAGTTCTTCGACGCGAACTGCGACGGCCCACCCTTGCTCGTGACGTTGTGTTCGACCGTGTCGTAGTTGGTCCACTTGAGCGTGCTGCCGACCTTGACCTTGAGCGTGTCCGGGTCGATCGCGATGTTGCGGTAGGCGATCTGCACGACGCCGCTCTGTACGGGCGCGGAGGCCGCCGGCGAGGCGTACTTCGGGGTCGTGTTGACGTGCACGCCCCCCTTCGCGGACTTCGCGCTCGACTTCGCGCTGGAGGTCGCGGCGGCGGTTGAGGTGGTTTCGGCGCTCGTCGAGGTCGTGCCGGAGCTCGACCCACAGCCCGCCGCCAGCGCCAGCGCGGCGGCGGCGATCACGGCAGACAGTCCTCTGATCATCCCTCGTCCTTTCGGTGTGCTCGTGCGATGCAAGCGCAGACCCTCTCACATCGCGAGGTCGCCCCTCAGCCTAGACTGACGCGTCCCATGGCCCGCCACTTCCTCACCGGCGCCGAGCTGACCGCGTCCGAGCTGGAGCGCCTGCTGGAGCGCGCGCAGGCGCTGAAGGCCGCCCCGCTCAGCTCGCAGGCGCTCGCGGGCGCCAGCGTCGCGCTCGTCTTTCAGAAGCCCTCGACGCGCACGCGCCTGTCCTTCGAGGCGGGTGTGCACGAGCTCGGCGGGCATCCGCTCGTGCTGCGCTCCGAGGACCTGCAGCTCTCGCGCGGGGAGTCGCTGCGCGACACGGCGCTCGTGCTCTCCCGCCACGTTGCGGCCGTCGGCGTGCGCACGGGGCCGCAGGCGACGCTGCAGGAGCTGGCGGCGAGCGGGTCGATCCCGGTGTTCAACATGCTCACGGCCGAGCACCACCCGTGCCAGGCGCTGGCGGATCTGCTGACGCTGCGCGAACGCTTCGGCGCGCTGGCGGGCCTGCGCGTGGCGTACGTCGGCGACGGCAACAACGTCGCCCGCTCGCTCGCGCTGCTCGGCGCGCTCGCGGGGCTGCACGTGGCGATCGCCTCGCCGCCGCCGTATGCGCTGGCGCTCGACTCGATCCCGTTGCCGCCAGGCGCGCCCGGAACCGTCACGCTGCACGAGGACCCGCGCGAGGCCGCCGCCGGCGCGCACGCGCTGTACACCGACGTGTGGGTGAGCATGGGCGACGAGGACACGGCGGCCGAGCGCCGCCGGCTGCTGGCGCCGTACCGCATCGACGACGCGCTGCTCGACCGCGCCGCGCCGGAGGCGATCGCGCTGCACTGCCTGCCCGCGCACCCCGGCGAGGAGATCACGGCCGAGGTCCTGTACGGCCCGCGCCAGCGGATCTGGGAGCAGGCGGAGAATCGTCGCCACGCGCAGAAGGCGCTGCTGGAGTGGCTGCTGGAAGCTGCCATGCTGACCGGGTGAGCACGGAGACCGAGACTGCGGCCGCCACGGAGAGCCCGGCGCCCGCAACGGAAAGCGCGGCGGCGGCCACAGCGCCCCCCGCCCGCACCCGCCCCGAGCGCGGCCAGGAGCTGGAGCTGAAGATCGACTCGCTCGCCTACGGCGGCGAGGGCGTGGCGCGCTGGGGCGCGGGCGGCTACGTCGTGTTCGTGACGGGCGCCGTTCCCGGCGACCGCGTGCGCGCCGTCGTGTACAAGCGCAAGCGCAGCTATGCGCACGCGCGCACGGTCGAGGTGCTGAAGCCGAGCGAGGAGCGCATCGCGCCGCGCGCGGCGCACCCCGGCGTGCCGTGGCAGGTGCTCCCGTACGAGCGCCAGCTGGAGATCAAGCAGACACAGGTTGGAGACGCGCTGCGGCGCATCGGCCATCTCGACGGCTTCGAGTTACAGGAGATCGTGCCGGCCGTCGCGCAGTGGCGCTACCGCAACAAACTGGAGTACTCGTTCGGCAGCCGCCTGGAGGACGATGCGGAAGGTCCGGCGGGCGAGCTGGTGTGCGGCTTTCACGCGCCGGCCGGCTGGAACCGCGTCGTGCAGATCGAGGACTGTCTGCTGGCCTCGGAGCTGGGCAACCGCGCGCGGCGCGTGGTGCTGCGCTGGGCGCGCGAGCACGGTCTGGGAGCGTGGAGTCGCGGCGGCGAGCCGGGGGCGGTGCGCGGCGGGCGCACGGCGGCGTCCGACAGCGGGGCCGGGGTTGTGCCGGGTGGTGAGCCCGAACTCGCGCCGGACGGCGAGCCGGGGCCGCACACCGAGGGCGCTCCCCGCCCGACGCCGGCCGATCGCGTCGGGCCGGCCCCCGACGGCCGCGCGCTGCTGCGCAACCTCGTCGTGCGGGAGGGCCGGCGCACGGGGCAGCTGCAGGTGCGCCTCGTCAGCACCGAGGGCGAGCTCGACGCCGCGTCGCTCGCGGACGCGCTGAACGACGAGCTGGGCGAGAGCCTCTCCGGGGCGCTGTGGACGCGCTCGCGCCAGGTGGCGGAGACGACGATGGGCGGAGAGACGGAGCTGCTGACGGGTGTCGCGGAGTTGCCCGAGCGCCTCGGCGAGCTCGACCTGCGCATATCCCCGGAGGCGTTCTTTCAGACGAACACGGAGATGGCGGAGGTTCTGTACGGGATCGCGGGCGAGTACGCCGCTCTTGAGGGCTGGGAGCGCGTGTACGACCTGTACTGCGGGATCGGCACGATCGCCCTGTCGCTGGCGTCGCGCACCGGCGAGCTGTGGGGCATCGAGCTGGTCGAAGAGGCGGTGGCCAACGCGATCGAGGGCGCCCGGCGCAACGAGATCACGCAGGCGCACTTCTTCGCGGGCGACACGCGCCTGGCGCTGCCGGAGCTGCTGGCGAAAGCGGGGCGCCCGGACGTCGTCGTCGTGGACCCGCCGCGCGCGGGGCTCTCGCAGAAGGTCGTGCGGCGCATCATCGACGCCTCGCCCAAGCGGATCGTGTACGTCTCGTGCAACCCGACGACGCTCGCGCCGAACGCGGCGCAGCTGGTGGAGGCGGGCTGGACGTTGCGTAGGGTGCGCGCGGTGGACATGTTTCCGCAGACCCACCACGTGGAGTGTGTCGCCCTGCTTGAGCGTGCCGATGGCCGGCGCAGCTCGGCGTCCTCGGTCGCTCGCGTGCCAAGCACGCCACGCGGGTTGGGTGGGCCTCTCGAATCTTGATCTGCTTGGCCCTCGACCCGCTCAAGAAGGGCGATGGCTCGGGACCTGCTCCCGGGTAGTCTTCGCTCGATGCGCGCCGTCACCATCCGCGAGGGGGAGATCGCGATCGAGCAGCACCCGGACCCCGTCCCGGGGGCGGGCGAGGTGCTCGTGCGCGTGCGCGCCGCCGGCCTGAACGGGGCGGACATGATGCAGCGGCGCGGGCTGTACCCGGCGCCCCCCGGCTCGCCGCCGGACATCCCGGGGCTCGAGCTGGCCGGGGAGGTCGCCGCGCTCGGTCCGGGGGCGGAGCGCTTTGCCCCAGGTGACCGCGTGATGGCGATCGTCGGCGGCGGCGGGCAGGCGGAGCTTGCGGTCGTGCACGAGCGCCAGTTGATGCCCGTTCCAGATGGGCTCGACTGGCCGGCTGCCGGCGGCCTACCGGAGGTCTTCACTACGGCTCACGACGCGCTGTTCGGGCAGGCGGGTCTGCGTCCGGGCGAGCGGCTGCTTGTGCACGGTGGCGCCGGCGGCGTGGGCACGGCCGCGATCCAGCTGGCGCGCGCGGCAGGCGCGAGCGTGACGGCGACGGTGCGCAGCGAAACGCTGCGCGAGTCGGTCGCGGCGCTGGGCGCGCGGGCGATCGCGCCGGAGGGCTTCGCCGAGCACGGCCCGTTCGACGCGATCCTGGAGCTGGTGGGCGCGCCGAACCTGGCGGAGAACCTGACGGCCCTGGCGACGGGTGGGCGCATCGTCGTGATCGGCGTGAGCGCGGGCGTCAAGGGCGAGCTGAACCTGCTCGCGCTGATGGGCAAGCGCGCGCGCATCCACGGCTCCACGCTGCGCGCGCGGCCGCTGGAGGAGAAGGCGCTGACGGCGCGCGCGCTGGAGCGCGAGGCGCTGCCGCTGTTCGCGTCGGGGGCGCTGCGCGTGCCGGTCGCGCAGACGTTCGCGCTGGCGGACGCGGCGGCCGCGTACGAGTGCTTCGCCGCGGGCGGCAAGCTCGGGAAGATCGTGCTGGAGGTGTAGCCGCCCGGCCCGGCACGCCCCTCCGGCGTCCTGAGCCGATCGACGGCCGCAAAGTCACTGGCGACGCCCGGTCTAGTACGGGGGCTGCGCGGCGTACCACTCGCCGAGCACCCGGAACGCATCCCAGAACTCGCGCTTGGAGTCCTGCTCGTCCAGGGACTCGTCGATGTTGGGCACGTACAGCGCGTCGAGCGACGGCGTGAGCTGCTGCACGACGCCGAGGCGCTCCTGCAGCGGGCGCGACAGCGGGATGTCCAGATCGCCGAGCGTGGCGAGCGCGTCGGCGCCCATCGCGACGACGATCTTCGGCTGCACGATCGCGAGCTCTTCGGTCACGCGCGCGATGCACGCGGGGTCCGCGAGCGCCGCGTCGCTCAGCGGGCACTTCACGCACAGCGTGCCGTACACCGCCAGCGGGTCGATCGAGAGGCGCTTGAGCGACTTCATCAGCGCCCCGCCGGAGCGCCCGTAGAAGGCGACGCCCTCCTCGATCTCTGACGGCAGCGGCGCGTACTTCAGCAGCATCACGTCGGCCTGCGGGTGCCCGGAGCCGAGCACGGGCAGCAGGTTGCCGCGCGGGCAGTGCGGACACGTCTGCAGCTCGCGTGTCAGCGAGTTCAACTCGCGGATGGCGCGCTCCAGGTACTTCTCCTTGATCTCGTCGTCGGTCACGGGCATCGGGGACCCCGTGGGTTTTGACGGGCCAGACGCTTGTCCTTGACGGTGCACCAACAGTTGCGCTCCGGGTGTTTCGTTGCTCAGCTCAAGACTGACACCGGCGGTCGCTCAGTTCAAGCCTTGCGGCGCCCGCCCGTCGCCCGCTTGACCCGGCGCGCCTTGCTCGCGCGCCGCGCGGGCGCCGGCGTGGCCTTCGTCTGCAGGAACTTCAGCGCCTGCACGTACAGCAGGCTGGAGGGCCGCGTGACGATGTCGGCGTCGCGCAGCGACTGCAGGAACTCCTGCGGGCCGTCGAAGTCGCGCATCCGGATGCGCACGGAGCCGAGCCCCTGCGCGACGTGGGAGTCCGAGCCGGCGCCGGCGACGAGCCGGTACTTGGCGGCGAAGCGCACGGCCTCGTCGTTGAACGCGCCGATCGCCACGCGCGGGTTGAAGACCTCGATCGCGTCGATCTCGTCCAGGATCGTCAGCAGGTGCTCGTAGTCGGGCACGGAGTGCATGCGGTCGAACGGGTGGGGCACGTACACGAGGCCGCCCTGGCGTTTGATCTCCGCGACCGTCTCGGCGAGCGTCAGGCCGCGCGGGATCTTCTCCTTGATGAACAGCCCGATCACCTCGCCCTGCTCGGCCGTCTTGACCTCCTCGCCGACGATCACCTTGACGGGCGGGTGATGGGCTGGGTGGGGACCTAATCCTTGCGCCTGCTCGCGCGCCTGCAGCGCGCCGGAGATCTCGTTGTGGTCGGTCACGGCGATCGCCCCGAGACCCTGTTCGCGCGCGGTCGCGAGCAGCACCTCGACGGGCGTGGCGCAGTCGTGGGAGTGGTCGGTGTGCATGTGCAGGTCGACGTCGATCAGCGCCCGCCGCGCCAGGCGCTTGCGCAGCGCCGGGTCGCCGACGGGATCGTGGCGGCGGGCGGCCACCGTGCGGTAGATCGCCTCGATCGCCTCGACGGCGTTGCGGTCGTCGCGCACGAGCGCGTACTCGCCGGGGAAGTGCCTGTCCATCAGCTTGGCGGTCGCCCTGAGACTGGCCGTGCGCGCGTCGAGGCGCCCGAAGAACGTGCCGACGAAGCGCTTGGCCAGCACCGTGGACAGCAGTCGCTCGGTGGGCGCGTGAAAGCTGCCGACGTTGAGCGCGCGCGAGTGGCGCAGGGCGACGCTCGACGCGCTCGGCGGGAAGGGCTCGTGCACGTGCACGAAATCGAGCTCGACGGCGCCGAGCAGCTCACCGATCGTGCGCGCGACGTCGACGGGCAGCGCGGCCGGGCGCTTGCGCGGGCGGGCGGCGCTCTGTACGTCGAGCACCTCGCCGACGGCGATCACGCGCGGTGTCCCGGAGTCGGTTCCCTCCAGCAGCGACTGGGCTCCCCCGCGCGCGGCGCGCAGCGCCTTGCGGTCGGCGCGCACGCGCTCCTGCGAGCGCGACGGAGCGAGGATCAGCACGCGATGGCCGCACTCGGAGAGGCCGCGCGCGACCCTCTCCACGTGGGCGTTGACCTCGTGCTCGGACTCCCACGGGTAGGGAGTCACATGGGCGATGGAGAAATGCGGGTCGGCCATCGACCCACCACACTACCCCGTCTTCTGCGTGGCCTTGCGCGCCTTCGCCGGGCGCTTGCGTGCGTACTTGGCGATGAACTTCTCGGTGTCCTCGCGCGCCTGGTCGTCGGGGCGCTGGTGCTGCGGGGACTTCATCAGGTACGACGACGGCCCGTCGAGCTGCCCGGCGACGCCGTGGTTGAGCGCGAGCTTGCAGCAGCGCACGGCGTCGATCACGATGCCCGCGGAGTTGGGCGAGTCCCACACCTCGAGCTTCAGCTCGACGTTCAGCGGCACGTCGCCGAAGGCCTGGCCCTCCAGGCGGATGTGCGCCCACTTGCGGTCTGTCAGCCACGGCACGTAGTCGGAGGGCCCGACGTGGATGTCGCCCGCGGGAAGCTCGTGATCCATGATCGAGGTCACGGCGTTCGTCTTTGAGATCTTCTTGGACTCCAGGCGCTCGCGCTCGAGCATGTTGTAGAAGTCCATGTTGCCGCCGACGTTCAGCTGCGA
>DATBOY010000024.1:0-1971 GCA_036561645.1 Solirubrobacteraceae bacterium
ACTCACGCTTCTCTCCTTCGGTGGGTTCCCTCGTCACCGCACGCGTTCTTTGCCCGCGAGGCGGCCTGGATATCACGCTAAGCCCCGCATCGCGAGCTGACAAGAACTGGCGGTTTTTCGCATCTGCTTGCAAGTTCACGAGACCGAGGCCAGGCGCCGGTGGTCTCCGGCGGCCGCCTCGGCGGCGACGCGATCCGCTGCGCGGCGCGCCACGTCCAGGACGATGGGCGCCAGCTGGTCGCGGTCGGCGTCGAAGACGTTCGCGCTCACCGACAGCCCCAGGGCGCCGAGGAAGCGGCCGCGGGCGTCGAAGATGGGCGCCGCGATGCAGCAGAAGTTCTCGTCGAACTCCTCCCGGTCGACGGCGTAGCCGTCATGCCGCACCTTCTGCAGCTCGGCGGTCAGCTCCGTGGGCGAGATGATCGTGTGCGGGGTGAAGGCGGTGAGGCCGCGCGCCACATAGCGGGCCAGTGCGTTGGGCGGCAGCAGCGACAGCACGACCTTGCCCATGGCCAGGGCGTGGGCGCTGTCGCGGATCTCCGAGCCCAGGCCCGGCATGCGCGGCACGCCCTGGCGACCGCAGAACGCCACGATCTCGATCCGCCCCGCCTTGACCGCGCCCAGGTACGAGCGCTTGCGCGTCAGCAGGAACAGCTCGTCCACACTTCCGGCCAACCCCTCGTGCAGCTGATGGCCGAGATGAGTTTGCTCGCCGACGGTGGCGGTCAGCTCCTCCAGCCCCCGGGCCCGCCGGTAGACCCCCTTGCACTCGTGGACGGCGAAGCCCTCCTCGCAGAGGCTGGTGAGGAGGTAGTAGGCCGTGGAGACGCTCTTGCCCAGCACCGTGGCAACCTCATCGGCGCGCACCCCCTCGGGGTGCTCGAGCAGGAGCGCGAATACGCGCAGTACCGCGCGGGCGGTGCTGAGGCTGCGGCTGGACGCAGCGACGGGCGCGTCCGTGAGGACGCGTGCTGAATCACCCGGCACGGATCCGGCTCCTCTCTCGTGGTCAGCTTCCGCCCGATCGGGCGGTCCCTCTGCGACTCATTCGACAGTAACCCACCCCCAGCCGGGTGGGCGTTACACAGGCGTTACACGCCGTGCGGCGCGTCGTCGCCGACGGCGTCGGCACGCAGCTGCGCGATCCGCGACGCCGCAAGGCTGCGACGGGGATCGGCGAACGGCAGGTTGACGAGCAATCGCTGCCAGGCCGGCACGTCGGTGGTGCCCGAGGTGGTCTGCAGCCACGCCCACAGCGCCTCCTGGTCACCCGCGCTCATCACGCTCTGGCGCATCCAGCGCTCCAGCGCCTGGCGCTCGTGCACCACGCCCGGCGCGCGAGAGCGCGGCAAGAGAGGTCCCGGGTAGCGCGCGGCGGCCTCGCGCACCTCGCCGCGATGCAGCAGGCCGCACACCTGCGCGACGTCGGACATCACGCCGGCGCGCAGCCGGTAATGCTCGTTCTCGATCACGTCGCCGAGCAGCTTGCGCAGACGGCTGATCTCCACCCGGATCCCGCCGGCGCGGGTGCAGTCGCCGTAGACGCCCTGCGCAAGCTCCTCGCTCGTGCAGCCCTCGGGGTTGGCGCACAGCAGCGTGAGGATCTCGGCGTGGCGGCGGCGCAGCGGAACCTGGCGGCCGGAGAGCATGGCCTTGCCGTCGCGGCCGAGCAGGGTGAGACTGAGCACCGGCGCGCGTTGGCCGCGGGGCGCCGGCGCCGACGTGGCCCGCAGCAGATAGGCGTCCTCGCGTCCGAGCGCCTCGGCGACCGCCGGGCCGCCGCTCAGCTCCACCGGGCCGCCGCCCGACGGCAGCTTGAGCCGATCCACGGGCAGCCAGCCGATCGGCTGGGTCGCGATCACGCGCCCGCTGCGCGCGATGAGCGCGCGCGGCCCGGGGCCGGAGGTGAGCCGATCGCCATACCGGCTGAGCAGCCGCCCGTCGCGATCGAGCATCTCGCAGCGCAGGTGG
>DATBOY010000025.1:0-38435 GCA_036561645.1 Solirubrobacteraceae bacterium
CTGCGCGCGGATTCGTGGCAGTCGCCGGGCAGCTTCGTGACGGCGGCGGTGAGCAGCCCGCCGACGACGGGCTGCGAGCGGCTCTCATTCAAGCCGACGATCACTGTCCAGCCGGAAGCCACTACGGCCGACTCTCCGGCGGGGCTCGCCGTCGATCTGAAGGTGCCCCAAGACGGTCTCGAAACCCCCGAAGGGCTCACGGCGGCGAACTTGAAGAAGGCGGTCATCACCCTGCCGGCCGGGGTGTCGGTCAACCCCTCCGCGGCCGACGGCCTGCAGGCGTGCTCACCCGCGCAGATCGGCCTTGAAAATTCGGCCGAGCCGAGCTGCCCGGATGCCTCGAAGGTCGGCGCGGTCGAGATTCACACGCCGCTGCTGGCCGATCCGCTGGAGGGCTCGGTCTATCTCGCGCAGCAGAACAGCAACCCCTTCGGCTCGCTGCTGGCGATCTATGTGACCGCGGAGGCCGATGGCGCGCTGCTGAAGCTCGCCGGTCACATCACGGCCGACCCGAGCACCGGCCAGCTGACGGCGACGTTCGACAACAACCCGCAGCTGCCGTTCAGCGAGCTGAAGCTGAACTTCTTCGGCGGGCCGCGGGCCGCGCTGGCGACGCCGGAAAGCTGTGGCACGTTCACGACGAGCAGCGACCTGATGCCGTGGTCGGCACCGGAAAGCGGGCTCGACGCGACGCCGTTTGACTCCTTCACGATCGGCTCCGGCTGCGTCGGCGGCTTCGCGCCGAGCTTCGCCGCGGGCACGTCTAACAACCAGGCGGGTGGCTTCAGCCCGCTGAGCGTGACGTTCTCGCGCTCCGACCAGGATCAGGGTCTTGGTGCCGTGACAGTGAAGACGCCGCCGGGGCTGCTCGGGGTGCTGAAGTCCGTGCCGCTGTGCGGCGAACCGCAGGCCTCGCAGGGCACGTGCGGGCAGGAAAGCCTGATCGGTCACACGACCGTGGGCGCCGGCGCTGGCTCCGATCCGTTCTATCTCGGCGGCCAGGTGTTCCTGACGGGTCCGTACAAGGGCGCGCCGTTCGGGCTCAGCATCGTCGTGCCGGCGATCGCGGGGCCGTTCAACCTCGGCAACGTGGTCGTGCGGGCGGCGATCGCCGTCGATCCGAGCACGGCCGCGTTGACCGTCACGAGCGACCCACTGCCCACGATCCTGCAGGGCATCCCGTTGAAGCTGCGCACGGTGAACGTGAGCATCGACCGGCCCGGGTTCATCTTCAACCCGACGGACTGCGAACCGCTCAGCGTCGGCGGCACGGTCACGAGCACGCAGGGCGCGCAGGCGCAGGTGTCAAGCCGCTTCCAGGCGGCCAACTGCGCGACGCTGGCGTTTCACCCGGTGTTCTCCGCGTCGAGCCTGGCGAAGACGAGCAGGCAGGGCGGCGCTGCGCTCGATGTGAAGGTCGCCTACCCCTCCGGGACGCAGGCGAACATCCACTCGGTGGCGGTGACGCTGCCCAAGCAGCTCCCCGCGCGCCTGTCGACGATTCAGCAGGCGTGTCCGGAAGCGGTGTTCAACGCGAACCCCGCGTCGTGTGGCGAAGGGTCGATGATCGGGGTCGGGACGGCGGTCACGCCGATCCTCAAGAACCCGCTCGTGGGGCCGGCGTATCTGGTGTCCCACGGTGGCGCGGCGTTCCCCGACATCGACATCGTGCTGCAGGGCGAAGGCATCACGCTCGACCTCGTGGGGCACGTGAACATCAGCAAGGCGGGGATCACGAGCGCGTCGTTCTTCGCGGTGCCGGACGCGCCGATCGGCTCGTTCGATCTGAACCTGCCCGAGGGTCCGCACTCCGCGCTGTCGGCCGTCGGCAGCCTCTGCGCCGGCGCGCTGGCGATGCCGACGACGATCACGGGCCAGAACGGCGCCGTGATCAACCAGAGCACGCCGATCAAGATCAGCGGCTGCCCGAAGGCGAAGAAGAAGGCCAAGAAGCACAGGAAGGCCAAGAAGAGGCACAAGAAGGGCAAGAAGGCCCGCAAGGGCAGCGCCCGCGGGGGGAAGTAGGCAGACCGGAGGGGCCGCGGTCCGTCGCCTGAAGTTGGCGACGGGCCGTATCCCCGCATGGATGGCCGCGAGCGAGATGTCCCCACGCGATCAGCAGCCGCGCGCCGCCGGGGCGCTGGGTCCGGATGCCGGCCAGCCCTCGCACGAGTATGTGGAGAGCATCCAGCGCGCACGCCTGCTGAACGGCATGATCGAGGTGGCGGCGCAGCGCGGCTACCTCGGCGCCTCGGTCGGCCACGTCGTCGCCCGCGCGGGGATGTCGCGGCGCACGTTCTACGAGCTGTTCGAGAGCCGCGAAGACTGCTTTCTGGCGGCCTTCGAGCTGGGCGTCGAGCGCGCGACGGCGGCGCTCACGCAGGGTTATGCGCAGGGCCGCGCGCAGGAGCGGACGTGGCGCGAGGGCGTGCGCGCGGCGCTCGTCGCGCTGCTTGAGCTGCTCGACTCAGAGCCGGCGCTCGCGCGCCTCTGCGTGATCGAGGCGCTGGCGGCGGGGCCGGGGCCGCTGGAGCGCCGCGCCGAGGTGCTGCGGGAGCTGGCGCGCACGCTCGAAGAGCTTGCGACGCGCGAGCGGCGCGGCAAGGGCGAACCGGCGCTGCTGGGGGCGGAGGGGATCGTCGGCGGCGCGTTCTCGGTGCTGCACACGCGCCTGCTCGAACGGCGGGCGGACTCGCTGCTGGCGCTGCTGCCGCAGCTGATGGCGCTGATCGTGCTGCCCTACCTCGGGCCGCGCGCGGCGGGGGAGGAGCTGGGGCGCGCGGCGCCTGAGCCGGCGGTCCGTGCGGCGGCGCCCGCGGCGGAATCCTCCGCAAACGGCGGCCTGCAGCGGCTCGGCACGCGCCTGACGTACCGCACGGTGCGCTGCCTGCTGTACATCGCCGAGCACCCGGGGACGAGCAACCGCGCCGTCGCGCTCGGCGCGGAGATCTCCGACGAAGGCCAGACCTCCAAGCTGCTCGCGCGCCTCTCGCGCCTTGATCTGCTTGTCAACGAGGGCGGCGCGCCGGGCGCGGCCAACGCCTGGCGGCTGACGGGCAAGGGCGAGCAGCTGCTGCACGCGATCCCGGAGCGCTGAAGCAGGGCCGCGTCTCGCTCGCGAGTGGGACGCTCGGGCCGGTCACTCGGGGGACGAACCGCGAGCCAGCAGTTCACCGACGGCGTGCTCGTCGAGCGGATCTACTCGTCGCAGGTTCTCGACCGAATCGAAGTCGCCGTCGGCGCTGAAAATCGTGTGGATGCCGTTCGTCAGGCACGTCGCGGCGTGAACGCGATCGTTTGAGCCCAAGCTCCCGCCGGGAAGCGACAGCGCGCGACTGAAGACCTCATCGGTGACGGGCAGCAGCGGTGCGAGCATCCCGTACGCGTCCGCGGTGAGCCCGTGAAGGCCGTCCGCGCGGGCCGTCAACTCCAGGTGCCAGACCTCCTCCAATGCGGCCGTAGACGTGCATCCGTCGGCGTGTCCTTGCGTGATGGCGGCGAGGACGTGCAGGCATGGGTCACGGTACTCCGAGGAGGAGCGGCTGTATACGAGGATGTTCGCGTCGAGGAAGAACCTCACTGTCTTGCGCGCCCAGGAAACAGCTCTGGATGCTCGTCCTCGATCTCTCGTCCGGCGATGCGATCCAGCGCATCGGGGGCGATGAACGGGATCGTCGATGCTGAGCGGGTCCTCTCCAATGCTGCCGTGCGCTCCTCGTCGCTGAATGTGAAGCGCCTGCCGCCGTATTGCTCGTCGATCGCGTCGCGCACGAGGCCGCCGACGGACTCGCCGCGTGCTCGCGCCTCGGCTTCCAGGCGTTGCTTCTGTTCCGGGCTGACGAGGATCTGAAGGCGCTCTGTTAGCATAAGCATAGTATACACAACGCTCCTCGTGAAAGCGGCGCTCAGGCGGATGGCGTCGCTTGCCGGGCCTGCGCCTGCTTGACAGACCAAGAAGGAGCGCCCGTTGCCCGCGCGCTGATAGCGTGGGGTCAATGGCCGCCAACGCGCCCACGGAGTCCACATCGCAGCGCCTCGCTGCGATCCGCGACCAGTTGAAACTGCTCGCGGACTATCTTTGACCCCGCTTCGCTGAGCGAGCGCGTCGCCGCGCTGGAGACGGAGATGGAAGCGCCCGGGTTCTGGGATGACTCAGAGCGCGCGGGGAAGGTCTCCTCGCAGCACGCCGCCGCCGCGCGGCGCCTTGAGATGTTCCGCGCGCTCGACGGCGACGTGCAGGACATCGAGGGACTCGCCGAGCTGGCGGCGGAGGACGAGTCGATGGCCACCGAGATGGACGAGCACCTCGCCTCGGTCGAGGCGCGCCTGGCCGAGCTTGAGGAGCAGCGGCTGTTCTCCGGGCGCTACGACTCAGGCGACGCGCTCGTCAGCGTCAACGCCGGCGCGGGCGGCACCGACGCGCAGGATTGGGCGGAGATGGTGCTGCGGATGTTGATGCGCTGGGCCGAGCGCCGTGGTTTTCAGAGCGAGCTGCTGGAGGTCAGCGCGGGCGAGGAAGCGGGGATCAAGTCCGCCACGTTCAAGGTCGCCGGGGAGAACGCGTACGGGCTGTTCGGAGCCGAGCGCGGCGTGCACCGGCTCGTGCGCCTGTCGCCGTTCGATTCCGCGCACCGCCGCCAGACGAGCTTCGCGGGCGTGGAGGTCGCGCCCGTCGTCAAGGACACGGGGGAGGTGCAGATAAACGAGGACGACCTCCAGGTCGACACCTACCGTGCCTCGGGGGCGGGCGGCCAGCACGTCAACAAGACGGACTCGGCGGTGCGCATCACGCACCGCCCGAGCGGGATCGTCGTGCAGTGCCAGAACGAGCGCTCGCAGTCCTCCAACCGCGCCACGGCGATGGCGATGCTGCGCGCGAAGCTCCTGGAGAAGCACGAGCGCGAACGCCAGGAGGAGATCGCGCGCGAGAAGGGCGAGGCGCAGGACGTCAACTTCGGCTCGCAGATCCGCTCGTATGTGCTGCACCCCTACACGATGGTCAAGGACCATCGCACGGGGCACGAGATGGGCGACGCGCAGCGCGTGCTCGACGGGGATCTCGACGGGTTCGTACGGGCGTTTCTGCTGCGCGCGGCGGCCGGGTAGCGGGTCGGCGAGCGCAGAGATGCCCGGTGGTCCGACGCCCGCTCCCGACCTGCTCGCCCTCGTGCGCCGCGCGCTTGAGGAGGACGTCGGCTCCGGCGACGTGACGACGCAGGCGACGGTCGCCGCGGACGCGCGCGCGCGGGCGCTGATCACGCAGAAGGCGCCGGGGGCGATCTATGGTCTTGACGCGGCGTGCACGGCGTTCGCGCTGCTCGACCCCGACGTGCGCTGCGAGGCGCTCGTCGCGGAGGGGGTGTGGCGCGAGCAGGGTGGTCCCGTGCTCGCGGTCGAGGGCTCCGCGCGCGCGCTGCTCACCGGCGAGCGCACGGCCCTGAACTTCATCGCGCGCCTCTCGGGCGTCGCGACGATCGCCGCGCGCGCGGCGCGGGCCGTGGAGGGCACGGGTGCGAAGGTGCTCGACACGCGCAAGACGACGCCGGGGCTGCGGGCGCTGGAGAAGGCGGCGGTGGCGGCCGGCGGCGCGCACAACCACCGCCACGGTCTGTACGACGCGATTCTGATCAAGGAGAACCACAGCGCGGCGGCGGGGGGGATCGCGGCGGCCGTGGAGCGCGCGCGCGCGGCGAGCCCCGCACTCGCCGCCACGCTCGAGGTCGAGGTGCGCGACCCGCGGGAGATCGCGCAAGCGTTGGCGGTGGGCGCGCCTTGGCTGCTGCTGGACAACATGGACGTCGCGCAGCTGCGCGACGCCGTCGCGCAGGTCGGTGGGCGGGCGCTACTCGAGGCGAGCGGCGGCTTCGGTCTGGACACGCTGCGGGAGTGCGCGCAGACCGGGGTAGACTTCATATCGGTCGGTGCGTTGACCCACTCCGCGCCGGCCCTGGACCTGTCCCTGATCCTGGAGGCACTGCCATGAATCTCCCCATGGCCCCGACCCAGGGCCTCGCGGCGACGCTGAGCGTCGAGGAGATCGACGTCCTCAAGCGGGAGGTCCGCGCGCTCGCGGCCGAGCGCGGCGCCGTGATCCTCGCCCACAACTACCAGGTGCCCGAGGTGCAGGACGTCGCCGACTACGTCGGCGACTCGCTCGGGCTCTCGCGCGCCGCCGCCGCGGCGCAGGGCGAGCTGATCGTGTTCTGCGGCGTGCACTTCATGGCCGAGACGGCGTCGATCCTGTGCCCGGGCAAGACCGTGCTGATCCCCGACCTGGACGCCGGCTGCTCGCTGGCGGCCTCGATCGACGCGGCGCAGCTCGCCGACTGGAAGGCGACTTATCCGGACGGGGTCGTCGTCATGTACGTCAACACGACGGCGGCCGTCAAGGCGCTGACCGACTACTGCTGCACGTCCGCCAACGCGGTGCAGGTCGTGCGCCACATCTACGAGACGCACGGGCCGGACACGGAGATCCTGTTCGGACCGGACATGTGGCTCGGCGCGTACGTGGAGAAGGAACTCGGCCGGCGCATGCACGTGTGGGATGGCGAGTGCCACGTGCACGCCGGCATCCGTCCCGGCGACATCGCGGCGACGCGCGCGGCGCACCCCGGCGCGGACTTCCTGATCCACCCGGAGTGCGGCTGCACAACCTCGATCATGGAGTACGTCGCGGCCGGCGACGTCGACGCGGCGGGCGTGCACATGCTCTCCACGGGGGGGATGCTGAAGTACGCGCGCGAGCACGAGCGCGAGGCGACGGCGCACCCCGGCGAGCGTCGCGAGGCGGTCGTCGCCACCGAGACGGGGATGCTCTACCCGCTGCGGATGGCGGCGCCCGACGTCGACTTCATCCCCGCCAACGCCGAGGCCAGCTGCAAGTACATGAAGATGATCACGCTGCCCAAGCTGCGCGACTCCCTGCGCGATCTGAAGTTCGAGGTGCGCGTGGCCGAAGATGTGGCCGAGCGCGCGCGCACGCCGATAGACCGCATGGTGGCGATCGGGTAGGGGCCGCGAAAACTACTGACCGCGAGTGTGGTGGTTACGCGATTACAGCGGGGCTGCTCACCGTCAAGCTTTGTGTCCTAAACCCGGCCCGGGGCTTCGCTGCTCCAGGCCACCTGGCAATAGGGACGACCAGGTTTTCCACGACCGATAAGGACGGCCCCGATGGTACTTGCAGCAAGCTATCCCTTCCTCGAAGTGTTCTGGACGATGTTGATCTTCTTCGCCTTCGTCGTCTGGCTCTGGATTCTGTTCGCGGTGCTCGGCGACATTTTCCGCCGCCACGACACCTCGGGCTTCGCGAAGGTCCTGTGGATCATCTTCATCGTCGTGCTGCCCTACTTCGGCGTCTTCGTGTACCTGATCGCCGAGCAGCGCGGGATGGGCGAACGGGCACAGGCGCGCCAGAAGGCCGCCCAGGCGCAGTTCGACGACTACGTGCAGTCCGTGGCCCCCAAGACCGACCCCGCGGAGCAGATCAACAAGGCCAAAGGCCTGCTCGACAGCGGCACGATCTCGCAGTCGGAGTTCGATCGTCTCAAGCAGAACGCGCTTGCTGCGTGACGGTCGCCAGATGCCGTGACAGCCGCGTGAGTTCTCAGAACTCCGCGGCTGTGTGCGGTCCCACGCACGCCACCGCGAGGTCGTCCGCGACGCCCGCCGCGATCTCGCGCACCTCGTCGTAGGTGACGGCGTCCAGCGCCGCGACCGCGGCGTCCGGGTCGATGTCCTCGCCGAACACGATCGCGCGCCCCGCCGCGTAGCGGGCGACGGCCCCGGTGTTCTCGAACGTCAGCACGAGGCGTCCCGCCGCGTACGCGCGGGCTCGCTGGACCTCCTCCTCGGTCGGACCCTGATCGCGCAGCTCGCTGACGATCTCGCGCATCCGCGTGTACGCCTCGATGCACTTGGAGGACTCAAGGCCCGAGCCGAGCTGCAGGATCGGAACGTCCGCGAAAGAGTGGTCGAACGCGTACACGGAGTAGCACAGGCCGCGCTTCTCGCGGATCTCCTCGAACAGGCGCGAGCCCATCGAGCCGCCGAGCAGCGTCGCATAGATCGACAGCGCGGCCCGCTGACGCAGGTCGGAGACCTGCACGTCGGGGCGGTAGATCATGCGCAGGTGCGACTGGTTGGTGTCCTTCTCCTCCACGAGCGTCTGCGGCGCGAAGGCGGGCGCCGGCACGTACGGCTCGGGGTCGGGCAGCGTCGGGAAGCGCGCGAACGCCTCCAGCAGCTCGCCCTCGGCCGGCAGGTGCTCGAGGTTGCCGGCGAGGAACGCGCCGCCGCGCGCGCCCGCCCAGCGCCGCTCGCGGAAGGCGACGATCGCCTCGCGCGTGAAGGAGCGCAGGTTCTCCTCCGGGCCGAGCACGGTGCGTCCCAGCGGGTGCTCGCCGAAGGCGGCGCGGTCGATCAGGTACTCGGCGACCGTCGCGGGCTGATCGTAGGCGCGGTTGATCTCCTGGATCACGACACCGCGCTCGCGGTCGAGCTCCTGCGCGTCGATGCGTGGGCGCCCGACGAAGTCCGAGAGCAGGTCGATCGCCTGCCGCGCGGACTCGGCCCTGACGGTGATGTGGAAGGCGACCAGATCGTGGCTGGTGTAGGCGTTGAGCACGCCGCCGAGGCGCTCCGCCGTCTCGTTCACGTCCTTGTAGGTGGGGTACTTCTCGCCGCCCTTGAACACGAGGTGCTCCAGGAAGTGCGCCATCCCGTTCTCCTGCGCGCGCTCCGTGCGCGCGCCGGCGTCGAACGCCACGAGCACGGTCAGGGCACGCGTGCCCGGGATCGCGAGACTGTGCACGGGCAGCTGGTTGGACGCCACGACGGCGCTTGAGATCCGAGCCATGCGCGCACCTTATTGCAGAGCGGCGCTCGCGCGGGTCTGCTGCTGGGCGCTGCCTGCCCGGGTCTGCCGCTGGGCGGCGCTCGCCGGGTCTGCCGCTGGGCGGCGCTCGCCCGGGTCTGCCGCTGGGCGGCGCTCGCCTAGGCCGGCCGGCGCGTCTGCACGAACTCGGCCGTCGCCCGTGTGCCGAGGAACGGCGTGAGGATCGTGCGCACGATCTCGGGCAGGATCGTGGGGGCCGTCTGCGGGGACTCGCGCACGATGTACTCGTGCACCAGCCCGAACACGCCGTTGGCGACCGTTTCGTCGACGAGCTTGCGCGAAGGTCCGCCCTCGGGCGCCAGCTCGTAACCGGGCTTCAGGAACATCGCGAAGGCGTCCATCAGCGATTGCAGCAGGTCGAGCGCCGCGGGCCCGGCGCCGAGCATCTCGACGAATATCAGGCGCGAGAAGGTGGGCTCGCAGGCCACCCACTCGGTGTACACGTCGAACGTGTCCCAGATCGCCTCAGGCCAGGACGGCGCCGCGCGAAAGGCTTCGCGACAGTCCGCCATCACCTTGTCGACTCCCGCTTCCACCGTTGACAGCGCCGCCTCCTGCTTGCCCGCGAAGTGCTCGTAGAACGTCCTCGTGGAGATGTGCGCCTCGGCGCAGATGTCCCCCACCGTGGCGACCTCGTAGCCCTTGCTGGCGATCGTCTGCGCGACCGCCACCTGGATACGCTCGTGTTCGTTGTACGCGACGAACCTGCGCGGTGGGTTATCAGCGCCGCAGCGCGCCGGCTCAGAGGGCTCGGGCGGCGTTGAGTCCCCCGTCGGGGTACGTGACATCACAGCGCTTGACGATAGCCGAAAGTCAAGCGTCGGAGGAGGACAGCGGGCGATCGGGTCCGCCGGCCGTGCGCGCGCGGGCGGGGCGCTGCAAATCCCGTTGCATGCAGGCGAAACGTCGGGACTCCGGCGCGTGGGCCGGTACTGTGCGCCGCGATGCCCTCGACCGATGCATCGACCGACACGGCCACTCACGGCCGTACTGCGGCGCGCCGCCGGCGCGCCGTCTCGCGCGCGCCGGCGCCTCCCGTCAAGGCTCCCGCGCCGCAGAGCCCGCCGCCCGCGGCGGACACGGTGATCGAGTTCCGCGGCGTCTCCAAGCTCTACGGACCGGGCGCGACGGGCCTGGAGCGCGCGACGTTTGCCGTCGGGCGCCAGGAGTTCGTGTTCTTCGTCGGCAGCACGGGGTCGGGCAAGTCGACGTTGATGCGCCTGCTGATCAAGGAGCTGGACCCGACGGAGGGGATGATCCGGGTCGCCGGGCGCGACCTCTCGGAGATCGACCGCAAGAAGATCCCGTACTACCGTCGCAACGTCGGCGTCGTCTTTCAGGACTTCAAGCTGCTGCCGACGCGCACCGTGTACGACAACATCGCCTACGCGCTGCAGGTGACCGGCGCGGGCCGCCGCCAGATCCGCCAGAAGCTGCCCGACATCCTGCGCCTGACGGGCCTGTCCACGAAGCTGCACAACTACCCCCATCAGCTCTCCGGCGGCGAGCAGCAGCGCGTCGCCGTCGCCCGCGCCTTCGCCGCGCACCCGCCGCTGCTGCTGGCGGACGAGCCCACGGGCAACCTCGACCCCGACACCTCGATCGGGATCATGCAGCTGCTGTACCGCATCAACCGCGCGGGCACCACCGTGCTCGTCGCCACGCACGACAACGAGATGGTCGACAAGATGCGCCGTCGCGTGATCGAGCTGCGCCGCGGGCGCATCGTGCGCGACGAGGCCACGGGGTCCTACGGTCCGCAGAGCGAGAACACAACTGAGTTCGGCGACAGGCTGCGTCGCGAGCTGCGATGAAGCCCGGCTTCTTCCTGAAGGAGGCGACGCGCTCGATGCGCCGCAACGCGGTGCCGAGCTTCGCGGCGCTCGCCTCCGTGCTCGTCACGACGCTCGTGCTCGGGGTGTTCATCCCCGTCGTGCAGGCCACCAACGGCGCGGCGAACGAGATCCGCGGGCGTGTGCTGGTGGACGTCAACCTCGACCCGAACGCCTCGCCCGCCGAAGTGGCGCGCGTGCAGGGGGAGCTGCAGCACGCCAAGTACGTCGGCGCCGTGCAGCTCGTCTCCAAGCAGCAGGGCTACGAAGAGGAGAAGAAGCTCGACCCGCAGGCCTTCCAGCTGATCGGCTACAACCCGCTGCCGGACATCTTCCGCGTCACCCCTGCGCAGCCCGACGACGCCGGCGCGCTGCGCGCCGAGCTCGACCCGAACAGCCCGCTCGGCACGCGGCTGGTGAGCGACACGGCGATCGCCTCCGTGCAGAATCGCCAGGACCAGACCAACCGCATCCTCTCCGCCACGCGCGTGATCAAGCTGACGATGGCGCTGCTCGCCGCGCTGCTGATCTTCGCCTCCGTGCTGCTGATCTCCAACACGATTCGCCTGTCGCTGTTCTCACGCCGGCGCGAGGTGGAGGTGATGAAGCTGGTCGGCGCCACCGACTGGTTCATCCGCTGGCCGTTCGTGCTGGAGGGCCTGTTTCTCGGCGCGCTCGGCGGCGCCGCGGCGATCGGCCTGCTGGCGCTGGCGAAGGTCACGCTCGTCGATCCCCTGGCGAACACGGTGAAGCTGATCTCCCAGCCCAACATGATCGACTTCCGGCTGCTGATCGTCGTGCTGATGGGCTGCGCGATCGCCGTCTCCGCCGCCGGCTCGGGCCTGTCGCTGCGGCGTTTCCTGCGCGTCTAGCGTGCCTCGTGCCGGCGCCGAGGGACGCCGCGGAGCCGCGCGGTCCGTAGGCTGAGGGGCTGTGGAGCCCCGTGGACGACAGCCGCTGCCGGCGATCCTCGCGATCCTGCTGCCGGTCCTGCTGCTCGCCGGCATCTGGCTCGGGGGGCACCCGCAGGATCTCCCGGGGTTCATACGCCGCACGTTCGTGGCCGACCACGACACGCGGGTCGTCAACGAAGCGATCGACCGCATCGCGCACGACTACTACCGCCCGATCAAAAAGGACCAGCTGGCGAACGCGTCGATCGCTGGGGCCGTCGCGAGCCTCGGCGACCGCTTCTCCCACTACCTGACACCGAGCGAATTTCGCGGTTTTGACGAACCGGCGAAGTTCACCGGCATCGGCGTCAGCGTGGACTCCCATCCGACCCCGCACGGCCTGCTGATCGAACAGGTCTTCGACTCCTCGCCGGCCGCCCGCGCCGGCCTGAAGGAGGGGGACGTGATCGCCGCGGTGAACGGTCGCAGCCTGGCGGGGCTCAGCTCAACACAGGACACGGGCCTGATCAAGGGGCCGCCGAACACGACCGTGCGCCTGGCGATCGAGCGACGCGAAAAGGGGCGCACCGTCAGACGCACGGTGACGGCGACGCGCGCGACGATCTCCGAGCCGGTCGTGGCCTCCACGACGCGCACGGTGCACGGCGTGAAGTTGGGGATCGTGCGTTTGGCGACGTTCAGTCTCGGCGCGCACGGGGAGGTGGCCGACGCGGTGCACAAGCTGCTCGGCGAAGGCGTCAAGGGGCTCGTGCTCGACCTGCGCGCCAACGGCGGCGGCCTGGTCGAAGAGGCGCGCCTGATCGCGAGCATCTTCATCGCGCACGGCACGATCGTCACCACGCGCGGACGCACACAGCCGACGCAGACGCTGAGCGCCGCGGGCGGCGCGATAGCGCCCGGCATCCCGATGGTCGTGCTGGTGGACGGCGACACGGCCTCCTCCGCGGAGATCGTCACCGCCGCGCTGCAGGACCACGCTCGCGCGAGCGTCGTCGGCACGCACACGTTCGGCAAGGGCGTCTTCCAGGAGGAGGAGCCGCTGCCCAACGGCGGCGCCCTGGACGTCACCGTCGGCGAGTACTTCACGCCGAACGGGCGCAACCTCGGCGGCGGCGGCGTCAAGCAGGGGGCCGGCGTCATCCCGGAAGTGAAGGTGCGCGGCGGGGTCGACGGCGAACACGGACTGAACGTGGCGCTCAGCACGCTCGCCGCGAAGCTCAGGTGAGCCGCCCCAAGGGCCGCGTCGCCCGTGCGCCGCGCGGCGCACGCGTCGCCTGGCCGCCCCAGAAGCGTCAGTCCGCGCGCGAGGCGATCGAGGCGCTGATGCGCGAGCGCGGCCTCGCGCGGCGCTTGCCTCGCGCCGTCGAGCGCGAGGCCGAGAAGGTGCGCGACCGCGGCCTGGACGCCCACGCCGACATCTCCTCGCGCCAGGACCTGCGCGAGCTGGCGACGCTCACGATCGACCCGGCCAGCGCGCGCGACTTCGACGACGCGATCTCCGCCGAGCGCCTGCCGGACGGCGCCGTGCGCGTGTGGGTGCACATCGCCGACGTCAGCGCCCACGCGCCTCCCGGCTCGCTCGTGGACCGCGAGGCGCAGCGACGCGCGACGAGCATCTACCTCCCCGGCATGGTCGAACCGATGCTGCCGCGCGCGCTCTCCGACGACGCCTGCTCGCTCGTCCCAGGGCGCGAGCGCCTCGCCGTGACGGTGGAGATGGACCTGCGCGGCGCGGACGTCGTGCGCACCGCCTTTCACCGCTCCCTGATCCGCTCCGACGCACGCCTGGACTACGAGCAGGTCGATCGCATATTCGCCGGCGCCGAGCGCGCGCAGGAGCCGTGGGCGGCGCCGCTGCGGGCGGCTCGCGTGGCAGCGGCGGCGCTCGGGCAGGCCCGCGCCGGCCACGGCGGCGCGCTCACGCTCGATTCGCCCGAGCCCGAGTTCGTGTTCGACGAGCGCGGTGACGTCAGTGAGATCCGGATGCGCACGCAGACGGAGTCCCACCGGCTGATCGAGCAGCTGATGATCGCCGCGAACGAGGCCGTCGCGCGCCATCTGGCCGAGCACAAGGTGCCGTGCCTGTACCGCGTGCACGAACGGCCGGAAGTGGAGAAGGCGCGGCGCCTGATCGAGCAGCTCGTCTCACTCGGCGTGCCGACGCCGCCGGCGGCGCCCGGGCTCTCGCGCAAGCAGGCGGCGGAGCTGATCGCGGAGATATCGCGACGCGTGGAGCGCCATGTGCGCGGCGTCGCGGCGCGCGCACGCCGCGGGGATCGCTCGGCGGCGCCCTCCGGCGGGCGTCCGGCGCTCACCTCGCTGCTGCTGCGCTCGCTGCAGCAGGCGTGCTACTCGCCGCGCAACGCCGGGCACGCCGGGCTGGGGTCGCCGTGCTACTGCCA
Organism: Solirubrobacteraceae bacterium; assembly: GCA_036561645.1. GTDB lineage: Bacteria > Actinomycetota > Thermoleophilia > Solirubrobacterales > Solirubrobacteraceae > Palsa-744. The sequence continues at coordinate 14,048 of DATBOY010000025.1, forward strand.
CTTCACCTCGCCCATCCGCCGCTACCCCGACCTCGTGTGTCACCGCGCGCTGCTCTCCACCCTCGGGGCGCCCGAACGCGCGCCGCGCGCCGCGGGCCTGCAGAAGCTGGGGGAATGGACCTCCGAACGCGAGCGCGACGCGATGGTCATCGAACGCGACGGGGAGGACGTCGCCCGCTGCTTTGCGCTGGAGCGCACGCTGCTCGACGGCGGCTGGGAGCAGAGCTTCGCCGGGGAGGTCACGGGCCTGATCGGCGCCGGGGCCTTCATCGCCTTCGGGGGCGAGCCGGGAGCGGACCCCGCGCTCGGGATGCCGCCGTATGAGGGGATGCTGCCCGTCAGACACATGTCGGCGCCGGGGGAGCGCGACTGGTGGGATCTGAACGAGCAGGGCACGATCCTGCACGGCGAGCGCTCCGGTGACACGGTGCGCCTCGGCGATCCGATCGAGGTGCAGGTTCAGCGCGTGGACGTGAGCCGCGGGCGCGTGGATCTCGTTCGGTCCGGTGGGCAAACCGCGAACGCCGCTGCGGAGCCCCGCAGGGGCGCAGCCCATCCAAAGAAAAAACGCACCGGCAGGCACTAGGCTCGTGCGATGGCCAAGGCGAAGGGCAAGAAGAAGGTGGCGCCCGGCGACGTCGCCTCCAACCGCTACGCGCGCTACCGCTACGAGCTGCTGGAGAAGCTCGAGTGCGGCGTGGCGCTGCAGGGCACGGAGGTCAAGGCCCTGCGCGAGTCCGGCGCCCAGCTGAAGGACGGCTACGCCGCGATCCGCGACGGCGAGCTGTGGCTGCACAGCGTGCACATCCCTCCGTACGCGCCGGCGTCGCGCGAGAACCACGAACCGGAGCGTCCGCGCAAGCTGCTCGCCCACCGCCGTGAGATCGAGCGCATCGAGGCGCGCGTGAAGGAGCGGGGGCTGACGCTCGTGCCGACGCGCGTGTACTTCGCGGGCGGGCGCGCGAAGGTGGAGATCGCGCTGGCCCGCGGCAAGGACCTGTACGACAAGCGCCAGTCCCTGAAGGAGCGGGAGATGAAACGGGAGATGGATCGGGTGGGGCGCCGCTGAGGGCGGGTAGGTGGTGCGGGCGGCGGAGTGGGCCGCGCGATGCTGAGGGCCGGGACGTGGCGCGGGTGACGGAGCGGGCCGCGCGACGCTGAGGGCGCTAGGAGATCGTGCGGGCGAGGTACGCCGTCTGCATACCGACGACCAGCAGCACGATCAGCCCGACGTACACGACGGCGACCGCCGCGCGCGCCCGCGGGGAGACGCGGTAGTACGCGGTCTGCTCCGGGCTGCCGCTGCGGCGCAGCTGCCAGCGCCGCCACAACTCGCGGCCGCCGAAGATCAGGATGACGAACAGGATGATCCCGTGTGGGAAGTAGAACGCCAGCGGAATCAGCGCCGCGAAGCCGACGAACCACATCCACGGCGCCATCGCCGCCATCGCCCGCCCGCCGTCCAGCGGCACGACCGGGATCAGGTTGAACAGGTTCAGGAAGAAGCCGACGTACGCCAGCGCGCGGAACAGGTTGCTGTCGGCGAGTTCGCCGATCGCCAAGCACGCCGCCGCGCCGAGCGAGCCGAGGATCGGCCCGGCCAGGCCGACCCGGGCCTCCGCGAGCGCGTTCTCGCCGAGCGAGCGCGCGGCGATCACCGCGCCCAGGAACGGGATGAACATCGGTGCGCTGGCGCGGATGCCTTCGCGGCGCAGCTGGAACACGTGGCCCATCTCGTGCACGAACAGCAGCACGACGAAACCGACGGCGAAGCTCCAACCCCAGAACAGCGCGTACGCCGCGACCGATACGAGCGCGGTTCCAGTCGTCGTCAGCAGCTTCAGCTTTGGCAGCGCGAAGAGCGCCCCCTTCAGCACCGCCCCGAACTTCGCGAGCACCGCGACGATCCCGGCAGCCGCGCCGCCGAGGCGCTTGCGCAACGGGCGGCGTTCCTGGGCGAATGGCCCGTCGAACGAAGGCTGAGGCGCAGGCACGAGCGGATGCTGCAAAGGGACCTGCTCGATCGGCAGCTCGCTGTCCATGCCTTCATTCTCGCAGGCCGGATAAGCGGGGCTTAACGCTCCCGACGATCCTTTCTAACGGGCGCCGTCAGAGGATATTTTCGGAATGTGCGGCAACTCAGACAAAGAGGTCTTGCAAGCGGTCGACGGTAGGCGTACGTTGAATCCAGACGCGGTACCGAGCCGCAAAGAGCGAGGCCACCGAGGTGTGAGGCCGCGCCACCTGAGCCGACGGACCCTCGGGTCAGACGGCAAGGGTTCCTCAAGCGGCTTGGAACCGCGTCGCTTTGGTTGGGCGGTCCGCACCCTCTCCCGGTCCTCCCACCCGGTGCCCCATCGCTCCATGCGGGCGGCTGGCCGCGCGCGCTCTCCTGGCGAGCGTCGCGCGCCCGCTACACGCCTCCCCGCGACCTCCCCGCGCGCGGGCGCACCGACGGGCGTGGACGCATCCGTGGGCGTGAGCACGCGCCCGACCCGTGGGCGTGAGCACGCCCCCGCTACACTGGACTGCGCAACATCCACCGGGGACGACAGGCTTCGACGCGGTCGGTTCGTGGGGATGGTGGCGAGTCGAGGTCCCGGGCGGCCTCGTAAAACACCCGGGAAAACCATAAGTGCGGACTCACATGAGTACGCCCTCGCTGCCTAGTTAAGAGCTAGACACGAGGTTTCGAGCCCCGCTCGCCTGCGGCGGGGATCCTCGGAATCAGAAAGCAGGCTCCACCCGCAGAGGTCCGCTCTCGCCGATCCGGGGACACACCAGGGAGCTGGTCCCCCGCAACCCGGCCGGCGAGGCTAGCGGGGGATGAGATCAGAGCGCCGGCTACGCTCGTAGAAGCCATTCTTTCACGCGACTGCGGACGTGGGTTCGATTCCCACCGTCTCCACTTTTCCTGACGTTGCGCAAACCCCGGCCGTGGCGGCGTGATCGGGCGTGATTGAGCCGGACCGGCTCACTTCGTAATGCTGCTGACTGGCGTGCCATTCACTCGTCGTCGCTGCCCGAGCGCTCGATGGCGCGTCGGCGAGCGGCGTGGGAGCTACCCCGAGCACAAGAGCCGAGAAAAGCAGCGCCAAAGGGCGTGGGCCAAACCGCACACCGGAACCATATCCGACCAACATCCGGGATGTTCATGCAGACTCCTCAGGGGGCCTCCAGCGCGGCTATAACCTCGTCTTCCAGCTCCATCGCGAGTAGGTGCTTGGGCGAGTTCCTGCTCGCCGACGTGGCAGTCTGGTCGCGGCAAGCGCGTCGATCGTCTCCATAAAACTCGGCGTGCTGAGGCAACTCCAAGGACGGCACAGGGCCGCGTTGCGCTACGCTGAGCCTGTGGCTACAACCCTCGATAAGGACAAGCTGCACGATGTGCTCGATCAAGCGGTGATCGTGATCGATGAGCAGGAGCTGGAGCGCTCGCGCCGCGATCCGCGCGTGCACGAGCTGTTTGAGCAAGGCCGGGCTCTCGTGACTGAACTAGAGGCCGAAGGCGCGAATCTCTAGCTATCCCGCGGAATCGCCGTCCATAGTCGTCGCAGCTGGCGGTTGCCTGGCACGCGCTGCTCGGAGGGTCGAAGACCCCGGCGTTCCTGCCAGTAGGCGTCGGTGGCCTCGTCGAAGGGATCGACGACCAGCACCGTTGCCCCGACGTACGACAGTGCCTGCTGTGCTGTGCGTGCGGCGTGTCCGAGTAGCTCGGAACCGATGCCCGGTGTGTCCGCGGCACGAGCGAACTGTGCGAGCAGGATCGCCGGCTGGGTGCGGTAGTGCACGCCGCCGAGCTGGGCACGCTCCTCGCCGCTGAGTGCGACCTGGGCGGCGCACAGCGCGTACACGCCCACCACATTGCCGTGGCTGAGCCGTACACGGACGGTCGCCTCCTGCGGCTCGCTCAGCGCGCGCTCGGCCAACCATTCAGCGACACTCTCCCCGGCAGGACCCGGAACCGGCTTGAACGATCGGATCGTCTCACCCAGCTCGGGCAGCGCCGCGACGACACGTTGATCGATGCGCACGTACACGCGCGCACGATCCAGCACCTCGCGCGATAGTGGGGGGTCGGGGACTCCCATGACGGCTGAGAAGCGTACCGGCCGTCCCCGTCACGATGCTCGGGCTACACGCTCAGCGTCTCCGCCCGCACGACCAAGGGGTTTGCGCAACGTACGGTCCTCTCCATCATTTGAACGAAGGTCGAACCGCAACGCTGGTTCGACCGTTGTCCGATCCCGTCCACTGCTCCCCGTTGGAGCGGCAATGAAACCCTTATCGATCGCGGTCGGCTCCTCCAAGCTCATCGCGCTAAGCGTAGCCTGCCAACTGGACACGGGGCCACGTATCTCGGGCAGGTTGGGGAAGGCCGGCTCTGCTCGGTGTGGTACGATATATGGTACCAGAGAAAGGGAGATGGTAGTGGCGATCACGGCTAGCGAGGCGCGACGGGCGTTGTTCCCGCTCATCGAGCGGGTAAACGACGATCGCGCGCCCATTGAGATCACGTCCAAGCGCGGCAACGCCGTGCTCATGTCGGCCGACGATTACGCCGCCTGGCAGGAGACCGCGTATCTGTTCCGATCGCCAGCGAACGCGCGCCGTCTGCTTGATGCCGCCGAGGCGGCGGAGCGGGGCGAGACGGCTGAGCACCCGCTCGATCGGGCGTGAGGCTCGTCTTCACCCCGCAGGGCTGGGAGGACTACACCTACTGGCAGCGGGCTGACCGTGCGCTCGTCAAGCGCATCAAACGGCTGCTCGATGATGCGCTGCGCGATCCAACGGACGGGATCGGCAAGCCGGAGGCGCTCAAGTACGGGATTGCGGGAGCGTGGTCGCGGCGCATTACCGAGGAGCACCGGCTCGTCTACCAGGTGCTCGGCAAAGATCTCGTGGTGCTCCAGGCTCGCTATCACTACGAGAGGTAGCGGCTCCGCTCGACGCGACACAGCCCAATTCACTTCAGCGGAGCCGGAGGTGGAGAGGGCGCCTTGGCCAGTAAGATGGTATCTTACGATAATGCGCACCACCATCTCCACGAAGGGCCAGATCGTTCTCCCGGCGGAGCTTCGTGCCGCCGATGGCATTGAGGCGGGGGAGGAGTTCGAGGTCGACCGAGTGGGTCCCGATGAGTACCGGCTCACCCGGCTAACGCCGCCGCCGAACCGCGGCTTGGTCGAATGGCTGCGGTCGTGTCCGCAGGACGGTTGGTTTGTTGAGCTTGAGTCGGAGTCAACCGACTCGCTCTAGCTGGTCGTATGGCGCGCTTTCTCGTTGACGCGAACGTCCTGTCGGAGGCGACCAAGCCCTCCCCGGACCAGCGTGTCATCGATTGGCTTGGGCACAATGAGTCCGCGCTTGCCGTCGACCCGGTCATCCTGGGGGAGATCCGTTTTGGCATTCTGCTGCTCCCGCGCGGTCGTCGCCGAAGCCGCCTTGAGAGTTGGTTCGAGGAGGGAGTGCAGAGGTTGCACTGCATCCCGTGGGAGGCCTCGACGGGACTGCGCTGGGCTGAGCTGCTCGCGACACTCCGCGCGGGAGGACGCGCGATGCCGATCAAGGACAGCCTCATCGCGGCGACCGCGCTGGCGCACGATCTGGCAGTCGTGACTCTCAACCGCCGCGGCTTCGACGCCGCAGGTGTGGTCATCGTCGATCCGGTGGCAGTGTCTGGCCAGTGACGGGCACTACTCGCTGCGCGCGGTGTGTAGCGCCGGCCCTGGAGGACTCGGCGTCCTGGCAGGCCGTTCTTGACAGTGTGCCGTGTGGTGTCTGCCTGGATCGAGCCGCTGGAAGGGCCGCATCCAGACGTGCACGCATTCCAAAAGACCTTCTAAGCTGACCCCACCCGACCGGTCCACCCGAGCAGGCGGCAGGCCGCGAATGTCGGGGCGTGCTCGACCGAGGAGTCCACCGATGACCTACACCGACGCGCAGGCCAGACAGCAGCTGCTGGACGTGCTCGCGCAGGCGGCGGACGAGATCGGTTTCGCGCTCGCGTCCTTGGGCGAAGCGTACGAGCAGCTGGACGAGCATGCGGCGGATCGCCTGGAGGAGCAGCTCTTTCGCCCCGTGCAGGCGGCGTACGGCTTGGCCAAGCGCACCCACGCGGAGTTCGCCGCGCGCTGCGGTCTGCCGAGCCCCGCATTCCAGTCCCGCACGGCGGGCGCACCCTCCAGCGGCCCGAAGGGCTTCCTCGACAGCGCGCTCGACGCGGTCGGCAGAGCGGACAGCGCCCTGGGAACGCTGCAGGACTCGATGCTGCCGGTGGACGTCGGGGACGCGCAGCTGCGCGCAGGGATCGCGCACGTGCGCGAGCTGCTCGGCGGTCTGCGGGGACGCGCACGCGAGCTCGTGCGCACGCTGGGGCGCTGAGCCTCCCCACCGAGCCGTTCCGTAGTCCGCCGTCGTCGGCAGCGGGCGCAGCACGGATGCTGTCCCGGTGAGCGCGAGCGAGGATCGGCGCATGAGACGATCGCCCGCGAGCTGCGGGGCGGTACGCCGCTTGAGGTTCCGCACGCCGCCTGAGCGGCGGTGCGCGGATGGCTCCTCTTTCGCCGGCGGCTGCGGCAGGTCTGTCAAACGGCTGTGGGCGATCGGACTGTGGTAGGGGGATTTCGCCCAGGTTTCCGACGAGCAGGTGAGGGACCTGCTCGCGCGGGGCGAGCCCGCCGCAGGCTGCGGCAATCCCGTAGCGAGGACGGCTGTTGTTGCGGATGCGGACACGGTCGCGTGGGGCCGATCATCACCGTATGCCGGGCCATCGAACCAAGACCGCCGCGGAGTCGGCGAGGCTGCTGCACCCGGGCACCTATCTGACGGACGGCAACGCGCTCTTCAACATGCTCGGCGAGCTGCCCGACGAGCCGTCGTTGTGTCTGCTGGAGGACTGCCGAACGTACGACGTCCTGGTGGTGCACATCGACGATCTGCGCTCGTCGAGTGTGCGCGAGGTGCGCGTCCGTGCAGCGGCTTAAGAGCGGTTGTCAGTGTCCGAGCGTGCGCGCCGCGAACGGCAGCAGCTGCTGCGCGGTGGCGAGGGGCTTCTCGACCATCGGCGAGTGCCCGGCGCCGGCGATCGCCACGACGCGCGCGCCCGGCACTTTTGAGAAGTCTTCGCGCATCGCGGCCGGGGAGACGATCGCGTCCTCGCTGCCGTAGATGGCGAGCAGGGGAACACCTAGAGCGGTGAGCCTCGACGCCAGCGGCTGGTGGTGCAGGTAGCCGCTGTCGGCGCTGTGGGACTGCGTGTACGAGGTATAGGTCATGCGCCAGAAGTCGCTGACGAATTGCCCCGCTACGGGGTAGTGCGGCGCGAAGGCGCTCTGCAGGGCGCTCTTGACCTCGCCGTTGGTGATCAACAGCGAGCGCAGGGCCTCGCCGAGGACCGGCACGAAACCGAGCCTCGCGGTGAACGGCAGCTTGCCGGCGGCGGCGGTCGGCGGCGAGTCCACGAGCGCGATGCCCGCCGCGAGCTGGGGATCGCGCGTGACCAGGGCGGTGGCGACCACACCACCCATCGAGTGCCCGACGATCAGCGCGCGCCGCACCCCGAGGCGATGTAGAGCTTCGTCGACGAGCTGCGCCTGGTGTTCCATCGAGTAGCCGCCGCTCGGCTTGGAGGAGCCGCCGTGACCGAGCAGGTCGAAGCGCACCACGCGGTAGCGGCCGGCCAGCAGGGGCACCTCGTTCTGCCACCAGTGCAGCGAGCCGGCGAAGCCGTGCAGGAGCACGATCGCCGGCGCGCTCGGGGGTCCGTCCTGGCGCACCTGCAGCCGATCGCCGCCGGGCAGCGTCACGAGCGTGCCGATGTCCGCGCGGGCGGGCTTGGTTTCGGCGGCGACCACCAGGGCGTTGACGGCCAGCGCGAGCACCAGCACGACCACGACGCCCGCGAGGACCCAGCGCACCCTGACTCTTCTGCCGCTACTCACCATTGCCGACTGCTGCTCCTCATCATTCTGCCGCTACTCACCATTGCCGATCGCCGCTCCTCACCATTGCCGTCTGCCCCCTCTTGCCCCTGCCGCTCCTCGCCACTGTCGAAACCTACAACGCCGCGCCGCCGGACTCCGTGAGATACGGCGCCAGCTCGCGCCGCGCGATCGAGAGCTTGTGAACCTCGTCGGGCCCGTCGGCGAGGCGCAGTGTGCGCAGGTGCGCGTACGCCCACGCCAGCGTGAAGTCGTCGCTGACGCCGCCGCCGCCGTGCACCTGGATGGCGCGGTCGATCACCTTCAGCGCGATGTTGGGCGCGGCGACCTTGATCGCCGCGATCTCGGTGCGCGCGTGGCGGTTGCCGACGGTGTCCATCAGCCACGCCGCCTTGAGCGTGAGCAGGCGCGCCATCTCGATCTCGATCCGCGACTCGGCGATCCAGTCCTGGATGTTGGCGCGCGACGCGACGGGCTGACCGAACGTGACGCGGGCCACGGCGCGCCTGCACATCGCCTGCAGGGCGCGCTCGGCGGCGCCGAGCGAGCGCATGCAGTGGTGGATGCGACCGGGGCCCAGGCGCGCCTGCGCGATCATGAAGCCGTCGCCCTCGCCGGCGATCAGGTTGGCGGCGGGCACGCGCACGTCGGCGAAGTCGATTTCGGCGTGACCCTCCTGGTCCTGGTAGCCGAACACCGGCAGCCCCCGCAGGATCTCCACGCCGGGGGTGTCGAGCGGCACGAGAATCATGCTCTGGCGGCGGTGCTTTGGCGTCTGCGACTCCTCTGGCGCCGTCTTGCCCATCACGATCATGATGCGGCAGTGGGGGTGCAGCGCCCCGGAGGTCCACCACTTGCGTCCGTTGAGCACGTACTCCTCGCCGTCGCGCTCGATGCGCAGCGCGATGTTGGTGGCGTCCGAGGACGCCACATCGGGCTCTGTCATCGCAAACGACGACCTAATCTCACCCTCAAGTAGAGGTATAAGCCAGCGCTCTTTCTGGGCGTCCGTGGCGAACTGGTGCAGCACCTCCATGTTGCCGGTGTCGGGCGCGGAGCAGTTGCACGCCTCGGAGGCGATGTGGCTGTGCCCGAGGATCTCCGCCAGCGGCGCGTACTCGCTGTTGGACAGCCCGGCGCCGTGCTCGGGGTCGGGCAGGAACATGTTCCACAGCCCCGCCTCGCGCGCGCGCGTCTTGAGCTCCTCCATGATCGCCGGCTGGTGATGGGGGTCGCCGGACTCCCGCAGCTGGCGCTCGTAGACGGGCTCGGCCGGATACACGTGCGCCTCCATGAACGCTGTGAGACGCGCCTGGAATTCAAGGCAGCGCGTGCTTGGCTGAAAGTCCATCTGGCTCCTTTCGGGAGGTGCGTCCGCGGGGGGCTGCGCCTTGCGGCAGGCTACGGCATAACCTGACACGCGTTGCACTCTCCATCTAACAGGACTGCGACGGTGGGCGCGCGGACGGCGCGCGCATTGGCGCTGAGGCTGATGCCGGCGCGCGCGCTGAGGCTGACGCTGGTGCGCCCGCTCGCGCTGACGCCGGCGCTCGCGCTGTCCGTGGCGCTGGCGCTTGGCGGCTGCGGCTCCGGGGGTGCGGGGGGACACGCGCGCAGCATCCGTCAGGGCGCCTCCGTCGCGGCCGTCGGCTCGGCGCTGGGCGGCGCGCCGGGCGGAACGCCGGCGCCGGCGGCTGCCCCGGCTGCGCGCGGGGGGCGCGGGCGGCCGAACATCGTCTTCGTCCTCACGGACGACCTGGCCTGGAATCTCGTGCGCTATATGCCGCACGTGTTGGCCATGCAGCGGGCCGGCGAGACGTTCTCCAACTACTTCGTGACGGACTCCCTGTGCTGCCCCTCGCGCGCGTCGATCCTCAGCGGCCGCTTTCCGCACAACACCGACGTGACGTCCAACAGCCCTCCCTACGGCGGCTACCAGGTGTTTCACCAGCGCGGCGAGGAGCTGCACACGTTCGCCACGGCGCTGCGCCAGGCGGGCTACAGCACGGCGATGATGGGCAAGTACCTCAACGGCTACCAGCCGCACGGCGGCGAAGGCGAAGCGGGGCCCGTGAGCGGCGGCGCGGGGGCCGTCGCGGGGCGCGTGGGCGCGGCGGGCAGCGAACCGCCGGCGGCGGGCGTGCCGCCAGGCTGGAGCGAGTGGGACGTCGCCGGCAACGGCTACCCGGAGTACGGCTACACGCTGAACGCCGACGGGCTGCCGCTCGACTACGGCTTCCGCCCGCAGGACTACCTGACCGACGTGCTCGCTCAGCGGGGCCTGAGCTTCATCGACTCGGCGGCGGCGCGCCACACGCCGTTCCTGCTGGAGATCGCGACGTTCGCGCCGCACTCGCCGTTCGTCCCGGCGCCGCGCGACGAAGCGGACTTCCCGGGCCTGACTGCGCCGCGCACGCCGGCCTTCGACGCCGCCACGATCGGCGCGCCGGCGTGGTTGAATCGCTTCACCCCGCTGGAACCGGCGCAGATCGAACAGATTGATGGTCAGTTTCGCCGCCGCGCCCAGGCGGTGCAGGCGGTGGATCGGATGATCGCGGCGATCGAGGCCAGGCTTGCGGCGCGTGGCCTGGCGCGCAACACGTACATCGTGTTCAGCTCCGACAACGGCCTGCACATGGGAGAGCACCGGCTGCTGGCGGGCAAGCAGACCCCCTACGACACGGACATCCGCGTGCCGTTGATCGTCACGGGTCCGGGCGTGCCGGCCGCGCGCACGGTGGGGGCGATGACCGAGAACATCGACCTGTGCCCGACCTTCGAGCAGCTGGCGCGGGCGCGCGTCGGAGCCAACGTCGACGGGCACTCCCTGACGGCCCTGCTGCACGGCAGGCCGGCGCGCAACTGGCGCCGCGAGGTCCTGGTCGAGCATCACGGCCCGGATGTCGGTCCCACCGATCCCGACCTGCCCACGCGCGGGGCTGGCAACCCGCCGAGCTACGAGGCGCTACGTACGGCGAGCAGCCTGTACGTGGAGTACATCACGGGCGAGCGCGAGTATTACAACCTGCGCACCGACCCCTTCGAGCTGCACAATCTGGTGGTGCACCTCTCGCCGGCGCGTCTGGCGCTGCTGCACGGCACGTTGGCGCGGATGGAGCTCTGCCGTGGGGCGCGGGTCTGCTGGCGCGCCCAACACGGCAGGACGTAGGGGGCGAGCCGTGGATCGCGTGGACTCCGAGGGATGGGGCGCGGCGGGTGTGGCGCGGCGAGAGGCTGGGCCGAGGGCGCGGCGAGCCGGGTCGCGCGGACGGCTGGGTAGGATGCGGCGATGACGCAAGGCCCCGCCACCTACCGCGCGGCCGGCGTCGACTACTCGACGCTGGACGCGGGCAAGCGCCTGGCGATGGCGAGGGCGCTGGCCACCTCGCCGCTGCTGGCGGCGCGTGGCGGGCGCGCGCTTGAGGACTCGCGCGGGGAGCCCGCGTTCGTCTTCGAGCTCGCCGGCCAGACCCTGGCCTTCGTCCTTGAGGGCCTCGGCACGAAGTCGATCGTCGCGCGCCACGTGCAGGAGCGTCTCGGCGTCAACCGCTTCGCCGACGTCGCCTACGACACGGTCGCGGCGATCCTCAACGACCTCTGCTGCGTCGGCGCCCTGCCGCTCGTCGTCAACGCCTACTTCGCGACGGGCGCGTCGGAGTGGTACGGCGAAGGCGCGCGCGCGGCGGCGCTGCTGGAGGGTTGGCAGCGCGCGTGCGAGGACGCGGGCTGCGCCTGGGGCGGCGGCGAGTCCCCGTCCCTGGCGGGGCTGGTGGCGGCGGGCGACATCGAGCTCGCGGGCGCGGCCGTGGGGGCGGTCCCGGCCGGGCGCGCGGCGCTGCTCGGCGGCAAGCTGCGTGCGGGGGACGAGATCGTGCTGGTGGCCTCCAGCGGCCTGCACGCCAACGGCGCCTCGCTCGCGCGGCTGGTGGCCGAGCGGCTGCCGCAGGGCTACGCGACCGCGCTGGCGAGCGGGCGCACGTTCGGCGAGGCGCTGCTCGATCCCTCGCTGATGTACGTGGGGCTGGTGGCGGCGGCGCTGGAGCGCGAGCTGCCGATCAGCTACATAAGCCACATCACCGGTCACGGCCTGCTGAAGCTGATGCGCCCACCGCAGCCGCTGACGTACCGCATCTCGGCGCTGCCGGCGGTGCCCGAGGTGTTGGACTTCCTGGTGGAGCACACGGGACTGGATGCCCACGCGGCGTACTCAACATTCAACATGGGCGCGGGCTATGCCCTCTACTGCGCGGCGGGGGCCGGCGCGCAGGCCGTCGCGCTCGCCGGCGAGCTGGGGTTGGAGGCGCTGCTCGCGGGCCGCGTGGAGGAGGGGCCGCGGCAGGTGATCCTGGAGCCGTGCGACGTGCGCTATGCCGGCGAGGAGTTCGAGCTCGCCGAGTGAGGGCCACTGCCGGTAGGGATGTGGGGCTGGGGCTCACACTAAGGCTCAGCTGAAGATTTAGAGTTTGCTTCTCTTGGCTCCCTTGGGCCTGACATTCGCATGTCTTGGCGGCACGTTCGCGTGTCCCGTCCTCACATTCGCGCATCTTGAGCCGCACATTCGCGCATCCTGGCCTCGCATTCGCGCATCCTGCCCCTCGCATTCGCGCATCCTGGCCCTCGCATCCGTGTGTCTCGCGTCTCACATCTCGTCGGCTTTGGATCTGACATTCGCTTGGCTGCAGGGTCGGCGTCGCTCTGGGCTGCGCGCCCGCATTCGCTGCTGTGGCCTCGTGCGATCCCTCTGGCAACTGCGCCTGCGGACGTCTTTGAGGCTTGAAGGCGTCCTCTGTTGCGGATATGGTTGCGTAGAAATCGCCATTGTTCCCTGGGCCCGCGTGGACGGGGATCTCGAGTCGCCGGACCGAGGAGGGTTTCGGAGCTACCCGGATCGAGGCGGACCTGTCCATCAAAAGAGGAGAGAAATGATGCGCAGAGCATCCACCTGTCTGGCTTTGCTCAGCCTGGCTGTGCTCGGTCTTCCGGCGGCGGCCTCGGCGGCGCCCTCGGTCACGTTCAAGCCGACCGTCATCCCCATTCCCAAGTTCCCGCACACGGGCAACATCCTCGGCGCCGGCGCCGGCGTCCAGGCCGAATTCACGATCACGGGCACGGAATCGACCGGCGGTGTGCCCTCGCAGCTGCGTAAGGTCGTCGTCGACCTGCCGACGGGCACCAAGATCAGCGTGCAGGGCTTCACGACGTGCGCGTCCTCGACGCTGGAAAGCTCGGGTCCGGAAGGCTGTCCGAAGAGCTCCGTCGCCAGCCCGATCGGCACCGCCGTGGCGGAAGCCCCGATCGGCGGCACGACGGTCAGGGTGCCGGGCACGCTGGAGGCCTTCCTGTCGCCCAACGGCGGTCTGAACTTCTACGCCAACACGGGCGCACCGATCTCGGCGCAGATCATCAGCGTCGGCACGTTCGTCTCGCCGGAGGCGGGCTACGGCCCCAAGCTCGAAGTCGTCGTGCCGCCGATCCCGTCGGTGCCGGGCGCGCCGAACGCCTCGATCGTCGCGATCAACGTGAAGGTGGGCGCGGCCATCAAGAAGGGCAAGACGACGCACTACTACGGCCGCCTGCCGTCCAAGTGCAACAAGTCGGCCGGCCTGCACTGGAAGACGGAACTGACGTTCGAAAGCGGCGAAACATCGACCGCGACCGCGAAGACCGTCTGCCCCAAGAAGAAGTAGCGTTTGCAGATCAGCACCGTCCGGGTCCGCGCTCACAGCGCGGACCCGGCACGGGCAGAGGAGCGCCGGCGATCCGGATGAGAGGACGGCCGTCGGCGCTATGACATGAGGAAGGGTTGGGGTTGAGGACGCAGATCGCTTGGTCGAGGAGAGGGACGGCGGCAGCGCTCGCCGGGGTTCTCTGCGTGGCTGCGCTGGCGACCGTGCTCGTCCTGGCGACGGGCTTCGGCGGTTCGGGCGGCTCCTATCAGGTGCGCGCGATATTCGACGACGCGGGCAACCTGATCTCCGGTGAGGACGTCAAGATCGACGGCGTCAAGGTCGGCGTCGTCGGCTCGGTCACGCCGACGCCGCAGGCCAAGGCCGCGGTCGTGCTGAACATCGAAAACCCGGGCTTCCAGGATTTCCTCGCCGACGCGAGCTGCACGATCAAGCCGCAGGCGCTGATCGGCGAGAAGTTCGTGGACTGCCTGCCGACGCAGCCGCGCCCCTACGGCACGCCGCCACCGCAGGCGCTGCCTGTGATCCCCAGCGGCCACGAAGGGGCGGGGCAGCACCTGCTGAGCGTCGCGCACACCGCCAGCCCCGTCGACATCGACCAGCTCGGAGACATCACGCGCCTGCCCGAGCGCCAGCGGCTGGCGATCATCATCAACGAACTGGGCGCCGGTCTGGCCGGGCGCGGCAGCGATCTGAACGCGGTGATCCGCCGCGCCGACCCGGCCCTGCGCGAACTGACGAACGTGTTCGGCATCCTCGCCTCGGAGAACAAGACGCTGGGCAGCCTCGCCGTCGAATCCGACCGCGCACTGGCGCCGCTGGCGCGCGACCGCGAACAGCTCGCGGACTTCATCGTGCAGAGCAACACCGTCTCCAAAGCGACGGCCCTGCACCGCGGCGCGCTGGCGCAGAGCCTCGCCGCGTTCCCCACGCTCCTGCGCGAACTGCAGCCGGCGCTGCGCCGCGTCGGTCGCTTCGCCGAACAGACGACGCCGACCTTCACCGACCTCGGCATTGCGGCGCCGGGCATCAACGAGACGTTCGAAAACCTCGGACCGTTCTCGACGAGCTCGACCAAGTTCTTCGAAAGCGTGGGCGAAACCTCGAAGACCACCGGTCCGGCGCTGGTCGCCTCGCGCCCCTTCTTCCAGCAGTTCCAGACGGTCGGCGCCGCGGCCAAGCCGTTCTCGGTCAACGCGGCCTCCCTGCTTGGCAGCGCGCGCGACACCGGCGGCATCGAGCGCCTGGTCGACTCGATCTTCACGACCGCGGGGGCGACCAACGGCTACGACGCGCTCGGGCACTTCCTGCGCGGCGAGGTCGTGATCAGCAACTTCTGTCTGAACTACGCGATCGTCGCGGGCACGGGGTGCAGCGCCCGCTTCCAGTCCGGCGCCAGCACGGCGAAGACGGCCAGCGCCGCCCGCGCGAGCACGTCGAGCACGTCGAGCGTGATGATGGCGCGCACGCTCGCGGTGCTCAAGGGCGCGACGCCGGCGCAGGCCGTCGCCGAGTACCCCGGAGCACCGACGGCGGGCGCCACGGGGACGGCCGGCGAACTCGCCGCGGGCGAACCCGCTGCCGGCGCCGCCACGCCCCTCGCCCAGCCGGTCGGAGGATCGAGCGCGGGCACGACGTACTACAGCCCGTCGAGCGAAACCTCGGCGGCGGGCGGACTGCTGCTCAACTACCTCCTGGGCGAATGACGCGATGACCCGCCTACTGCCCACCCGTGTCCTCTGCGCCGCTGTGGCGGCGCTGATCGTGGGGGTGTCGTGTCTGGCCAGCGCTCAGGCCGATCCGGGCGCGGCTGCGGGCACTTCGGGCGCCTCGTCGACGGGCACGACCTCGACCAGCACGACCTCAACGGGCACTACCTCGACCACCACGACGACGACCACCGCGCCGGCCTCGGCACCCGGCCCCGGCACCCCATCCACCGGCCCCTCCGCTTCCTCTCCTTCCTCCGCGCCTTCGACCTCGACGACGCCGGGTGCTCCAGTGGTGAGCGAAATTGAAGGCTCGGGCTCTTCGACGGCCGCGGGCGAAGCCCCCCCGGCGCCGCACGTGCGCACGCAGCGCTCGCAGTCTCCGAGCGCCACGCCGCCCGCGCCCGCGCCGCGCAAGCCCGCGCGACCGGGTGGGGCCTTGGGCGCTGCGGGCCGATCGGCCGGCGGCACCCCCGGCAAGCCGGCTGGTCCCGGCGCCGCCTCGCCCTTCGCGCTGACGCCGCCGCTGCCCTCCTCGCTCGGCTCCTCGATCTCGGGCGTGCCCGACTTCTTCATCGCGACCTTCCGCATCCCGCCGTTTCTGCTGCCGATCTACCAGGCGGCGGGCACCGCCTACGGGGTCCCGTGGCAGGTGCTGGCGGCGATCAACGAAGTGGAGACCGACTACGGCCGCGACCTGAGCGTCTCCAGCGCCGGCGCCGAGGGCTGGATGCAGTTCCTGCCCTCCTCCTGGGCGCAGTACGGGCTCGACGCCAACGGCGACGGCTTCAAGGACCCCTACAACCCGGCCGACGCCATCTTCGCGGCGGCGCGCTACCTGAAGGCGGCGGGCGGCGACCGCAACATCCGCGCCGCCGTCTTCTCCTACAACCACTCGCAGACCTACGTGGACTCCGTGCTGCTGCGCGCGCAGCTGCTGGGCGGCACGCCGCCGGACCTGCTGGGGGCGATCACCGGCCTCACGCAGGCCCGCTTCCCCGTACACGCCACGGCGCACTTCTCCGACGGCTTCCCGACGCTGGCGCCGGGGACGCCGGGGGCCGCGGGAACCGCGGGCGCGACGGGCGCCGCGGCGCGCACGCTCGTGGGGACGACGATCTACAGCGACGTCGGCGCGCCCGTCGTGGCCGTGCAGGACGGCATCGTCGTGGCGCTCGGCGACTCGCGCGCCCTGGGGCGCTACGTGAAGCTGCGCGACGCCTACGGCAACACGTACACCTACGCGCAGCTCGGCAGCCTCGCACCGCTGTACCCGGTGCTCAAGCCGCACGACCACACCGCTGCGAGCGCGCGCCTGACGAGCGCGGGGGCGGCGCCGGGCGAACCGCTGCCGGGCGCGCCCGCGAGCGCCGGCGTGCAGCCTCGCTCGCCCGTTTCCGAAGGCGCCGTCAGCTCGGGCCTTGCGCTCGGCGCGGCGGCGGGCCTTGAATCGCCGCCGCCGGCCGTGCCGCCGCTCGCGCCGGCGTCCCCGTCCCCGCCCGCGGCGCCGCCGGCGCCCTCGCCGAAGATTCCGCGCGTGTTCCGCTCCGGTCCCAACGACGTCTACCTGCGCCCGCTGCGCGCCGGCGTGCAGGTGATCGCGGGCACCGTGCTGGGCCACGTCGGCGCCGCCACCGCCGGCTCGCAGGCGGCGTACCCGAGCGCCTCCGCAACGCAGCCGCACATGCTCTTTCAGATCCGCCCGGCGGGCGTCGGCGCGCCGCTGATCGACCCCAAGCCGATCCTCGACGGCTGGGTGCGGCTGGAGAGCACCTCGATCTTCCGCGCCAAGGGCGAGAACCCGTTCCTGGCGACCTCGCCGACGGTGGGGCAGGTGCTGCTGGAGTCCAAGGAACAGCTGCAGCAGCAGGTGCTGCACGATCCGGGAATCGCCGTCTACCCGTGCGGGCGCGCGGACATCGCCAGCGGCCGCATCGACCGCCGCGTGCTCGCGACGCTCGAGTTCCTGTCGGTCTCGGGGCTGAAGCCGACCGTCTCGGCGTTGCAGTGCGGGCACTCCGATTACACGACGGAAGGAAACATCTCCGAGCACGCCACCGGCGACGCGGTGGACATCGCGGCGATCAACGGCATCCCGATCGCCGGCCACCAGGGGCCGGGGTCGATCACGGACACCACGATTCGCAGACTGCTGACGTTGCAGGGGTCGATGAAGCCCCACCAGATCATCAGCCTGATGAGCTACCCGGGCACCGACAACACGCTCTCGATGCCCGACCACTACAACCACATCCACGTCGGCTTCCGTCCGCTGTTCGCGGGGACCGCGAGCCTGGCGGGCGCCTTCAGCTCCTCGCTGACGCCCCCGCAGTGGATCCGGCTGATCTCGCGCCTGGGCGAGATCCCCGACCCCGCGGTGGCGGGCGGCCATTCCAGCGCCGCCCTCCCCGACCGAACAGGCGGCGGCAATGGCCACGGCTAGCCCTCCGAGCCCGCCGCTGCGCACGCCGCCGCCGGGCGATGCGGGCGGTGGCGCCGGCGACGGGTCCTCGCGCGCCGCCGGCCCCGGCGCGGGATTCAGCGGCCGTGCGCGCGCGCTCGCCTTCGGCGCGCTCGCGCTCGTCGTGCTGGTCCTCGCCTACATCCTGCTCGCGGGCTCCAGCGGCGCGGACTACAAGCTGGAATTCGAAAACGCCGGCCAGCTCGTGCGCGGCGATCAGGTGCAGGTAGGCGGCACGGCCGTGGGCACCGTCAAGGACATCGTCCTGACCCCGCGCTACACGGCGCTCGTGACGATCCACGTGAATCCCCCGCTGGCGCCCCTGCACGCCGGCACCACGGCGCAGATCCGGGTGCCCTCGCTCTCGGGCGTGGCCAACCGCTACATCGCGCTGACGCCGGCCCCGAACAGCAACCCGAAGCTGCCGGCCGGCGCGAAGCTGCCGGCCAGCGCCGCGCACAGCGTCACCGACATCGACCAGCTCTTCAACATCTTCAACGAACGCACGCGCAAGGGCCTGCAGCAGGTCTTCCAGGGCTCCGCCGAACAGTACGCGGGCGCCGGCCCGGCGCTGCAGGTTTCGACTCCCTACTTCGCGCCGTCGCTGGCGGCGACCGACCACATCCTCGCCGAGCTGACGCGCGACCAGAAGACCTTCAGCGACTTCCTCGTGCAGACGGCGAAGGCGGTCACGACGATCGGCGCGCGCAGTCAGCAGCTGACGGGCCTGGTCGAACACGGCGATCAGGCCTTCGGGGCGCTCGCCGCGCATCAGGTCAGCCTCGCGCAGGGCGTGGCGGAGCTGCCGGGGGCGCTGCGCGCGGGCAACCACCTGTTCGCGCAGCTGCCCTCGACGCTGAGCGCGCTGCGGCGGCTGGTCGACGTCTCCAAGCCCAACGTCACGACGCTGGCGCCGTTTCTCGCGGCCCTGCGCCCGCTCGTCGTGGAAGCGACGCCGGTCGTGCACAACCTCAGCGTGTCCGTGACCCAGCCGGGTCCGAACAACGACCTCACCGACGCCCTACAGGGCTATCCGGCGCTCGAACGGGCGCTGATCGCGGCGACGCCGGCGATCCTGCGCCAGCTCGGCGAAGCGACCGGCTTCTTCGGCCGCTTCCGCCCGTACGCGCCGGAGCTGGTGGGCGCCGCCCGCAGCCTCGGCCAGAGCGCCTCCTACTACGACGCCGACGGCAACTACATCCGCGCGAGCGCCGTGTTCGACGCCTTCACGCTCGGTCCCGAAAACAACCTGACCCCGTCCGCGAGCCTGCAGCAGGGCCTGGCGAACCTCAAGCAGGGCCAGCTGCGCCGCTGCCCCGGCGCCGCCACGCAGCCGGCGCCGGACGGCTCCTCGCCGTTCACGGACACGGGGCAGCTCGAATGCAACCCGGCGCAGGTGCCGTGATGAACCGCCGCCGCTCGACATCCCTGGCCGGCAACCCGCTGCTGATCGGCGCCGTGACGACGCTGATCGCGATCGTCGCCGTGTACCTCTCCTACAACGCCAACAACGGCCTGCCGTTCACGCCGACATACAGCCTCAAGGCGGAACTACCCGAAGCGGCGGGCCTGCAGACCTCCGACGACGTGCGCATGGGCGGCACGCGCGTGGGGACGGTGGACAGCATCACCGCCCACCAGGACCCGAAGACGGGCCGGCTCACGGCGATCGTCGGCATGAAGCTCGAAAAGGGCGTCGAACCGCTGCCGGCCGACACGACGCTGATCGTGCAGTCCGTCTCGGCGCTGGGCCTGAAGTACCTGCGCCTGAACAAGGGCACCTCCGGCCAGACGCTGAAGGCGGGGGCGACGATCCCCGTCTCGCAGGCGCGCGAACCGGTGGAGATCCAGGATCTCTTCAACATGTTCGATCCCAAGACGCGCACGGCCAACCAGGAGAACCTCAACACCTTCGGCGACGCCTTCGCCGGACGCGGCCTCGGGCTCAACGAAACGATCGCCACGCTGCGCCCCCTGGTAACGAACGCGATCCCGGTGCTGCACAACCTCGCCTCGCGCCAGACCAACCTGCGCGGGCTGTTCATCGCGCTGGAGCGCGGCGCCTCGGAAGTCGCGCCCGTCGCCCAGCAGCAGGCCGACTTCTTCAGCAATCTCGATACGTTCTTCACGGCCTTCGCGGGCGTCGCCCCGTCGCTTGAAGCGACGATCGAGGGCGCCCCGCCGGCGATGCATCAGGCGATCCACTCGCTGCCCTTCGAGGCTCCGTTCATCGAAAAGAGCACGCGCTTCATGGCGCTCCTGCGTCCGAGCGCGCGCGAGCTGGCGAGCGCCGCCTCACCGCTCGGCCACGCGTTCGCGGTGGGCACCGTCACCCTGCGCGAAGCGACGGAGGTCAACAAGCTGCTGGCGCCGGCGAGCAAGGCGCTTGAGGAATTCGCCGGGAACCCGATCGTCAACCAGGGACTCGTGGACCTCACGCAGACCGCGCAGGCCGGCAACCCGCTGGTGGCGGGGCTCGCGCCGGCGCAGGCGACGTGCAACTACTTCAGCCTCTTCTTCCGCAACATCGCGAGCGTGCTCGCCGGCAGCAACGGCGCGGGCACGATGGCGCGCGTCGCGCCGCTCGTCTCGCCCCTGGGTCCCAACAACGAGGGCGGCCCCTCCTCGGCGCCCGCGAACGGGCCGTCGGTCGACAAGCGCGTCGGTTCCGCCGCCGTGATCGACGACAACCACCTGCACTCCAACCCCTACCCGAACGTGGCGGCACCGGGGCAGCCGCAGGTGTGCGAAGCGGGCAACCAGGGCTACATCGCCGGCAAGACCGTGATCGGCAACGTGCCCGGCCCCGTCGGCGCCGCGCGCGAACCGACGACCCGCAGCCAGAGCCTGACCGGCCAGACGTATCCAAGCGCGACCCTGAAGGACCTCGGGATCAGCGGCTCCTCCAAGAAGGCGGGCAAGAAATGAGCCCGCTGCGCTGGTGGCGCCGGCGCGACGAGCTGCCCGTCGCCGAGCTGCAGAAGTCAAACCCCGTGCGCCTGGGGATCGTCGTGCTGGTGGTGACGCTGATCGTCGTGTACTTCGGCTTCACCAAGCACATCCCGTTCACGCACGGCTTCCGCCTGAAGGCGCAGTTCGCCACGGCCGTGAACATCCGGCCGAAGTCCCCGGTGCGCATCGCCGGCGTGCCGGTCGGCAAGGTCGAGTCCGTGCAGCGCGAGGGCAACACTGGCCTGGTGACGATGGACATCGAAAACGACGGCCTGCCGATCCACGCCGACGCGACGCTGAAGATCCGCCCGCGCATCTTCCTGGAGGGCAACTTCTTCGTCGAACTGCAGCCGGGCAGCCCCTCGGCGCGCACGCTCTCCTCCGGCGCGACGATCCCGATCACGCAGACCTCCGACCCGGTGCAGATCGATCAGGTGCTCACAGCGCTGAACACCGACACGCGCGCCAACCTGCAGACGTTCCTGGCGGAATACGGAGATGCGCTGACGCGCAAGCCGACGCCCTCCGAAGACGCCGAACAGGACCCCGACGTGCGCGGCCTGAACGCCGCCCAGGCGCTGAACAAGGCCTACCAGCGCGGTCCCGAAGCGCTGCGCGACTCGGCGATCGTGAGCCAGGCGCTCGGCGGCTCCGAACAGCACGACATCTCCCATCTGATCGCGGGCGTGGAACGCACGACCTCGGCGCTCAACGCGCACGAGCAGCAGCTGGGCGAACTGATCGGCAACTTCGACACGTTCCTCGGCTCGATCGCGGCGCAGGCGAGCAGCGTCAGCGCCGCGGTCGCGCTGCTGCCGAGCGCGCTGCGCTCCACGACGACGGCCTTCACCTCGCTTGACGCCGCGCTGCCCGCAACACGCACGTTCGCGCAGGACATCATCCCCGGCGTGCAGCAGACGCCGGCGACGATCGAAGCGGCGCTGCCGTGGATCGCGCAGACCCGCGCCCTGCTCGCTCCCGCGGAGCTCGGCGGCCTCGCGCAGGGCCTGCGCAGCGCCTCGCCGGCGCTCGCGCAGCTGCTCGCGCCGCAGCCGGAATTCTTCAATCAGACGGCGCTGCTCAGCAAGTGCCTGACGAACGTCTTCTTCCCGGCGAGCGAAGCGAAGCTGCAGGACGGCGCCAACACCTCGGGCGTGAGCGCGCAGCAGGAGTTCCTGAGTGGGCTGCTGCTGGCCTTCAACAGCGCCGGGCAGAGCTTCGACGGCAACGGCGCCTTCCAGCGGCTGCTCGTGACCGGCGGCGCCCAGACGATCACCACGCCGCCGGCGCCGCTGCTCGGCAGCAGCGCCAAGAGCCTGCCGATGGCGGCCTCGACGGCGCTCTCGCCGCTGGGCACGAGCCCGCGCCTGCCGAGCGTCGAGCCGCCGTACAAGCCGCTCGTCGCGTGCAACACGCAGAAGCTTCCCGACTTCAACGGACCGGCGGCGCAGGGTCCGGCGGACGGGACCGGCGGATGAACCCCGCCCAGCACAACGAGGGCGGACGCGGCCTGCGCGACCAGCTGGAGCGCTACCGCACGGCCTTCCTCTCGGTGATCGCGATCATCCTCGTGGCGGCCTTCTCCGGCGGCTACATCCTCGCGCACGAGCGCCTCTCGCTGCCGAGCTGGTTCCCCGTTCTGGGGCACAGCACGTTCACGCTGAAGGCCGAATTCCAGACGGCTCAGGCGGTCACGCCGGGCCAGGGGCAGGCGGTCACGATCGCGGGCGCGAAGGTCGGCGAAATCGCCAGCGTGCAGCTGGTGGGCGGGCGCGCGCTCGTGAACATGAACCTGACGCCGAAGTACGCCCGCTACATCTACCGCGACGCGACGATGCTGCTGCGCCCCAAGACGCAGCTGAAGGACATGACCGTCGAGGTCGATCCCGGCACGCCGCGCAGCGGCCGCGTGAGCGACGGCGAGGTGATCCCGATCGCGCAGACCGCGCCGGACGTCAACCTCGACGAGTTCCTCGCCTCCCTGGACGCCGATACGCGCGCCTACCTGCAGCTGCTGCTGGCGGGCGCCGCGGAAGGCCTGCACGGCAACGGCCGCAACCTCTCGGCGGCCTTCAAGCGCTTCGATCCGCTGGCGCGCGACCTGCAGCAGATCGGCCGCCAGGTGGCGGCGCGCCACGCCAACGTTGCGCACTCGATCCACAACTTCCAGCTGGTGATGAGCGCGCTCGGCGGCAAGGACAAGGCGCTGGAAGAGCTGATCGACTCCTCCAACGCCGTGCTTGGGACCTTCGCGCGCGAGGACCAGAGCGTGCAGGAGACCCTGCGGCGGCTGCCGGGGACGCTCGCGCAGGCCAACACGAGCCTCGACAAGCTGACGAGCGCCGCGCGCGTGCTGGGACCGACGCTGACCAAGCTGCAGCCGTTCGCCAAGGCCTTCGCTCCGGCGCAGGAACAGACGCGCCCCTTCCTGAAGACGACGACGCCGATCATCAAGAACCAGATCCGGCCGTTCACGAGCGAAATCCAGCCGGTCGTCAACGAAGTCCAGCCGGACATCCAGGACCTCAACGAATCCTTCCCGAAGCTCTCGGTCAGCCTCTCGGTGATCAACGAACTGCTCAACGAGATCGCCTACAACCCGAGCGCCAACCAGCCGGGCTTCCTCTTCTACCTCGACTGGCTGGGCCACAACCTCAACAGCGTCTTCGCGGCGGCCGACGCCAACGGCCCGCTCGGCCACGGCCTGCTGTTCATCCCCTGCCAGCAGCTGTATCTCGCGCCGGCGGCGGCGGAAGTCAACCCGCCGCTGCGCGCGCTGCTCGCGCTCACGCAGCTGCCGACGTCCAAGACGCCCTCCTCGACCTGCCCCGCCCCGAGCGGCAGCGGCGTCACGAGCCCGACGCAGCTGGCGGGGCGCGTGTTCGGTCGCGGCCTGCAGTCCACCTACGGCCTGGAAGGGACGCACTGATGCAGAAGCGCGCGCCGACCCTGGCGAACATCCTCGTGATCGTGCTGTTCGCGCTCAGCTGCTTCGGGCTGCTGCTGTTCCTGTGGGAGTCCTTCGGAGGGCCGCTGCCGCTGAAGACGAAGGGCTACCGCTTCACGGTCGCGTTCCCGCGCACGCTCGTGCTCTCAGAACAGTCGGATGTGCGCATCAGCGGCGTCAACGTCGGTCACGTCGTGTCGCTGAAACTCAACAAGCACGGCACCACCGACGCGACCATCGAAGTCGCCAGCCGCTACGCGCCGATCCGGGCGAACACCCACGCCATCCTGCGCGTGAAGACGTTGCTCGGCGAGACCTACGTGCAGCTCAACCCGCAGGGGCAGAAAGGGCCGTTCCTGCCCGACAACGGCCACCTCGCCGAGGCCAACGTGGAACCCACCGTGACGCTCGACGACATCCTCGCGAGCCTCGACCCGCAGACGCGAAAATACTTCCAGGTGTGGCAGCAGTCGGTCGCGGTCGCGATCCACGGCCGCGGTGAACAGATCAACTCCGACTTCGCGGTGCTCGAACCGTTCGTCGAACACACCAACCGCCTGGTCGGGATCCTCGCCACCCAGGAGGGAGCCCTGAAAGCGTTGGTGCACAACACGGGTGTCGTATTCGACGCCCTCGCCGGCCGTGATCACCAGCTCGAAGGGCTGATCGTCAACGGCGAACACACCTTC
>DATBOY010000026.1:0-9366 GCA_036561645.1 Solirubrobacteraceae bacterium
CGGCAGCTTTGACCTGAACCTGCCGGAGGGTCCGCACTCAGGGCTCTCCGCTGTCGGGAGTCTCTGTGCGAGCCCGCTGACGATGCCGACCACGATCACCGGGCAGAACGGGGCGGTCGTCCAGCAGACGACGAAGATCAACGTCACCGGCTGCGCCAAGGTCAAGAAGAAGACCAAGAAGAAGCACAAGAAGACCAAGAAGCACAAGAAGGCCAAGAAGGGCAGCCGCAAGGGCTAGGCGAGGTGCCGGCCGTCATGCCATCCAAGGAGCAGCGGGCCGGGGCGCGTAAGGGGCGCCCCGGCACCGGCGCCGCCGCCGGGCGAGCTTCGCAGTCCCAAGGCGCGCCGCGCGGCGCCGATGTGCTGGCGCCAGGGCGGGTTGCGGAGATCCAGCGCCAGCGCATTCTGGGGGCGATGGCGGAGGTGGCGGCGGAGCGCGGGGCGGCGAATGTGACGGTGGCGCACATCGTCGCGCGCGCGGGGATCTCGCGCAGGACGTTCTACGAGATCTTCGAGGACCGCGAGGCCTGCCTGCTGGCGGCGCTGGATGAGGCGATCGGGCAGGCGGCGGCCGTGGTGCTGCCGGCGTACGCGGAACAGCGGGGCTGGCGCGAGCAGATTCGCGCGGGCTTGGCGGCGCTGCTGGGGTTCCTGGACGACGAGCCGGGGCTCGGGCGGCTGTGCGTGGTCGAGGCGCTCGGGGCGGGCGACAGCGCGCTTGAGCGCCGCGCGCTGTGCGTGGCGCAGCTGATCGCGGCCGTGGACGGCGGGCGCGTGGAGGCGAAGGCGGGCAAGGAGCCGCCGCCGTTGACGGCGGAGGGCGTCGTCGGGGCGGTGTTCGCGATCGTGCACGCGCGGATCTTGGAGCGCTCGGCGGGGCGCGGTGCGGGGCGCCGCGGCGGTGCAGCAGGGCTTGGTAACGGCGGTGCGGGGCGCGGTAGCGGCTCGGGCGCCGATGACGCAGGGACGACGCGCCCGCTGCTCGATCTGCTGGGGCCGCTGATGGGGATGATCGTGCTGCCTTACATGGGGCAGGCGGCGGCGGCGAAGGAGCTCGAGCGCCCGGCGCCCAAACCGCGGCGCGGCGTGGTGGCGCGCGGCACGCGCGATCCGCTGGAGGGGCTTGACATGCGCCTGACGTACCGCACGGTGCGCGTGCTGATGGCGATCGCGGGGCACACGGGGGCGAGCAACCGCCAGGTCGCGACCGCGTCGGGGATCGCCGACCAGGGCCAGATCTCCAAGCTGCTCGCGCGTCTGGACGGCCTCGGACTGATCCACAACACGGGCGAGGGCCACCCGAAGGGCTCCCCGAACGCGTGGCGGCTGACGGCGCGGGGCGAAGAGGTGGAGCGCGCGATCCGGCTGCAGACGGGGAACGGCGGCGCGGAGGCGGCGGCGGGGTAGTCGCTCGCGGACCATTCGGTCACGCGCCGAGGGTGGGCTGGGTGGCGAGAGCCGACCCGTTGACGCATCGAGGTAGTCTGTTATACTACGCCTATGAGTAAGCGCCTCCAGGTCGTCGTCGCCGAGAGCGATCTCGAACGCTACGAGCACAGCGCACGCGCCGCGGGACTGACCCTTTCCGCGTGGGCGCGCCAGGCGATGAACACAGCAGAGCGCGAAACCTCCAACGGCGATGTCGAGGCCAAGCTCGCGGCTATCCGCAGGGCGGCCACATACAACCTCCCGGTTTCCGACATCGACACGATGCTCGCCGAAAACGAGCTGCGCTACGTGCCGAATCTCCCGGGTCTGGACTGATGGTCTTCGTCGACGCGAACATCCCCATGTACCTCATGGGGGATGACCATCGGCACAAGATCGACTCCCAGCGCCTGATCGAGAGGTTGACGAGCGAACGCCGGCGCCTGGTGACCAGCAGCGAGGTGTTCCAGGAGATCCTGCGCCGCTACAGGGCGCCCGAGCGCCGCGAAGCGCTCGAGGTCGCGTTCCACACCCTGCGGAGCATCGTGGACAACGTCTTCTCGATGCGCGAGGAGGACGTGTTCGCCGCCAAGGATCTCACCCACGCACACCCGGGGTTGTCCTCGCGCGACGCCCTGCACGCCGCAGTCATGCGCCGCAACGGGGTGTCCGAGGTCCTGAGCTTCGACCGAGGCTTCGATTTGCTGCCCCACCTCACGCGGATACCGGCCCAGGCGCGGGGTTGACGTTCGCTTCCCGCCCTCGCCAGTGAAGACCTCGCAAAGAGGGCTGACATGCGAATCACATGTGATAATGTGATTTTATGTCTATGATCCAGATTCGCAACGTTCCCGAGGAGCTTCATCGCGAACTGAAGGCACGCGCCGCGCAGGAGGGGATGACCCTTTCCGACTACCTCCTCGCGGAGATACGCGACGTCGCGGTACGGCCGTCGATGCGTCAGTGGCTGGACAACGTCAGCCAGCGCGAGCCGGTGCAGACGAGCTTGACATCGAGCGAGGCCATCCACCTCGAGCGTGAACGCGCTCCTCTGTGATCGTCCTCGACGCCAGTGCGATCGGGGATGTGCTGCTCGACAAGCCCCGGGCGCCGGCGATCCGCTCCGTGCTCACCAAGCACTCGGCGATCCATGTTCCCGAGCACTTCCATGTCGAGGTCATCTCGATGCTGCGGCGCCACGCGCTGCGTGGTGAACTCGGCGAGCGCCGACGCACGCAGGCGTTGAGCGATCTGCGCGAACTGCGCGTCGTGCGGTACTCGGTCCTCGAGCTGCTCGACGCCGTCTGGGAGCTGCGTGAGCGGCTGTCGGTCTACGACGCCGCCTACCTCGCGCTCGCCCGCCGGCTCGGACTGGCGCTGCTGACGTGCGACGAAGGGCTCGCGACAGCCGCTCGCGCCGAGGGCAGGTTGGCCGAGCGCTCGGTCTGACCCTGCTACGGTCCCCCCATGGGCGGCGAGGTCGCCCGTGAGGTTCTTGGCTTGTCTTTGTTGGCGCTCCGATGCGCGGATGGGGTCAGTTCGAATCTCCCTCCGCAGCGGGCGGCCGTGACGGTCGCCATTTACAGAAGGAGCATCAACACATGACGCATGAAACGTTCGCCGGCCTCGGCGTGTCCGAGGTCGTCGCAAATGAGCTGGCCGCGCGCGGCATCACCGCGCCGTTCGCCGTGCAGGGGATGGTCATCCCCGACATCCTGGCGGGCCACGACGTGCTCGCGAAGTCGCCGACGGGCTCGGGCAAGACGCTCGCCTTCGGCGTGCCGCTGGTGGAACTGCTGAAGGACTCCGACGCGCGGCCCTCGGCGCTCGTCCTGGCGCCGACGCGCGAGTTGGCGAGCCAGATCGTCGACGAGCTGCGCCCGATCGCGCACGCCCGCGCGCTGTCGATCGCCGCGGTGTACGGCGGCGCGGGGATCGTCAAGCAGGCGCGCCTGGCGGCGCGCGCGCACATCCTCGTGGCGACGCCGGGGCGGCTGCTCGACCTGATCGAGCGCCGCGACGTATCGCTTGCGCGGGTGCGCCTGCTCGTGCTCGACGAGGCGGACCGGATGCTCGACATGGGCTTTCGCCCGGTGGTCGAGCGGATCGTGAAGATGACCGCCGCCAAGCGCCAGACGCTGATGTTCTCGGCCACGCTCGAAGGCGAGGTGGGGCGGCTGGCGAAGGCCTTCACACACGACCCGCGCCGCCACGAGCACGCGCCCACGGCGCAGCACAGCGCGCAGGTCGAGCACCGTTTCGTGTCGGTCTCGCACGAGGGCAAGGTCGGTCGCCTGGTGGCGGAGCTGGCGGACGTCGAGCGCGGCCTGACGCTTGTGTTCGTGCGCACCAAGCGCGGCGCCGACCGGCTGGTCAAGAAGTTGAGCGCCAACCAGGTGCACGCGGTCGCGATGCACGGCGACAAGTCCCAGGCCCAGCGCGAGAAGGCGCTCGCCCGCTTCGAGGCGGGGCAGGTCGACACGCTCGTGGCGACGGACGTCGCGGCGCGCGGGATCGACGTGGCGGGCATCACGCACGTGATCAACTTCGACATGCCGGGCTCGCAGGAGGACTACGTGCACCGCATCGGGCGCACGGCGCGCGCCGGCGCGAGCGGTGTCGGCCTGACGTTCGTCGCGCACGACCAGGCGCACGAGCTGGTGGGCATGGTGCGCGACCTGAATCTGCACCGCGAGCTGGAGCTGGCGGGCGTGAGGAGCAGCGCGGCGCGCCCGGCGCAGGGCGCTCCGCGGCGCTCGGGGGCATGGGCAGGGCAGCGTGGCGGCGGCTCGCGCACCGGCTCCTCTTCTGGAGGTTCCTCCCGCAATGGCTCCTCGGGCAATGGGGCGGCGCGCAACGGCTCCTCGGGCAATGGGGCGGCGCGCAACGGCTCCTCGCGCAGCAACGCTAAGCGCGGCGGGCGAGCACCTGATAGATCGAGGTGAACCCGGTGGCGAAGCCGTTGCGCGCGGCGCGCAGGTAGAGGCGCCAGACGCGCACGCGCTCGCCGCCGGCAAGCTGCTCCGCCCGCTGCAGGTTGGCGTCCAGGCGCTCGATCCAGGCGCTGAGCGTGTCCACGTAGTCCTGCGCGAAGCCCTCGACGTGCTCGCTGGTGAAGCCGGCGCGCTCGAGCGCGAGCAGGATGCGGGAGAGGTGCAGCGGGGCGGCGTCGGGGAACACGTAGCGCTGCGAGAACCGCCCGGCCTCGGGGTCGCCGTGGCGCAGGCGCGCGATGCCGTGGTTGAGCAGGCGTCCGCCGCGGTCGAGCAGGCCGGCGAGCGTCCGCGCGTAGGAGTCGATCTGGTTGGCGCCGACGTGCTCGACCATGCCGATGCTGGCGATCGCGTCGAAGCGCTCGCCCGCCAGGTCGCGGTAGTCGGCGACGCGGATCTCCACGCGCTCGGCGAGCCCCGCCTGCGCCACGCGCCGGCGGGCGAGCTGGGCCTGCGGCGGCGAGAGGGTGATGCCGACGGCGCGCACGCCGTGGTGGGCGGCGGCGTGCAGCACGAAGCCGCCCCAGCCGCAGCCGACGTCGAGCACGCGCTCGCCCTCCCGTAGATCGAGCTTGGCGCAGACGAGGTCGAGCTTCGCCCGCTGCGCCTGCTCCAGATCGGGCGCGCCGCGGGAGAACAGCGCGCAGCTGTACACCATCGAGGGTCCGAGGAACAGCGCGAAGAAGTCGTTGGAGACGTCGTAGTGGTGGCGCACGGCGCGCGCGTCGCGCTCGCGGCTGTGGCGGCGCCCGCGCGGGCGCAGCTCGCTCGCGGGGACGCGCGGAGGCAGCATCGGCCCGCAGGCGAGCACGGCGGCGAGCGCCAGGCGCAGGCGCGTGGGGCGATCGAGCGCCGGCGGCGTGAAGCCGTCGAGCAGGCCGATCACCCGGTCGAGGTCATCCGCCTCCAGCTGGCCGGCGGCGTACGCGCGGCCGAGCCCGAGCTGTCCGGGGGCGCGCAGCAGATGCGCGACCGCCGCCGGCGAGCGCATTGTGAAGAGGGGTCCTCCCGGGGTGGTGGCGAGCAGCTCGCCGCCGTCCCAGAAGCGCACGCCGAACGGGCGTTGCGGCAGCGCTCGCTCCAGTTCGCGGCGCAGGCGCTCGGGTCGGCCTGCCGAATGCAGACGCATCGCCACCCAGGGTAGGGACTTTTCCGAGGCTTCCCGCCCGCCGGCGTGCTAGCTTGCAGGTGTCGTACGCCGATGCGACGCAGCCTCATGAGCAACGACGAACTCTCCGGCGACCCGCAACAGCGCCGGCCCGAACCAGGCGACGTCCAGCCCGTCGAATACGAGTGGTTGAACCGCGCGTTGACGGGCCTGATCACGGTCGGCCCGATCCTCGCGCTCGGCGTCGTCGGCTGGCAGCTGTGGGACGGTCTGCTGCGCCGTTCGGATCTGATCGTGTTCGCGACCCTCTACGCGCTCACGGGGCTCGGCGTGACGGTCGGCTTTCACCGGCTGTTCACCCACCGCAGCTTCAAGACCTCGCCGGCCGTGCGTGGCGTGTTCGCGGTGCTCGGCTCCGCCGCGATCGAGGGGCCGATCATCTCCTGGGTCGCGGACCATCGCAAGCACCACGCGTTCTCCGACAAGGAGGGCGACCCGCACAGCCCGCACGTGGACCACGGCGTCGGCCTGCGCGGCGCCCTGCGGGGCCTCGCGCACGCGCACCTCGGCTGGCTGTTCATTCACACCGAGCGCGGCTCGCGCGAACGCTATGCGCCCGACCTGCTGGCCGACCCCGTCGTCGCGTTCGTCGATCGCACGTTCTTCGTGTGGGCGCTGGGCGGCCTGGCCGCCGCGTTCGCGCTCGGCGGCGCGATCGGCGGCACGTGGCGCGCCGCCTTCACCGGACTGCTGTGGGGGGGCGCGGTGCGAATGCTCCTGCTGCACCACGTGACGTACTCGATCAACTCGCTGTGCCACTTCTTTGGGCGCCGCGACTTCGCGACCGAGGACCAGTCGCGCAACCTGGCGTGGCTGGCGCCGCTGTCGCTCGGCGAGGCGTGGCACAACAACCACCACGCCTTCCCCACCGCGGCGAGTCACGGCATGGGCTGGCGCCAGCCGGACATCTCCGCCTTCGTGATCCGGGCGATGGAGCGGGTGGGGCTGTGCTGGGATGTCGTGCGCGTGCCCGAGGATCGCCGCGTGAGCAAGCGCTACGCGACGGGCTGACGCCGTCTCAGTGCCCTCGGTCAGCGAGATCCTCGCGGGTCGCGTCGGCGAGGAGATGGCGCTCAACGATCGCTACCTGAACCCGCAGCTCGGGCGGATTCTGCGCACGCTCGGCCTGCACCGCGTGTGGGTGCGGGGGGAGGGGGCGCACCTGATCGACTCCGAGGGGCGGCGCTGTCTGGACCTGCTCGGCGGCTACGGCGTGTTCGCGATCGGACGTAACCACCCGCAGGCGATCGCCGCCGTCGAGCAGGCGCTGGCGGCGCGCACGGCGAACCTGCCGCAGCTGGGGGTGACGCTGCTGAGCGGCGTGCTGGCGGAGCAGCTGCTCGCGCGCGCCCCGCACAGCGTCGCGGCGATGGTCCCCGCCAACAGCGGCGCGGAGGCGGTCGAGGCGGCGATCAAGATCGCGCGCGCGGCGACCGGCCGCCCGCGCATCCTCTACGCCGAGCACGCCTTCCACGGCCTCACGCTCGGGGCGCTGTCGATCAACGGCAACGCGGAGTTCCGCGACGGCTTCGGCCCGCTGCTGGCCGACTGCGCCGCGGTGGCGTTCGGGGACCTCGACGCGCTGGAGCGCGAGCTGCAGCGCGGCGACGTCGCCGCGCTGGTGGTGGAGCCGGTGCAGGGCAAGGGCGTGCATCTACCGCCGCCGGGGTACCTGCAGGGCGCGCAGCGGCGCTGCCACGACGCGGGCGCGCTGTTCGTGTGCGACGAGGTGCAGACGGGCCTGGGGCGCACGGGGCGCTTCTTCGCGCTGGAGCACTGGGATCTGCAACCGGACATCGTATGCGTCGCCAAGGCGCTGTCCGGCGGCCTCGTGCCGATTGGCGCCGCGCTCGTCTCGCGCGCCGCCTTCGAGGGCGTGTTCGACGGCATGGAGCGCGCGGTGCGCCACGGCTCGACCTTCGGCGGCAACGACCTCGCCGCGGCGGCCGCGCTGGCGACCCTGCAGGTGCTCGACGGCGAGGAGCTGGTCGAGCGCTCGCGGCGCCTGGGCGCGCTGCTGCTGGAGCTGACGCGCCCGCTCGTCGAGCGCTACGCGAGCGTCACAGACGTGCGCGGGCTCGGTCTGATGTGGGCGATCGAGCTGGGGCCGCCGCAGGGGCGTGTCGCCCGTGCGCTGTGGGACAGGTTGGAGCACGCGCAGCCGGGGCTGTACGCGCAGCTGCTCGTGCTGGGGCTGTTCCACGACCACGGAATTCTCTGCCAGGTGGCGGGCCACCGTATGAACGTGATCAAGGCGCTGCCGGCGCTGGTGATCGAGGAGAGCGAGATCCGGCGCTTCGCGGCGGCGCTGGAGGAGGTGGTGGCGCGCTCGGAACGGATGCCCTCGGCGCTGACGCGCTTCGGCGCGAGCGTGGCGTGGGGCGCTGTGTCCGGGGGGCGTGGACGTGCTGGCGGAGGCGCTCGCAGAGGCGCTCGCCGAGGTGCCGGCGGAGGTGCCGATGGAGGTGCTGGTGGAGGTGCCGATGGAGGTGCCGGCGGAGGTGCTGGTGGAGGTGTTGGCTCCCGCTCGCGCGCGTAGCACGTCGCCGCGGTTGGGGGCCTGTCGAGGGCACCCCGGCAGGGTGGCCGCCGACGGCTACCCTGTCGGACCGTGCTGACCCCGCGCAACGACATCCGCAACGTCGCGATCATCGCGCACGTCGACCACGGCAAGACGACGCTCGTCGACGCGATGCTGTGGCAGTCGGGCGCCTTTCGCGCGGGGGCGGACATCGCCGACCGCGTGCTCGACTCGATGGATCTCGAGCGCGAGAAGGGCATCACGATCCTCGCGAAGAACACCTCGCTGCGCTATCGCGACGTCAAGCTGAACATCATCGACACGCCCGGTCACGCGGACTTCGGCGGCGAGGTGGAGCGCGGCCTGACGATGGTCGACGGCGTGCTGCTGCTGGTCGACGCCTCGGAGGGTCCGCTGCCGCAGACGCGCTTCGTGCTGCGCAAGGCGCTTGAGTCCCAGCTGCCCGTGATCCTCGTCGTGAACAAGGTCGATCGCCCGGACGCGCGCGTGGCGGAGGTCGTGGACGAGGTGTACGAGCTGTTCCTGGACCTCGACGCGCAGGAGCACCAGATCGACTTCCCGATCGTCTACTGCAACGCGAAGGCGGGCCGCGCGTCGCTTCAGTACGACGCGAGCAGGCCGGGCGGCGGTCTGGACGGCGGCGATCTGGCGCCGCTGCTGGACCTGCTGCTGGAGCACATCCCGGCGCCGATGCACGATCCCGAGCAGCCGCTGCAGGCGCACGTCACGAATCTCGACGCCTCGCCGTACGTCGGGCGTCTGGCGATCTGCCGCGTGCACAACGGCAGCATCCGCAAGGGGCAGCCGATCGCGTGGTGTCGCGCTGACGGCAGCATCGAGCGCGCCCAGGTCTCGGAGCTGTACGTGACGCAGGCGCTGGAGCGCGTGGAGGCCGCCGAGGCGGGAGCGGGCGAGATCATCGCCGTGGCCGGCATCGCCGAGGTCACGATCGGTGAGACGCTCGCGGACCCCGAGGATCCACGGCCGCTGCCGGTGATCACCGTGGACGAGCCGTCGCTGTCGGTCACGATCGGCATCAACACCTCGCCGCTCGCCGGCCGCGAGGGGAGCAGGCTGACCGCCCGCCAGGTGCGCGCGCGCCTGGATCAGGAGCTGGTCGGCAACGTCTCTCTGCGGGTCCTGGACACCCAGCGCCCGGACGCCTGGGAGGTGCAGGGCCGCGGCGAGCTGCAGCTGGCGATCCTCGTGGAGATCATGCGCCGCGAGGGCTTCGA
>DATBOY010000027.1:0-32388 GCA_036561645.1 Solirubrobacteraceae bacterium
CATCGGGATGATGTTGGTGTGGTGGGGGTTGGGGTCGGACATGGAGGTGAGTCCGCCGTGTTCGAAGGACAGCACGCGGTCGGCGATCAGGGCGGCTTCCAGGTCGGAGACGCTCATCAGGACCCCAAACCCGTAGTCCTCGACCAGCGAGCACAAAAGCTCGCCCGCCTGGCGGGTGCGGCGCATACCAAGACCGTCCATCACGTCGTCGATGAGCATCAGCCGCGGCCTGCTGACGATGCCCCGCGCGAACTCGACGAGCACGCGCTCCCAATTCGACAGATCCTCCCACTGCTGGCGCGCACACGACACCGCACCGACGCGCTCCAACGCCTCCATCGCCCGCGCCGCGGGATCCCCGCATTTACGGCCCATCCGCAACGGCAGCTCAACGTAGTCCAGGACGCTCAGCTTCACACCTGGGCCGCCGCGATGAATCCACGCGACCCGGTCCCCCAGCAGATCCGAGCGCTCCTGCGCCGAACAGCCCCTCAGGTCGACACCCTCAAACCAGACATCCCCCGCATCCGGCACGGCGATCCCCGCCGCGACCTCAAGCAGCGTCGTCTTGCCCTCCCCACGCGAACCGAGAACCGCCACGATCTCGCCCACACCGACCTCCAGCGACACATCCACCAACACCCGCAACCGCCGCCGACCACGCCGGAAATCCCGACACACCCCCACCAACAACAACAACCCAGAACCAGACATCAGCAGCGATAGGTTATACCGACATCTGGGTCCCGCTCGCTCGCGTCCCTCTGGCAGCATCGCGCCGCTGTTAGAGTGATGCTCTCAACCCCCGAGAATAGGGAGGTTCCAATGGCACTCGGCTTCTACTTCGCGCCGAAGGCATTCACCGCAGCGCAGTACGACGAGACGATCCGTCGCTTGGAGGCGGCCGGAGCGGGCTCGCCGCAGGGACGCTCCTACCACTGCGCGTTCTCCGGCAGCGGCGACGGGCTGCACGTCTTCGACGTGTGGGATTCACAGGAGGACTTCGACAAGTTCGGCGAGACGCTGATACCGATCATGACCGAGCTCGGCGCCGATCCGGGTGAACCCCGGGTCGTCGAGGTCCACAACATCATCGAGGGATAGCCGCGACGGCGGCGGCCTGTCCGGTTTTTCGAGACCCAGCCGCCGCCGCCGGACGCTCGGCGACAAGCAGCTCCAGGGTGCCCCACGCCGTGCGCAGCCTGTCTGTTCGGCGAACATCGCGGAAGCCGGCCTGCTCGATCAGGGTCGGGAGTTCCCCGCGCGCGTGAACGCTCGTGCGGGCGAACCCGTCGAGCGTTCTGAGGGCGAGGAACGCCGCCCTCATGGCGAGGTCCTGCGGAGCCCCCCAATCGGCGACGTGGAGGCGCCCGCCGGGGCGCAGCACCCGGAAGGCTTCGGCGAGCGCCACGCGCTTCTCGGCGGTCGTGAGGTGGTGCAGCAGCAGCGACGCCACGATCCGGTCCCGGGACTGCTCTGGCATGGGCAGTCTCGTGGCGGTGCCCTCACGCCAGTCGATCGCGCCTGCCCGGTCCTTCGCTCGCGCGCGGAGGAGCACGGCCGCGTCGGCGTCAAGGCCCGTGATCGCGGCTGCCGGGAGGGCCTGCGCGAGTCGCAGTGTGAGGCTGCCGGTGCCACATCCGACCTCCAGCACAGTGGTGGGCTCGCCGGCGACGACCTGCGCCACCAGACGCGCGCGAAAGGTCCGCTCGCGCATCGTCAGGGCCACGACGGGGTCGTAGAGCCCCGTCAAGCCGCGCCGACCCGCGGCGGGGACGATCGTGGTACCGGGCATCGCATAGACGGTAGCCGCCCGCTTCGGTGCCACCGGCGGCGCTCGCGGCGCGCAGAACGAAGCCACCCGCTTCGGTGCCGCCCGCCGCGCTCGCGGCGCTCACGCGGCCGCCGCCCACCTCGTGTCGCATCCACCGGGATACACTGACCCGGTGAAAGCCCGCGTGGTCGTGTTGGGAGCAGGTTTCGGGGGCCTTGAGCTGGTGACGGTCCTCTCCGAGGCGCTCGGCGAGGAAGCCGACGTCACCCTCATCGACAAGAACGACGCGTTCGTCTTCGGATATTCCAAGCTCGACGTGATGTTTGGCCGCACGACGCTCGATGCGGTGCGGCTGCCCTATCGTGAGGTCGTCAAGCCCGGGGTGCGCTTCGTGCGCGAGGCGATCACCGCGATCGACCCGCAGGCACGGCGGGTCACGACGGACGGCGGTGTCTACGAGGCCGACTTCCTCGTCGTGGCGCTCGGCGCCGACTATGCCTTCGACGCCACGCCGGGGCTCGCGCAGGCGGGCAACGAGTTCTACTCCGTCGCCGGCGCGCAGCGGCTGGGCGAGCTGTTGCCGGCGTTCTCCCACGGGCGCGCGATCATCGGCGTGTGCGGCGCGCCGTTCAAGTGCCCGCCCGCGCCGAGCGAGGCCGCGCTGCTGCTGCACGACCACCTGTCGGCGCGCGGTGTTCGTGATCGCTGCGAGATCTCGATCGTGATCCCGTTCGGGAGCCCCGTGCCCCCCTCGCCGGACACCTCCCGTGCGCTGGTCGCGGCCTTTGCCGAGCGCGGGATCGTATTCGTCCCCGACCGGCGTGTGAGCTCGCTCGACCCGGCGCGCTCGGTCGCGGTGCTCGACGACGGCAGCGAGATGGCTTACGACCTCTTCCTCGGGGTGCCCAAGCACCGCGCCCCCGACGTGGTGCTTGAGAGCGGGATGGCCGAGGACGACTACATCCCGGTCGACTCGAGCACCCTGCAGACGCGGTTCCCGGGCGTGTACGCCGTCGGGGACGTCGCGACGGTCGGCGTGCCGAAGGCCGGCGTGTTCGCCGAGGGAGCGGCGCGCGTGGTCGCCGCAGAGCTGATCGCGAGCGTACGGGGCGGCGCACAGCCGGACGCCTACAACGGGCTGGGCTCCTGCTACATCGAGTTCGGCGCCGGTCGCGTCGGTCGCGTCGACGTCGACTTTCTCTCGGGGCCCAAGCCGACTGGCGCCTTCCAAGAGCCCTCCGTCGCGCTCGTCGCCGAGAAGCAGCGTTTCGGCTCCAGTCGCCGCGCCAGCTGGTTCGCCCGCTGAACCCGACCCCGGCGGCCGCCACGCTCACGACCCGCGCCCGCTCAGCCCGACCCCCGCGCCCGCTGAACCCGACCCCGCGCGCCCTGCGCGCCCGACCCGCAGTTTCCGCGGATGAGCGCGAGGACGCTGTCCGCTAGCGTCGGCCCTATGAGCGGGCTCGCGCGGCGACTGCTGCTCGCCCCGGTCGGGGCGCTCCAGGCATGGCTTGAGCGTCTGGCCGCAGTGCAGGCCGTCGATCGGGCCGTGGCCCTCGGCGCGCTCGCGTTCAGCTCGCTGTTTCCCCTGCTGATCGTGTACAGCACCGTCGTGCCACTGGCCGACGCGCACCACTTCGCGCAGCAGATCGTCGCGCAGCTGAAGCTCTCCGGCGCCGCCGCGCAGAGCGTCAACGAGATGTTTGCGCCTTCTTCGAGCATCGCGCACAGCCTGACCGTGCTCGGCGTGGTGCTCGTCCTCGCCTCGGCGCTGTCGCTCGCGCGCGCCCTGCAACGCCTGTACGAGCTCTCGTATGAGCTGCGCGCCGCGGGCATTCGGGGCACTCACTGGCACCTGCTGTGGATCGTGATGATCCCCGTCTACGTCAGCGTGCGTCCGCTCGTGGCGGGACTCGCCGGCGGGTGGTGGCACGTGGCCGGGTCGCTGCTGCTCGGCGTCGCGGCGTGGCTGCTTACCCCGTACGTGCTGCTGGGCCGGCGCCTTCAGTGGCGGCGCCTATTGCCGGGCGCCGTGCTGGCCGCGATCGGCATGACCTCGCTCGCGGGCTTCTCGCTCGTATATCTGCCCCACTCGATCAGCACCTCGGCCCAGCAGTTCGGCACGATCGGCGTCGCCTTCGCCTTGCTGAGCTGGCTCGTGCTCGCCGGATTCGTGCTCGTCGGCAGCGCCGCGGGCGGCGCCGCGATGCTGCAATGGCTGGAGCGGCCCCGCTGAGCCTCGCCCCGCCGGCCACACTCCCCCGGCGAGCGTGAAGCGCCCGGCGCGCCGTGCTCACCCCGCCGGCGGCGCTCCCGCGGCGGCTCGCGCCGCGCCGAAGAACTCGATCAGCAGCTCGTTGACGCGCTCGGGCTCCTCGTGCTGCACCCAATGGGTGGCCTGCGGTAGACGCTCGACGCGGACATCGGGCACCCACTGCGCCGCGGGCTCCGCCAGCTCCGCGCCGATGTAGCGATCGCGCTCGCCCCAGATGACGAGCGTCGGCGCGCCGATCACGCGCAGGCTGGCCCGCGCGCGCCGGGGCGAGCGGCGCAGCAGCGCGCGGTAGTAGTTGATCATCGCCGTCAGCGCACCGGGCCGCGACCAGGCCTCGGCGTAGCGTTCGAGGTCCGCGTCGCTGAAGGAGCCGCGCGAGCCGGCGCGCAGCGAGCGCTTGGCGAAGGAGAAGCCATCGCGCGCGAGCAGACGCTCGGGCAGCCACGGCAGCTGAAAGAAGACCATGTACCAGCTCTTGCGCAGCTGGCCGGCGCTGCGCATCGCGCCCAGCATTCGCTGCGGGTGCGGAACGTTGAGGATCGCCAGGCGCTCCACCGCCTCGGGATGACGCATCGCCACCGTGTACGCCACGACGGCGCCCCAGTCGTGCCCGACGACGTGCGCCCGTTCCACGCCGAAGTGAGCGATCAACCCGGCGATGTCGCGCGCCAGGCGGTCGGTGTCGTACTGACGCCATCCCCGCGGCTTGTCCGAGAGGTTGTAGCCGCGCATGTCGGGCGCCACGACGTGAAAGCCGGCCTGCGCGAGCGCCGGTATCTGCCGGCGCCAGCCGTACCAGAACTCGGGAAAGCCGTGCAACAGCACCACGAGCGGCCCCTGCCCCGCCTCGACGTAGTGCAGGCGCACGCCACCGTCCACCGTCGCCTCGCCGTGCGTGACGTATCCCTCGATGTCCCCGACCTGCGCCTGCTCACCGGCCCGCGCGAGCGCCTCGTCGTGCATCGCGCAATCGTAGAGCGTCCGAAGCGCGTGCAACCTTTCAAGGCCACTGTCATTGGAGGTTGTGTCCATGAGCATCCTGCTCGTCCTGATCGGAGTCCTGCTCGGCGTCGCGTGCGCCGTCTTTCTCGTGCGCCCGGGCCGGCAGCGTCTGCAAGAGCAGATGACCGCGATATCGGCGGACGTCCTCAAACAGACCGGGGATTCCCTCGCGCAGCGGCTGGCCGACCAGCGCCGCGCCGAGGAGGAGCGCGCCTCGGGCGAGATGGCCAGGCGCGCACAGGAGATCAAGGGCATGGTGACGCCCGTCCAGGAGAAGCTCGTCAAGATGGAGGGCGAGATCGGTCGCCTGGAGCGCGAGCGCAAGCACGCCCAGGGCGAACTGGCGGCGATGATCCGCCAGCTGCACGACGGCGTCGGCACGCTGCGCTCGGAGACAGGCAACCTCGTCTCCGCGCTCAAGCGGCCTGCCACACGCGGATCGTGGGGCGAGATCCAGCTGCGCAACGTGATCGAGATGGCCGGCATGGTCGAGCGCTGCGACTTCGTCGAACAGGGCACGATCCACACTGACGACGGGCGCCTGCGCCCCGACGTGCTCGTGCGGCTGCCCGGCGGGAAAGTGATCGTCGTCGACTCCAAGGTGCCGCTGGACGCCTATCTCGCGCACCTGGAGGCGAGCACCGACGAGGAGCGCGGGCGCCTGCTCACCCGTCACGCCAAGCAGACGCGCGAGCACATCACCAAGCTCGCTGCCAAGGGCTACCAGAACCAGTTCGACACCACGCCCGACCTCGTCGTCATGTTCGTGCCCTCCGACGGGATCTACCAGGCGGCGCTCGCCGAGGACCCCGCGCTGATCGAGTACGGCGTCGCGCAACAGGTGCTGATGGCGACCCCGACGACGCTGATCGGGCTGCTGCGGGCGGTGCACTACGGCTGGCGGCAGGAGCTGATCGCCGAGTCCGCGCGGGAGATCGCGGAGTCCGCGCGCGAGCTGCACCGCCGGCTCGGCCGTTTCGCCGAGCCGCTGGCGAAAGTCGGGCGGCAGCTGGACTCCGCCGTGGGCGCCTACAACGAGGCGGTCGGCTCGTTCGAGCGGCGCGTGATCCCACAGGTGCGCCGGATCGAGGAGGCGGGCGCCGCCTCCGAGCGCGAGGTGCTCGCGCCGGACGCGCTCCAGAGCGCCGCGCGCGCCGTCACCGCGCGCCAGGAGGCCGCGGGGGAGGAGGAGCGCGCACCGGCCGCCCGCGCCAGCCACCTGCGGCCCCTCGCCGACCCCTCCGCGCCGGCGCTGCCCATTCCCGCAGCCGAGCCCGAGCGCGCACTCGGCTAAGCCGCCTGAGCGCAGAGCGGGCTGGGACGCGCCGCTCCCACGACGATCAGCGCGAGCGCCACCGGCACCGTCGCCGGCAGCTCGTCCACGAGGAGGAACAGCAGGTCGAACCCAAGCGCCAACCCGCTCACGAGCAGGGCCGTCCGCCATTGCCGCGTCCGGCTCTGCGCCGTGGCCAGCAGCCCACCGAGAACGCCGGCGACGAACAGGTCCCCGTAGCCCATGACCGCCGATCCGAGCACGGCGGACTGTAGGCGCGGCAGGCCGGCCGCGGGATGCGCCGCGTTCAGCACGTCGTTGGGGTGCTGGAGCAGGTCTGAGATCACCAGGGCGCTGTCGGCCAGCGCCATCGCCACGATGCCGAGCGCCAGCCATCTCAGGGGCGTCACCGCCGCGAGCAGCACGCCCAGCGTCACGCAGCTCAGGGCGGACAGCGCGAGCGCCGCGGCCTGCCCCGCGAGCCCGCCGCGATCCGCCCACGCGAGCGCGAACAGCGGCAGCACCGCCAGCGCCAGCGCCGGGCGCGGCGCCTGCGCATCCCACACGAGCCAGCCGAGGGCGAGCGCGGCGAGCGGCGGCACGGCGAGCAGCGCGAGGTACGTCAGGGTCTCGGCGCTACCGCGCTCGGCGGCGCGCGCGAGGAGCACGAAGGCGAGCACCGACAGCGGCGGGATCACCGCCCACGCGCGGCTGCGCAACCGCGCGGGCAGGGTTATCACGCGCGCGCCTGGAGCCGCCACGATCGCGCCTTGCACAAGCGAGAGCAGGGCGATCGAGAGCCAGAAGGGCAGCATCGAGGGTTCAACATAGCCGTGCGTTGCACCTCTCACCGACTCACGCGGCCGCGGCGTGCGATAGAAGACAGCCGTGGCCACCGCGAGCGCCCACGACATCCATCGCCGACGCCGCACGACCGCAGGCATAGCCCTGCTTGCGCTCCTCGCCCTGGCGATCACAGCGGTCCGCGCTCCCGACGGCGCGCACCACGCAGCGGCCCGTGCTCATGTTTTTCACCCCGCGCCGGCGCGGTTGACGCAGGCGCAGGCGCGGGCGCTCACGCATAAGGAGCAGGAAACGGCGATCGACTCCGTCCTCGCGTACACGCCGGCCGTCGTCCAGGGAGGACCGCGGGGCAACGAGGTCGCGCTCACCTTCGACGACGGTCCCGGCCCCTACACCCAGCGCCTGCTCGACGTGCTGAACGCGCTGCACGTGCAGGCGACGTTCTTCGCCGTCGGCGTCGAGGAGCAGTACTTCTCCGCCGGCACCCTGCAGGAGCTGCGCGCGGGAGACGTGGTCGGGGATCACACCGAGAACCACCCGATGATGGCCCGCCTCTCCGCGCACGATCAGCGCGAACAGCTGCTCGAAGAGATCTATCGCGTGCAGCTGCTCGGCGGCCCCACGCCGCGTCTGTTCCGACCTCCCTACGGCTCCTTCGACGCGACGACGTTCCGGGAGCTGCGGCGTCTGCACATGCTCATGATCCTGTGGTCCACGGACACGGGCGACTTCGCGCGGCCCGGTGTCGCGGCGATCGTGCAGCGGGCGCTCGCGGGCGCGCACCCCGGCGCGATCATCCTCATGCACGACGCGGGCGGCGACCGCGAAGAGACGATCGCCGCGCTCCCCGCGATCGTCCACGGCATGCGCGCGCGCGGCCTGCGCCCGGTCACCGTGCCGCGGCTGCTGCTGGACGATCCGCCACCGCACGGACAGGCGATTCCAACGAACCTCAGCGGTGGATAGGCGGCCGGCCGCCAGCCCCATCTGAGCCCGGATCCCAGCAGCGCCCCCCGTCCCAGCAGCGCCCCCGTCCCAGCAGCGCCCGCCCGTCCCAGCAGCGCCCCCCGTCCCAGCAGCGCCCGCCCCATCCCAGCCAGCGCCCCCGCCAGAGCATCCGGCGCGAACCCGTAGACTTGGCCTGTGAACGCGCCAGCCACGCAGGCGCCGCCGATCCTCCACCTGTCCACGGTGCTCGGCAGCCCCTTGCGAGACAGCGACGGCGAGCGGCTCGGCAAAGTGCAGGACGTCATCGTCCGCCTCGGCGGCGAGGGCTACCCGCCGATCACGGGGTTTCTCGTGTCCGTGGCGGGGCGCACGTCCTACCTGGGAGTCGATCGCGTCTCGGACATCGGCCCCCACGGCGTCGTGCTGCGCAAGGCGAAGCTCGACCTGCGGCGCTTCGAACGGCGCGACGAGGAGGTGCTGCTCGGACGCGACGTGCTCGACCGCCAGCTGATCAATCTTGAGGGCGCGCGGCTGGTGCGGGCGAACGAGATAGAGCTCGCGAACCTCGCGGGATTCTGGCGCGTGGTCGGCGTCGACACCGGACCCCGCGGCGGCATCCGGCGGCTGCTGCCCAAGCGCGTGGGGGAGCGCATCGCGACCGGAGAGTTCTTGGATTGGGCCGGCGTGGAGCCGTTTGTCGGCCACGTGCCGACGCTGCGCCTGCGCATCCCTCACCCCAAGCTCGCGAAGCTGCACCCGGCTCAGATCGCCGATCTCGTGGAGGCCGCCTCGCGCCGGCAGGGCGAGGAGATAATCCAGGCCGTCGGCGCGGACGACCGCGAGCTTGAGGCGGATGTCTTTGAGGAGCTCGACGACCATCATCAGCGCGAGTTCCTGGAGGACCGCACCGACACGCAGATCGCCGAGGTGCTCGCGCGCATGGCCCCCGACGACGCGGTGGACGTGATCGGCGAGCTGGACGAGGATCGCCGCGAGCCCGTGCTCGCGCTGCTTCCCGCCAGCCATCGCACCAAGGTGCGGGCGCTGCTCGGCTACGACCCGGCCGAAGCGGGCGGCTTGATGAGTCCCGATTTCATCTCTCTGCGCGGCACGACCACCGCATCCGAGGCGCTCGACGCGATCCGCCACAGCACGATCGGACCGGAGGTTCTCACGGCCGTGTTCGTCAACGCGCCCGACGGATCGCTCGACGGCGGCGTGCCGATCGTGGGGCTGCTGCGCGCCGAGGGCGAGCGCAAGCTCAGCACGCTCGTCAAGCACGACCTCCCCAGCCTGCGCCCCGACGCGTCCTTCGAAGAGGTCGCCCGGCTGATGGCCGACTACAACCTCACGTGCGCGCCGGTCGTCGACGAGCGCGAGCACATCGTCGGCGTCGTGACCGTCGACGATGTGCTGGAGGCGATGCTGCCGCGCGGCTGGCGGCGGCGCTTCGGGCTGCTCGGCGAGGACTGACCATCGGCGCCATGCAGCGGGCGCTCGTCGTGAAGACTTTCGACGCTGAAGGCCAACGGCGAGTCGCCAGGGGCCAGCTCGTCTTGAAGACTCTCCGACGCTGAAGGCCACCGGCGACGCACCAGGGGGCAGCTCGTTTTGCAGAGCCTCCGAGCACCCATCTGAATAGACTGCTGCGCGTGAGCGCTCCCACCGGCCAGTTCGATGGCGGTCCGAGTACCGTCCGTCATGCGTCGCGTCCGCTCGGCCACCCTTGGCCGGCCGCGCCTG
This sequence comes from Solirubrobacteraceae bacterium, assembly GCA_036561645.1. Lineage (GTDB taxonomy): Bacteria > Actinomycetota > Thermoleophilia > Solirubrobacterales > Solirubrobacteraceae > Palsa-744. Next base: position 9,820 of record DATBOY010000027.1, read on the forward strand.
CCTGCCCGTCTTAGCCCGGCTAGGATCCGCCTGTTCGCGCTCCTCGGCCTGCTTGGCCCGGGGCTGATCGCCGCCAACGCCGGCAACGACGCCGGTGGTATCGCCACGTACTCCTCCGTCGGCGCCAAGTACGGCTACAGCCTGCTGTGGGTGATGGTCCTGATCACCGTGTCGCTCGTGATCGTGCAGAAGCTCGCGGCGCGCATGGGCGTCGTCACGGGCAAGGGCCTGGCCGAGCTGGTGCGCGAGGAGTACGGGATTCGCTGGTCGGTGTTCGCCACCTCCGCCGTCCTGATCGCGAACATGGGCATCTGCATATCGGACTTCGTCGGCGTCGGCGCGGCGCTCAGCCTCGCCGGCGTTCCCGTGCAGATCACGGTGCCGATCGCCGCCGTCGCGATCTGGGCGATCATCGTGCGCGGCTCCTACCGCTCCGCCGAGCGGGTCTTCATCTGGCTGACACTGCCCTTTTTCGCGTACCCGATCGCCGCGATCCTCGCCCATCCCGATTGGGGTGAAGTGGGACGCGCGCTCGTCGTCCCCAAGATCGAGGGCGGCTCCGCCTACCTGCTGCTGCTGATCGCCACCGCGGGCACCACGATCACCCCCTACATGCAGCTGTACCTGCAGTCGGCGATCGTCGAGCGCGGGGTGCGCGAGGATCGGCTCGGACACGAGGAGCGCGAGGCCGTCTCCGGCGCGCTGTTCGCCAACGTGATCGCCTCGTTCATCATCATCGCAACGGGCGCCACGCTGTTCACGCACGGGATCCACAACGTCGGCTCCGCCACCGACGCGGCGCGCGCGCTCAGCCCCTTCGCCGGCCGCTACGCCGAGGCGCTGTTCGGGATCGGGCTGCTCGGCGCCAGCCTGCTCGCCGCCGCGATCCTGCCGATCGCGACCTCCTATGTCGTCTCCGAGTCGCTCGGATACGAGAAGGGGATCGGGCGCCGGCGCGAGGAGGCGCCGGTGTTTATGGGCGTGATCACGGCGATGATCGCGATCGCCGCCGTCGTCGCGATGATTCCCGGCGTGCCGGTGATCGCGCTGCTCGTCGGCGTGCAGGTCGTCAACGGCCTGCTGCTGCCGATCAACCTGTTCTTCATCTGGCGCCTGTCGCGTTCCCGCCGGGTGATGGGCGAGCGGCGCAGTAGCGGCCTGCTCGACGGCGTCGCCGGGGTCACGGTGGCCGTGACCTCGGCGCTGTCCCTCACGCTCGTCGTGGTGACCGTCGCGGGCCTGTAGCGAGCGCGCGCGTCGAGGGCTTCTACTCGCCCTGCGAGCACAGCATCGCGGCGCCGATCGCGCCGCCCAGATCGCCCAGCTCGGCGACGCGCAGCGCCGGCGGCCGGTGATCGTTGAACAGGTGCGGCGCCATCGCCTTGGCCACGCGCCGGGCCATCGGCTCGCCGAAGCGGGTGCCGAGCCCGCCGCCGAGCACGACCAGCTCGACGTCGAGCAGATTGACGGCGGAGGCGATTGCGCTGCCGAGGGCCTTCACGGCACGCTCGATCAGCTCGTGGGCCATCTCGTCGCCGTGCTCCAGTGCGTGCGCCCAGACCCCGCTCGTCAGCGTGTCGCGCCGCTTCTCACGCATGATCTCGAACAGGATCGTGCCGCGGCCCTTGGTCATCTCGTGACGCGCCTTCGCTTCCATCGCGTGGCGCCCGGCATATGCCTCCATGCAGCCGCGCCGCCCGCAGGGACAGCGCGCGCCTCCCTGCTTGACGACCATGTGTCCGATCTCCCCCGCCCCGCCGCGGCCGTGCCACAGCCGGCGGTCGAGCACGATCCCGCCGCCGACGCCCGTGCCCCAGAAGACGCCGAGCAGCGACTGCGCGCCGCGGCCGGCGCCGTGCTCGAGCTCCGCCCACGTCGCCACGCTCACGTCGTTGCCGAGGCGCACCTCCGTGTGCAGCTGCTCGGCGAGCGCCGCGGCGAGCCCGAACGCCTCCTGCCAGTCGGGCAGGTTGCCGGCATTGGCGACGGTTCCCGCGCGGGCGTCGACATCGCCGGGAGAGCCGACGCCGACGCCCCGGAGCTGCTCGGGCGAGAGCTCGGCCTGCTCGCACGCCTCGCGCAGGCTGCCCGCCAGCGCGTCGACGACCGCCGGCGGACCTCCGCTCTCCGGCGTCGGACGCCGAGCCTGGCCGCGCACGTGAAGGTCCTGGTCCATGACGATCGTCTGGATCTTGGTGCCGCCGAGGTCGATCCCGCCGTAGAGGGCCATCGGAGACGATGATGCCAGTCTTACCCCTCGCTCAGAGTCGGCTTTCCTCAAAACTCCTCCCACCCCCTCTTCAGCCCCCTCCTGCGCGCTCCCCAACCGCCTCCGACGCGCCCTCCCCAACCGCTTCCGACGCGCCTCCCCAGGCGCCCTTATTCTTCTTCGCCGCCGAGCGGCAGGGCGCGCATACCGAGATCGCGGTTGCTCTGCGCCGCCTGCGGATCGCGGATCGCGGAGGAGGTCGGCTTCGCCGCCACCGGCGGCGCCGGCAGCGCCGCGATGCGCGCGATCAGCTGGTCCCACTGCGCCGGGCTCAGCTCGCCGCTGACGACCGTCGTCAAGGGCGAGGGCGCCGTCTGCCCGCGACCGGCGGAGTGGGCGGCGACGGCGGACGCAACCGTGCCCAGCGCGGGCGTCGCGGCGACCGGGTGGAAGCCGATGTGGATGTGATTCCAGTGTTCGGGCAGCGCGAGCGTGTTGGCGGCGCCCGGGTACTGCATCAGGCTGATGATCTGGTGGGGCACGAACTGGCCCTTAAGCGTCAGCAGCGTGCGGATCGTCAGGTCGGTGATCGAGCCGGCGCCCTGGTGGCCCGCGATCGGGATGCCGTTCACGGCGGAGATGTCCACGGCGTCGCCGAAGTAGTGCTCGGAGACGTTGCCGGAGGTGGTGTACTCGCCGTGGCCGCAGCGCAGCGCGCTGACCGTCGGGCGCAGGCCGCTGCGCGAGAGGAACGCGAGCACCGCCAGCACGCGACTGTCGATCGCCCCCGAGGCGATGTCCTGACGGCCGCACTGGTAGATGTCGATGCCTGGATCGGCGAGCACCGTGCGCTCCAGTTCGCCCGGGGACATCAGGAAGGCCTCGGCCGCGGTCGCGCCCAGCAGGTTTGGCGTGGCCTTGGCGCCCTTGGGGTGAAGCGCCGCGTTCAGCTCGCGCCAGTTGGCCAGGATCGGCCGGGGATCGACCGTCTGTGTGTCGCCGGCGGGGCGAACGGCGAAGCGCAGGCGGCCGATTCCGGGCTGCGGCGTCGGCGCCAGATGGCCGAGCACCGTGCCCTGCGAGACGATCGAGCCGAGTCGCAGCGCCCGCCAGCGGCCGCCGCGTGCGTCGCCTTCCGGCGCCATGCTGGCCGTTCTCAGCGCCGCCTCGCGCGCGACGGGGTTGCCGGGGCGGGCGTACAGCCGCACCCTGCCCATGCCGGGGGGCGCCGAGGCCGCTTCCGCCGCCGGCGACGCTTCGGTCTCGCCCGCCGGCTGCTTGGGGGTCCTGACGTGCAGCGTCAGCGGCTGGTGCCCGGCGCTCGCCGGCAGCTTCGGGGTCGGATCGCTCACCGGCGCCGCGGCTGGGGCCGAGGCGCCCGCGCCAGCCGCAGGACTCGCCGCGGCCGCGGTGGAGCCCGTGCCAGGGGCGGTGCCCGTGCCAGGGGCGGTGCCCGTGCCCGCGGCGGAGCCCGTGCCCGGGGTGGGCGGCGACCCTGCCGCAACGACCGTGTCGCTCGCCGCCCGCAGCGGCCGCACCCGGCGCGTTCGCGCCGGCACGCGGTAGCTCGGCGCGATGCTGCCGAGGCCCGCGTACGTGAACACGTCGCCGTAGATGTCGCGCAGCGCCAGGTAGCTGCCCAGGCGGTGGGAGCGTCCGAGTTTGACGACGCGCCCGTCCTGCACCGCGACGACCGGAGTGCGCACGGGCGCGAGCAGGCTCACGAGCTGCGTGGGAGCGGGTTCCCGGCTCGGCGCCCCAGGCGCCGTGGGCGCAGCCGGGGCATTGACGGAGGACGCACTCACCGCGGCGGACCCCGCCCCCCCACCGGCCCCCGCTCCCGCACCAGCCGCAGCTCCCGCACCAGCCGCAGCACCAGCACCATCCCCCGACCCTGCACCAGCCCCGCTCGCCGCGGCGGCCGGCGCCGCCGCCAAGGGCACAGCGCCCGCGGTCGCGCTGGCGGCGGAGGAGCCCGCCGCGCTCGCCGCCAGACCGGAGTCGGGCGCGACGTGGGCGCCGGCCACGGGCACGCGCCCCTCGGCCAGGCCGGTGAGCGTCGCGATCGCCGCCGGCGGGTAGCTCGCGATCAGCTTGGCGCGCAGCAGCACGGAGTCCACGTAGGCTTCGGAGTGGTTGTACGCGAGGATCGCCGTGTGCAGGTTGCTCGACGCGCCGGCGGCGTGCAGGTAGCGCGCGGCGGCGAAGATCGCGTCGACGGGGTTGTAGGGGTCGGCGTAGCCGGCGGCGAGGGCGTCGACGCCGTACTGCAGCCACGTCGCCGGCATGAACTGCATCCAGCCGACGGCGCCGGCGGTGGACACGGACTGGTCGCTGCCGTAGTTGGTCTCCACCTCGTTGATCGCCGCGAGGATCTGCCACGGCACGCCGTACTGGATGCCCGCGGCCTGGTAGATCGGCAGTAGGAACAGCGGGATGCGGTAGAAGTCAAGCGCCTGCGCGGAGACGGCCGACTGGCCGAGCATGGAGGCGAGCGTGCCCGCCTGGCCGGCGGCGATCAGCGGCGGCGGGGCGACGTTGTTGGGAGCGCCGGGAGGTGTGCTCGCGGGCGTGCCCGGCGCGCTCTGCGCGGGAGCTTCGGCGCCGCTGCCCGGAGCGCCCGCGCCGGGGCGCGCGGGAGTGGTGTTGGTCAGGTTGCGCGCCTTGCGCCGGGCGGCCGTGGGCCTCTGCGGGCGCTGCACGACGATCGTCGGCGCGGTCTTTTCCGCGCTCGCGGGGGGCGTCGTCGCAGGCGTCGTCGCGGGTGAGGTGCTCGACGACGCGGGCGAGGCGCCCGACGGCGCCGGCGGCGTGGTGGAGGTGGACGACGCAGAGGGCGAGGGGCTTGGTGCGGCGGGCTGCCCCTGGGACTGCCCCCCCGCCGCCCCCGGCGTGGTCGGAGCGGGCGGGTTTGCGCCCGCTTCCGGCGGCGTGTCGGCGGCCAGGGCGCCACCCGTCAGGGGACCGCCGAGCCCGGCCGCGGTCAGCCCGCCGCCGGTCAGCGCCGAGAGCATGGCGCGGCGCAGCCAGCGGCGCGAGCCGTTCATCGGCGGCCTCCACGGGCCGTGATCATCGTGGTGTTCCATGGTCGTGGCTGCACGGGCCGCCCACGATCATGGGTCTGCCCCCTGCGCATCTCATATCGGCAGGCAAGCAAGGATCGGTAAAGGGTTCGTAATTCTGCCGCGCGCGCGCCGGCCCGGACATGCGCCGATTGGCCTGTGTCAGGGCCACAGCGGCCTGACTGTAGCGAGGCCCGAGGCGGAATCGCGAGGATGGCCGAATGGCGGATTATCCGCAGGATTCGTTGCAGGAAGGCTCCCCTACGCCGGGGTCGCGAGCGATGCCTGACCTGGCGCGCTTCCCGCGCTCGCGGCCTTGCGCCGGCGGGTCGCGATCACTTCCGTGTCCTTCTCCGGCGCCATCGTGATCGACCGCCGCACGATCTGCTCGGGGCGGTCGTCGGCCGGGCGCAGGTCGAACTCCGTCACGACCGCCTGCAGCACCTTGCGCATCTCAAACAGCGCGAAGGACGCGCCGATGCAGCGCCGCATACCGCCGCCGAACGGAATCCACGTGTACGTGCCGGGCGGGCGCTCGAGGAAGCGCTCGGGCAGGAAGCGCTCCGCTTCCGGGTAGATGTCCTCGTTGTAGTGCATCAGGTAGATGCACGGGCGCACAGCCATGCCGGCGGGCAGCTCGTAGCCGCCGATCTCCATCGGCTTGGTGAGCTTGCGCATCGCGATCGGGAACACGGGGCGTTGACGCAGCGTCTCCTTGACCACGGCGTCCACGTAGTCGCTCTCGCCGGTAAGCGCCTCTTCGCGCACGCGCTCGAGCTTCTCGGGGTGGCGCAGCAGACGCTCAAAGGCCCACGACAGCTCCGTCGTGGTCGTGTCGTGTCCGGCCACCAGCAGCGTCTTGAGCTCGCTCAGCAGTTCCGCGTCGCTCATCGGCGAGCCGTCCTCGTAGCGCGCCTGCACGAGCATCGAGAGGATGTCCTCGCGCTCGGCCAGATCGGGGGCGGTGCGCCGGCGCGCGATCTCGTCGAGCACCGCCTCGTGCACGGGTGCGAGCTTGGCCGCGAGCCCCTTGCTGCGTTCCACGCGGTCGGGGCCGACGAACATCAGCCGGCCCAGGAAGCGCGAGTTGGTCACCCCGTCGAGCATGTCCCCGAGCAGCTTGGACATGTGCCGCATACGCTCGGTCTCCTCCACGCCGAAGACGGTGCGCGTGATGACCTCGAGCGTCATCGCGCGCATGTGCGGCCACAGCGTGAAGGGCTCGCCCACGGGCCAGCTCTGCATCTCCCTGTGCGCGACGTGGTCCATCGCTTCGCCGTAGCGCTGCATGCGCTCGCCGTGAAACTGCGGCAGCACGAGCTTGCGCCGGCGCAGGTGCTCGTCCTCGTCGAGCGTCAGCGTGGAGCTGCCGCCGAGCACCGGCCGCAGCACGGCGTTGGCCTCGCCCGTGTGCACGTCCTTGGACTTGCCCGTGAACACCTGCTTGATGTGCTCGGGGTCGCACACGAACACCCACGGACCGGAGGAGCGAATCTTGATCGTGAACAGCTCGCCGTAGCGTTCGCGGCTGCGCTCCATGAAGCGCACGGGGTGCAGCAGCCAGTTGAGCGTCTGCGCGATCTCCGGCGCCCGCGGCCCCGGCGGCAGGCGCTGCGCCGCGGTCATCTGAGCACCTCCCCCGCCTGCGCCCGGCTCGCCCCCGCCAGCGCCTGACTGCCCCCCGCCGGCGCGTGGCTCTCCCCCGCCTGCGCGTGGCCCTCAGCCGCCGCGGTCGCGCTCGTGCGGCGGCCGGCCAGGATCGTGCGGGTGCTCTTGCGCGGCATCAGCACCACGGCGCGCCGCGTGACGCCTTCCGGGCGCATGTCGGGCGAGCGCAGGTCGGCCTCGCGCAGGACCGTCGCGAGCACCTCCTTCATCTCGAACTGCGCGAAGGAGGCGCCCACGCAGCGGCGCACGCCGCCGCCGAAGGGGATCCACGTGTACGTGCCGGGCGGGCGCTCGAGGAAGCGCTCGGGCCGGAAGCGCTCCGCTTCCGGGTAGGTGGCCTCGTCGTAGTGGACGAGGTGGATGCAGGGAATCACACGCAGTCCGGGCGCCAGCGCGTAGCCGCCGAACTCCATCGTCTCGGCCAGCACGCGGGGCGGGGAGATCGGGATCACCGCGCGCATCCGCAGGATCTCCTTGACGGTCGCGTCGAGGTACTCCTCGCCCTCGCCGGCGTCGAGCTCTTCGCGCAGGCGCGCCAGCTTGTCGGGGTGGCGCTGGAGGATCTCAAAGGCCCACGACAGCGCCCCCGCCGTCGTGTCGTGCCCGGCGACGAGCAGCGACTTGAGCACGTCGAGCACCTCCTCGTCGGGCATCGCCGAGCCGTCGTCGTAGCGGGCCTGCACGAGCATCGAGAGAATGTCCTCGCGCCCGGCCAGATCGGGGTCGGCGCGGCGCCCGCGGATCTCCTCCAGCAGACCGGCGTTGACGGGGTCGATCATCGCCCGGAAGCCGCGGTCGCGTTCCAGGCGCTCCACCGGGAAATAGATCAGCCGCGCGAGCGTGCGCGCGTTGCCGACCCAGTCGAGCAGACCGCCGAGCACCTTGTGGGTGTGCTCGATGCGGTGGGGCTCGATGCCGAAGACCGCCCGCGCCATCACTTCGAAGGTGATCTTGTGCATCGCCGGCGCGAGCGTGAAGGGCTCGCCCACCGGCCAGCGCGCCATCTCCTTGCGGGTCGCCTCCACCATCAGCTCGCCGTAGCGCTGCATACGCTCGCCGTGAAACGGCGGCAGCACCAGCTTGCGCTGGCGCAGGTGTGCGGCGCCGTCGAGCGTAAACGGCGCGGAGCTGCCCACGACGGGCCGCAGCACGGTGTTGCCCTCGCCGGCTCGCAGCACGTTGGGGTCGCCGGTGAAGGCCCGCTTGATGTCCGCGGGATCGCACAGCATCACCCACGTGCCGGCGCCGGCGAGCCGGACGGTGAAGATGTCCCCGTAGCGCGCGCGGCAGCGCTTCAGGAAGGGCAGCGGGCGCAGCGTCCAGCTGAGCGTGTTCAGCGCGGCCGGCACCCGCGGCCCCGGCGGCAGCCCCGTCCGCGCGGCGCTCGCCGTGCTCGCCGCCGCCGTCACGCCGTTGGTCGCGCTCATCGTCCACCCCTGTGCGCGTGCGCGGCCACGATCGTCTCCAGGCGCACCGTCGTCACGCCGGCGTGGAGGTCGGCGTGGAGGCCGGCGTGGAACTCTGCGCGGGCGCGCCGGCGGTGTCGGGTCGGCGCCGGGCGTTCATCACGACCCTGGTGCCCTTGTCCGGGATGAAGGTCACCCAGCCCCGCGCGATCCCCTCGGGTCGCGGGTCGACGGCGCGCAGATCGGCCTCGCGCACGATCGTCTCGATCACCTTCCTCATCTCGTACATCGCGAAGGCGGCGCCGATGCAGCGACGCACGCCGCCGCCGAAGGGAAGCCACGTATAGGTGCCCGGCGCTCGCTCCATAAAGCGCTCCGGCCTGAAGCTCTCGGGCTCGGGGTAGATGTCCGCGCGGCGGTGCGTCAGGTAGATCGAGACGTACACGGAGGTGCCCGCGGGCAGTGTGTAGCCACCGAGCTCCAGCGGCTCGGTGATCCGGCGCATGGCGGCCATCACACTGGGGCGCAGACGCATCGTCTCCTGGATGACGGCGTCGATGTAGCCGCTGTCCTCGCCGGCGCGCAGTTCGTCCTGTATGCGCTGGAGCTTGTCGGGGTGGCGCAGCAGACGCTCGAACACCCACGTCAGGGTCGCCGTGGTGGTGTCGTGACCGGCGACGAGCAACGTCTTGATCTCGTCGCGCAGTTCCTCGTCGCTCATCTGCGAACCGTCCTCGTAGCGAGCCTGGATGAGCATCGCGAGGACGTCGTCGTGCTGGTCGACGTCGGGGTCGGCGCGGCGGCGGCGGACCTCTTCGAGCAGCATCTCGTCGACGGGGTCCATGGCGCGGCGGAATCTGGCGTTGCGTTCGACCGATTCGGCGCCGCGGAAGACCAGGCGCGCGACGAACCTGTGGTCGGTGTTGTCTTCGAGCACCTTGTGCAGGCGAGCGCCGAGGCGCTGCACGTGGTCCTCCTCCGTGACCCCGAAGACGGCGCGCATGATGACCTCGAGCGTGATGTTGCCCATGCCGGGCAGCAGCGAGAAGGGCTCGCCGACGGGCCAGGTGTCGATCTCGCGGCGAACCACGTCGACGACCGTCTCGCCGTAGGTCTTTACGCGCGCGCCGTGAAAGGGAGGGAGCACCAGCTTGCGACGGCGCATGTGGGCCGCGCCGTCGAGGATGATGGTCGAGGCCCGGCCCACGTAGGGGCCGAGCATCAACGCGTTCTCCGCGCCGGCGAGCACGACGTCGGTGTCGGCGGTGAAGACGCGCTTGATGTGCTCGGGGTTGGAGATGAAGACCCACGGCTTGGAGGCGCGAATGTGGATCGTGAAGATCTCGCCGTAGCGGGCGTGGCAGTCTTCCAAGAACTGAAGCGGGCGGGGCAGCCAGCTGAGCAGCTGCACCGCGCGCGGCGTCCGCGGTCCCGGCGGCAGCCCCACCGGTCGGTCGGCGATCACGGCCTGGCCAGCCGCAGCCCCATTGGTTCTCATGGCTCTCCCCTTGAACGTGTCCGCACTCTGTCCCAGATGCGGAGCTACCCCATTAGCTGCATAGATACCGAGCGATATCTGAGCGCAGAGTATACGAGTCTTGGCGCTTGTCAAGCCGGGATCGAGACGGCGAGGAGAGCCGCGATCGGAGTCCCAGCCAGATTACGATCGAGGCCCGGGCCGGAGAGACACACATCGCCGTCCACGCCGCATAGCTCTATTGTTGTTCCTCACGGGTTACAGAGAGCGACGGAGAGATCGTCCCGGTCGCTGTGGGGCGAGTTCGCAAGCCGCCGAGAGGGAGGTGGAGAGCCATGTCGAAGATGCGCAGCCTCGCGCTGGCGCTGGTGGTGTGCGGATGCCTGCCGGCCGCGGGCGCCTCAGCCACGAACATCGTGCAGGTGCATGCGCGGTTCACGCCCAACGGGCTCGGCGTCGCCACGAACGTCTCCGGCGACGTCACGATCGCCTCGCCGACGGGGGGGCTGCCGTCGCCGATCACGCGGGTCACGATCATCGGACCGGCGGGCATCGGCCTGAACCTGACCGGCGTGGGCACGTGCGATCCGCTCGCCCTGGAAACCGTCGGCCCGCGCGCGTGCCCCCTGAACTCGACGGCCGGGTCCGGCGGTGGCGTCGGCGCCGTGACGCTCGGCCAGCAGGTGATCGAAGCGCCGTTCACGCTCAACGTCTTCCGCGGACCCGACGAAAACGGACACGTCGTCGTGCTGCTGTACGCCAACGCCACGACGCCCGTGTCCGTGCAGCTGCTGTTCAAAGCGCAGGTCGTCTCCGAGCCGCCTCCGTACGGGCTCGGCTTCAGCTTCCCCATACCGCTGATCCCGACGCTGCCCGGGGCGTCCAACGTGTCGGTCCTCAAAGCGCACCTGACCCTCGGCGCCGCGAACGCCGCGTTCTTCGAGAAGGTCCACGGCAAGCGCAAGCTCGTGCACGTGAAGGGCATCATCACGCCCAAGCGCTGCCCCGCCGGCGGATTTCCCGTCAACCTGGAAACCAACTTCGAAGACGGCTCGACGATCGCGAACAAGACCACGATTCCCTGCCCGCCCGCCAAGCGACGCCACCATTGATGTCGGGCGCGCACGTCACAGCGAGAATGTCAGGCGCGCGCCTGACAGCGCTGCTCGGGACGGTGCTCGTGTTCGGCGCGGCCTTCGCCTCCGCCGCCCAGGGAGACACCGAAGCGCGTATCGCGCCGTCGTTTTCGCCCGACCGGCTCGGCGCCGGCACGGCCGTGACGCTCAGCGCCCACTTCGCATCCACACAGGGCGTGCCGGCGCCGCTGCACGCGATCACCGTGCATCTGCCGGCGGGCCTCGCCGTCAATCTCAGCGGCCTCGGCATCTGCCCGAGGGCGCGCCTGGCGGCCCGCGGCCCGCGCGGGTGCCCGTCAAGCTCGCTGGTGGGCAGGGGCAGCGCGCTGCTCGAAGGTCAGCTGGGGGTGCTCGCGATTCCCGAGAGCGCGACGCTCACGGCGTTCCGCGGACCCAATCGCAACGGCAACCCGACGCTGGAGATCTCCGGTCACGGGCTCTCGCCGCTCGACGTGCGCGTGACGTTCAGCGGCGTGCTTGAGCCCGACCGCGCGCCGTACGGCCGCAAGCTCGTGATGGCGATTCCCGCGATCGCCACGCTTCCGACCGAACCCGACGCCTCGACCAGCAGGTTCTCGCTGACGATCGGCGGCGCGGCGGCCCCGCACGCGCGGGGCGCGATCCGCGTGCCGGGCAGCTGCCCCAGCGGCGGCTTCCCGTTCGCTGCGAGCTTCGCGTTCGCCGACGGCACGGGCAGCGAAGCAAGCGCCGCGGTCGCCTGCCCATAGACACGTAGTCCTTAAGGAGGCGCCACATGTGGCGCCTCCCGGGGCCGCACATGTGCGGCCCCGCCGGTTGGCACATGTGCCAACCGGAACAGCTCCGGAGGCCCCGCGAAGTCGGAGATAACGGTTCCCCGGAGGCTCCGTTCGCGCTAGAGTTGCGCGCGTGGAATTCATCCTCTCCGTGCTGCAGGTCGTGATCTCCGTGATGCTGATCTTCCTTGTGCTGATGCACTCGGGCAAGGACGCGGGGCTCTCCGGCGCGTTCGGCGTCGGCAGCGGCACGGGTCCGCTCGGGGGCGGCTCGATGGTCGAGCGCAACCTCAACCGGTGGACGGTGTTCTTCGCGATCCTGTTCGTCGGCAACACGATCCTGCTGCTCAAGAAGCCGTGGGAATAGCCTCCGGGCGCTCCGCCGCCTCCGCCTCCGCCTCGGCCTGACCCAGCTCGCCCGCGAGGCGATCCAGCTCCTCCAGGCGGTCGAGGATCGCAAGCGCCTCCGTGCGCAGCGCGCCGTCGCTCGCGCGGTAGTCGGCGTCTGAGAGCTTGCCCGTGCGGTAGTCCAGCTCCAGATCTCGGATCTCGCGGTACTTCGCCTCCCGCGCGGCCTCCAGCTCCGCCCCGATGCGGGTGCGCGCCCGCAGGCTCGCACGGCGGCGCAGCGTGCCCGGCGCCGGCCACAGCGCGATCAGGGCGCCGCCGAACACGATCGCCCCGCCGATCCAGATCCACATCACGAGCGGCGAGACGATCAGGCGGAACTGCGCCGGCGGCGGGTCGCGCATGTACGCGCCCGCCAGCGCCGCGACGGCGACGATGCCCTGGTCGGGGCGCACGAGCGGGATCGTCTTGTTGCCGGCGTCCACGATCCGCTGCAGCGCCGGGGTCGAGATGACCGGCGCGATCGCGGTCCACACGTCGCGGCTGAGCGACGCGTTCATGCTCACGTGGCTCACGGCCTGGCCGCCGAGGAAGTGCCCGACCGAGCCCTGTGTGGGGTCGCTGGAGTCATAGAAGCCCTCGCTCGGGCGCAGCGTGGCGACGTGGCGGGCGCCCCTGCTCACGTCGAGCACCGCCCCGAGGCTCATCGCCGCGCCCGTGCGCGCCGGGTCGTGCGTGAGCGCGACGGTGCCTCCCTGGGCGCGCAGCAGCGCGCGCAGCAGGCGTTCGGATTCGGGGTGCCCGGCCGTGTACGCGGGCGAGACGCTCGCCGTCGGGCGCACGTAGCGGATCGTGTACGCGCCGACGCGCGTGGACTGACCGGGCGAGAGGCCGAGCTCGGAGATGTGCTGGAAGGACGAGGAGGCCGCCACGCCGACGAACAGCACGGCGATGCCGACGTGCACGATGTAGCCGCCGTAGCGGCGGCGGTTGCGCCGGATCAGCGCGCCGAGCGCCACCGGCGCCGGCTCGTGCGCCATCGCCATGCGCACCCGCGTGCCGCGCCACAGCTCCTGTCCGACGCTGCCGAGCACGAACGCCGCGCAGCAGAACATCGCGATCGCGCCCGGCTTGCCCGTCACCGTGGCGCGGCCGGCGAACACGAACAGCGCGAGCAACGCGAGCGCCGCGCACGCCAGCGGCACGAGAAAGTTGCGCCGCGCGTTGGCGGCCGTCGCGCGCCGCCAGGCGATCACCGGGCCGATGCCCGACAGCAGCACGAGCACGAGCGCCAGGGGCACGGTGTAGCGATCGAACCACGGCGCCCCGACGGACGCCGTCTGACCCGTGAGCGCTTCGGAGATCAGCGGGAAGTACGTCCCCCAGAAGATCACAAAGCACAGGCCGACGAGCACCAGGTTGTTGGCCATGAAGATCGCCTCGCGCGAGAGCAGCGAGTCCAGGCGGTGTTCGGAGCGCAGCATCTCGCGGCGGGAGACCACGAGGTAGATCGAGCCGGCGATCAGCGCCGCGATCAGCCCCACGAAGGGCACGCCGAGCGTCGCGCCGCCGAAGGCGTGGATCGAGCTGAGGATGCCGCTGCGCACCAGGAACGTGCCCATGATCGCCAGGGTGCCCGTGGCGAGCACGAGCGAGACGTTCCACACCTTCAGCATCCCGCGCTTCTCCTGGATCATCAGCGAGTGCAGGAACGCCGTGCCCGTCAGCCACGGCATCAGCGACGCGTTCTCGACCGCGTCCCAGCCCCAGTACCCGCCCCAGCCCAGCTCCGCGTAGGACCAGCGGGCGCCGAGCAGGATGCCGACGCCGAGCGCCAGCCACGCCGCCAGCGCGAAACGACGCACGGCGCGCACCCACTCCGCGTCCACGCGGCGGGCCAGCAGCGCGCCCATGCCGAACGCGAGCGGCACCATGCACAGCGTGTAGCCGGAGTACAGCATCGGCGGGTGGATCATCATGCTCGGGTGGCGCAGCAGCGGGTCCAGGCCCACGCCTTCCGCCGGCGCCGGGTGGGTCGTCGTGAAGGGGTTGGCGTAGAACACCATCAGCGAGATGAAGAAGCCGCCGAGCGCGAGCAGGATCGCCGTCGCGTACGCGGCCACCTCGCGCAGGCGCCGGCGCGTGAGGAACAGCACGAGGCTCGACCACAGCGACAGCAGCCACGCCCACAGCAGCAGCGAGCCTTCCTGCGAGGACCACACGGCCGCCGCCTTGTAGAACGTGGGCGTCGTGCGACTCGAGGTGTCCGCCACCGTGTTGAACGTGAAGTCGCTGCGCAGGAACGCGATCTCGAGCACCGCGAAGGCGACCGTCAGCACGCCCGCCAGCGCGTACATGCAGCGACGCGCGGTGTCCGACCACTGCGGGCGTCCGGCGCGCACGCCGTACAGCGCCGCGCCGATGCCGTAGGCGCAGACGGCGAGCGCCAGCAGCAGGCAGGCGCGCCCTATCGCGGCCATCGGCGCCGGGAGCCTGTACCGGCAGGGAGGTGTGCGCAGGGCCGCATCGGCTCGTCAGTAGTTCTGCTTCTCGCTCTGCGGGGCGACCGTGTACTTGGACGGGCACTTGGTGGTCAGCGAGTCGCGTTCGCCGATGTAGGAGGCGCCGTGCTTGCTGACGGTCACGATCACCTCACGCCCTTCGCGGAACGGATCGGGAACGGCGCCCGTGTACGCCACCGCGACCTGCCTGCCGCCGGCGCGATCCTCGACGCTGAAGTCCAGCACCCCGCCCTTGCGCTGCACGGAGTGCGCCACGACCGTGCCCGTGAGCTGGTAGGAGCGCCCCGGCTGCGCCTGGCGCAGCAGCTGGCTGGGGCTCAGCGCCGGGCTGGCGGCGCTGAAGCTCGTGTAGATCAGCGCGCTGGCGAGCAGCACGGCCGCGCCCAACGCCACGACCAAGCGCACCGTTCGCTTGCGTGCGGGATTCATCGCCCCCAAGTATCTCAGAGACACGGCGAGGGAATCTCCGCTGCGCACCGAAACCTTTCCCCGTGTCAAACGTCCCTATGTGTGGAGAGCAATGAGACCCGGACTTCCGCATCCGATCGCCGAGCGCCGCCGCGCCCGCCGCGCAGGCGCCCCGTCGCGCCGCGCGCCGCGCAAGCAGGACAGCGCCGCGCTCGTCCCCCCCACAGCCCCCGGCAGCCCCGGCGCCGCGGACGAGCTGACCGTCGCCCACCGCCCCGACATCGCCGCGCAGCGCGTGCGCGAGGCGGGAGGCCCGATCGACCGGGCCTCCTACGTGTGCCTGTGCGGCTTCGTGTTCGCCGCCGCGGTGTCGACCTCCGTGGAGTGCCCGCACTGCGGCGCCGCTCAGGCGTGGTGAGGGCCGCCGGGCGGGCGGCCGGCGTCGAAGGCGCCTCCCAGCTTGCCCTGGCACTTCTGGCGGGCCTTCTTGAAGGCTTCGCTGGAGGTGTCGATCCCTTTCGTGTTGAAGACCGGGCCGGCGCCGCTCGTGTTGGGTGCCGGCAGGTTGACGCCGTTTTCGCGCATGCACGCCGCGAACTGCGTGAGCGCGGCCTTCGCGGCGGCAGAGTTCAAGCTGCGCCGCGCGCCGCGTGGGAAACCTCCACCGCATTTGTTCAGCGCTTCGCGGAACTCCGACCGCGAGACGCCTTCGGGCAGTTTGAAGTCGCCGCGTCCCGCGCCCGGCAATCCGCCGCCGCCGGACTGACCGGTCGGTCGGGCCGGGAGTTTGATCCCGGCTTTTTCCAGGCACGCTCGTACTGAGGTGAATCGGCTGGAGCGTGAGGCGGTCTGTTTCGTGCCTGCGCTGTTCGTCGCGGAGCTCGAGTTGCTGGAGCTTCCGCAGGCTGTGAGCGCGACAGCCAGCACCGAGGCGATCGCGACCGTCGCGAGGAGCTGGCGCAATCGATGCCGTGGGAGCGGTCGACGGTGGTCGGGTGAATCACTTGACATGCTTGGTTCCTTCTCGTTTGAGGTGGGGGGTTTTGGGGTTGGGATCGGTCCTAGCCGGACCCGAAGAGCTGCTGCGGTCCGCCGCCGCCGCTCGATCCGCTCGAGCTGCCCGTGCCGGTTGCAGAACCGGCCGAGCTGACGGTGATCGAGCTGGCGGTGACGCCGCCTCTGCCGCTCTGGATCCCACGGACGATCACGGTGTCGCCGGGATGGATGCTGTGAACGTTGGTGGAGACGGTCTTGCTGACCTTTGTGCCCTTGGGAGCGCTGACCTTGACGGTGTTCCCTTCTGCGCTCGTCACGTAGAGGGTGCTCCCGCTCACGTAGGAGACTTCACCGGCGGTGAGCCCTCCCGCGAGTCCTCTCCCGCCGGGGAAGGCTCCGCCACCGCCGCCGAAAAGGCCTGCGCCGCCGCCCGAGTTCGTTCGCGCGCCGCTGCTCGCTCCTGTTCCGGCGCCGCTGCCCCGCAGAGCGGCGAGCCCGGCTGGGAGGCCGCCACTGCTCGCAGAGGAGCCCTGGCCCTTCTGGACCTCCACGCCGGCGAGGAAGCCGGCCGCGACCAGCAGCACCACCAGCAGCACGGCGGGAATCGGCGCGAGCACCCTGCGTCGCGGCCGGCGCGGCAGATCCTCGGGCTGCTCGAGCCATTCCTCCTGCGGCTCGGCGTCGTGGTCGAGCGCGGCGGCCTGCTCGGCGTCGTAGTCGAGCGCGGCGGCCTGCTCGGCTGAGGTGGGTGGGGTCGTCATCTGGTGCTCCTCCTCTGAGGGAAGTCGGTCACTCAAAGCGCAATGCCTCGATCGGTCGCAGGGCGGCCGCGCGGGCCGCGGGGTAGGTGCCGAAGAAGAGCCCGGACAGAGCGGCGGCGCCGAACGCGAGGAAGATCGAGTAGGTCGCGATGGCGGGGTGCACCCCGGCGATTTCGAACTGGCTTGCGATTACGCCGACGGCGACCCCGGCGAGCCCGCCGATCAGCGAGACGAGCACGGCCTCGGTCAAGAACTGGGTGAGGATGTCGCTGCGACGGGCGCCGATCGCCTTGCGGATGCCGATCTCGCGGGTGCGCTCGGTAACGCTGACGAGCATGATGTTCATCACCCCGATGCCCCCCACCAGCAGGGAGATGGCGGCCACCTCGCCGAGCAAGGTGGTGAACACGTTGCTCGTGGAGCTCGACGTTTCGAGCAGCGAGCCCTGGTTGAGGACGTTGAAGCCGGGGTCTTCGGTGTTCTTGATCTTGTGGCGTTCCTCGACGATCTGCTTGACCTCCGCTTCGGCGGCGTTCAGCGACGATTCGGACTTCGCCTGCACCGTGATCGAGCTGATTGGCCCGACGCCGGTGAGCGAGTCCTGCACGGTCGTGATCGGCGCGATCACGACGTCGTCCTGGTTGGTGGCGCCGCTGGCGCCCTTTTTCGCCAGCACGCCCACGACTTCGTAGTTGCTGCCGTTGACCTTCATCGTCTGCCCGGCGGCGCCGGCGCCGCCGAAGAGCTCCTGCACGACTTCGTGGCCGATCACGGCCACCCGTCTGTGCTGGGCGACGTCTTCGGAGGTGAACGAGCGGCCTTCGGCGAGCTGGTAGCTGTGTGCGGTGAGATACGTGGGGGTGGTGCCGACGAAGGAGGACGGTTCGAAGCTCGTGCCGCGCGAGACGAGCGTCACGCTGTTGGCGTTCGCGACGGGCGAGGCGCTCTTGACGTCCGGCGCGAGGCCGGAGTCCTGGAGCGCCTGTGCGTCGGCCTTCGTCAACGAGACGCTGCTTGCGGTGCTGGTCCCGGCGAAGCGCCGCAAACCGCCGCTGCCCTGCACGAGCAGGACGTTCGTGCCGAGGCTCTGGATGCGCGACTGCACGGCCTCCGAGGAGCCGTTGCCGACGGCGATCAGGACGATCACCGACGCCACGCCGATGGTCATCCCGAGGATCGTCAAGCCGGAGCGCAGCTTGTTGGCGGTGAGGCCGGCCCAGGCGATACGCAGAGTTTCCGCGCCGATCACGGGCCGGCCTCGCCGTAGGCGTGGTGGGCGGACTTCTGGGCGCGCAACTGCGGTGGCGAGGACTCCAGCGCGCTCGTGCGACGGTCCTCGATCACCCGGCCGTCGCTGAGTGAGACCACGCGCTTGGCCTGCTCTGCGACGTCCGGCTCGTGCGTGATCAGCACGACGGTGCGCCCTGCCTCGTTCAGTCCCGCGAAGATCCGCAGCACCTCCTCGGTCGAGCGCGAGTCGAGGTTCCCCGTCGGCTCGTCGGCGAGGATCAAGGTCGGGTTCGTCACGAGTGCCCGGGCGATCGCGACACGCTGCTGCTGGCCTCCGGAGAGCTCGGAGGGCTGGTGCTGCAGACGCCTCGCCATCCCGACGGACGCGAGTGCTCGCTGCGCCCGCTCACGACGCTCGTGACGGTCGATCCCGGCGTAGGCGAGCGGCAGCTCCACGTTTGCGAGTGCGCTCATGCGGGCGATCAGGTTGAAACTCTGGAACACGAAGCCGATCTTGCGGTTGCGCAGGTCGGACAGGTCGTCCCCATCGAGGTCGCGCACGTCGACCCCGTCGATGAGGTAGCGGCCGCTGGTGGGGGCGTCGAGGCAGCCGAGGATGTTCATCAGCGTGCTCTTGCCGCTCCCGGAGCTGCCCATGATGGCGAGGAAGTCGCCCCGCTCGATCTGCAGCGAGACCTCCCGCAGCGCGGGCACGCGGATCGCGCCGAGCTCGTAGGTCTTCGACACGTTCACGGCGACGATCGCCGGCGGCGTGCGTCGACCCGGTCCACCCGGCGCCGCGACGCGCCGCCGTTGCATCAGCGGTCGCGTACGCACGGCTGGCAGCCTCACGGGCGCGTGCTTTCTCGTCTTTCGCAGCGACATCACGATCCCGGAGGTCCTCCACCCGGAAAGGCGCCTGCGCCCACGAACCCACCACCACCGCCACCGAGCCCGCCACCCAGCCCGCCGCTGCGCAGGCGCGAACCGAGGCGCGAGCTGAGCGAGGATCCCGAGCTCGTGGTCGTCGGCAGTGCGAGGACTTCCCCGGCCTTCAGGCCGCTCAGGACGATCGTCGAGCTGTCTCCCGCGAGGCCGGTCGTGACGCGCCGTGCTTCCTGCTTGCCGTTGTGGAGCACCGTCACCGAGCCGGCTCTGATGGCGCTCGTCGGGACGTTCAGGCCTTCTTCCTGCTGCACGACGACTTCGGCCGTCGCGCTCATCCCGACTCTCAGCCCTGCTGCTTCCTGGTCGAGCTGGAAGGTGACGTCGTAGCTGACCGCCCCACTGCTGCTCGTCGGCACCTCACCGACGCTCACGACATGCGCGCCGACCTTACGGCCGGCGAGCGCTTCGATCGTCACGGTCGCGATCTGCCCGACGTGGACGTTGTCTATTTCCGACTCGCTCAGCGCCACCACCAGCTGCAGCGACTGCAGGTCGCTCAGGACCGCGAACGACGACGAGCTCGATCCTGCCTGCGAGGAGGAGCTCGACGACGAGCCGTCGGTCGATCCACCGCCGAGCCCGGATCTGCCGCCCGCGCCGGCGCCCGAGGAGCCGCTTGTAGAGGAGCCGCTTGTACTCGACGGCGATGCCTTCGTCGTACCCGTCCCGGACACGGTTTCGCCGACTTCTCCGGAAAGCGAGACGATCGTTCCGCTCTCGGGGGCATACAGCTTCGTGTTGTGAACCGCCCGTGCTGCGCTCTGCACGCCGAGCTTGTCGCTCTTGACCGCGGCCCTGGCGGAGGCGAGGTTCGCTTCGCGCGTCGCCGCACTCTGCTTGCCGCTGGGCGAGCTCGCGGCGGTGGGCGCCCCGGTGGTCGAAGCGGCTGCCCCGCTGCCGGTCGAGGCAGTCGCGCCGCTGCCGGTCGAAGCAGTCGCGCCGCTGCCAGTCGAAGCAGTCGCGCCGCTGCCGGTCGAAGCAGTCGCGCCGCTGCCAGTCGAAGCGGCCGCCCCGCTGCCGGTCGAGGCAGTCGCGCCGCCGCCGGTCGAGGCACCCTGGCTCCCCGTCGTCTCACCTTCGGTTTCTTCCAGCTTCGCGAGGTTCGCTTCGGCTGACTGAAGCGTCGCTTTAGCCTGTTCGGAGCTGACTTCCGCGCTCCCCGGGTCGAGCGTCGCGAGCAGCTGTCCCTGCGTGACGTGCTGCCCTTCTTTTGCGTAGATGTGCGTGACGGTGCCGCTCGTCTTGAAGCCGAGGTTCAGCTGGGAGGCCGACTGGATGTTGCCGCTGCCGGACACCGTCGACTGGACGACGCCCTGTTTGACGGTCGCGGTGCGGGTGCTCTGCCCGCCCGATGGAGACGCCGGACCGATCGCCGTTGCCGCGAGCACGATCGCGGCGATGCACAGCACGGCGAGCAGTGTGTTGAGCACCGGCTGTTCTCTGAATTTGCCGGCGATACCACGCTGGGGCTCTGGGCGGGAGTCGTACCGGCAGACGCGCTCGTCCAACCCGCGTCCATCCGCGCGGATGTCCGGCCGGTCTTCTGCGAGGGTGTCTTGGGGTGGCTCCATATGAGGCTGGCTGGTGAACCTGACCGTGGTCAAGCCTCCGCGGCGCGAGCGCTGAGCCGCGACCGCCGGATCTCCAGCGTGGCGGTACTCGGTAAGGGTCTGGTTAGAAGAGCTAAAGCCCCGATATGAATAGCGGCCGGGCGGCTCAGGAGCGCGCGCCGACGGCAGCCTGGGCGCCGTCCTCGCCGGGCGCCTCGAGTGTCGGAAACGCGACCGAAACGATCGCCCCGCCGTCGCTCGCGTTCTCTGCAGACGCTGCCCCTCCGTGTTCCTCGGCCACCTTGCGCACGATCGCCAGCCCAAGGCCCGAGCCGGGGACGGCCCGCGCCGTCGCCGCCCGATAGAAACGGTCGAACACGTACGGCAGATCGTCGGTGCCGAAGCCTGGCCCATGGTCGCGGATCGAGAGCGTGCCGCCGTCGAGCCTCACCTCGACGGTGGGGCCGGGAGGGCTCCACTTCAGGGCGTTGTCGAGCAGGTTGCCGAGCGCTCGGCGCAGCCGGCTCTCCCTGCCGAGGATCAACGTGGGCTGGATCTGCTGCACGATCGCAGCGCCGGGATGGCGCCTGCTCCAGCGCTCGAGCTCCGAGACGACCACCTCATCGAGCGCGACCACGTCGACGATCTCCTTGTCGTCGCTCTCGCGGGCCGACTCGAGCAGGCCCTCCACCAGTGCGCCGAGCTCCGCGCTCTCGCCGATCAGGTCGCGCAGCAGCGGCGCGCGCTCCTCGGGCGGCATGTCGGGGTTGCGCGCCAGCACTTCCAGGTTGGTGCGGATCGTCGCCACCGGCGTGCGCAGCTCGTGTGAGGCGTCGGCTACCAGCTGGCGCTGGGCTCGCTGCGATTCCTCGAGCGCGCCGAGCATGTTGTTGAACGAGCGCCCGAGTCGCCCGAGGTCGTCGTTTCCGGTCACGCTTATGCGACGGCTGAGGTCGCCCGTCGAGCGGACGTGCTCGGCCGCTCGTCTGAGAAGGTTCACGGGCGCGACGGCGGTGCGTGCGACGAGCAGGCCGAGCAGGACCGCGATTGCGATTCCCGCCGCGGCGATCGCGAACAGGATCACCGTGAGGTCGTGCAACGTGTTGTTCAGGTCCGTCAAAGCCTGTGCGACCATGACCGCGCGACCCCTGCCCGCAGGCGCCACATAGACCCGGACCGGCGTGTCGCCCGCGTGGCCGTTGCGGAAGTATGCGCCCGCCTGGCCGCGTGCGATGGCGAGGTCGTGCGCGGTCACGGTGAAATGCGTCGGGTCGCCGGGCCTCTGGTGAACCACGCCCGACGCCGACAGCACCGCCAGGTCGCCCTGATTGCGCACGCTCGGGCGGGGAAAGCGAAGATCGCTGGGTTTGAGGCTCGGACGCGGACGGCCGATCGGGAAGCCGTTCGTGCTCGACGCTGCCACGATCAGCGAGGCCTGCGCACGGAGCTGGTGGTCGAGCCGTCCCCGGAGGCTGCTCTGCACCGCCAGGTAGCACGCCACGGCGCTCAGCACGACGGCGAACGCCACCGCGACGGCCGTGAGGAGAACCATGCGACGCCGCAAGCTCATGCCACTATCCGGGCTCGCGCAGCGCGTAGCCGACCGAGCGCACGGTGTGGATCAGTCGCGGCTCGCCGCCGGCCTCCAGCTTGCGACGCAGGTAGGACACGTACACGTCCAGCGCCTTCGAGCTGGCGGCGAGGTCGTACCCCCACACGTGCTCGAAGATCATGCTGCGCGACAGGACTCTGCGCGGGTTCGTAAGCAGGTATTCGAGCAGCAGGTACTCGGTGCGCGTCAGGTCGAGTGTGCGATCGCCGCGGAACGCCATGCACGCGGCGAGGTCGATGCGCACGCCGGCGAACTCGAGCTCCTCCGTCTGCTCGTCACGCGGCGACGCGGCCTGCGCGCGGCGGACGCCGGCGCGGACTCTCGCGAGCAGCTCGTCGAGCGCGAACGGCTTGACGAGGTAGTCGTCCGCGCCGGCGTCGAGGCCCGCGACGCGATCGCCGATCGTGTCCTTCGCAGTCAGCATCAGCACGGACGTCTGCGCGCCGTTGGCGCGCATCCGCCGGCAAACCTCCACGCCGCT
>DATBOY010000028.1:0-32257 GCA_036561645.1 Solirubrobacteraceae bacterium
GTGATCATCGCCGGCGCCGGCATCTCCGCGGCGCTGCCCGGCGCGGTGGCCGCGCACACGGACCTGCCCGTGATCGGCGTGCCGCTCTCCGGCCGCCTCACCGCCGCCGGCGGACTCGACGCGATCCTCTCGATCGTGCAGATGCCCCCCGGGGTGCCGGTCGCGTGCGTCGGCCTGGACAACGCGCGCAACGCGGCGATCCTGGCGGCGCAGATCCTCGCGGCGTAAACGGGCGCAGGTCCGCGGCGGCGCCCGTAGGGCGGGCGGCCCGCCCCCTGCGACGGGTGCCTGACGGCGAGCCGCGCGCTCTCCGAGCCGCGTGCCGTCCGCGGCGGGTGCTTGACAGCGACCCCGCGCCATGTAGACTCGGGGTCCAACATTTGGACGTGATCCACCGTTAGGAAGCCACAAAAAGTCGTGGTGTCGTTGTCTGATGGGGCATCGGGTGTGTTTCCATCACATCGACTGCAGGAGGATCTGAAGATGATAAAAGCAAGAATGGCGCTCGGCCTGGTCATGGCGCTGGGCGCGCTGCTCGTCTCGGCTGCGCCGGCGCTCGCCGAATTCGAATCTCTCAATACGGCGGGCCAAGGCAAAGGCAACGTCGTCGAGGTCAAATTGACCGGGGGCGGCGGCACGGTCGAATGCACGAACACCGAAGAAGCGACCGGCAGGATCGGCTGGACGGTCAAGAGCGAAGGCAAAGAAGCCAAAAAAGGAAGCGCGCTGCAGGTCAAAGTCGAAGGCTTGAGCTCGTGCCTGGCAAAATCCGAAACAATAAAAGAAGCGCCGGCTACGCTCGGGCAGTGCGAAATGGAAACAAAACAGCCCAAATCGGAAACAGAAACGCTCGACACGTTCATCAAAGAATGCGTGGTGAAAGTAAAAGTTCTCGAAGTAACGTGTGAAATAAAGATAACGACCGCCAACAAAGAACTTTCAAAAGTCAACCTCTACGACAGCGGCAAAGAAAACGAAGAACTGATCGTCGGCCCGGACGTAAAAGGCATTACGGACGAAGTCAACAAAGCCTGTGAAACCGCCGGCGTCAAAGGCGGCGGAGGGAACGTCATGCAGGCCTACGCGTCGCTTGGGGGAGTGCGCAGCACGGCGCGAGGAGAAATGGTGATCGGCGCCAGTCCGCGGCTTTTCGGCACCATCAACACTCCGGCGACCGTGACGGTTATCAACACCGGCTCTACGCAGAAACCGTCTGTCTGGTTGCGGAATATATCGCCTCCGGGCAGCTTTACGCAAAACCGAACGCAGGAAGAAAACTGCGAATTCAAACTCGTGTACACGATGAACGAAGCGTGCAACTTTGGCGTGGAATACAAGGGAGTGGGAGGTCATCTCGACGGTTGGGAGATCTACGGCGTCGCCGGGGCCGATCACGTAGAGAGCGTTGTCATGCTGTGGTAGCGGCAAGGGCCGTTCGCTGATCTCTGCGACAGCGCCCCGCGGGCAGATGTGGGGCGCTGTCGCGTCGCGACGCATGGCCTCCGCGACGCACGGGCTCCGTGACGTGGGCTCGGCGACGCACGGGCTCTGTGACGTGGGCTCGGCGACGCGCGGGCTCCGTGACTCAGGCTCCGTGACGTGGGCTCGGCGACGCGCGGGCTCCGTGACTCAGGCTCCGCGACGTGGGCTCGGCGACGCGCGGGCTCCGTGACTCAGGCTCCGCGACGCATACGCTCTCCGTGCGCGGCGGTTATGATTACTCCACGTGATCCCCCGCTACACCCGCCCCGAGCTGGGCCGACTTTGGACCGACGAGGCGCGCATGGAGAGCTGGCGGCGTGTCGAGGTGGCGGCGTGTGAAGAGCTGCCGGCGCTGCTCGGCAATGACAGCGGGCCGACGCAGGAGGCGCTTCAGGCGATCCGCACGGCGAGCTTCACCGTGCGGGAGGTGAACGAGCGCGAGCGCACCACCGACCACGACGTCGCCGCGTTCGTCGACGTGCTCGCATCCTCGGCCGGCGAGGCCGGGCGCTGGATTCACTTCGGGCTGACCTCCTCGGACGTGCTCGACACGGCGCTGGCGTTGCAACTGCAGGCCGTCGGTGAGATCGTCGTGTCCGGCGCGCGCGAGCTGGTGGCGGCGCTGGCGGCGCGCGCGCGCGAGCACGTCGAGACGCTGTGCGTGGGGCGCACGCACGGTGTGCACGCCGAGCCGACGACGTTCGGGGTCAAGCTCGCGGGGTTCGCGTTCGAGGCGCACCGCAACGCGCAGCGGCTGGAGCGCGCCTTTGCGCAGGCGGCGGTCGGCGCCGTGTCCGGCGCGGTGGGCACGTACGCGGCGACCTCGCCCGAGTTCGAGGCGCGCGTGCTGGCACGCCTGGGTTTGCAGCGCGAGTCGGTGTCCACGCAGGTCGTCGCGCGCGACCGCCACGCCGAGTTGATGGGGGCGATCGCCATCGCCGGGGCGGGACTGGAGCGTCTGGCAACGGAGATCCGCCACCTGCAGCGCACGGAGGTGCGCGAGGCGCAGGAGCCGTTTCGCGCCGGGCAGAAGGGCTCGAGCGCGATGCCGCACAAGCGCAACCCGATCAAGAGCGAGCAGATCAGCGGCCTCGCGCGCGTGCTGCGCGCCAATGCGCAGGCGGCGCTTGAGAACGTCGCGCTGTGGCACGAGCGCGACATCTCGCACTCCTCCGTGGAGCGCGTGATCCTGCCGGACTCGACGATCCTGATCGACTACCTGCAGCACCGCGCGAGCGCGCTCGTGAGCAGGATGACCGTCGATGCGCAGCGGATGCGCGAGAACCTGGAGATGACGTGCGGCGCGCTGTTCTCGCAGCGACTGCTGCTGGCGCTGGTGGAGGCGGGCATGAGCCGCGACGACGCGTACTACGGCGTGCAGCGCGCCGCCCAGCAGGCGTGGGACACGCGCACGCCGCTGCGGGAGCTGCTCGCGGCCGAGCCGCTGGTGGCGGACTTCGACCTCGACGCGATCTTCGACTACGCGCACTACACGCGGTATGCGCAGGAGATCGTCGGGCGGTTGGAGGAGATCGCGTGACTCCTCGCTTGGGCGCGGCGACGGCGACGGGCGCGAGTCCGCGCGGGCCGTCGGGCGATCCGCCCTCCGCGCGCATTGCTAGCATCGCGCCACGTGAGCGCCCTCGCCGACCTGCCCCTCCTCGCCAGCGGGAAGGTCCGCGACATGTACGACCTCGGCGATCGGCTGCTGATGGTCGCCAGCGACCGCATCTCCACGTACGACGCCGTCCATCCGACGCCGATCCCGGACAAGGGCAGGGTGCTGACGGGCCTGTCGGTGTTCTGGTTTCAGAAGACCGCGGGGATCGTCGCCAACCACCTGATCTCGGCGACCGACGGCGTCCCCGCCGAGGCGCGCGGACGCGCGCTCGTCGTGCGCAGGCTGAAGATGCTCCCCGTCGAGTGCGTCGTACGCGGCTACATCACCGGGTCGGGCTGGAAGGACTACCAGGCGACGGGCTCGGTTTCGGGGATCGCGCTGCCCGCCGGCCTGCGCGAGTCCGAGCGGCTGCCGCGGCCGATCTTCACGCCGAGCACGAAGGCGGACGTCGGTCACGACGAGGCGATCGACTTCGAGCGCGCCGCCGAGCTGGTCGGCGACCGGGCGCTGATGGAAAAGGTGCGCGACGTGTCGATCGGGCTGTACGAGTTCGCGGCGGAGCACGCCCGCTCCAGCGGTGTGATCCTCGCCGACACAAAGTTCGAGTTCGGCCTCGACGGTGAGGACCAGCTCGTCGTCGGCGACGAGGTGCTGACGCCGGACTCCTCGCGCTACTGGCCGGCGGACGGTTTCGAGGTCGGCCGCGGGCAGCCGAGCTTCGACAAGCAGTACGTGCGCGACTGGGCGTCCGGCAGCGGCTGGGACAAGAAGCCGCCGGCGCCGGAGATCCCGGTGGACGTCGTGGCCGGCACCCGCGCGCGCTACGTCGAGGCGTACGAGCGCATCGTGGGCGAGCCGTTTCAGGCGTGGCTGGATCGCACGGGCTCGGGCGCGTGATGCGAGCGAGGCCGGCGGGCGCGCGGGTGGGTGCGGTAGCGGGCCCGCGGCCCGCGCGGGGTGCCCGGTGCCGATGAGAGCGCGCGTGTTGATCCGCCCGAAGGCGGGCATCCTCGACCCGCAGGGCGTGGCGGTCGCGCGGGCGCTGCCGGCACTTGGTTTCGACGGCGTGGCGAACGTGCACGTCGGGCGCCTGATCGAGCTGGACGTGGAGGACCCGGGGCGCCTTCAGGAGATGTGCGAAAAGCTGCTCGCGAACCCGCTCGTCGAGGACTACGAGGTGCAGCTGCTCGACGGCGCCGCGCCCGGCTCGCGGTGAAGTTCGGCGTCCTTCGATTTCCGGGGTCCTGCGATGAGGTCGATGCGCTGCTGGCCGCGCGGCGCGTGGCGGACGCGGAGATCCTGTGGCACGGCGAGCGCGACCTCAAGGGCGCCGACGCGATCGTCGTGCCGGGCGGGTTCTCCTATGGGGACTACCTGCGCGCGGGGGCGATCGCGCGCTTCTCGCCGGTGATGGAGTCGGTGATCGAGTTCGCGCACGCCGGCGGCCTGGTGCTCGGGATCTGCAACGGC
The DNA here is from genome assembly GCA_036561645.1 of Solirubrobacteraceae bacterium. Classification (GTDB taxonomy): domain Bacteria; phylum Actinomycetota; class Thermoleophilia; order Solirubrobacterales; family Solirubrobacteraceae; genus Palsa-744. The sequence goes on from DATBOY010000028.1 coordinate 4,574, forward strand.
TTTCAGGTGCTGTGCGAGGCGCGCCTGCTGCCGGGGGCGCTGCTGCCCAACGCCAACCTGCGCTTCACGTTCCGTCAGGTGTGCCTGGAGGTCGTCAACCCGGACACGGACTTCACGCGCGCGTGCGAAGCCGGCATCCCCTTGAGCATCCCCGCCAAGCACTCGTGGGGCCGCTACTACGCGGATGAGCCGACGCTGCGCGAGATCGAGGAGCGCGGGCAGGTGGTGCTGCGCTACACCCCGGGCGAGAACTTCAACGGCTCGCTGCACGACATCGCGGGCGTGTGCAACGCGGCGGGCAACGTGTTCGGCCTGATGCCCCACCCCGAGCACGCGGTCGATGAGCTGACCGGATCGACCGACGGCCTGTGCATCTTCGAGTCGATGCGCCTGGCGGTGGAGGGCGCGCGTGTCTAGCGCGACGCTGCCAACGGTCGAGGATGCGCTGACGCTGGGGCTGACGCGCACGGAGTACGCGCTCGTGTGCGAGAAGCAGGGGCGCGCGCCGAACGAGGTCGAGCTGGCGATGTACTCGCTGCTGTGGAGCGAGCACTGCGCGTACAAGCACTCCAAGAAGCTGCTGCGCACGCTGCCGACCGAAGGCCGCCACGTCGTGATGGGACCGGGCGAGAACGCGGGCGCCGTCGACGTCGGCGACGGCCTCGTGTGTGCGTTCAAGGTCGAGTCCCACAACCACCCGAGCGCGGTGGAGCCCTTCCAGGGCGCGGCGACGGGCGTCGGCGGCATCCTGCGCGACATCTTCGCGATCGGCGCGCGTCCGATCGCAGTCCTGGACTCGCTGCGCTTCGGCGAGCCGTCGGCCGGCGGTACCCCACGGCGCGGCCCATCCTCCTCCCCATCTCAAGGCGCCTCCGTCTCGCCACGCCCGCCGGACCCCGCGGCGCGCGTGCGCTACCTGCTGGACGGCGCGGTGCGCGGCATCGCGCACTACGGCAACTCGATCGGCGTGCCGACCGTCGGCGGCGAGGTCTACTTCGAGGGGCCGTACGAGCAGAACTGCCTCGTCAACGCGATGGCGCTGGGGCTGGCGCGGCGCGAGCGGCTGGTGCGCAGCGCCGCCGCCGGCGTCGGCAACGCGCTCGTGCTGTTCGGCGCCTCGACCGGGCGCGACGGGATCGGCGGCGCGTCGGTGCTGGCCTCGGCGGAGCTGGGGGACGGGCAGGACAAGCGCCCCACGGTGCAGGTGGGCGATCCGTTCGAGGAGAAGAAGCTGATGGAGTGCTCGCTGGAGCTGCTCGAGCGGGGGCTGCTCGTCGCGCTGCAGGACCTCGGCGCGGCGGGACTGACGTCCTCCGCGGCGGAGATGGCCTCCAAGGGCGAGGTGGGGATCGACATCGACGTGGGCGCCGTGCCGCTGCGCGAGGCGGACATGGAGCCGTTTGAGATCATGGTTTCGGAGTCCCAGGAGCGGATGCTGTGCGTCGTGGCGCCGGCCAACGTGGCCGCGGTGCTGGCGCTGTGCGAGAAGTGGGAGGTGGGCGCCGCGGCGATCGGCGCGGTCACGGACTCGGGGCGCGTGCGGGTATTCGCGGGGGCACGGCTGGTGGGGGACATGCCGGTGCGCGCGCTCGTGGACGACTGCCCGCTGTATGACCTCGCGCCGGCGCGGCCGGTCGAGCCGATCTACGCCCCGCCGCCGGCGACGCTGGCGGCCGACGCTTCCCCGAGCGAGGCGCTGCTCGCGCTGCTGGCGTGCCCGAACATCGCCTCCCGCCGGCCGCTGTTCGAGCAGTACGACGCGATCGTGCAGTCCCGCACGGTGCGCCGCCCCGAGCAGGCCGACGCTGCCGTGCTGGCGCTGCCCGACGGCTCGGCGCTGGCGGTCTCGATCGACTGCAACGGCCGGCGCGTGGCGGCCGACCCCTACACGGGCGCGGTCGCGGCGGTGCTGGAGTGCGCGGCGAACCTGGCGTGCGTGGGCGCGGAGCCGCTGGGCACGACCAACAACCTCAACTTCGGCAACCCGGAGAAGCCGCACATCGCGTGGCAGCTGAGCGAGGCCGTGCGCGGCCTCGGCGACGCGTGCCGCGCGCTGCAGGCGCCGATCGTCGGCGGCAACGTGTCGCTGTACAACGAGGGCGCGGGCAGCGGCCCGATCTATCCGACGCCGGTGATCGGCATGGTGGGGCGCCTGCCGCACGCGGCGCGCGCGGGACGGCTCGGATTCGCCCGTGAGGGAGACACGATCGCGCTCGTCGGCCCGTTCGCGCCGTCGCTGGCGGCGAGCGAGCTGGCGAAGCTGCGCGGGCAGGCGCTGCCGGACGGCCTGCCGGCCGTGGACGTGGCGGCGGTGCGCGCGGCGCACTTCGCCGTCTGCGGCGCGGTGCGCGTCGGCGGCCTGGCCAGCGCGCACGACATCGCCGAGGGTGGCCTCGCGGTGGCGCTGGCGGAGTGCTGCCTGGCGGGCGGGCTGGGGGCGCGGGTTGCGCTTTCGCTGGACGGCGTCGGGGCGGGGCTGGGTGGCGAGACGGCGCCGGAGGTGGAGGCGGGGCTTGCTGTGGAGAGGGCCCTGTTCGGCGAGGGTCCGGGCGGTTTCATCGTCAGCGGAACGGCGGTCGGGGTGCGCGCGCTGGGCAGACGCACGCCGGTGCGCGTGATCGGGACCGTGGGGGGTCAGACCTTGAGCATCGCGGTGGCGGGGCGGCCCGTGGAGTGCGCGCTCGTAGAGCTGGCCGACGCCCACGGCGCGCTGGGGGAGCTGTTCGCATGAGCGCCGGATGGCCGCGGCCGGGGGTTGTCCCCCGCCGGCCCCTGCGGCTGTCCAAGCTGTTCTGATGAGCACGACTGCTAGCTTGTGGGGGTGAGGCCTGTGCCGATGTGCGCAGAGGATCGAGATGGGCCGCGCGACGAGTGCGGTGTGTTTGGCATATACGCACCGGGCCACGAGGTGTCGCGCCTGTCGTACTTCGCGCTGTACGCGCTGCAGCACCGCGGCCAGGAGTCGGCGGGGATCGCCGCGGCCGACGTCGGCGGGCACATCATCACGCGGCGCGAGCTGGGGCTCGTCAACCAGGTGTTCACGGAGAACGACCTGCGCACGCTCGCCGGGGAGCTGGCGATCGGGCACGTGCGCTACTCCACGACGGGCTCCAACGCCTGGGAGAACTCCCAGCCCGTGCAGCGCTCGGAGGGCACGCACGGCTCGCACCGCGAGCTGGCGCTTGCCCACAACGGCAACCTGATCAACGCCGTCGAGCTGCACAACGAGCTGTCCGAGCGGGGCGTGACGTTCAGCTCCACCTCCGACTCGGAGATCGTCGCGGCGCTGATCGCGACGCACCCGGCGGAGCGCGTCGAGGACGCGATCGCAGACGTGCTGCCGCACCTGCAGGGCGCCTTCTCGATCGTCGTGATGACACGCGACCGCGTCGTCGCCTTCCGCGACCCGCACGGCCTGCGCCCGCTCGCCCTCGGCGTGCTGGAGCCGACCGAGCCGGGCGAGCCCGTGCGCCACTGCGTCGCCAGCGAGTCGTGCGCCTTCGACATCATCGGCGCGAAGTTCCTGCGCGACGTGCAGCCGGGCGAGGTCGTGACGCTCAGCGAGGAGGGCGTGCAGAGCCGGCTGGTGGACCCCGATCGGCGCCGCGCGTTCTGCGTGTTCGAGTACATCTACTTCGCCCGCCCGGACTCGCGTATGCACGGCCAGGTGCTGCAGGTAGCGCGCGGGCGCATGGGCGAGATCCTGTGGCGCGAGGCGCCGGTCGACGCGGACCTCGTGATCGCCGTGCCGGACTCGGGCAATCCCGCCGCGCGCGGCCTGGCGCGCGCCGCCGGCCTGCCCCAGGACGACGGCTTCGTCAAGAACCGGTACGTCGCGCGCACGTTCATCCAGCCGGGCCAGGAGCTGCGCAAGCACGGCCTGCGCCTGAAGTTCAACCCGCTGCCGGAGGTGATCGAAGGCAAGCGTCTGATCGTCGTCGACGACTCGATCGTGCGCGGCAACACGACCCGCCAGATCGTGCAGATGCTGCGCGACGCCGGCGCGCGCGAGGTGCATCTGCGTATCTCCGCGCCGCCGATCAAGCACCCGTGCCACTACGGCATCGACATGTCCACGCGCGAGGAGATGATCGCGCACGGGCGCACGACGCAGGAGGTGGCGGCGGAGCTCGGCTGTGACTCCCTGCACTACCTCTCGCTCGCGGGCGTGTACGAGGCGGTCGGCGGCGGCGCGACGCGCGCCACGCACTGCGACGCGTGCTTCTCCGGCGAGTACCCGCTGGCCGGCACGGGGGACGGCAAGTACGCGCTGGAGGGGCCGGCGCTGCCCCTCGTGCGGGCTTGAGCGCGTGGAGGACGCGGCGTCGTCCGCATCGCCGGTCCGGGCTTGAGGCCTCGGCGGATAAGGTCCCGGCGTGACTGACCGCCTGCCGACAGCCGTGCTCGCCTCCGGCGCGGGCACGAACCTGCAGGCGCTGCTGGACACGGTGCACGGGCGCGAGGCCGAGGTGGTGGCGGTGGCGTCGAACCTCGCCGACGCGCCGGCGCTGGCGCGCGCGCGGGCGTGCGGCGTGCCGACGGCCGTCTTCCCGCGCGCGGAGTACGGCGATCGCGGCGCACGCGACGCGGCGATGGCGGCATGGCTGGCGCAGCGCGGCGCGCGTCTGGTGGTGCTCGCGGGCTACATGGAGCTGCTGAGCACGGGGTTCCTGGAGCGCTTCCCCGGTGGCGTGATCAACGTGCACCCCTCGCTGCTGCCGGCCTTTCCGGGGCTGGAAGCGATCGAGCAGGCGCTCGCGTACGGGGTCAAGGTGTTCGGGGTCACCGTGCACTTCGTGGACGCGGGCGTGGACAGCGGACCGGTGATCGCCCAGCAGGCGATCGAGCTGCCGCGTGCGCGCGAGCCGGGCGAGGTGCTGGCGGCGCTGCGGCCGCTCGAGCACGCGCTGCTGCCGCAGGCGGTCAGGCTCTTCGCACGCGGCGCTCTGCGGCTTGACCCTGAGAACCCGCGGCGGATCGTTCTCGACGGGTAGGCTCTCGGCGCGATGACTGCCACGGGGATCGAGCGCGCGGAGCCCGGCACGGTGCACGTGCGCCGGGCGCTGCTGTCCGTATCGGAGAAGACGGGGATCGTCGAGTTCGCGCGGGGTCTGGTCGAGCTCGGCGTGGAGCTGGTCTCGACCGGCGGCACGGCGCGCGCGCTCGCGGATGCGGGCCTGCCTGTGCGCTCGATCGAGGACTTCACCGGCTTCCCGGAGATCATGGACGGCCGCGTCAAGACGCTGCACCCGCGCCTCTACGCCGGCCTGCTCGCGCGCCGCGACGACGAGCAGCACCTGCGCGCCGCGGCGGAGCACGGGATCGAGCCCGTGGACCTCGTGTGCGTGAACCTGTACCCGTTCGAGGCGACGGTCGCGCGCGCCGACGCGAGCCCCGCGGAGGTGATCGAGAACATCGACATCGGCGGTCCGACGATGATCCGCGCGGCGGCAAAGAACCACACGTTCGCCGCCGTCGTCGTGGACCCCGCCGACTACGAGCGCGTGCTCGGGGAGCTGCGCGAGTCGGACGGGCGCCTGTCGCCGACGACGCGCGAGCACCTCGCCGCGAGCGCGTTCGCGTGCACCGCCCGCTACGACGCGGCGATCTCCACGTGGTTCTCGCTGCGCACGCACGAGGGGACGTTCCCCGCCCACTGGCGCGACGCGTACGAGAAGGTGACGGATCTGCGCTACGGCGAGAACCCGCACCAGCAGGCCGCGTACTACGCGCGCGTGGGCTCGCCGACGCACCTGCTCGCGGGCGTGCGCCAGCTGCACGGCAAGGAGCTGTCGTTCAACAACCTGCTCGACCTCAGCTCCGCGCGGGAGCTGGTCGAGGAGTTCGAGGCTCCCGCGTGCGCGATCGTCAAGCACAACAACCCGTGCGGCGCCGCGCTCGCGCAGAGCGGGCAGGCGGCGTACGAACGCGCCTTCGCGTGCGACCCGCAGAGCGCGTTCGGCGGCGTGATCGCGCTCAACCGCCGCGTCGATCGCGACTTCGCGCAGGCGCTGTCCGAGCAGTTCATCGAGGTGCTGCTCGCCCCCGGCTTCGACGCCGACGCGCTGGAGGTGCTGACGCAGAAGAAGAACGTGCGCCTGCTGGAGCTGGCGCAGTGGCCGGCGCCGATCGAAGCCGGGGAGTACTCGCCCGCGGCTCGACTCCCCGTTTCGGCCAGCCAGGTCGAAGGCAAGTCCGTGCTCGGCGGCCAGCTCGTGCAGACGCGCGACGCCGTCCCCGAGGGGCGCGAGCAGATGCGCGCGATGACGGCGCAGGCGCCGAGCGAGCCGCAGTGGGAGGACCTGCTGTTCGCGTGGCGGGTGTGCCGCCACGTGCGCTCCAACGCGATCGTGATCGCGCGCGAGCGCGCCACGATCGGCATCGGCGCGGGCCAGATGAGCCGTGTCGACGCGGTGCGCATCGCCGTCGAGAAGGCGCAGGCGGCACAGCCGCAGCTGCTCGCGGGCTCCGTGCTCGCCTCCGATGCGTACTTCCCGTTCGCGGACGGCCCGCAGCTGGCGGTCGACGCGGGCGTCGCGGCGATCGTGCAGCCCGGCGGCTCGGTGCGCGACGCGGAGGTCGTGGCCGCCGCGGAGGCTGCCGGCGTGGCGATGGTCGCCACGGGCGTGCGCCACTTCCGCCACTGAGCGCGCCGCTATCGTGGCGGGGAGTGTCCGCCACCGTCGCCGTCGAGCCCCCCGCACTGACCGAGACGGCGATCTCCGTCGAGGGCCTGGGCAAGCGCTACGGCGAGCTGCAGGCGGTGCGCGGCATCGACTTCCAGGTGCGCGGCGGCGAAACGTTCGGCTTCCTCGGCCCCAACGGCGCCGGCAAGTCGACGACGATCAACATGCTGTGCACGCTCGTGCGCCCGACGTCCGGGTCGGCCACCGTCGCCGGCCACGACGTCGTACGCGAACGTGACGCGGTGCGGCGCAACATCGGCCTCGTCTTCCAGGACACGACGCTCGACGGCTATCTGACGGCCGAGCAGAACCTGCGCCTGCACGCCGAGCTGTACGGGATGCCGCGCCAGAGCATCGTCCCGCGGATGCGCCAGGTGATGGAGATGGTCGGCCTGTGGGAGCGCCGGCGCAGCCTTGTCAACACGTTCTCCGGCGGCATGAAGCGGCGGCTGGAGATCGCGCGCGGCCTGCTGCACTCCCCGCGCGTGCTGTTCCTCGACGAGCCGACGATCGGCCTCGACCCGCAGACGCGCAGCTCGATCTGGAGCTACATCTCAGAGCTCGGCCGGGCGGAGGACATCACGATCTTCCTGACTACGCACTACATGGAGGAGGCCGAGTACTGCGAGCGCATCGCGATCATCGACCAGGGGAAGATCATCGTGCTGGACACGCCCGAGGCGCTGAAGGAGAGCGTCGGCAAGGACCGCGTGCAGATCCACACCGGGGACGACGCGGCCGCGATCGAGGTGCTGCGCGAGCGCTTCGGGATCGAGGCCGCCGTGTCCGAGGAACTCGTCACGTTCGGCGTCGCGCTCGGCGAGGAGTTCGTGCCGCGGCTGTTCGCTGAATGGGATCCCGCCCACCCCCCGATCCGCTCGGTCAGCATCTCGCGGCCCTCGCTCGACGACGTCTTCATGTCCTACACGGGCAGCACGATCCGCGACGCCGAGCAGAGCCCGGGCACCGACCACCTGCGCCACGTCGCGCGCATGATGGGGCGCTGATGGCGAGGGCTCCCTCACGGCCCGGCCCGGCGAGCGCTCGGCGGCCGGCCGGCGAGCAGGCGAGCGATGGGCAGCTGGCCGCCCGTACGCCGCAGGGCGTGGCCCGCGTGCGGGTTCCGACGCGCACCGTGCACAGCGAGCTGCGGGCCATCGCCGTCGTCTGGCGGCGCGAGCTGATCCGCTTCTCGCGCGATCGCCTGCGCCTGATCACCGCGCTCGTGCAGCCGTTCCTGTTCCTGTTCGTGCTCGGCACGGGGCTCTCGCGCCTGGCCTCGCCGGGCACGCACGGCGTCAACTTCCGCACGTTCGTGTATCCCGGCGTGCTGTGCATGGCCGTGATGTTCATCGCCATGTTCTCCGCCGCCTCGATCGTCTGGGACCGCGAGTTCGGCTTTCTGCGCGAGATGATGGTGGCGCCCGTGCGGCGCTCCTCGCTGGTGCTCGGCAAGTGCCTCGGCGGGACCACTGTGGCGGCCTTCGAGGGCGCCATCGTGATCGCGATCGGACCGCTCGTCGGCGTCCCGTACACGCTCGGGCTCGTGCTCACGGTCTTCGCCCTGCAGCTGCTGCTCGCCTTCAGCATCACCGCCTTCGGGGTCATGGCCGCCGCGCGCGTGTCGCAGATGCAGTCCTTCATGGCCCTCACGCAGATGGTGATCCTGCCGATGTTCTTCATCTCCGGCGCGCTGTTCCCCGTCTCGGACCTGCCGCCGTGGCTGGCGATCCTCAACCGGCTCGACCCGCTCACGTACGCCGTCGACCCGATGCGGCGCCTGATCTTCTCCCACCTCGACATCTCCGCCGTGGCGCGCCACGCGCTCGACCCCGGGGTGACGTGGTGGGGGTGGCGCGTGCCCTCGCTGCTGGAGGCGGCCGTCGTCGCGCTGCTCGGCCTGGCGATGCTGCTCGTCGCGATCTTCGAGTTCTCGCAGGCGGAGTAGCTCAGAGCGCCTTCGCCGCGACGCCGAGCAGCGCGTCTTCGGGGGTGGTTTCCCCCGAGGCGGGATCTACGATCCGTAGGGTTTCCGCGAGCTGCTCGTCGCCCTGCGCGACGCGCCGTTCGGTGAGCGGCTGCAACAGCCCGCGCAGCGGCAGCATCGGACCGACCCAGCGCGGCGCCCACACGCGCGCGGCGCGCTCGCGCACCCCCCGCTCGATCGCGTCGACCGCCTTGGACAGCGGCGCCGGATCGCGTATGAACGACGGCAGCAGCTGGTTCATCCTGCTCGTCGGCGCCTCGGCGAAGCCGGCGCGCACGAGGTCCGTGTCGATGAAGCCGAAGTACGCGCACCCGACACGGGCGCCGCTCGGGTGGGTCTCCATGCGCAACGCGTCGGTCAGCCCCTCGACGCCCGCCTTGCTCGCCGTGTAGGCGCCCATCAGGGGAGCCCGGGTGACGGCCGCCATCGAGGCGATGTTCAGGAGGTAGCCCCTGCGCTCGGTGATGTGTCCGATCACCGCCCGGTCGGTGCGCCACACGCCGAGGAAGTTGACGGCAAGCGTGCGCTCGACCTGCTCGATCGGGGCGGTGGCGAGCGCGCCGCTGAACGCGAGCCCGGCGTTGGCGATCGCGACGTCGAGCGCGCCGAAGCGCGCGACCGTGCCGCGCACCGCGCGCTCCAGCGCGTCGTAGTCGGTCACGTCTGCCTCGAATGCGGCGGCGCGGTCGCCGAGGCGCGCGGCGAGCTCCTCCAGGCGCTCGGGCTCCAGGCCGACAAGGGCGACGTTGGCGCCCTTGGCGTGCAAGCGCTCGGCGGTGGCGGCGCCGATGCCGCGCGCGGCGCCGGTGACGAACACGGTGCGGCCGTTGACGTCGAACGGCGGGGCGGTGCGGCCGGTGCGGCTCATAGGGGGACCTTACCTGTCAGGCGTCGGCGTTCGTCCGCCGCGGGCCGGAGCACATGATGCGCAGCCACACGACCCTCCCGGCGTCCTCGCGCACGTACGCCGAGCGGTAGGGTGTCGTCACCGTGCGCGTTGACGTTGGTGGTGTGGGTATCGAGTACGAGGTGACCGGTGAGGGTCGCCCGCTGGTTCTGCTGCACGGGTTCCCGGACTCGGGGCGGCTGTGGCGCAATCAGGTGCCGGCGCTGGCTGAGGCGGGGTTCAAGGTCATCGTCCCCGATCTGCGTGGCTACGGCCGCTCGGACAAGCCGCCGGATGTGGCCGCCTACACGATGGACCTGCTTGTCGGTGACGTGCTGGCTGTGATCGATGCGGTGGGCGCCGATCGGGCCCACGTGGTGGGCCACGACTGGGGGGCCGGCGTGGCGTGGGCGAGCGCGCTCATGGCGGCCGATCGCGTAGACCATCTCGTCGCGATGTCGGTCGGGCATCCCGCGACGTTCTTCGCGGAGGGCTTCGAGCAGTACGAAAAGTCGTGGTACATGCTCCTGTTCCAGTTCGCCGGTGTCGCCGAGCGGTGGCTGTCCGCCGAGGACTGGGCCAACTTCCGTGCTTGGGGCCGGCACCCCGACACGGCTGCGGCGATCGCTGAACTGGAGGCAAACGACTCACTGACACCCGGTCTGAACTACTACCGGGCGAATCTCCGCCCCGAGCGCTTTCTGCCATCCGGCTTGCAGCCGCCACCGATCCAGGCCCCAACCATGGGCGTGTGGAGCTCAGGGGATTTCGCGCTCACCGAGGGCCAGATGACCAGATCGGCCGGGAACGTCGCCGGCCCGTGGCGCTACGAGCGACTCGACGGCCCGGGGCACTGGATGCAGCTCGAGGCGCCGGATGCGGTGAACCGGCTGCTGATAGATTTTCTGCCCGCATGAGCTTCTGTCGTCTTGAGCTGTGTGGTGGCGCCCGTGAGCACGGTAGGGGCGCCGGCGCGGTGGGGGGCTGAGCGGCACATGGCCAGGATCGTGGTGTTGGGTGGCGGCGTGTGCGGGTTGGCATCCGGGTTGCTGCTGGCGCGTGACGGGCATGAGGTCACGGTGCTCGAGCGTGACGCGGATCCCGTGCCCGAGTCCGTCGAGGAGGCGTGGGAGAATTGGTCACGCAGTGGCGTGACGCAGTTCCGCATGGCCCACTTCCTGCAGCCCGCGGGTCGCGTGGTGCTCGAGCAGGAGCTCCCCGACGTCTTTGCCGCGCTCGTCTCGGCGGGTGCCGTGCGCCTGGATGTGCTCGAGCTGATGCCCCCCAATCTGGCCGAGGCCGGCCCGCGGGCCGGTGATGAGCGTTTCGTGACGTACACCGCTCGCCGCCCGGTCTTCGAGCGGGTCCTGGGAGCGGCGGCGGAGGGCGAGCCCGGCGTGGAGGTGCGCCGAGACGCGGCTGTGAAAGAGCTGACCATGCGGGCCGGCAATGGGACGCCGCACGTGACAGGCGTGCGCCTGCACTCGGGCGAGACGCTGCAGGCCGACCTCGTGGTGGACGCGATGGGCCGGGCATCGCAGCTGCCGCGCTGGTGTCGTGATGCGAACATCGGGCCTCTGCACGAGGAGTCCGAGGATTCCGGGTTCATCTACTACGGCCGCTTCTTCCGCTCGGCGGACGGTACGACGCCGCAGCCCTTCGGCCCTCTGCTGGCGCCGCTGGGGACCTTCTCGATCCTGACCCTCCCTTCGGATAACGGCACGTGGTCGGTGACCGTGTACGTCTCCAGCGGGGACCAGCCGCTGAAGCGGATGCGCGACCCCGACGCGTGGAGCGCTGTTGTCGGCGCGTGCCCGCTGCACGCCCACTGGCTTGAGGGCGAGCCGATCAGCGACCTCATGGCGATGGGCGGTGTGATCGACCGCTACCGCCGTCCGCTGCGCGATGGGCGACCCCTGCTCACCGGCATCGCGCTGCTGGGCGACGCCTGGTCGTGCACGAACCCCTCGCTCGGTCGCGGGATCTCGCTCGGGCTGCTGCACGCGAAGTGCCTGCGGGAGGTCGTCAGCTCCCACCTCGACGATCCGTTGGAGTTCGCGCTGGCGTGGGATGCCACCACCGAGGCGAAGCTGACTCCCTGGTATCGGGAGACCGTCGAAGAGGATCGCCACCGTCTACGCGAAATCGATGCGCTGCGCAACGGGCTCGAGCTCCCGCAGCCAGGCGATCCATCGTCGGCCCTGCGGGGGGCGCTGCTCACGGCGATGATGCACGACCCCGATCTCTTCAGATCCTTCCTGGAGTCCCGCGGCTGCTTCACCCCGCTGAGCGAGGCCTTCGTGCGAGCCGGTGTGCCCGAGCGGATCCTCGAGCTGGCGGGCGAGCACGAGCGCGTGTCGCTGCCAGGTCCGGGGCGCGAGGAGCTGCTGGGGCTGCTGGGCAGGTAAGTTCGGCGTCCGAAACGATCGACGCCTGTTAGGCTGCGTGCCGTGTTGGCCTACGTCCGGCGTCACCACATGGGGCTCATCGCACTGTTCGTGGCGCTCGGCGGTGTCTCCTACGCAGCAACGGGGCTGCCGCGCAACAGCGTCGGGAGTGGACAAATCCAGGCCGGCGCCGTCACCGCCGCAAAGATCCGCGACGGAGCGATCACCGCAGAAAAGCTCTCGCCGGGACTCAGGGCGCGGCTGGGGGTGACGAGACCGAGCAGACCGACTCCGGTGACGGTGCCAGCTCCAGCAGCCACATGGAGAGATCCGGGCACCTTGGCCGCGATCGGCTCTGCCGGCCAGACGATCGTCGGCCAGAAGATCGTGACGGTGAAAGTGACCGCGCCTTGGGTGCCAACGGGTTTGTCTATAACCGCCGGGCAGCGCCTGTGGACCGACACGCGCACCGACGGCAGGTGGAGCGGCAACCCCCGGTTCTTTCCGTTCTCCGACGCAAACGGCCTCGGCCCGTCCGTCTACCAGAATTGCTGGAAGATCGATGAAAATGCTCCAGTCGAGTCACTGATCGGTTTCGTCGGCGGCTCACCGGTCAATGTCCCCGAAGGGTGTCGAGGCGGGACGACGGATCCAGGGTTCTTCGGGGCGGGCGACACGCTGAGGAACTACACGCCCCAGACGACAGGTTCTATCTGGCTCCGGACCAACGACAACACCAACCACGTCTCCAACGTCGGTCAGCAGATCGTCAAGGTCATAGTCACCAGGCCTTGAGCCGGGGATCGGCGCCCTTGGGCTTCGCCCTGGCACGCTACGAGGGTCAGGCGATCGACCCTGGCTTTGCGATCCACACGCTTTCAATCCCGAGCACTCGGCAAAGAGAGTCGAAGTGATGATCGTAGTGCAGTACTCCCGCGCCGCGCCCGGCGGCTGCCGCGGCGATCAGGTAGTCGGCTGCTGGTAAGCGCCGCTCGCCCTGCAGGTCACGTGAGGCGCCGATGGCCGCCGCGCCGGCGCTGCGCGTCACCGGAGCTGCGGGCAGGGCGGTCAGGGTTCGATCGAGTTCGGCGAACTTCTCGTCATTACGAGCGCTCGCGAGCAACTCGAGTGCGACCACGGGACATACTGCGAGCAGGTTCGATTCCGCAGTGTTGAGCCAGCGGTGAAGCACGACGGGGTCTCGCTGACGGTTCCAGGCCGAAGTGTCGAATACGAGCAGTCCGCCGGAGCCATAGGGCTCAGCGGGAGGCATGAAGCTGCTCTGAGACGGCGAAGTCGTAGCCGTCGTCGTCGCCGGCCGCGATTCGCCGCAGATGCTCAAGCGCGTCGCGCCCGCCGGCCCGCTCCGAACGGATCGCCTCTGCGCCGCGCAGCGCAAGGTTGCGCACGGCGCGCGATCGCGGCTGGACGCCGCCGAACTCTGCCACGGCGGCGGCCAGCTCGGCGTCGAGCGTGACTTGGATGCGGGGCTTGGTGGGGGGCATCGGGCGCAGTGTACCACGGGGCTGGTACACCGTAGTCGCCTCGCCTGTGGCCGCATTCGCAGTCTTGCCTTGGCCGGCGGGCCAGTTTCGCCTTCGCGCCGTCGCTTCGGCCGCCGCTCTACACTGCGTGCGTCGTGACGGATGCGTTGCTTTCGCTTGAGGCGGTGTCGAAGGGTTACTCGCGCGGCGCGGAGTGGGTCGAAGTGCTCACGGACGTCTCGTTTGACGTTGAGGCAGGACAGATCGTCGCCGTTATCGGGTCACGGCTGGGCGGCAAGACGACGCTGCTGAAGATCGCGGCGGGGATCGAGCGCCCCGACCAAGGAAGTGTGTTGCTGGGCGCCCGGAGGCTGACCGATTCGCAGGGCCGGCCGCGGCCTGGGCGGCTGGGGCAGGAGATCACGTGGATCGATCGCGATGGGTGGGGAGATCGTGCCTTGCCGCAGGCATGTGCGCAATGTCTGTCTCCCGCTGAGCGTACAAACGACGGTCGTGGGCGCGCTCCGCCGTATCTCCGCGGGGGCAACGACGGAACACCTCGATCCCGTCGGTCCCATCCGCTAGCGTGGCGGCCGTGGACGCAGACGCTGACATCGAGCGCGCCGCCCGCACGTTGGCCGAGGCCGCGGGCTCACCGGTGCGCGTGATCTTGTTCGGCTCGTATGCGCGCAACGACGCGCACTCTGGCAGCGACCTTGACTTCCTGGTCATCGAGCCCCACGTATCCGACCGACACGCCGAGATGGTGCGTCTGCGAAGCGCGCTGCACGATCTGCGCAGACCGATTGACGTGCTCGTCTACAGCGAGGCCCAGGTCCAGGAGTGGGGCGAGGCGCCGGGCACGGCCCTCAGCGCCGCGCTTTCTGAGGGCAGGGTGCTTGTCGAAGCGTGACCAACACGACGTAGCCAGCGCGTTGCTCGCCAAGGCGAGGGGCGACGAGGCTGGACTGCGCGCGCTCGCAGGCAACTCTGATGTGCCCGACCATGTCGCTGGCTTCCTTGCGCAGCAAGCGATCGAGAAGGCATTCAAGGCGGTCCTAACTGCACGCGGCGTGCCGTTTGAGCGCAGCCACGACATCGACTACCTGTGCAGCCTGATCGAGGATTCAGGGCTCCCGCTCACATCAGAGCTGCGAGCAGCCGTCGCGCTGACGCCGTGGGCCGTCGAGTACCGCTATGCCGACCCCTTCGACGCGAACCCACTCGATCGCACCGATGCGCTGGCGACCGTAGTCGCCGTGGGAGAGTGGGCAGCCTGCACGATCGACGCGGAGCATCCCGAACCATCATCGCCTTCTTCATCTGAGGCAGGAGTATCGACGACCGACGAGTGATCCAACTTCCCTGGACGCTCTATGCATGCACCGTCAGGTCCCAGGCAGACGGTCGGCAGTGACTCAGCCGCTCGGGGTGAGGGCGTCAGATTAACTGTGTAAGCGGGGTTCTTGGTTAATTGTAGCTGTGGCTTTGTGGGTGTCAACCAGTGACGGTCAGTTTGTAGTATCGGGGACGCGGTCGCCGAAGTGAATCTTGAACGCGAGTAGCGCTGTGGTCCAGTTCCGGGTTGGTGTCCATTGCGGGACGGCGTTCTGCAGGGCGAGGTAGACGAGCTTGCGGGCGGCGTCCTCGTTGGGGAAGCTGCCCTTCGTCTTGATCGCTTTGCGTAGCTGGCGGTTGAGCGCCTCGATCGCGTTCGTGGTGTAGATGACGCGACGCACCTGGGGTGGGAACGCGAGGAACGGGGTCACGTGCTCCCACGCGTTCAGCCACGCCTGGGTGATGACGGGGAGCCGCTCGCCCCACTTCTCGTCGAAGGCCTCGAGCTCGGCGTGCGCGTGGTCGGCGTCCACAGCGGTGTAGATCGGCTTCAGGTCTCGGGCGACTTGCTCGCGCTCACGGCGCGGCACGTAGCGCAAGCTGGAGCGAATCAGATGGCGTTTATGCCGAGGTCGGCATAACGTCCACTATGCCGAGGTCCGGGTTATGCCGAGGTGGCCGCGAAGGGGCTGCAATCGCGTGGGTTCGGGGGTGTTGAGGTCGGCATAATCTGACAGGCGGGGGAGGCTGTGCTTTTCCATTCTCGGAAGGGAGAGCACTGATGAAGAATCCGTCAAGGGCGCGGCTGTTCGGGCCGCTACAGGAGTTTGGGGCGGGGTTCGTGGGCGAGCTTGAGTGTCTGGGGTACTCGCCGGTTGGCGCGACGCTCCAGGTGCGGCTGATGGCTCGCGTCAGCGGTTGGATGCAGGCCGAAGGCCTCGTGGCTGGTGGGTTGAGCGACGATGTCGTTGAGCGGTTCTTGGAGGCGCACCGTGCGGCTGGTCACCGGGACTATGTGACAACGCGGGCGGTGGCTCCGTTGCTTGCCTACCTGCGGGGTCTCGGGGTGGTGCCGGCGGCCTCGCCTTTTCGGCCATCGACGCGGGCGGGGGTGCTGGGCGAGCGCTTCCGTGCGTACCTGAGCATCGAGCGTGGTCTGGCGAAAGGGACTGTCACTGGGTATGTCGATGCCGTCAAGCCATTCCTGGCATGTCTTGACGATGAGGGGCTGGATCTTCGGGATCTGAGCGCTGGCCGGGTGACGGCGTTCGTTGTGGCTCGCTGTCCGGGGCAGTCGCGCGGGGCGGCGAAGATGACGGTCTGCGCGCTGCGGTCGCTTTTGGGGTTCTTGCACGTCGAGGGGTTGATCGCCGAGTCCCTGATTGGAGCGGTCCCGTCGGCGGCGTCTTGGCGTCTGTCGGGGTTGCCGCGCTTTCTTGAGCCTGGCCAGGCCCAGGCGCTGCTGGACTCTTGCGACCAGCAGACGGTGGTCGGGCGGCGCGATCTGGCGATCTTGACGTTGTTGCTGCGGCTCGGGTTGCGCGCTGGCGAGGTCGCCGGCCTGTCGCTCGAAGACCTTGATTGGCGTGCTGGGGAGCTGGTTGTGGTCGGCAAGGGCCGCCGCAGCGAGCGGCTGCCGTTGCCTGTCGATGTCGGGGAGGCAATCAGCGGCTATCTGCGTGACGGACGGCCAGACAGCGCTTTGGAGCGGACGGTCTTTATTCGCGCCAAGGCTCCTCTGCGGCGGCTGACCACGGGCGGGATCACCCAGGTCGTCTTCGCCGCTGGTCAGCGCGCTGGGCTCGGTCAGATTCATGCGCATCGTCTGCGGCATACCGCCGCGACATCGATGCTCAGGGCCGGGGCGCCGCTGGCAGAGATCGGGCAGGTCCTGCGTCACCGTGAGGCGCTCTCGACCGCGATCTATGCCAAGGTCGACAGGGGCGCGTTGGGTTCGCTCGCGCGGCCGTGGCCCGGAGCGAGCGCGTGAGTTCGCTCGAGCAGCACCTCACCGGGTATCTGGCGGTTCGGCGCGCAATGGGATACAAGCTCGCCCGTGCGGGAAAGCTGTTGCCCCAGTTCACCGCGTGGATGGCCGAGCGCGACCAGTCCCTGATCACCACCGAGCTGGCGCTGCAGTGGGCGACCTGCCCGCTGGCGACCGGCTCGAACTGGCACCACCAGCGGCTGTCGGTCGTCCGCGGCTTCGCCGCCCACTTGCACGCGATCGACGCGATGCACGAGGTGCCGGCCGCTGATCTGTTGCCGTGGCGGTCGCGGCACGCGGTCCCTTACCTCTATACCAACGCGGAGGTCTTTGAGCCGGACCGGCTTCACCTCGCGGAAGTCCTCCAAGCGGCGGCCAACAAAAGCTCACCATCTGCCGGTGAGGTGGTTAGGATTTGTCGCGTGCCGAGTTCTGGTCTCACGATCATCAAGCAGCACTTCGGCAACCGGCCGTTCCGTGTCCACGAGGCCGTCGACGCCGGGATCCCGCGGCACCAGATCTATCGGCTGCGTGACAAGGGCGATCTGGTCGTGCTCTCGCGCGGGGTCATGCAGTCAGTTGACAGCGACCCGGCGATGAACACCGAGTTCGCGGCGCTCGCCACGCGGGTTCCGGACGGGACGATCTGCCTGAGTTCGGGCCTGTCGTACTGGGATCTGTCCGACGAGCTGCCGGCGAGAATCGACCTCGCCGTTCCGCGCGGCGCCCACTGGCCGAAGATCGACATGCCGGCAACCCGGCTGCATCGGTTCGCCGCCGCGACGTTCGGCCTTGACCGGCTTGCTCGGCACACCGACGCCGGCGAGCCGTTCTGGATCTATTCGGCGCCGCGGTGCATCGTCGACGCGATGCGCGTGCCCCACGTCGTTGGGCGCGACGTGGCGCTCGCGGCGCTGTCGCGCTACACGCGGCAAGCTGGGGCGGATCCGCTGCGACTGACCGCGCTCGCGCGCCAGCTCGGCGGGGAACGCCGGATCCGGGAGGCGCTCGAAGTGATCCTCGCGTGAGCGACGACACCGTCGAACGCACACACAGCGCCACGCGGATCTTCCGCCAGATCCAGGCACTCGCCCGCTCAGACTACGGCGCCAACACCAACGCCCTGCTCGTCGTTTACGCCATCGAGGGGTTCCTGCGCCGCCTGGCGGCGTCGCACTACGCCGACAAGATGACCCTGAAGGGCGGGATGCTGATGGCCGCGATGTCGGCTCGCCGGATAACAAAGGACGCCGATCTCTCCACGGTAGGCATCGGCAACGACGCGGCCGTCGTCGCGGCCGTCGTCGCCGAGATCATCGCCACCAAGCTCGATGTTGACGACGGGCTCGCGTTCGACACCGACAGCATCCGAACGGAGGTCATGCGCGAAGACACCGAGTATCACGGAGTGCGGGTGAAGCTGATCGCGCATCTGGTGACGGCGAGGATCACGACGACGCTCGACTTCTCGTTCGGCGACCCGCACTCTTCGACGGTCATCGAGCTGCCCGAGCTGTTGGGCACCGGCACGATCCGGCTGGCGTCCTATCCGCCGGAGATGAGTCTGGCCGAGAAGGTCGCGACGATGATGAGCCGCCGCGAGCTGAACACGCGCGACCGCGACTTCGCCGACACGTGGGTCCTCAGCCGCGTTCACAGCTTCAGGGCGAGCGAGCTGCACTCGGCGATCGTCGATGTCGCCGCCCACCGCAACCACGAGGTGATGACCCTCGCAGCCGCGCTCGCCGACATGCCCGACCGCCAGCAGACGTACACGGCGATGCTCGAACGGATGGCTTACCAGCGGATGCCACCGGCATCATGGCACCAACTGCTCGATGAGATCCGCGCGTTCATCGACCCGCTGATCAAGGATGGCGCCCACCACCTGATCAAGTGGGATCCTGCAACGCAGACCTGGACGAGCGCTGACAATTGAGCCGCAACAGGAGGCCACTCTGCTCAAGCGGATGAGCGGACAAAGCAGCCTGCCCATCGACGTGTGGATCGACGGGCGCAACCGCGTGCGCCAGTACCAGGTGCAAGTACCCCTCTATGTGCCTATCGGCCTTTCGATCCGGCTCGCGAAGCTTGCCGCGGTGACGTACCTGCCGAACCCCCTCGTTGGCCCAATGGTTGGCCCAATCACCCCCGAAATGGGCCGAAACCGACCGGATCCGAGCTCGACAGGGAGCCCCAGCTCGAGCTCGAACCGTCCGCCTTCTTTCGGACCTCGCGGGTACGCTTTTCGTGACGCCCCACCGGCGGCAGATAGATCGAAAAGCCAGTAACCATGCGGTATGTGAGTCTATACAGGATGCTGCGGGTTTCGGCGCTGTCGGGAACTCCCAGTGGATGTCGGAGCCCTCCGATCAGGAGCCGTGAGGTGGCGTGCTCGGATACGGGGTGATCTAATCGCACACATACACGCCTGCTCAGCTCGATCGGCGGCATCAAAAACCAAGGGTGTGAACTTGCGGTCACGGCGCACTCTTGATCGGCCGACACCGTGGCTCGACAGGCAACTCCGGTCATCGCCATCCATGAGAGTAACGCATGAGCATGATATTTTGTAATGGCCATGGCCAAGCGACTTGCGATATCCAAAGGGGGACAGGTGTCCGTCCCCGCGGCGGTGCGCAAGCGCTGGCGCACCCGGACCGTCCTCGCCGAAGATCGCGGCGATCACGTCGTACTGCGTCCCGTTCCAGACGACCCCGTGGCCGCCGCCGCGGGAGCGTTCGCGACGCAGATCGGCGTGCTCGGCTCTGAGCAGGCGCGGCGCCTGGATCGGGAAGAGGAACTGGATGTCGATGAGCGCGCCCGCCGCTGACGCGGCTGAGCGCTCGGCGAGGACCCTGATCGACGCGACGGCGCTGATCGCGCTCCTGGGAGCCGAGCCGGCCGCCGTCGAGGTACGGGAGATGCTGAACCGCGGCGCGGCGATGACCACCCTCAATCTGGCCGAGGCGATAGACCGACTCAAGCGGCGCTATGACCTCGATGTCGAGCGAACGCGACCGGTGATCGAGGGTCTTCTGGCGAAGAACCTGACGCTGCTCCCCCTCGGACCCGCTCAAGCGTGGCGAGCGGGTGAGATTCGCGCGGCGCACTATCACCGCTCCCGCTGCCCGATCTCACTCGCCGACGCTGTGCTCGTGGCGAGCGCTCCGGCGGGTGGGCGCATCGCAAGCTCCGACGGTCCCCTGCTGAACGTCGCCGCGAGCGAGGGTGTCGCCACCGCCGCCCTGCCAGACTCGAAAGGGCGCCGGCCTCGGACGGCTTAAGCGTCGCAGGGTCCTCCTCCAAGTGCAGTACCGCGGTGCTACACTCTCTCCGTGCCGACCCGCCACCCCCGCCACTCGATCACCGAGACGCCCCCCGTACACGAGGCGCTCGAGCAGCTGCGCCGCCGCGGCGAGCGCATCCGCCTCGGCGACCTCGTCATCCGCGGCGCGCGCGAGCGGCTGCGCGAGCTGCAGGACGACCGCGACGAGGAGGCCCGCAAGCTCGAGCTGCGCCGTGACCTGGTGAAGCGGCTGCGCACGGGCGAGGGCCTCGACGCCGACGCGGCGTACGAGGTCCGCGAGCACGGCTGGACGCACAGTTGACCGGCTACAACCGGGCGCTGCTGATCGACAACTCGGTGTGGGCGCGACTGCTCGACGGACGCCTGGACGGACCTCCCCGCAAAACCTTCGAGGCGGCGCTGACCGCCGGGCAGCTGTGGACCTGCCCGCCGACGCTGCTGGAGATGCTCTACAGCGTCCTCGATGGCGCGGAGTTCGGGATCGTGGCAAGCGAACTGGACGCCCTGCCCCACGCGCCGCTGACGGCCACCGCGGCGGCGCACGCACTCCGCGCCCAGGCACAGCTGGCACAGACCCCCGGCGTCTCCCATCGCGTGAAGCCGGTCGACCTGCTGATCGCGGCCGTCGCGGCCGGCGAGAACCTCGGCGTGCTGCACCACGACAGCGACTACGACACGATCGCCGAGCACACCTCGCTGTCGTTTGCGAGCGTGTGGGTGGCGCCGCGCGGCAGCATCGGCTGAGCAGTACCCGTCGTACGCCGCGCATCCCTGACGCGCTCGCGAAACCCTGACGCTCACATTCCTCCCCTCACTCCGCGCGCGCCAACTCCAGCAGCTTGCGCACCGTATTCCAGTTGCGCGCCGTCGCCGTGACGCCGAGACGCCGGTCGGTCAGCAGCTTCGCCAGCGCCGAGCGCTGGATGCTGTGCGGGTGCCACGCGTAGATCTCCCGGCCGGCGTGCACGAACCGCTCGGGCGCGACATCGACCGCGGCCAGCTCCGCGAGCACCGCGGGCTCCGGCGCCGCCGAGAGAAAACTCACCTGATAGCGCCGGTCGTCCTCGGCCACCTCGCGCAGCGGGTCGAGCGCGACCACGGCGGCCAGCTCCGCCTGCGTGCGCACGATCACCTGCGTCTGCACGCCGAGCGCGCCGGCGATCTCCCGTTCGAGCTCGCACGCCAGCTCCCGCGGCGCGGCGGCGGCGCTCAGCACGACGTTGCCGCTCTGCAGCAGCGTGCGCACGTCGCCGTACCCGCGACTCCCCAGCAGCGCCCGCAGATCGGCCATCGCGACCCGGCGGTGACCACCGACGTTGACACCGCGCAGCAACGCGATCTGCCGCGTCATCGCCCTGCTCACCCAGCCCGCTCAGGTGTCAAGACCCGGAATCGGATCGATCGGCAGCGACCCGTAGATCGCCTCCAGCTCGGCGAGATCCAACCGATCCTGAGGTCGGCCTGCCAGACGCTTGAAGCCGACGACACTGGACAGCGCCGCCACCCGAACTTTGTGTCCCGCCCACTCGGCCGTCTCGGCGCGCGCGGCGACGGTGTCGTAGTCCAGTGGTGGAAGCCCCCCACGCATGATGTCGATGATGCCGTGGCGACTGTTGACGCGAAGATTGGGAACGTCCGCGACGTCCCGTGTACAAGAGTTTTGCCGTCGTGCATTCGCGTGCCATCTATGCGCTGCAGGAACCGCAGCACCGCGGCGTCGGCCTCGGGACCGTCTGGCACCAGCAGGTCGCTGTCCTTGGTGGCCCGCACGTAACCGTGGTAGATCACGCTGAACCCACCGATCACCACACACTCAAGCCCGACCGCGTCGGCGTCGGCGACGACGCCGTCGAGGTCAGGACCAGAAGGCTCGTCTGGGGGCATGGCCGGCGCGTATCGAGGCTGCCAGCAGAGAAACCGCCTGCCGCGAGAGCTTCTGACCCTGTTCGAGTCGCTGGACCGGAGTCAGCGCCATGTTGCTGGCCCGCAGCTGCTCGGCCTCTTCACGGTTGAGCGCGGCCCACTCGGCCTCGTGGCCTGGCTCCAGCAAAGTGCGAGGAGAGCGATCTCTCACGAAACCAAGTCTACCGGCCACTTCGGCAGCCCGGCCGATGCGACCGTGACCGCGCTGCGCAGGAGACGACGCCATACGACTTCTATCCGCGCCGTGGCTCCGCCGCGCCGCCGGGCAGCGCGTACTCCCAGCACAGCAGCTCTCGCGGCGCCTGCGCCGCCGCGACGGCGCCGGGGATCTCCGGGGCGACCTCGAGCTCCGCGATCCACAGCGGCTCCTGCGGCTCGCACTCCCGCGGGCCGCGCTCCGGCAACTCGCGCTCCCCCAGCTCGCCCACCCCCAGCTCGCGCTCCCCCAACTCGCCCTCCCGCGGCTGGCCCTGCGCGGCGAACAGCCCCGCGCCGCGGCACTTCAACCGCGCCTCGTGGCGCACCCACGCGCGCAGAAACTCCCGCCGGCGCGCCTCGGGGTCGAGCGCCTGCAGGCGCTGCGCCTCGCCCGGTCCGAACACGCGCCCGGCGAGCGCCACCGCATCGATCTGGGGCCGGCCCCGCTCGACGTCCACGCCCACCGCATTGCTCGCGTCGCCCACCGCATACAGCGCCAGCCCGCCGGAGTGCGCCAGGTTGAAGCACAGCGCCGCCCCGGCCAGCGCCGGCTTGCCGTGCCTGCCCGTGGTGGCAAACCGCAGTGCGCGCGGATCGCTTTCGGTGTAGCGCCCGAGCAGCTCCCGCAGCACGCCCCGCGCCGCCGCCCACAGCCGCCCGTCGCGCGCGCGGGCATAGCGCGCGGCGCGCGCTCGCTCCTGCGTAGAGAGCAGCCCGTCGAGCCGCGCCTGCGCGGCGCCGCCGTCCGCTTCGCCGAGCGTCGCGAGATCCGCCCGCCACACGTGCACCTCGCGCTCAGCGATACGCGGGCGCGCGGGCGCCGGGACCCAGGCTGGGTGTGTCGTCGCGCCCATGACGATGACGCGGAGCGTACTCGCGGGGGCGGGGTCGTGAAGCGCAGCGCGCTCGCTCGCGGCGCGCGGGCTACCCTTCAGCGCCGTGTCCGCTCCGCGACGCCTGCCCACGCGCCTGCCCGGCCTCGCCCTGGTCGAGCCGGCCGCGTTCGCCGACGAGCGCGGCTTCTTCGCGGAGACCTACCGCCGCGAGTGGCACGAGGAGCTCGGGATCCCCGCCGCCGAGCAGTTCATCCAGGACAACCACTCGCGCTCCGCGCGCGGGGTCGTGCGGGGGATGCACTTCCACATCGGCGCCGGCGTCGCCAAACTCGTGCGCTGCGCGCGCGGGCGCATCCTCGACGTCGCCGTCGACCTGCGCCGCGGCTCGCCGACGTACGGCGAGTGGGAGGGGGTGGAGCTGGACGAGCACACGCTGCGCGAGCTGTACGTGCCCATCGGCTTCGCCCACGGCTTCTGCGTGCTCAGCGACTTCGCCGACGTGCTGTACAAGCAGACGGCCTACTACGACCCCGCCGTCGAGCGCGGGATCGCGTGGAACGACCCGGACATCGCCATCGCCTGGCCGCTGCCCGCGGCGGAGCTCGTCGTCTCCGAGCGCGACGCGCAGGCGCCGCGCCTGGCGCAGGTCGCCGACTCGCTGCCGTTTCAGTACCGCGCCTGAGCGGTCAATCATCCGCCGACTGCGGCAATCCCCGGGGGCGCCGACGCGACATTGTGCCGATACCGATGCCAGATGATGCTCACGGCCCTACGCACGATCTCGACTCGCCTTGCCGTCGCCGCCGCCCTCCTGGCGGGCGGCGCGGTCGGTGCGGGAGCGCTGCTCGCGCAGCCCGCGGCGGGCGCCGAAGGCGGGGTCAACGTCAACAGCATCGCCGCCCCCAGCGTCGCCGCGGCGTCCGCGCTCGGACCGCACTGGCTGCGCATGTTCGTCGTCTGGAAGGACGTCGAACCGGCGCGCGGCGCGCACGACGCGGGGTGGCTGGAAAAGTACGACAGCGCCCTGTCCTCACTGCCCAAGGGCACCAAGGCGATTCTCGACTTCGTCGGCGCGCCGCCGTGGGAGAGCGGCTCGGGCGCCTCCAACGCGCCCCCGCGCAGTCCCGCCGACTACGCGGCGGCCCTGCACTTCCTCGCGCAGCGCTGGGCCGGGCGCGTCGGCGCATACGAGATCTGGAACGAGGAGGACGCCTCCGCGTGGTGGGCGGGCGGTCCGGACCCCGGCTCCTACACGCGCGTGCTGCAATCCGCGTACACCGCCGTGAAGTCCGCGGACCCGAGCGCCGCCGTCGTGCTCGGCGGGCTCACCGGCAACGACTACGGCTTCCTGCAGGGCGTCTACGAAGCGGGCGGCAAGGGCTACTTCGACGCCGTCGGTGTGCACACCGACACGGCCTGCAACGTCGCCTCGCCCTACGAATTCCTGCGCGAAGCCAACGGGCGCCTGTTTCAGAACTCGTTCCTCGCGTATCGCGAGGTGCACGCCACGGAGCTCGCCAACGGCGACGAAAAGCCCATCTGGATGACGGAGCTGAGCTGGCGCACCACGTCCGCCACATGCCCGGAAGGCGCCTGGGCGGGGCAGAAGCCCGAGGGCGTCACCGAGTCCCAGCAGGCGACGTACCTGGCGCAGGCCTACCACTGCCTCGCCGGCGACCCCTACGTGCAGGTCGCGCTGTGGTACCCCCTGATCGACGAAGGGGCCGTCGTCTCCGGCCTGATGCGCGCCAACGGCTCGCACAAGCCCGCCTACGCGGCGATGAGCTCCTACCTGAAGAGCGGCGACCAGCTCGGCGAACCGTGCGGCGACTTCGCCGGGCCGCAGATCACGCTGTACCGGCCGACCAACGGCCTGCGCTACACCGGCTACCTGAAGATCAAGGTCAAGGCGTCCGACGCGCAGGGCATCCGCCGCATCCGCGTGTTCTACGACGGCCACCTGATCCGCAACTGGGTGCCGTACCTGTTCACGCACACCTACCCGCGCGTGTCGATGGCCGAAATGCTGTGGTTCGGGGCGCGCAAGCTCGCGGTCGGGCGCCACGTGCTGACGATCGTCGCGATCGACAAGCTGCAGAACTCCTCCAGCGCGCACCTGACGATCGTGCACAGGCGCGAAGGCGGCGGGCGGCGCGGTCGCCGCCATCACTGACGACTTGGCAAACTTAGGGCGATGCGCCCTCGCCTGCAGCGCCTGCGCCAGCGCACCGACGGCTACACCGTCACCCCCCGCCAGTACCTGGGCGCCGCCTACGTCGCGCTCGGCGCGCTGACCCTGATCGTGCTCAGCGGCGCCGCCGTGCGCCTCACCGGCTCCGGCTTGGGCTGCCCCGACTGGCCGCGCTGCTACGGCCGCGCGTACCCGCCCCTGACAACGCACGCGATCATCGAGTTCTCCAACCGCATGATCACCGTGCCCGTGTCGCTCGCCGCCGGCGCGGCGTGGCTGCTGGCGCTGCGCCGCCGCCCCTACCGCCGCGACCTCGCGTGGCTCGGCGCCCTGCTTCCCCTCGGCGTCGTGGGGCAGGCCGTGCTCGGCGGCTTCACGGTGCGCGGCGCGCTCGACTACGGCTGGGTGATGGGCCACTTCGCGCTGTCCATGCTGATCCTCGCCGCCGCCGTCGCGCTCGTGTGGCGCGCCAGCCACGAGCGCGAGCCGCGCCCGCCGCAGACCGACCGCGCGCTGCTGCGCACGGTGCGCGCCCTGCTCGCGCTCGGCGCCCTGACGATCCTCGCCGGGACCGCCGCCACCGCCGCCGGCCCGCACGCCGGCGGCTCCCCCGGCCAGCGCATCAACCGCCTCAGCTTCGACGGCCGCGCCACGATGGACTTCGTGATCCACCGCCACGGCGAGATCGGCCTCGCCTTCGGCCTGCTCGCGCTCGCCGCCTGGTGGCTCGCGCGGCGGCGCTCGCAGGACCCGCAGCTGCGCGGCGCGCTGACGGCGCTGTGCGCGCTGCTGGCGCTGCAGGGCGCCGTCGGGCTCGACCAGTACGAGACGCACCTGCCGACGCAACTGGTGTGGGTGCACGTCGGGCTGGCCTGCGCCAGCTGGCTGGCGTGCCTGTGGGCGGCGTGTGCGGCGGGCGCCGCCAGGTCGCACGCGGCGCCCGCGCGCGAGCCCCCCGTCGCCGCCGCAGCGCGACTTTCCGTGTAGTTGTCCTTGCCAGCCGTTAGCCTGCTCGCAGCAACGACACGCGAGAAGGGAGTGCTATGACCAAGAACGAGCTGGCCGAGAAGGTCGCGGAGCGCACCGGATTGAATGGCGGCGACGCGCGAGGGGCGGTAGATGCCGCGATCGAGGTGGTCGCCGACGAACTGGCCGCCGGCGGCGAGGTCGCGCTTGCCGGCTTTGGCAAGTTCAGCGTCAGCCACCGCGCCGCGCGGCAGGGCCGCAACCCCGCCACCGGTGAGACGATCAACATCGCAGCGAGCAAGGCAGCGAAGTTCTCCGCGGCGAGCGCCCTGAAAAGCCGCCTGAACTCCTGAACTCCTAGAGCGAGAGCGCGCCTCCTGGTGTCACCGGTCCGCGGGGGGCCGGTGATGTCGGGGTGCGCAAACCGTTCCACCCCAGCCCCCGGATACAAAGACAGGCTCGAAAGAACCTGGCTATCCAGATGTTCGTATAGTACGCTACTGTCCGACTTTCGATGGGGCCTGACTGGGAATCGTGGCATCAGCGGGTCGAATGGCTGCCTTCGGCTTCGTGCAGATGAGATGACCAACGTTGACCCCAACCCCACGGAGTCGAACACCGGCTCGGACCCTGCCGGCGAAGCCACGTCCGGCGAAGCCACGCCCGGCGGGACCCCTGCTGGCTCAAACTCCGCCACCGCGAATGCCGGGGCGAGCACCACCGGCGCCGTTTCTCACGCCACGAGCGCGCCCACCCGGACCTCGCCCAACGCACAGCCGGCTCAGACCGACGCCGAGCAGCGCCCCGCCTGGGGCCAGCACCTCCAGATCGTCTTCAGCGTCCTTGTGGGCGTGTCGTTCGCCCAGGCCTTCTCCACACTTGGCACCTCGCGCTTCTCGCCCGATCAGCTGCTGCTCATCGGCACTGTCTTCTACGTCGTCCTGGACTGCTGGTACAACCTCAATCTCGAACTCGTCCAGCTGGACGTCAAGCATGGATGGGACATAGCGCTCTATCTGCTCGCGCTGCTCTGCTACTCGTGCCTTCCGTTCCTCTACTTCGCGCACACCGCCAACACGAACACGTTCGGACCGGCCGAGTTCCTCACCGCCAATCTGTGCGCCATCTGCTGCTTCGACGCCATCCGGCGCACCCTCGCCTTCGTGCGGTCCTCTCGCAAGCCAAACATCCCCACGCCCGAGCAGGAACGGGAGGGCAAGAACGCCTTCTTAATGCTTACGGGCTACGCGTACGGTGTGGCTCTCTTCCTTGTCACTCTGCTTTTCAGCGGCTCGGACATCAGCACAAGGGTTCGCGCGGAGATTATTCTGGGAGCATGGCTGGCCGTGCGGACGATCGACAACATAGCGATCAGCCGGCTTTCCCTGCGTTTCTTCAAGGCCATCGAGAAGGACGACCCGGGCACAGCCGGGGCTGAGGGTTCGTGAGGCGCCAGCACGCAGCACTCGCAAAGGGGGAGGGTTCCCCGTCGATCCCCGGTCGAC
>DATBOY010000029.1:0-34040 GCA_036561645.1 Solirubrobacteraceae bacterium
CGTCGGGGAACGTCGAAAAGGTGGACATCAAGCAGAAGGGCAACTCCGTTGAAGTAAAGCTCCGCCACCCGAGCGAAACCTATGAAGTCGGCTACGTCGATCAGGCCGCGCCGCAGCTGATCGCGCAGCTGGAAAAGGCCAAGGTCCCCTTCAACGTGGAGACGAACAAGAGCAGCGTGCTGCTCGGCATCCTCACGTACATCATCCCGTTCGTGCTGTTCCTGGGCTTCTGGATCTTCATCATGAATCAGGTGCAGGGCGGCGGCTCGAAGGTGATGTCCTTCGGCAAGTCGCGCGCCAAGCGGCTGTCGGCGGACTCGCCGAAGATCACCTTCCGCGACGTCGCCGGCGTGGACGAGGCCGTCGAGGAGCTGCACGAGATCAAGGAGTTCCTGGAGAACCCGAAGAAGTTCCAGGCGCTCGGCGCGCGCATCCCCACCGGCGTGCTGCTGTACGGGCCGCCGGGCACGGGCAAGACGCTGCTCGCGCGCGCCGTCGCGGGCGAGGCGGGCGTGCCGTTCTTCTCGATCTCCGGCTCGGACTTCGTCGAGATGTTCGTCGGCGTCGGCGCCAGCCGCGTGCGCGACCTGTTCGAGCAGGCCAAGCAGAACTCGCCCTGCATCATCTTCATGGACGAGATCGACGCCGTCGGGCGCCACCGCGGCGCCGGCCTCGGCGGCGGCCACGACGAGCGCGAGCAGACGCTCAACCAGCTGCTGGTCGAGATGGACGGCTTCGAGGCCAAGGACAACATCATCATGATCGCCGCGACCAACCGCCCGGACATCCTCGATCCGGCGCTGCTGCGCCCCGGGCGCTTCGATCGCCAGATCGCCGTGGACCGCCCCGACCGCAAGGGCCGCGCGAAGATCCTCGAAGTGCACACGCGCGGCAAGCCGCTGGCGAAGGTGATCGACATCGACGCGCTCGCGGGCCAGACCCCCGGCTTCACCGGCGCCGACCTGTCGAACCTGATCAACGAGGCGGCGCTGCTGTCGGCGCGCACGGGCAAGCGCGAGATCGGCCAGGAAGAGCTGGAGGAGGGGATCATGCGCGTGATCGCCGGCCCCGAGAAGAAGACGCGCGTGATGAGCGAGAAGGAGCGCCTGATCACCGCCTACCACGAGATGGGCCACGCGATCGTCGGGCACTACCTGGAGCACTCCGACCCCGTGCACAAGATCTCCGTCATCTCCCGCGGGCAGGCGCTCGGCTACACGATCTCGATGCCCCAGGAGGACCGCTTCCTGACCACGCGCGCGGAACTCAACGACACGATGGCGATGACGCTCGGCGGCCGCGCGGCGGAGGAGATCGTCTTCAGCGAGATCACGACGGGCGCCTCCAACGACATCGAGAAGGTGACCGCCACCGCCAAGCAGATGGTGATGCGCTTCGGCATGTCCGACAAGCTCGGCCCGCGCGTGTTCGGCCACGACCACGGTCAGCCGTTCCTCGGGCGCGAGTTCTCTACCGAGCCCGACTACTCCGACGAGATCGCGCGCGAGATCGATGACGAGGTGCGGCGCATCGTGGAGTCCGCGCACCAGCGCGCCAAAGACATCCTCGGCGAGCACCGCGAGAGCCTCACGCGCATCTCCGAGGTGCTGCTCAAGCGCGAGACGATCGAGAAGGAGGAGTTCCTCGGTCTGCTCGCGGGCAAGAGCGAGGCGGAGGTCTTCGGCCCCGACGAGGAGCCCTCCCAGCCGGAGCTGCCCTCGGCGCCGCCGGCGCCGGCCGACCGCGCGGGGCGCGAAGCGCCCCGGCCGCTGCCGCGGCCGGGACTGGCCGGCGGCACTGCCGACACCTAGGCCTGCCCTGTGCCGATCTCCGGAGGCGCGCCCTTCCGGGTGATGGGCATCGTCAACGTCACGCCCGACTCGTTCTCCGACGGCGGGCGGTTTCTCGACGCGGCCGCGGCGATCGAGCACGGGCGCCGGCTCGCGCGCGAAGGCGCGGAGATTCTCGACGTCGGCGGCGAATCGACGCGGCCGGGATCGGAGCCCGTTGCGGCGGCGCAGGAGCTGCGGCGCGTGATCCCCGTGATCGAAGGCCTGGCGGCGCTCGGTCCCGCCGTGCAGATCTCGATCGACACGACCAAGGCCGCCGTCGCCGCCGCGGCGCTGGCGGCCGGGGCGAGCCTCGTCAACGACGTCAGCGCCCTGCGGTTCGACCCGGAGATGGCCGGCGTGGTGGCCGACGGCGGCGCGCAGTGCTGCCTGATGCACATGCTCGGCGAGCCGCGCACGATGCAGCGCGATCCGCACTACGCGGACGTGGTCGAGGACGTCCGCGCCTTTCTGCACGAGCGCCTGGAGTTCGCCGTGGGCGCCGGCATCGCCGAAGAGCGCGTGCTGCTCGACCCCGGGATCGGCTTCGGCAAGACCCTCGAGCACAACCTGCGGCTGCTGGAGGGCCTGCGCGAGCTGTGCTCGCTCGGGCGCCCGCTCGTGTTCGGCGCCTCGCGCAAGAGCTTTCTCGGTCGCCTGCTGGCCGACGCGCAGGGGCTCGAGCGGCCCGTCGGGGTGCAGGAGCGGCTGCCGGGAACGCTGGCGAGCAACGTGCTCGCGTACGAGCGCGGGGCGAGCGTCTTTCGCGTGCACGACGTCGGGGCCGTGCGCGGCGCGCTGGCGGTGGCTGCTGCTACGTTGCGCTGAGCGATGCGCGACGAGGACGAGTCAAACGGCGGCGAGGGGCTCGACGACGCCGAGGGCCTGGAGCCGGAGGGGCCGGAAGGACCGGAGCCCGAAGAGGAGGACGACGAGCGCGACGACGACGAACGCGACGAGGACGACGAGGACGAGGAGGTGCTCGAGTCCGTCACGATCGAGATCACCGGCCTTTCGCTCTACACCCACCACGGCGTCAGCGCCGCCGAGCGCGAGGTGGGCCAGCGGCTCGTGTTCGATCTGCGCCTGGACGTCGGCGAGAGCGACGCCACCGTCACCGATGAGCTGCAGGACACTGTCGACTACGGCGAGGTGTGCCAGCTCGTCGCGCTGATCGCGCAGCAGCGCTCGCACAAGACGCTGGAGCGGCTGTGCAGCACGATCGCCGAGCGCCTGCTCGCCGACTACGAGCTGGAAGGCGTCTGGGTGAAGGCGTCCAAGCCGGAGCCGCCGATCCCGCTCAGCGTCGACGAGGTATCCGTCGAGGTGTGGCGCGAGGCCGAGCAGTAGGGGCGGCTTCTTGCCCTTGACTTATTAGTTAGCAGTCACTTATAATGACGGTATGGCCCGTCTCGCAGCGCTCGCCGCCACCCAGCACCGCCGCGTGCTGATCGCGAGCGCCGTCGTGTTCCTGCTCGCCGCCGCGCTCGGAGGTCCCGTCGCCGGCGTGCTCAAGGGGCGCTCGCAGGACTTCCAGGACCCGCACGACCAGACGCTGCGCGCCAAGGCCGCGATCCAGCGCGCGACCGGGCAGTCGCCGGACTACGGCGTCGCCGCGCTGATCTCAAGCGCCGGCGACGCGCGCCGCGATCCCGCCGTCGCGCGCCTGAGCGTGCACGTCGCTGCGCTGCTTGCCTCCCAGCCCGGCTTCCAGCGCGCGCTCGACTATCCCGCCAGCCACGTCGCCGAGCTCGTCTCGCGCAACGGCCGCGAGAGCGTCGTGCTCGCCGCGTTCGCCACACAGGAGCAGTCGGCGGCCGCGGTCGCCCGCCTGCGCCCGACGCTGGCCGGCGCCGGGGTGCGCTTCGGCGGCGGCGACGTGGCGTTCGACGAAATCAACAAGCGCACGTCCTCGGACCTGGCCCGCGCCGAGCTGCTGGCGTTCCCGATCCTGCTGCTGCTGTCGCTGTGGGTCTTCCGCGGCCTGGTGGCGGCGATGCTGCCGCTGCTCGTCGGTGGCTTCGCGATCGTGCTGACGTTCGTGATGCTGCGCCTCGTGGACCACTTCACCGGCCTGTCGATCTTCGCCGTCAACCTCGTAACCGGCCTCGGCCTCGGCCTCGGGATCGACTACAGCCTGTTCGTCCTCACGCGCTACCGCGAGGAGCTGGCCGGCGGCGCCGAGCCTCGCGCGGCGATCGCGCGCACGCTGCAGACGGCGGGGCGCACGGTGCTGTACGGCTCGCTGACGGTCGCCGGCGCGCTCGCCTCGATGCTGGTGTTCCCGCTGCGCTTCCTCTACTCGATGGGCGTCGGCGGCACGCTCGTCGCGCTGTCGGCCGGCGCCGTCTCTCTGATCGTGCTGCCGGCGGTGCTGCTGGCGCTGGGTCCGCGCATCGATGCGCTCTCGCCGGCGTGGATGCAGCGCAGCGCCGCGCGCGCCGCGAGCGCCGATGGGGAGGGCGCGTGGGCGCGCCTGGCGCGCGGCGTGATGCGCCGCCCCGGAGCCGTCGCGCTGCTCACCTCCCTCGCGCTCCTGGTCGTGGCTCTGCCCGCGCTGCGGCTCGCATTGACGCCCGCCAACGCGAACGTGCTGCCCGCCTCCTCGCAGACCCGCCAGATCGCCGGCGTGCTCACCCGCGACTTCGCCGTCGACGGCTCGCGCGCGATCACGGTCGTGCTGCCGCGCGGCGCGGGCCAGGCGCCCACGGCGCTCGCCCGCCAGGCGCAGGGGATCGCCGCCGGCCGCGCGCTGCTCGTGCCCCCGCGCTATCTCGGGCACGGGGAGTGGGAGATCGACCTGCTGCCCCACGGCGCGGAATCCTCGGCCGTCAACCAGCAGCTCGTCAGGCAGCTGCGCGCGCTCGTCGCCCCCCGCGGCGGCCTCGTCGGCGGCCCCACCGCCGGCTTCGTCGACCAGAAGGCCTCGATCGCCACGTACGTACCGCTCGTGCTCTTGATCCTCGCGCTCGTGACGGGCGGCTTCTTCTTCCTGATGACGGGCTCCCTCGTGATGCCGGTGATCGCGCTCGCGATGAACCTGCTGACGGTCGCCGTCGGCGCCGGGCTGCTCGTGTTCGTCTTCCAGGACGGCCACCTCGCAGGGCCGCTGGGCTTCAGCCCGATCGGGGGTCTTGAGGAGTCCAACCTCGTGCTGCTGTTCGTGATCGCGTTCGCGCTCTCGACCGACTACGGCGTGTTTCTGTTCGGGCGCATCAAGGAGGCCCACGACGACGGCCTGCCCGCGCGCGAGGCGGTCGCCAAGGGCCTGGAGCGCACGGGGCGCCTGGTGACGGCCGCGGCGCTGCTGTTCTGCGTGGCGATCGGGGCGTTCGCCACCTCGCACATCTTCTTCGTCAAGCAGCTGGGCGTCGGCGCCGCGCTCGCCGTCGCGATCGACGCCACCGTCGTGCGCGCGCT
Organism: Solirubrobacteraceae bacterium; assembly: GCA_036561645.1. Classification (GTDB taxonomy): domain Bacteria; phylum Actinomycetota; class Thermoleophilia; order Solirubrobacterales; family Solirubrobacteraceae; genus Palsa-744. The sequence continues at coordinate 5,250 of DATBOY010000029.1, forward strand.
GCTCGTGCCGGCGCTGATGGGCCGGCTCGGAGAGTTCGCGTGGTGGGCGCCGGCGCCCCTGCGCCGCCTGCATGGGCGCTTCGGTCTGCGCGAGGGCGGGCGGGAAGGCGGAGGTGGTCGGGAAGGCGAGGGCGGCCGGGAAGGCGAGGGTGGTCGGGAAGGCGAGGGTGGTCGGGAAGGTTCGGAGCCCGTCGGCGTCTTTGGTGGGTGAGAGCTGCAAGCGGCTGGGCAGGGTCGCGCGGGCCGGTGGGTCCGCGTAGGCCCATGACCCTCCGACATCACCCCGCCAACGCACGAAAGGCTGGTCGAGCCCGTGAGACTACGCAAGCGTCACCTATCCCTCGTCGCCGTGCTCGGCGTCGCCGTAGCGGTGCTGCCGGCCCTCGCCAGCTCGGCGCCGACCCCCGCGGTGGAAGCCGTCGTCGCCGGCAGCGAAGGCATCTACACAAAGTTTGCGTGGTCGCCCGCGGAAGTCATGGCCGAGTCGGGCGGCGCGGTCGCGTTCTCCACCGGCTCCACCACCGAACCGCACGGAATCGTCTGGAAGAGCGGGCCGTCGACACCTGCGTGCGGATCGTCCGTACCGGTCGGAGAAGGGCACTTCAGCTCGCACTGGAGCGGCTCGTGCACGTTCGCCGTCGCCGGCACGTACAGGTACTACTGCTCCTACCACGGGGAAAGCATGTCCGGCACGGTCAGCGTCAGCGCCGCCGGCACGACGACAACGACGACCACGTCACCGTCGCCGACCACCACCTCGCCCACGACTTCCACGCCCACGCCCACTCCCGCGCCGGTCGTCAATGCCAAGACGATGCGGGCGCGCAAGCTCGCCAAGGCGCTGCGGGTGTGCCGCAAGAAGCCGCGTGGCAAGCGCGCCGCGTGCGTCAGGCGGGCGCACAGGCGGTTCGGCACGCCAAAGGGAAAGTAGGGGAGCGGGGGCACGCCAAAGGGAAAGTAGGGAAACGGGGCTCCCCGGACGCGCGGAGCGGAGTGAGCCTACGACGGAGTGCGCCTTCGCCTGCGGTGAGCCTACGCTACGCCGTCAGGCTCACCGGCAGCGTCTTGAGCTGGTTGAGGAAGACCGATTCGACGACCGTCGGGTCGCCCACCGGCTCCATCGCCGGATAGCGCTTCAGGGTCTCCTCGAAGAGGATCTTCAGCTCCATGCGCGCGAGGGCCGTGCCGAGGCAGAAGTGGCGCCCGCCCGCGCCGAACGCCTGGTGCTCCTCGGTGCGGCGCACGTCGAAGCTGTGGGGGTCCTCGTGGCGGGTCTCGTCGCGGTTGGAGGAGACGTACCACATCACCACCTTCTCGCCCTGCTTGATCTTCTGGCCGTGCAGCTCGGTGTCGCGCGTCGCCGTACGGCGGAAGTGCGCGAAGGCGGGGAACATGCGCAGCGACTCCTCGACGGCGCCGGGGACCAGCGACGGGTCTTCGAGCAGCAGCCGGCGCTGCTCCGGATTGGCCATCAGCGCGTGCATCCCGCTGCAGTACGTCGCCTTCGTCGAGTCGTTGCCGGCCGCCATCAGCAGGAAGAAGCCCATCACGATCTCGTGCTCCTCCAGCCGCTCCCCGTCGATCTCCGCGTGCACGAGCACGCTGGTCAGATCCTCCGTGGGCCGCTCGCGGCGCTCGGCGATCAGCTGCTGGCAGCGGGCGAAGATCTCCATCACGCCCTTTTCCACCCCCTCCTCGATGCCGCCGTGCGGATTGAGGTCGGGGTCGCCCGCCGCCAGCACGGAGTTCATCAGCCGCGCCCAGCTCTCGTCCTCCTCCGGCGCGATGCCCATGAAGCTGCCGATCACACGCGAGACGACGGGCTGCGCGACATCGTTGACGAGGTCGCACGTCTCGCGCCCCTGCAGGCGGTCGAGCACGTCGACGGTGATCGCGCGGATCGTGTCCTCGTGCGCGGCTATCCGCTTCGGCGTGAACCCGGCCTGGAACAGCGCCTTGATGCGGTCGTGCTTGGGCGGGTCCATCGCGATGAACATCGCCCGCATCAGCTCGATCGGGAAGATGTCGTTGGCGGCGGTGACGCCGCCGAGTTCGGAGGAGTACGTCTGCCAGTCGCGGCTGACGGTGTGGACGTCCTCCGCGGTCGTGACCGACCAGAAGCCGGCCTCGTTGGGAAACTCGCTGATCGACGAGGTCCAGTGCACAGGGCACTCGCCGCGCAGCCGCGCGAACAGCTCGTGCGGCGTGCCGTCCTGCCAAACCTCGCGCTCGGTGACGAGCACGTCCTGCAGATCGCTGTCGACGGGCGCCATTGGGGACCTCCTGATCGCTCTGTTGGTGCGCACCGGGGATAGTACTGGCCAGGCAGCCAAGTTGGGAGTCGCTACCGTCTCGCGCCATGCCGCCCCGCATCGGACTTCTCGGCCTCGGCTCCAACGTGGGCGAGCGTCGGGCGCAGCTGCAGCGCGCCGTGGACGCGCTGGCGCGGACAGGGATGCGTGTGCTCGCGTGCTCCTCGGTGTACGACACCGACCCGGTGGGGGACGTGCTCGACCAGGCGAGTTTCCTCAACGCGTGCGTGCGCGTCGAGACGGAGCTGGAGCCGCTGGAACTGCTGGACACGGTCAAAGGCGTGGAGCGTGATCTGGGGCGCACAGTGGACGGCTCCGGCTACGTGCGCCACGGCCCGCGCGCGATCGACATCGACGTGCTGCTGCTCGGCGAGGTCGAGCTGGCGCACGCGCGCATGTCGCTGCCGCACGAGCAGGTGTTGACGCGGCGCTTCGTGCTGATCCCCGCGCTGGAGCTCGACTTCGAGCTGGCGGTGCCCGACGGGCGGCGCCTGGCCGATGCGCTCGCCGTGCTGTCGCCGAGCGAGGGCGTGCGCTGGGCCGGCCCGCCGCTTGAGCTCAGCGGACGATGACCCGGCCGTTCATGCCGGCGTGCACCGTGCACGTGTAGCTGAAGCTGCCGCGGTGCGTGAAGCGCAGCGCGTAGGAGCCGTGGGTCTGCGTGCGCGACTGGAAGGTGTGTCCGATTACGTTGTGCAGAACCCTGCCTGGCGCCCACACCCAGGTCACGACTTCGCCGCTGCGGATCGCGACGGTGCCGGGACTGAACGTGCTGTGGTGCAGGATCACGACGTGGCCGGCGGCGGCGTGCGCGCCGCCGAGGGCGGCGGTGGGGGCCAGGGTTGCCGCGGCGAGCGAGAGGGCTGCCAGGGCGACGGCCAGGGGCTTTGCGGTCGTATGGACGCTCATATGGCCTCCTTCTGCTCGGATGATTGCCGGCGCCTCTCCAGACGTGCGGACGGACGCTGCTCATTCCGTCGCCCGTGCGTTTGACGATAGCGCCGCCGGGCGATCTTCGGGCCGCTTGGAGGGAGAGTCGCGGCCGTGGGAAGGATTGGCGCGCGCAGGCGTCCCCGGTAGTTGAAGGCGCTCCGGCAGTCGCGCTCGCGAACGTGTCCGGTGCGCAGGGGCGAGGTCGTCGCATGAAAGGGGTCTGAGATCGTGAGACTTGGCAAGCGTCACGTTGCGCTGATCTTGTTGCTGGGGGCGGCGGTGGCAGCCATCCCGACGATGGCCGGGGGAACCGCGACGCCATCGGTGAGCGCCGTCAACTTCGCCTTTGTCGGCAGCAACAACAGCCGACCGGCCGCGGTTGCGATCATGCCGGGCGGAAGTGTCGAATTCACCAATACAAACGGCCTTTACAAGCACGACGTCTTCTTCAAAGGCCCGGTGCCGGCGTCGTGCAGCGACAATGGCAATCCGGGACCGATCCTCGGGCCGACCGAAGCCAGTCCCGGCACGACGCTGTTCCCCGCCGTGACATGGAACGGCGCCTGCACCTTCACCAAGCCGGGCGCCTACACGTTCTACTGCACCGTGCACCTCTTCGAAGGCACGATCTACGTCAATTCGGAAGGTGTAGTGCCCACCACGACGACCACTACGACCTCCACGACGACGAGCACGACCCCGACGACCACCTCCACCACGACGACGACGACCTTCACGCCGCCGCCGAGCACGACCACCACCCAGACTCAGACGTCGAGCACATCCTCAGCGCCGGGCTCGACGAGCCCGGTTGGTACGCCGGAACCCAACGGCCCCGCAGGGCCGGGGGAACGCGCCGGCGAACCTCCCGTTCTGATCCTCGCGCTGGTCAAGGGCGCCCACGGCGCGACGGTGCGCGGCTCAACCGAGGTCGCTCCCCTCTACGGCGGATCGCGTCTGGAGGTGGACCTGGTGGCCAGGGGGGCGGCGTCTGCGCGTGCCAAGCACGCGGCGCCCACTCTGCTCGGTCGCTTCGTGCGCGCCTCGGTGCCGGCGGGCAAGGTGTCCTTTGCGGTGTCCCTGAACGCTCGTGGCCGGAGCCTGCTGCGCCGACGCGGTCGCCTCGCGGTGACGGTGCGGATCGTGCTCACGCCTCCCGGAGGGTCGGCTGTGACTGTCACGCAGGGGGTCGTGCTGCGCCGCTGAGGGGTCGATAGAATAAGGATCATGGCGACCGATGCGCGGACCCCGCTGCTCTCGCCCGGCCATGAGGCTGAGTGGGCGCAGATCAACCGTGAAGAGGACGAGTACCGCCGCGCCAACACAAGGGCGCTGTCGCCGTCTGAGCGCCTTCAGGTCGGCCAGAAGCTCTCCAAGCAGGCGGTATCGCTGCTCGCCGCTTCGATTCGGGCCGGCCATGTCTCCAGACGAGCTCTCTGGTCCTGATCTGAACGGCGTCGTCGCGGACGCCAACGCCGTGGGGCTGAAGTATGTGGTGATCGGCGGCTTCAGCGTGATCGCCAATGGCTATCTGCGCGCTACGGACGACAGCGACCTCCTCATCTCCGACGATCCCGACGCCAACGACACGATCGTCCGTTTCCTCGATCGCGTCGGCGCGACACGCCTCTACGACGGCAGGCAGCTCACCCCCGGCGATGTCGCGCAGGCGCACCACCTGCGAGTCGGCAGTCGCCACGGCATCATCGACATCATGCGCGGAGGGCTGGCGCCGCTGGACTACGACACCGTCGCCGAACGCGCCTTGAGCGTGGACCTTGGTGGTCAACCGGCACGCGTGGCCGACCTGCGCAGCATCGTCGGATTCAAGCGCTTGGCGAATAGGCCGCGCGATCGCAACGATCTCCAAGAACTCGAAGCGTTTCACGGCTCGCTCCCGATCGAGCCGATACCCGGCCTCGACATCTGACCAGATCTGCAGTGCAGCCTCGCGACTGGCTCAGCGAGCGTCGCTCAGTCCGCCGTTGCGCTCAGGCCGCGGCCCGCTACGCCAACCACTCGGCCGGCAGCGTCCCGGCCGGCACATCGCCCGCCATCGGCGGGAAGTACCGCATCAGATCGTTCGCGGCGTGACCGGCGAGCAGCGGGCGTATGTCGCCGATCGTGTTCAGCAGGCGGATCGAGGAACCGATCTGCAGGTCCGCGGCGTTGGCCTGCTCGCCGCCGAGCACGCCCTGCGCGATCCAGCCGTCGATCTTCTCCAGCTGGCCGGGCAGCGCCGCGAGGTCCGCGCGCACGTTCTCGTCCTTGGCCTTGTTGCGCAGCGCCATCAGCTTGGCCGTCAGCGGCAGCGCGGGGCGCAGCATCGAGCGCGGCAGCGGCAGCTTCGCGTCGCCGGCGTAGCTCTCCATCGTGTACGGGTCGCGCAGGAAGGCGGCGTCGAGGATGCGCCGCGGCACGCTCTGCAGCACCTCGTCGCCCCAGCGCTCGGCCTCCAGCACCTGCTCGCGCGCGGCGACGTCGGCGGGCAGCAGCGCCGGCTCCGGCACGAGCGTGTCGAGGCGGCGCATGATCGTGCGCGACCCGACAAGGCGCTCGCCCGGCATCCGCAGGCCGGGGACGGTCATGCCGCCATACAGCAGTGGGCCGGCGAGAATCTGGACCATCGGCAGCAGCTCCACGCGGCTGTACTCGATCGACTTCATCCCGAGCGCGACCTCGACGGCGGCGCACGGGTGCGAGCCGGGGAGGGCGTACAGCTTGAGCTTCGGCGTTGCGCCGTTCGCGGCCATCGCGGGTGAGCATATACGAGGCGGCGCCGCGCGCGAGGCGGGGTCTGTGAGGCGGCGGCGCCCGCGGCGGGGTCTATGAGGCGGCGCTGCGCGCGAGGCGAGGCCTGTGAGGCGGCGCCGCGCGCGAGGCGGGGATAGGCTCCCGACCGCGATGCTGCTCGTAGTCGACGTCGGAAACACCCAGACCCACTTCGGCACGTTCCGCGGCGAGGAGCTGCTTGAGCACTGGCGCTTCGCGACGGTGCGCAGCTCGACCGCCGATCAGCTCGGGGCGGCGCTGCGCAACCTGCTGGAGCTGCGCGGCGTCTCGATGGGCGACATCGACGCCTCGATCGTCTCCTCGACGGTGCCGGTGCTCGGCCCCGAGTGGTGCGAGATGACCGAGCGCTACCTCGGCCACGAGATGCTGGCGGTCGGCCCGGGCGTGAAGACGGGCATGGCGATCCGCTACGACAACCCGCGCGAGATCGGTCCCGACCGCCTCGTCAACGCCGTCGCGGCCTACGAGCATCTCGGCGGACCGTGCGTCGTCGTGGACTTCGGCACGGCGATCACCTACGACCCCGTCTCGGCGGAGGGCGAGTACCTCGGCGGGATCATCTCTCCCGGCGTGGAGATCTCGCTGGAGGCGCTGACCGAGCGCGCCGCCGCGCTGCCGAAGGTGGACGTCACGCCGCCGCGCTCGCTGATCGGCAAGACGACGATCGACGCGATCCGCTCGGGCGTCGTGTACGGCACGGCCGGCCAGGTCGACGCGATCGTGCGGCGGCTGCGCGTGGAGCTCGGCGAGGACACCAAGACGATCGCGACGGGCGGCCTGGCGCGCTCGATCGTCCCCTTCACGGACACCATCGACGAGGTTGACGACCTCCTGACGCTGACGGGGCTGCGGCTGATCTACGAGCGCAACTCATAATGAGTCTGTGGCTGACCTGACCGAACCGTGGCGACTAGGTCCGCTGACCGTCCCCAACCGCGTGCTGCTCGCGCCGCTGGCGGGGATCGGCAACTGGTTCGTGCGCCTGCAGGCCAAGCGCTACGGCGCCGGCCTCGCGGTCTCGGAGATGGTCTCCAGTCACGCGATCCACTACGGCAACGAGCGCACGTGCACCGAGATGCTGCGCATCCACCCGCACGAGCGCACCGCGGGCGCCGGCGGGCCGGTGTCGATTCAGCTGTTCGGCCAGGACCCGGCGGTGATGCGCTCGGCGGCGGCGCACGTCGCGGCCGCGGGCGCCGACGCGATCGACCTGAACATGGGCTGTCCGGTCCCGAAGGTCTGCAGGACGGGCGCCGGCGCGGCGCTGCTCGGCGACCCGCGGCTGGCCGTCGAAGTGGCGCGCGCGGCGCGCGAGGGCAGCGGACTGCCGGTGACCGTCAAGCTGCGCTCGGGCCGGCGCCCGGGCGAGACGGACGGCTTCGAGCTGGCCCACCGTCTGGTCGGCGAAGCGGGCGTGGCGGCGATCGCCTTCCACCCGCGCTCGGCGGCGGTGCACCACAAGGGCCATCCCGACTACGCGCTGGCGGCGCGCCTGGTGGCGTCGCTGGACGCGCCCGTGATCCTCACGGGCGGGCTGAGCGACGCGCCGGCGACGCTCGCGGCCTTCGCGCAGACGGGCGCGGCGGCGCTGATGCTGGCGCGCGGCGCGCTGGGCAACCCGTGGCTGTTCGAACGCCTGCTGGGCGCCCGTGCGACTGAGCCCACGCGGCCGGAGGTGCTGGACGAGCTGCAGTGGGTGATGGACCGCGCGGTCGAGCACCTCGGCGCGCCCCGCGCCACGCGCTACCTGCGCAAGTTCTACCCGTGGTACCTGGCCCGTCTGGACCTGGAGCGGGGGCGCCTCACGGCGCTGCAGGAATCCCTGCAGAGCGCGCCCACGCTGGAGCAGGCGCGGGCGCTGCTGCATGCCGCCGCGGCCTCGCAGGCCGTCGCGGCCTGAGCCCTGGCCCCCCCGGGACGGGGCGTGGCGTCGCGCGAACGGCGCCTGCCGCGCTGCCGACGGCGCCGCCCGGGAATACCGCGGCCGAACGATTTCCGGGCGCGTCGCGCGCCTCGCTATACTGCTGCGCTCGCCAGCGCCCTGAGGCCTGCGAACCCCCGCTCCAGGCGGGTTTTCTGTTCATCATCGTCGGCCGAGCCGCAACGCGATCGAGGGTCACATGCCGAAGGACGTCATCCTCACCCCAGCAGGCCTGGAGAAGCTCAGAGGCGAGCTTGAGGTCCTCTCCACGGAGCGCCGCCGCGAGGTGGCGGAGCGCATCAAGGAGGCACGCGAGTTCGGAGACATCTCCGAGAACTCCGAGTACGACGACGCCAAGAACGAACAGGCGATGCTCGAGAGCCGCATCGCGCAGCTGCAGGAGAAGCTGCGCATGGCGACGGTGATCGAGGCCAAGGACCTCTCGACGGACGTCGTGCAGGTCGGCTCGGTGGTGCACGTCAAGGACGAAAAGACGGGCAAGTCGGTGAAGTACACGATCGTCGGCTCGGCCGAGGCCAACCCGGAAGAGGCCAAGCTCTCCAACGAGTCCCCGGTCGGCCGCGCGCTGCTCGGACACAAGCGTAACGACACCGTGGCGGTGCAGGTGCCGCGCGGTCCGGCGCGCAAGCTGAAGATCACGAAGATCGACGTCGGGCTGAAATAGAGGACCCGCGGGGCCGCTCCCCCCGGGTCTTTCCACCGCCCCCGCGCCCCGGCCCGGGGGCCGCGGTCGCTACGAGCCGCCGGTCGCGCGCAGGTCTGCCCCGGCTCTCACCGCCGCCGCTTCGTCCGTCTCCCGCTGGGCGTTGCCCCGGCGCCGCCCTAACATCTTCTGATGATGAGCCAGATCGAGGTTTTACAGCGATGAGCAAGATCGAAGATCCGCAGCTGACCGAGCCCGAGCCGCATCCGATCGAAGAGCCCGGCGAGGGCGAGGAGCACGCGCTCCCCGATCTGCTGGCGGTGCGCCGGGCCAAAGCGCGTCAACTGCTCGCGCCGGGACAGACGCAGTTCCCCTACGCCTTCGCCGACGTGCAGCCGATCGAGGAGATCCAAGCGCACTTCGCACATCTGGAGAACGGCGAGGAAACCGAGCAGACCCGCCGCGTCGCTGGGCGCCTGGCGGGCCGGCGCGATCTGGGCAGCGCCGCCTTCCTGGACCTCGTGGATCGCAGCGGGCGCATCCAGCTGCACGCGCGCCGCGACGTGCTCGGCGAGGAGGCCTATGGGCGCCTGCTGCAGCTCGACCTCGGCGACCTGCTCGGCGTGCAGGGCACGGTGATGCGCTCGCGCCGCGGCGAGCTGTCGCTGCGTCTGGAGAGCTTCGAGGTGCTCGCCAAGTCGCTGCGCCCGCCGCCGGACAAGCACCACGGCCTGAGCGACGTGGAAACGCGCTACCGCCAGCGCGAGCTGGAGCTGATGTCCAGCGAGCAGGCCCGCAAGCTGTTCGTGGACCGCGCCCGCATCGTCTCGGCGGTGCGCGCGCACCTCGACGCGCGCGGCTTCATCGAGGTGGAGACGCCCGTGCTGCAACCGCTCTACGGCGGCGCCCTGGCGCGTCCGTTCACCACGCACCACAACGCCCTCGACCGCACGCTGTACCTGCGCATCGCCACGGAGCTGTACCTCAAGCGCTGCATCGTCGGCGGCCTGGAGCGCGTGTACGAGCTGGGCAAGGACTTCCGCAACGAGGGCATCTCCGCCAAGCACAACCCGGAGTTCACGATGGTCGAGTGGTACGAGGCCTACGCCGACTACACCGACGAGGCGACACGCACCGAGGAGCTGGTGGCGGCCGTCGCGAGCGCCATCGGCTACGGCGGCGAGATCGACTTCTCCAGTCCCTGGCGGCGCGTCAGCTTTGTCGAGGCGATCGAGGCGGCGACGGGCATCGACGTGATGGCTCATCCCGACACCGCGGCGCTGACCTCGGCGATCGCGGGCAGCGCGAAGATCGCCGCGAGTGGGGTGCGCGTCGAGACCGACGGCGCGAGCTGGCCGCAGCTCGCGGACGACCTGCTGTCGAAGTTCGTGGAGCCGCACCTGCAGGCGCCGACGTTCGTGCTCGACTACCCGATCGAGCTCTCGCCGTTCGCGCGCGCGCACCGCTCCAAGCCGGGGCTGGCCGAGCGCTGGGAGGCGTTCGCCGGCGGCATGGAGATCGCCAACGCCTTCTCCGAGCTCAACGACCCGGACGTGCAGCGCGAGCGCTTCGAGTCCCAGCGGCGCCTGCAGGAAGCGGGCGACGAGGAGACCCAGCCTTACGACGCGCTGTTCCTGGAGGCGCTCGAACACGGGATGCCGCCGACCGGCGGCGTCGGGCTGGGCATCGACCGGCTGGTGATGCTGCTCACCGGGCGCAAGACGATCCGCGAGGTCGTGCTGGTCCCGGCGATGCGCTCGTAGTGCCTTGGTAGACTGTCGTTCGGCGTCGATTTCGACCCGGCTGCTCATCTTCTGCGGGATTTCCGACGAAGAGGTTTCTACCGGGTAGTTCATAGTCCCCGAGAATCCGTCCACCCTCGGAAAGAGGACTCGCATCATGTTCGAGCGATTTACAGAACGGGCCAGACAGGTGGTGGTCCTCGCGCAGGAAGAGGCGCGCACGCTCAAGCACAACTACATCGGTACGGAGCACATCCTGCTCGGTCTGCTGCGCGAGGAGGAGGGTCTGGCGGCGCGCGTGCTGGAGAGCCTCGACATCACCGTGGAGCGCGTGCGCGCGCAGGTCGTGCGCATCGTCGGCTCCGGCGAGGAGGTCACCTCCGGGCAGATCCCGTTCACGCCGCGCGCGAAGAAGGTGCTGGAGCTGGCGCTGCGCGAGGCGCTGAGCCTCGGGCACAACTACATCGGCACCGAGCACATCCTGCTCGGCCTGGTGCGCGAGAACGAGGGCGTCGCGGCGCGCATCCTGCTGGACTTCGACGCCGACTCCGAAAAGATCCGCAACGAGGTCATCCGGATGCTGAGCGGCCCCGGCGGGCGCCGCCAGGGTCAGGGCCAGTCGGGCTCAGGCGGCGGCTCCGGCTCGCAGGTGGAAAGCAAGAAGTCCTCGAAGCTGCTCGACCAGTTCGGGCGCAACCTCACGCGTCTGGCGGCGGAAGGCAAGCTCGACCCGGTCGTCGGGCGCGAGACGGAGATCGAGCGGATCATGCAGATCCTCTCGCGCCGCACGAAGAACAACCCGGTGCTGATCGGCGAGCCGGGCGTCGGCAAGACGGCGGTCGTCGAGGGCCTGGCGCAGCGCATCACCAACGCCGACGTGCCGGAGCTGTTGAAGAACAAGCAGATCTACACGCTCGACCTGGCGGCGCTCGTCGCCGGCTCGAAGTACCGCGGCGAGTTCGAGGAGCGCCTGAAGAAGGTGATGAAGGAGATCACCCAGCGCGGCGACATCATCCTCTTCATCGACGAGTTGCACAACCTCGTCGGCGCCGGCGCGGCGGAGGGCGCGATCGACGCCGCCTCGATCCTCAAGCCGGCGCTGGCGCGCGGCGAGCTGCAGACGATCGGCGCGACGACGCTCGACGAGTACCGCAAGTACCTGGAGCGCGACTCGGCGCTTGAGCGCCGCTTCCAGCAGATCCGCGTCGAGGAGCCGACGATCGACCAGTCGGTGGAGATCCTCAAGGGCCTGCGCGACCGCTACGAGCAGCACCACAAGGTGCAGATCACCGACGAGGCGCTGCGCGCCGCCGGCGAACTCGCCGACCGCTACATCGCCGACCGCTTCCTGCCCGACAAGGCGATCGACCTGATCGACGAGGCCGCCTCGCGGATGCGCATCAAGTCGATGACCTCGCCGCCGGCCAACCGCGAGCTGGAGGAGGAAATCGAGTCCACGCGCCGCGACAAGGAGGCCGCGATCGAGGCGCAGGAGTTCGAGAAGGCCGCGGCGCTGCGCGACAAGGAGCGCAAGCTCTCCCACCGCAAGCGCGAGCTGGAGGAAGAGTGGGAGTCCGGCGAGTCCGGCGAGCGTCCCTCGATCGGCGAGGAGGAGATCGCCGACATCGTCTCGATGTGGACGGGCATCCCCGTCTTCAAGCTGACGGAGGCGGAGACGCAGAAGCTGATGCGCATGGAGGACGAACTGCACAAGCGCGTGATCGGCCAGCACCCGGCGATCGAGGTCATCTCCAAGGCGATCCGCCGCTCCCGCGCGGGCCTGAAGGATCCCAAGCGCCCGACGGGCTCGTTCATCTTCCTCGGACCCTCCGGCGTGGGCAAGACGGAGCTGGCGCGCACCCTCGCCGACTTCCTGTTCGGCGACGACGACGCGATGGTGCGCATCGACATGTCCGAGTACATGGAGAAGCACGCCGTTTCGCGCCTGGTCGGCTCGCCCCCCGGCTACATCGGCTACGACGAGGGCGGCCAGCTGACGGAGGCCGTGCGCCGCAAGCCCTACTGCGTGCTGCTGCTGGACGAGATCGAGAAGGCCCACCCCGACGTCTTCAACATCCTCTTGCAGATCCTGGAGGACGGCCGTCTGACCGACGCCCAGGGTCGCACTGTGGACTTCCGCCACGCGATCGTGATCATGACCTCGAACATCGGCGCCGCGGAGATCGCGCGCAACACGCCGCTGGGCTTCGCCGTCTCCGACGACGAGACGGGGATCACCTACGACGACATGAAGAACCGCATCATGGGCGAGCTGAAGAAGGTCTTCCGCCCGGAGTTCCTCAACCGCATCGACGACGTGATCGTCTTCCACAAGCTGCAGAAGGACGAAGTCAAGCAGATCGTCGAGCTGCTGCTGCTGCGCATCCGCGAGACGATGGCCGAACGCGAGTTGCAGCTGGAGCTGACCGATCCCGCGAAGGACATGCTGGTCGAGAAGGGCTGGGACCCCGCGATGGGCGCGCGCCCGCTGCGCCGCGCGATCCAGCGCTACATCGAGGACCCGCTCGCGGACTTCGTGCTGCGCGAGCAGCTCACGCCGGGCGCGACCGTCGTCGTCAACCCCGCGCCCGAGGGCGAGGAGGGCGAGGTGCGCCTGACGATCGTCAAGCCCAAGAAGCAGAAGACCCCGGTCGGCGTCGGCGCGCAAGGCGCGGGCGCGGGCGAGGAGCTGCCGAGCGTCGAGGGCCTGCCGGAGCTGACCGAGGGCGAGGACCCCGGCCACGAGCTGGCGGGCGACGACGGCGCCGGCGGCGACGAGCACGAGCAGTAGGCTCCGCGGCTCTGAGCGCCTCCCCCGAGCATCCGGCTGTGAGCGCCTCGGCGGAGCGCCTGGCTGTGAGCGCCTCGGCCGCGCCCCCGGCTGTAAGCGCCTCGGCCGAGCGCCCCGCGGTCGTGCCGGCGCCGATGACGGCGGCCGACTGGCCGGCTGTGGCCCGCATCTACGCGCAGGGCATCGCCGGCGGCAACGCCACCTTCGAGCGCTCCGTGCCGAGCTGGGAGGACTGGTCGGCCGCGCGGCTGCGCGAGCCCCTGCTCGTCGCGCGCGACGCCGGGGGCGAGATCGCGGGATGGGCGGCGCTGAGCCCCGTGTCCTCGCGCGAGGTCTACCGCGGCGTGGGGGCCGTCAGCATCTACGTCGCCCTTGAGCTGGCGGGCCGGGGGGTCGGCCGCGCGCTGCTCGGTGAGCTGATAGCCGCGTCCGAGCGCGCCGGGCTGTGGACGCTCGAGGCCGGCATCTTCCCGGAGAACGCGCCGTCGATCGCGCTGCACGAGCGCTGCGGCTTTCGGCTCGTGGGCGTGCGCCGCCGTGTCGGACAGATGCCCGACGGACGCTGGCGCGACGTGCTGCTGTACGAGCGGCGCAGCGAGGCCGTGGGAAGCGACTGAGCCGTCGGGGGCGCTTGCGCCGTCGGGGGATTTGAGCCGTCGGGGCGCGTGAGCCGTGCGGGGCGACTGAGCCGTCGGGGGCGATCCCTAGGCTGGTGCAGTGCCCCGCACCTCCGTTCACGTCTGCTCGCAGTGCGGCTTTCAGTCGGCTCAGTGGCACGGCCAGTGCCCCGGCTGTGAAGCCTGGAACACGCTCGTCGAGGAGCGCCTGCCCCCGCCAGCGGCCCGCTCGGAGGGTCGCGGGGGAGTCGCCCGCACAGCCGCCGGGCGCGGCCACGGCAAGCCGGCCGTCGCCCCGCGCCCGCTGGCCGAGGTTGGCGCCACGCCGATCGCGCGGCTGTCGAGCGGCATCGGCGAGCTCGACCGCGTGCTCGGCGGCGGCCTCGTACCCGGCTCGCTCGTGCTGCTCGGGGGATCTCCCGGGATTGGCAAGTCGACGCTCACGAACATGGTGCTCGGGCACCTCGAGCACGCCGGGCGGCGCACGCTGTATGTGAGCGCGGAGGAGTCCGCCGAGCAGGTGAGGCTGCGCGCCGAGCGCCTCGGTCCCGGCTCCCTGCGCGTGCCGATCCTCGCCGAGACCGATCTCGAGACGATCCTGCAGACGCTCGCTCACGAAGCGCCGGACGTGTGCGTGATCGACTCCGTGCAGACGCTGCACGCCGCCGAGCTCTCCGGCGCCCCCGGTTCGGTCGGGCAGGTGCGCGAGGTCGCCGCGCGGCTGATGGAGCTGGCCAAGACGCGCGGCGTCGCGGTGATCCTCGTCGGCCACGTGACCAAGGACGGGGCGCTCGCCGGGCCGCGCGTGCTCGAACACCTGGTCGACTGCGTGCTGCAGTTCGAGGGCGAGCGCGAGCGTCCCTACCGCGAGCTGCGGGCGCTGAAGAACCGCTTTGGCTCGACCAGCGAGGCGGGGCTGTTCGAGATGCGCCAGGGCGGCCTGGTCGAGGTGCTGGACGCCTCCGCCCGTTTCGTCGCCGAGGCCACGCGCGCCCCCGGGAGCGTCGTGCTGGCGGCGATGGAGGGGTCGCGCCCGCTGCTGGTGGAGGTGCAGGCGCTCGTCTCGCCTTCGGAGCTTGAACAGCCGCGCCGCGTCGTGTCCGGCCTCGATCGCAACCGCCTGGCGCTGGTGCTGGCGATCCTCGGACGGCACGGGCGCGTCGGGATCGGCGGCGCCGATGTGTTCGTCAACGTCGTCGGCGGCGTGCGCGTGGACGAGCCGGGGGTCGATCTGGCGATCGCGCTGGCCGTCGCCAGCGCCGCGCGCGGCGTACCGCTGCTGGGCGCGCCGCGCGCGTGCTTCGGGGAGCTGGGGCTGACGGGGGAGCTGCGCTGGGTCGGGCACCCCGAGCGACGCCTGGAGGAGGCCGCCAGGCACGGGCTGGTTGACATCGTGGCGCCCGCGGGCGCGGGCGCCGGCGCGTGCGAGGCCGCGACCCTGCGCCAGGCGCTGGCGCAGGCGTTCCCGGCCACCGCGCCCAGCCGCGCGCGGGTCGCGGCGTAGGTTCCGCAGCGGCTGGCGCTTCGCCCTCGGCGCGGCCTGTCGCGGGGAGCGTTTGAGCGCCCGTCGCGTGTGGGATCGGCCAATGCGTCCCCACCTGGACGCGCCCGTGACGCGAACGTCCTAAGATTTGGAATCTGGACGATTTATCCAGTGTTCACGCGGTAAATCCAGGCTCAATGCCCTAGAATAGGGAGTTGTGCCACCACGATCCGGGGAAGAATTCGACGTAGAAGCAAGACCGGAGCCCGGGTTGATGAAGGCCCTGGAGATGATCGCCCCCGGCACGGCGCTGCGCGAGGGCATCGAGAGCATCCTGCACGCCCGCACCGGCGGCCTGATCGTAATCGGCGACCCGGAGGAGCTCAGCTTTCTCAACTCCGGCGGGATCAAGCTCGATATCGACTACACGCCGGCCTTCCTTTATCAGGTGGCGAAGATGGACGGCGCGATCATCCTCAACGCCAACGCCACGAAGATCGCGATGGCCAACGTCCAGCTGATGCCGGACCCGACGATCCTCTCGCACGAGACGGGCACGCGCCATCGCACGGCCGAGCGCGTCTCCAAGCAGACCGACGCGCTCGTGATCGCCGTCTCCCAGCGCCGCGAGGTCGTCTCGCTGTACGTGGACGGCATCAAGTACGTGCTCGAGGACATCCCCGTCGTGCTCGCGAAAGCCAACCAGGCGCTCGCCACGCTCGACAAATACCGCACCCGCCTGGACCAGCTCTCCACGCGCCTGACGGCGCTGGAGTTCGAGGGCGGCGTGACCCTGCACGACGTGCTGACCGTGCTCCAGCGCTCGGAGCTCGTCACCCGCATGGCGGTGGAGATCGAGCGTTACATCGTCGAGCTCGGCAGCGAGGGCCGCCTGATCGAGATGCAGCTGGAGGAGACGATGGTCGGCGCCGCGGCGGAGAAGGCCGCGCTCGTGCACGACTACCTCGCCGACTACTCCGACGAAGGCTTCGCCGCCGCGCTGGACCAGATCGGGCGCCTGGCGCACCAGGACCTGCTCGACTTCGGCTGCCTCGCGGAGGTGCTCGGCTACGACCGCAAGCTCAACACGCTCGACTACCCCGTCTCCCCGCGCGGATACCGGATACTCGGGCGCGTGCCGCGCCTGCCGAAGCTGGTGGTCGCGGAGATCGTCAAGGAGTTCGGCGGTCTGGACGAGCTGCTGGCAGCAACCGACGCGGAGCTTGAGACGGTCGAGGGGGTGGGGGAGATCCGCGCGAAGGAGATACGCGAGGGTCTGCGCCGCCTGCAAGAGATCAATCTCGTAGACCGCTACCTACAGACTTGACGTCAAGGGCCGCCCCCCTGGCCGGCCGCAACCAAGGAGGACACCATTCCCCAGACAATCGAAGATGAGCTGATCGTGGAGCTCGAGGCGACCCGCGAGGTCGAGTACATCGAGTTCGAGCTGGGCGACCACGTCGTCTACCCCCATCACGGCGCCGGCAAGGTGCTCAAGAAGGAGGAGATGGAGATCCTCGGCGAATGTCGCGAGTATCTGACGATCAAGATCCTCCACAACGACATGACCGTGAAGGTGCCGACGGAGAACGCCGCGCTCGCCGGTCTGCGCCGCGTGATCGACGAGGAAACCGTCAAGAAGGTGCTCGACGTGCTGCGCGACGATGTCTCGGAGATGCCCAAGAACTGGAACCGTCGCTTCAAGCACAACCGCGACAAGATCAAGACGGGCGACATCTACGAGCTGGCGGAGGTCGTGCGCAACCTCTCGCTGCGCGAGAGCGAAAAGGGTCTTTCCACGGGCGAGAAGCAGATGTTCACGCGCGCCAAGAAGATCCTCGCCTCCGAGCTGATGTACGCGCTCGACAAGGACGAGGAGGAGGCCGAGCGCTATCTGGACGAGCTGCTCGCCGACTCCGCCGCCAGCCAGCTGGCAGTAGCCGGCAAGTAGCGCGCTTGGCTGTCGCGCTGATTCTCGCCGCCGGGCGCGGCGAGCGCCTGGGGGCCGGATGTCCAAAGGCGCTCGCCGAGCTCGCCGGCCGGCCGCTGCTCCAGTGGAGCATCGAGACCCTGCGCAGGACGCGCGGGATCGAGCGAATCGTCGTCGCGCTGCCGCCCGAGGTGCCGGTGCCGCCGGGTACGGTCGGCGTCCTCGGTGGGACGGTGCGCTCGGAGTCGGTGCGACTCGCGCTCAGCGCGGCCGGTGCGGGAGACCCTGTGCTCGTCCACGACGCCGCCCGGCCGCTGCTCACGGCGCAGCTGGCCGAAGCCGTACTGCGGGCCGTCGGCGAGGACGGCGTCGAGGGAGCGATCGCCGCCGCTGCAGTGACCGACACGGTCAAGCGGGTTGACGCCGCGGGCACGGTCGAGGAGACGCTTGAGCGCACGCGACTGTGGGCCGTGCAGACACCGCAGGTCTTCCGCCGCAAAGCCTTGGAGCGCGCCCTCGACGTGCCGCCGCAGGTGCTGGCGCAGGCGACCGACGACGCCTGGCTTGTGGAGCGCGACGGCGGGCGCGTGGTCGTGGTGGCGGCGCCGCGCGAGAATCTGAAGGTGACGACGCCGCTTGACCTCGCGCTGGCGGAGCTGCTGCTGGCGGCGCGCGGGGGCTGTGCTCCCGGCGCCGGAGCTTGACGGCGATGCCGCCGCCCGCGTCGCGTGCTTGAATCGCGGGCCGATGCTCACCGACTACCACACGCACCTGCGCTCGGACGACCTCGACGCGAGCGCCGCCGAGCACTTCACCGCTGCCAACGCGGCGCGCTACCGGGCGGTCGCGCAGGAGCGGGGAATCTCCGAGCTGGGCGTCTCCGAGCACATCTACCGCTTCCGTCAGGCGCTGGAGGTGTGGCAGCACCCTTTCTGGCGCGCCAACGCCCACGACGATCTGGAGGAGTACTGCCACTTCGTGCGCGAGCACACCGACCTGCGCCTCGGGATCGAGGCCGACTACGTGCCGGGCGCCGAGGACCGCATCGCCAACCTGCTTGAGGCGCACGACTTCGACTACGTCCTCGGCTCCGTGCACTTCCTGCGCGAGCACGCCGTCGACATGGAGGACTACAGCATCTGGAGCGCCGATCGCGCCACGCACGGCCCCGAGGAGATCTGGCTCCGCTACTTCCAGACACTCGGCGAGGCGGCGCGCAGCGGCCTGTTCGACATCCTCGCGCATCCCGATCTCGTGAAGGTGTGGGGGCGCGAGCGCCCGCTGCCGCAGGGCGATCTGCGCCGCTACTACGAGCTGGCGATCGACGGCATCGCAGCGTCGGGCATCGCCGTCGAGGTTTCCACCGCCGGCCTGCGCAAGCGCGCGCAGGAGATCTACCCGGCGCCCGCATTCCTGCAGATGTGCCTGGAGGCGGGCGCGCCGGTCGCGCTCTCCAGCGACGCGCACCGGCCCGAGGACGTCGGCGCGGACTACGAGCAGGCGCTCGCTCTGCTGGCGGCGATGGGCGTCGACGAGCTGAGCGTGTTCGAGCGCCGCGTGCGCCGCTCGCAGCCGCTCGGGGCGGGTGTGCGATGAGCCTTGCGGGGATCGGTGTGCGATGAGCCTCGCGGGGATCGGTGTGCGATGAGCCTTGCGGGGATCGGTGTGCGATGAGCCTCGCGGGGATCGGTGTGCGATGAGCCTCGCGGGGATCGGTGTGCGATGAGCCTCGCGGGGATCGGCTATGACTGCCACCGCCTGGCCGAGGGTCGGCGCCTGATCCTCGGCGGCGTGGAGATCCCCTACGAGTGCGGCCTGCAGGGGCACTCCGACGCGGACGTGCTCACGCACGCGATCATCGACGCGCTGCTCGGCGGCGCCGGCCTCGGGGACATCGGCGAGCACTTCCCCGACACCGACGAGCGCTACCGCGACGCGGACTCCCTGACGCTGCTGGAAACGGTCGTCACGACCGTGATCGCCGCCGGCTTTGAGATCGTCAACGTCGATTGCACGGTGATCATGCAGGCGCCGAAGCTCGGCTCCCGTCGCCAGGAGATCCGCGAGCGCCTGGCCGTAGCCCTCGGCCTCGCGCCGGCGCGCGTCAACGTCAAGGCGACGACCGGCGAGGGCATCGGCTTCGTCGGACGTGGCGAGGGCGTGGCCGCGCTCGCCACGGCGTCTCTGCGCAGTCGCTGAAAGCCCCCGACTCTGAGGACCTGTTTTCCAGTCGTGCCCCCATTTTGAAACACGTTCTGAGCTAGGTGAAACAGGTTCTGAGCTAGGGTTGCGCGGCGATGCGCGAGATTCATCTGCACGACACCCGCAGTGGCGCGCTACAGCCGCTAGCGCCCAGCGATCCCGGCCGCGTCGGCATCTACGCGTGCGGCCCGACCGTGTACAGCCGCATCCACATCGGCAACGCGCGGCCGTTTGTGATCTTCAGCCTGCTCAAGCGCTTCCTCGAACACGAGGGCTACGGCGTGCGGCTGGTCGTGAACATCACCGACGTCAACGACAAGATCTACACGGCCGCCGCGAACGCGGGCCTGCCCAGCGAGCGCCTGGCGCGCGAGATGACCGACGCCTACCTCGCCGACACCGACGCCCTCGGCCTCGGGCGCCCCGACGCGGAGCCGCGGGCGTCGGACGCGACGGTGATGAGCGCGATTCTCGACCACATCGGCGATCTGATCCGCGCCGGGCACGCCTACGAGAGCGGCGGTGACGTGTTCTTCAAGGTGCGCTCCGATCCCGACTACGGCTCGCTCTCGCATCGCCATCTGCATGACATGGACCAGGGTGAGGGCGTCGAAGGCGCCGATCGCAAGCACGACCCGCTCGACTTCGCGCTGTGGAAGGCCCGCAAGCAGGACGAGGACACCGCGTGGGACTCCCCCTGGGGTCCCGGGCGTCCCGGCTGGCACATCGAGTGCTCGGCGATGGCCGAGGGCCTGCTCGGCGTCGGCTTCGACATCCACGGCGGCGGCTCGGACCTACTCTTTCCCCACCACGAGAACGAGGCCGCGCAGACGCGCTGCGCCCGCGGGCAGGAGCTGGCGAAGATCTGGATGCACAACGGCATGATCCAGTCCACCGGCGAGAAGATGGCCAAGTCCGTCGGCAACATCGCCCCCCTGCACGAGACGGTCGAGCGCTACGGCGCCCCCGCCGTCGTGATGTATCTGATCGGTGGCCACTACCGTCAGCCGCTGGCCTTCTCCGAGGCCGCGCTGGAGCAGGCGCGGGCCAACGTCAACCGCATCCGCGAGGCGGGCCGGCGGCTGGCGAGCGGACCCTCGGCGCCGGAGCTTGAGGCTCTGCGCGAGCGCTTCTTCGCGGCGCTCGCCCGCGACTTCAACACGGCGGAGGCGCTCGCCGTCGTCAACGAATGGATTCGCGAGGCCACGAGTGGGCTCGCCGAGGGCGCGGGGGGCGCCGGCGGGGGGTCTGGCGCGGGGGATGCCGGCGCGGGCGATGCAGGCGCGGGCGATGCAGGCGCGGGCGATGCGCATCTGCGCGAGATGCTCGGCGTGCTCGGACTGGAGGGGCTGCTCGCGCCGACGGTGCAGGCTCCCGCCGGGGTGCGCGAGTTGGCGCAGCGGCGCGAGCGCGCGCGGGCGGAGCGCGACTTCGCGGCCGCCGACCGTCTGCGCGATGAGATCGCCGCGCTCGGCTGGGAGGTCCGCGACGGTCCCGCGGGGCCGGACCTGCTGCCGGCGGCGGGGTCCTGATCGTGCCGATCCCGGGCGCCGCCGCGGCCGGCCTGCATCCGTCGCTCGCGCCACGGTGATCCTCTACGGCCGCAATCCCGTGAGGGAGGCGCTGCGCGGGCGCCGCGCGCACACGGTGAGCGAGGT
Organism: Solirubrobacteraceae bacterium; assembly: GCA_036561645.1. Classification (GTDB taxonomy): domain Bacteria; phylum Actinomycetota; class Thermoleophilia; order Solirubrobacterales; family Solirubrobacteraceae; genus Palsa-744. Next base: position 26,296 of record DATBOY010000029.1, read on the forward strand.
GTGGGCGACGGCGGGCGCCGCGCGCGAGCCGTGGCTCGCCGGCGCGACGGTGCGGGTCGCCGCCGCGGAGGAGATCGAGCGCCGCTGCGGCTCCCCCTCACACCAGGGGATCTGCGCCGCTGCCGGCCCCTACCCGTACACCTCGGCGGGCGAGCTGCTCGCGCGCGAGGACCCGCTGATCGTCGCGCTCGACCAGGTGCAGGACCCGCAGAACCTCGGCTCGATCTGCCGCACGGCGGAGTGCGTGGGGGCGGGCGGCGTCGTGATCCCGCAGCGGCGCGCGGCCGAGGTGACGCCCGCGGTGTGCAAGGCCTCAGCCGGCGCCGTGGAGCATCTGCCGATCGCGCGCGTGCGCAACCTCGCCGATTTCCTGCTCGCGGCCCGCGAGGCAGCGTGCTGGTCCTATGGGGCGAGCGCGCAGGGCGCGAGCATGGCCTACGACGAGCCCGACTACAGCGGCGGCGTCGTGCTCGTGCTCGGCAGCGAGGGGGAGGGGCTGCGCCCCCGCGTCGCCGCCTGCTGCGACGCGCTGATCTCGCTGCCGCTGCTGGGGCGGATGCAGTCGCTCGGCGTCAGCGCCGCCGCCTCGGCGACTTTGTACGAGATCCTGCAAAACCGCCGCCACGCCCTTGACAACGCTCCATAACTGTGCGAACCTCGCGCCACATAACGCTGAACCTAAGGTTGACTTGAGGGTGGCGCAACCGGGCCGAGAGGCCGGCGAGCCGGGTTTCCTCGACGGTCCAGTCATCGTTAGGCTAGGTTCCCTATAGCTGTTGGCGCCAGGGGAGGAGTGCGCCACTGAGCATTTTGGGCTGTCCCCAGCCCGAGAAAGGACTGCTCGTGGCACGAATTTTCAGTAACCCTCAGTCTGAAGTCAAGGTAGATGATGGCTTTTTGATCGCCTTGGCGAAGCAGGGCGACCGCACGGCGTACGACCGGCTGGTACGTCGCTACCACGGCTTCGTGCGCCTCAAGGCCTCCTCGTACTTCCTCGCCGGCGGCGACTCCGAAGACCTCATCCAAGAGGGCCTGGTCGGTCTCTACAAGGCGATCCGCGACTACCGCTCCGACCGCGAGTCGAGCTTCCGCAACTTCGCCGAGCTGTGCATCACGCGCCAGATCATCACCGCCGTGAAGACGGCGACCCGCAACAAGCACACGCCGCTGAATCAGTACGTCTCGTTCTCCTCGACCCCGGCCGCCGGCGGCGAAGACGTGCCGACCCTCGACCAGATCATCCCCGGCCCGACCGTGCACGACCCGGTCAACCAGGTGATCTCCTCCGAGGAGCTGCGCTCGCTCGTGGGCTGCCTCTCCAGCGCCCTCTCGGAGCTCGAGAGCCGTGTGCTGTCGCTGTACCTGGACGGCTGCTCCTACGAGCAGGTGGGCGAGCGCCTGGCGTGTGACACCAAGACGGTGGACAACGCCCTGCAGCGCGTCAAGCGCAAGGTGGGCGCGCACCTGCAGGCGCGCGCGGTGACCAGTTGAGCGGTGGTCCCCGGCGCGCGCCTGCGGTCGGCCCCCCGAGCTAAGACTGGCCTTCTTCGGGCAGCGAGCTGTTGCCCGGCGCTTCGGGGGTCAGCGACGCGAGCGGCGCCGGGCTCACCTGGATCGTGAACGGCTGGCTGGCGGCGCCCCCGTTCTCCGGGCCGCCCGGTATGTACAGGCGGAAGACCTTCGTGCCCGCGTCATACACGGTGTGCACGATGGAGTACGTGGAGTCGGGGTTGACGATCCCCAGCTGCACGACGTGAAAGCCGCTGCCGGAGGCGTTCTGGCGCTCCAGGTAGATGAGGTGCCCCGGGTGGCTGGGCGCCACGCCGCCGGAGAACGTCAGCTGCTGGCCGGCCTGCACCGCGGTGGGTGAGACCTCGGCGCTCAGCACGTCCCTGACGCCCTCGTACAGCACGGCGGAGCGCAGCACGGCGCACGCCCGCAGATCGGCGTGCGGCGGCGTGGCGCACGCCGGGTCCGCGGCCTGCACGCGGTAGAAGGTGCTGTTCACGGGCATCTGCGCCGGGAAGCTGTAGTTGCCGCTCGCGTCGGCGTTGACCTGGGCGATGGCCATGAAGCCGGGCTGGCGCGCGGTGTGCGCCAGCAGCGTGACCGGCAGGTTCGCGCCGCCGGCGAGCACGCCGCTCAGCGTCACCGTCTGCCCGAAGGCGATCGGGTCAAGCGACGCGGCGATCGTCAGCTTCGGGTTCTGCGCCTGCGAGATCTCGTACTGCAACACGTCGGCGGAGGGGCTGGGAATGTTGCGCCCCTGGCTGCGCACGAACACGCGGATGTTCGCGTCGCCGGGCACGATGAACGTGTGCACGATCGAGAAGCCGCCGTCCGCCTGCACGCGTCCGTCGTCGATCCGCCGCCATTCGTTGCCCGTCGCGGCGTTCTGGCGCTGGAGGATCACGCGCGCGCCCGCGTCGGCCGGGCTGACGGCGCCGGTGAACGTCACCTTGTTGGCGGGGCCGGTGAGGATCTGCGTGCCTTCGGCCGGGCCGCTTAGGCTCACCTGCGCGGCGACCCTGATCGCCCTGCGCGCGCTCTGCGCGCCGTGTGAGCGCACGTACCACGCGCGGTTGGTTTCGACGACGCCGTCGGCGCGGGCGAACTCGTAGAAGCCGCGCGCATCGGTCGTCGTGCTCTGCACGTAGGTGAAGCCGGGCAGCCGCGAGAGGTGGTGGTACAGCCGCACCGTCTGCCCCGCCTGCGCTGCCGGCGTGCGGCAGGTGAGCCGCCCGAAGATCACGACGGGATCGCCCGCGGTTATCTCGCGCGGCGCGACCTCGATGCTGACGCGGCAGCGGCCGCGGGGGCTCGGGTGCTTGAGCGCGAGCGCCCCGGCGGGGATGAGCATGAGCGATGAGATCGCGGCTGTGACGGCGTGCAAAAGCCTACGTGAACGCATCTGCGCCTCTCCTTGGAGTGGGACCCGATCGTGCGAATCGGCTGACCGATCGCTGTAACCCGCGCCCGCGGAGATTGATGCGGTGGACATTCGTTCCATTTGCGTGAGCAAATCAGCCGCCGCGTGTCTGAACAGTCGTGAGCGGCTTTGATGCGATCAGCAGGGAGGTCGATCTGCCTCGGTAGATCGGCAGCGGCGGCGACCACGCTCCCGGATTCTGCGGACGGCATCCCCGCCATAGCGTCCGTGGGGATCCGTACGGCTGCACGCCGCAATCCCCGCCGAACGCCTCCGAGCAAGGCCGGAGGCGGCCCAACCCTGGGGGCCGCCTCCGGCCGCTCCGTCGCGCGGCGCCGGACGTCGCTCTGGGCGCGGGCGACGCCCTGACCTCGGTGCTTGCGCCGGACTGACCTCGACGCTCGCGCACGCGCTGAGCTAGGTGCTTGCGCCGAACTGCTGGGCTCGTCGCGCTCGGCCGTTCGTCCATTGGCGTGAACTTTCGCCGCCGCGCGTGTCTAAATACATGGAGCGTTGGTCGGTCCTTCCGGGCCGTGTCGTGCCGCAGGGGGGCCGACGCGACACGCCGACGGCCTGCCATGAGCCCTGGACTGCCCACCCGCCTGCTGGCCACGCAATCGGACGAGCGCCTGCTGGCGCTCGCGCGTGACGGTCACGAACGGGCCTTCGAGGCGCTCGTGCTGCGCTACCGGCGCCCGCTGCTGCGCTACTGCCGCCGTCTGGCGCTCGCGGACTGTCGCGTCGAGGACGTGCTGCAGCAGGCGCTGTTACAGGCCTGGATGGCGCTGGCGCGCGGCGCGCAGGTGCGCGACCCGCGCGCGTGGCTGTACCGCATCGTGCACAACACCGCCGTCAACGCGCTGCGCGACGGCGCCGCCCACAACGGCGCCGATCTCGCCGAGGCGCCGGCGCAGGCGCTCGCCAGCGACCCAGATCTCGCACGCGGCCTGGTCGTGCGCGAGACGCTCGCGGAGATGGCGGCGCTGCCGGCGATGCAACGCGAGGTCATGCTCCGCACGGCCGTGGGGGGCCACAGCCACGAGGAGGTCGCGAGCGCCCTGGGCATCTCCGACGGCGCGGTGCGCGGTCTGCTGTATAGGGCGCGCGCGACGATGCGCACGGCCGTCACGGCGCTCACGCCCTCGCCGCTGCTGACGTGGATGATCGGCGCCGGCCAGGGGGCGCAGGTCTCCGGTGGGCTCGGCGAACTCGGTGGCCTGGCGGCCGGCGGCGGCACGGCTGGGCTGGGGGGGCTCCTCGTCAAGGGCGGCCTCGCGGCCGTCGCCGTGGGCACGTTGATCGGCACGAGCGCGACGATCCTGCCTCCGCACACGTCCTCTCCGCGCGGCGGCTCGGGCGAGCGGGCCTCGGCGACAGCGGGCGCGCGGGCGGCGGCGCGCCCGGGCGTGTGGGCGAGCGCCGGCGGCGGCGGCGCCGGTACCGAAGCGGCGGTGCTCAGCGCCGGTTCAGGCAGGACGGGCAGGCGTGGGTTCGGGCGCGCGTCGATGACCGCCCCCGCGCGACGTCAGGGCGCCTGGAGCGGGCACGCCGGACTGCCGGTGAACGCTCCCGCCGGGGTCCGCCCCGGGGGGCGCCGGCACGGCGCGAGTGGCGAGCCGAGCGCGGGCGCCGCGCCCGGCACAGGGAATGGGGGGTCCCAGTTGCCGGGCGGCGGCGCCGGCGGTGCAGCGCCCTCCGGCTCTCCCGCCGGTTCCGGCGGCGCCGCCACCGGCACGGCGGGGGGCGGCTCCTCCGGTGCGCCCCCGGCGACCCCCCCGGCACAGGGTGAAGCGCCGCCCGGCTCACCCTCCGGCGGTCCGCCGCCGGGAAGCTCAGGCGGCGGTTCCAGCGGCGGCGGTACCGGCGGGGGTTCCAGTGGCGGGGGCTCGGGGACGGGCGGCTCCGGTGGCGGCGGTTCGGGTGGCGGCGGCTCGGGCACCGGCGACGGCTCGGGCACCGGCGAAAGCGGCGGCTCGGGCGGCAGCGGCACGGAAGGTTCGACCTCCACGCAGGGCTGTGTCAACGTCTCGTTGATCCTGGTGTCCGTGAAGACGTGCGTCGGAGCGCATTGAGGCGAACGGGCGAGGGGCGTTGACGGTGCTCCTCGGCGGCGCTCGCGATGGGGTCATCCGTGGTTTGCCGCGTTCTTGCGACGGTGCCCTACGGCGAATGCTCGGGTGTGAGGGCGGATGCTGTGAGCGCGCCGCATCTGAATGCTTGAAGGGTCATGAAAAACAGTCACTCCTCTCACCGGCCGGAGCCGGGCTCGACGGTCGGAGCAGACGGTGCGCCGGGGGGCGGAGCCGGTCCTCCCAGGCGGATACTGATCGCCGGCGGCGGCTTCGCCGCGCTGGAGGCGATGCTGGCGCTGCGCGCGCTGCTCGCCGACCGCGTGGAGATCACGCTCGTCTCGCCCGAGCCTCAGCTCGCGTACAGGCCGGCGGCCACCGCCGAGGTCTTCCACCTGGGTCCGCCGCGGGCGTACGACCTGCGGGCGATGTGCGAGGACCTGCGCGTTACCTACCGCCGCGATCGCCTGGAGGCGGTCGCTCCGCGTCAACGCTGCGTGCGGCTCGCGTCGTTCGCGAGCGTCGAGTACGACGCCCTGATCCTGGCGCTCGGCGCGCGCGCCGCGAACGCGATCCCCGGCGCGCTGACGTTTCGCGATCAGCGGGACATACCGCAGGTCAGGCGCCTGCTGGCGGATCTGCGCCGCGATGCCCTGCCGCGCGTGGTGTTCGCCGTGCCGTCCGGCTGCACGTGGCCGCTGGCGCTGTACGAGCTGGCGCTGATGACCTCGCTGTACGCCGAGGAGCACCGCATGGACATCGACGTCTGCATCGTCACTCCGGAGCGCGCGCCGCTTGCGGTGTTCGGAGGTGAGGCCTCGGGCGTGGTCGCGCGCGTGCTGGCCGACCATGGCGTGCGCTTCCGCGGCGACTCGGTCGCGGTCCGGGTCACGCGCGAGGGCTCGCTGGAACTGCACCATGGGGTTTCGGTCGCGGCCGACCGGGTCCTCGCCGTGCCGCAGTTGCGCGGCCCCCGCATCACCGGCGTGCCGGGCGACTGGTGGGGCTTTGCGCCGACCGACGCGCGCGGTCGCGTCGAGGGTATGCCCGACGTGTACGCCGTCGGGGACATGACGACGTACCCGATCAAGCAGGGCGGGCTCGCCGCCCAGCAGGCCGACGAGGTGGCGTGCACGATCGCCGAAGCGCACGGCGTCGCCGATCCGCGGCGCCCGGAAGGGGAGCGCGTGCTGCGCGCGCGGCTGCTCGGCGGCGAGCGTCCGCTGTTCCTGCACGTCGCGCTCGACGAGCGCGGGCATCCGCTCGCGACGACGCTCGAACACGACGACGGCGCGCCCGCGACGCCCGGTGCGCAGAGCGGCGCGGCTTCCGCGACGTCGTCCGCCGCGGAGAAGGTCTTCGGGCGTCACCTGACCGCGTATCTGGAACGTCAGAAGCCGCTGGCGGCGGCGTGAAGCGTCGCCCGGCCTACGGCTCCAGGGCGCCGTCGTAGAGCGCGAAGATCGCGCCCTGCGGGTCCTGCACGACCGCGATCCTCGCCATCGGCAGTTCGACCGGGCCGGCCAGCCTGCTGGCGCCGAGCTGTTCGGCCTGCGCCAGCGCCGCGTCGATGTCAGCGGTGGCGAAGTACACGAGCCAGTGCGGCGGCACGCCGGGGGGTCCCGACAGCGGGCGGATGCCGCCGTTGTTGGCGGTGCCGTTCTTGATCGTCAGGTACGGTTCGGGGCTGCCCTCGAACGGCTCCGTCGTCCAGCCGAACAGCTCGCTGTAGAAGGCGGCGGACGCGTCGAGGTCGGGCGAGGCCAGCTCGTTCCAGCTGAGCGCGCCGGGGGCGTTGACGAGCTTTGCGCCGAAGTGCTGCCCCGCCTGCCAGATCATGAAGAAGGCGCCCTGCGGGTCCTGGATGACGGCCATGCGCCCTGCCTGCATCACGTCAAACGGCGGCGCGTGCACGTTCGCGCCCAGCGCCTTCGCGCGCTCGGCCACGGCGTCGGCGTCCTGCACCGACACGTAGGAGTTCCACGCCGGCGGCACGCCCGCGTCGCGCTGGGCCTGCGGCTGTGAGGCGATCGCCGCCACGTCCTCGCCGTCCACGCGCATCATCGAGTAGACGGCGCCGTCGCCGACGGGCACGTCCTGCGCCTTCCAGCCGAACAGGGCGCCGTAGAATTCCTTGGCCGCCGCCTGGTCGGTCGTCGCCAGGTCGGTCCAGCAGAAGGTCCCCGGCGTGTACTGCGTGCGCTCACCCATGCGCGCACCATACCCAAATGGGGCGCAGGGCGCGCGCCGCCCCCGCGGCAGGCGTGGCGCTGCTCCAGTGGCGCTACTCCAGCTCGATCGCGCGGATGCTGTGCTCGTCCGGGAGCTTGTCGAGCAGCCGCCGCAGAATTCGGCGCTCGGGCTCCTGCTCGCGCTGGAGGTCGTCGAGCAGCAGGTGCAGGGCGGTGTGCGTGATCTTCATCTGCGGCGGGCTCAACGTCACGGTCAGCAGCTCCTCGGAGCCGGGGGTGAGCTGCGCGATGACGTCGCGCGCGAGGGTGCGGATCGCCGGCTCGTGCGCCTCGTCGGAGATCAACAGGCGCAGGGCCTGCGTCGCGACCGGGATCTCCTCGGCGTCGACGAACAGGTGGTAGCCGACCTCGTCCTCGCTGGTGCTCTCGCCTGTGCCGGTCATGGGGACCCCTTCGGGTGGGTGTGCAAAGCCCTTGCAGGGTAGCGGCGGCGGTGGTCGGGTTCGCGTGGGGTGGGGCGGCGCGACGGGGCGGGGCCTGGCGGGGTGGGGTGGG
>DATBOY010000030.1:0-41916 GCA_036561645.1 Solirubrobacteraceae bacterium
CGCAGCGCTTGGCGCAGCGGTTCTGCCTCGACAGGGTGGACCTCGGAGAGCAGGTAGACGTCGCCGTAGTCGCGGTCGCGTGTATTCGCGTCGCCCAAGAACATCATCGTGTCCGCCTTCTCGGCGATGACGCTCTCCAACGGATAGCTCAACAGCCGGAAGTCCGGATCGTCCAGCAGCGTGGGGTAGTCGATGCGCTGCGGCTCGACCGGGTCACCAAAGGACAGATCCAGCCTGAGCTTGAGGGCGGCGCCGGCCAGGCTGCTCGGCAACGTCAGGCGTACACCTTCATAGTCGGCGTCCTCGCGTATCCGCTCCACTGAAATCTCGGTGGCATCGAAGGCCACGCCGTCCGCCATCGAGATCGCGGCGATCTCACCGACCACGGCACGCAGCTTGCCCTCATCGCTCGCGAGCCCTCGTGCGAGCATGTCCGCGTCGCGTGTGGGACGCCGAACCTCCAGCACCGCGAGCAGCATTCCGCCCTTGAGCACGAACATCTCGCTGAACCGCGACGAGGCCAACCGGGCCAGAAAGCGCTCATGGATGTAGAGTTCGAAGAGCTGCTGGGTGTTGCGACCCTGGGCTCGCGCGAGCTTCTGCAGATCCAGGTATGCCTGCTGTGGCGTGCGCGCGCTCACGCCAGCATCGACTCCATCGCCTCGGCCATCGCCGTGCCGACTCGCAGATCACGCGACAGCGCCAGCAGCTCGCCCGGTTTGGCATCCCGGCTCTGCAGATACCTCCGCAACGCAGCCAGCGCCTGGTCGCGCCCGACACGCGCACGCAGCCGCATCAGGTCGACCACCGTCCGCTCACGGGAGCTGATGGCGATCATCTCCCCGGACTCGACCTGCTGCTCTACACGCCCACGCGAGAAAGTGGCCGCCGCAAAGATATGCACCTTCGTCGGCGGGTAGATGATCCGCGGGCGATGAGAGCCACGCGACACGGCGATATGCACCGCGTCGGGCATCTCGTCGGTCAGATCCCAGAAACTGGCAGCCGAGTTCAGGCAGATCATCGCGGCCGGAGCCCTGCGACACACCGCCACGAGATCCAGGTGCGCAGTCGCTGGAGCATCCGCCACGCGATACACCCCGCGCGAGAGTTCCACCAGCGCACCGACATCACGCAGCCGATACAGATCCTCCCAGCGTGCCCCGCCAGCAATCAGCTCGGCCGAGGTGACGGTGCCGCCAGCGCTCCTGACGATATCCAGCAGACGATCCGACCTCATCGAATGAAAGTCTACACACATCGCGGCTTATGCGTAGCTTTTCAGCCGGCTTGGGTCGCCGACACCTCGGACGCGGGATGGTAGGCATGTGCCCGTCTGCGCGCAAGAATGCGACGGTGGACGCTCCGCGATCACTGAGCTGGCGAGAGCGCGATGCCATTCGAGGTCGGCAAGCTCGATGTAACACGGAGCCCGTAGCTGATCCGTTTCATACTCGCGTCCGCGCGTCTCGAGCGCCAGCTGTGCGAGGCCACGAAGCGGGTTCAGCTCACAGGGGGGAATCGTCCGCGGCGCTAACGGCGTTCAACTGGTCGTCGGCACCCTCGTAGTCCACGCTCTCCTGGCCCGCGCTCGCCGATGCCTCCTCCGGTTCCCGCGGGATCGGCTTGCCCATCGCAGCTTCGATGCGTTGCAGCAGCTCCTCGAAGCGCGCCGCGTAGAACGCGTCGAAGTCGTCCGTGCGAATGATCTCCGGGTCTATGACGTGCGTGCGTAGGATCGCGTCCAGCTCCTCACGCGGCAGGTCGTGCTTGCCTTCGATCGCGCCCAGGTAGACGCTCGGCGCCTTCTTGCCGATCTGGATGTTCGTCAGCCTCGAGAGCGGCGTCTTATTCACCACCGAGTCCATGACCGGGTTCTCGATGCCCTGGTCCTTGAACCAGCCCTGCGGGAATAGGTGGTGGATGTCGACCTGCTCGTCGAAGTAGGTGGCGAGTTGGATAGTGTCGCCGGTGCGGAAGTCCCTGGCGCCATCGCGCATAAGCAGCGCGTACAGGCCCTTGTATGCGGCGCTCTGGCGCCTGCGCAGCGTGTGCAGACGACCGGGTGCGAAGCTCGCCTGCGCCACTGTGTCCGGCTCCGGCCCGCCCTCGACCCAGCTGACCACCTCGGGTAGGTCGCGGGCGAAGCGCGTCTCCGTGGCTGAGCCGTACAGCTCGCCGAAGACGCCACACCAGTACCAGCGGCGCAGCTTCGCCTTTACCACCTCCGCCTCCGCCCCCTGGCCGAGGACGGCGAAGATCGCGGCCAGCGGCACCAGCTGTGTGCGGTAGGGCAGGTCTCTGGGTGTGAACAGGTACTGGCTCGTGAGCAGACGGCCCGCGTATTCGAAGCCGTGCACCGCTAGCTCCCTCCACGCTTCGTAGTCCTCCAAGGTCAGCCGGAGCACGTCCCGGCGCTTGCAGCTGACCGCCGGACGCCCGTCCTCCTCGGCCTCGCCGTTGGACAGTGTCCGCTCGTCCCAGCGCCGCCGCGCATCGTACGTCGTCAACAGCGCGATCGTCTGCAGGAAGTCGGTTGCCTCGACGGCGCGCAGAAGCGGATTGCGCCCCGCCAGCGCCTCGCGCGTACGCTTCCAGTCCTCGCGCAGGTCGAAGTCGTCGGCGGCGAACGTCGCCGTGAGCAACTCGAAGACGGTCAGGGAGACACCACCCGTATTCACCTTCTCGAAAACCTGGCAAACCGCGTCCTTCGGAGACTCCTTGCCGAGGACGATCGTCGGCATCAGGTAGCCCTCAAACGCTTTCAAGACCTCCGCGTCGAAGCGGTCCATGAGGTCTTCGCGCGCCTTCGCCTCCTCCGGCGGTCCGTACCTTTCAAGCCCACGCAGCCACCGGCGCGTCTCGGAGTGCGGCCCGAAGACGAGTCGCAGCGGGAAGAGGCACTGCTCCCACTCAAGCTCCTCGCTGCTCACGTCCAGGACGATCTCGTGGAGCGTCCGCTGCTGGCGCGTCTCCGGCAGGGAGATGATCGCTTCGTCCCGGTCGACGCGCCGGTCGAGCGCGCGCTTCATGTCGATGTAGTACCAGCGCTGGATCGGCTTCTTGCGCTCATCCTGCGTCTGCACCGGCGCGTCGCAGGCGAGCGCCTGGTAGAGCGAGGTCATGCGCTGCTGCCCGTCCAGGAGCATTCGCTCCGGCACCGCGCCCGTTGCAGGCACGCCCTGAATCGGGCGCGCCTTGAAGCGCACTTCCGGGTTGCCGGTCTGCAGCAGCATCAGCGTCCCGATCGGATAGCCGACCGAGAGGCTAGCGAGCAGGCTCCTGATGCGCTCGTCATCCCACACCCAGTTGCGCTGAAACTCGGGCAACTGGAGCCTCCCGTCGCTGACTTGGCCGATCAGCTTCCACAGCTCTTCCACGGTGTTGTCGAAGGTCGTCGCTGCTCTCCCCGCCATCGCCGCGCATTCTCCCACAGCCCGTGGCCGGCGAGCAGACATCCCTACGTCCACGCTGGTTGATTCCTTCGCAGCAGTCGAGCATGGCCTCAGCAGGAGCGTTGCCCCACAGCCAAGGCCCGGCGCCGTACCCGCGAGAGGACTTGATCGCTCGCTCAGGTCGAGCCCGGCAGTGCGATCCAGCTTGACATCAGACCTCCTTGGACGCCCAGGTTGTCACACGCGCAATCGACCGACGACTTGCTGCAGACGCGGCGTTCGCATGCTGATTCGCTGCACGACAAGCAGCGCATCGAGGAGATCACCAGTCGTCACGCTGCTGCTCGGGAGGCCATCGACGATCTCCGAGGCACGCAGCCCGTCGGTATCCGCCCCGACCAGTCCCCCAACTCCTGCGGGTGCGCATGTCCGCGCCAGGTTTCGGGACAAAATCTCGGGACAAAATTCTCCCAAGACCAGATCGTCTCCACGAAAAAGCCCCGCGTTTGCAAGGCTTTTTCCTATAGCGGGGGCAGGATTCGAACCTGCGACCTTCGGGTTATGAGCCCGACGAGCTACCAGACTGCTCCACCCCGCGGCGAAGTACCTATGTTGTAGCAAACAACGGCCGCCGTTGAGGCCGCCGAGCGCAGACGCCCACCCGCGGCCCCCGCTATCGCCCGGGTCCCCGCCGCCGGCCACGCCGTCTAGAACGCGATCGGCTTCCCATCCCGGAAGAACCCGCCCGTCGGCCCGTCGTCGGCGAGGGTCGCCAGCCACACGATCCCGGCGGCCCCATCCGCCACGGACTTCTGCGCCCCCATCGGCCCGCCCATGTCCGTGTTCACGAACCCCGGGCAGGCGGAGTTGACGAGGAACCCGTCGTCGGCGAGCTCCGTCGCGAGGATGCGGGTCATCGCGTTCAGGGCCGCCTTGGACACGCGGTACCCCGGCGACCACCCGCCCATCTCCGTCACGCCGCCCATCCCGCTCGACACGTTCACGATCCGTGGATGCGCGCTCGCGCGCAGCAGGTCGAGCAGCGCGATCGTCAGGCGGTACGCGCCGAAGAAGTTCATGTCCAGCGCAGCCTGCACCTTGTCGAAGTCCGGCTGCACGCCCGCGACGCCGAAGTCCGTACCCACCCCCGCGTTGTTGACGAGCACGTCCAGCCGCCCGGGATCGGAGCGCACGCTCTGCCCCGCGCGCGCGATGCTCGCCGGATCGGCGACGTCGAGTGTCAGCGCCCGCACCTGCGCGCCCGTCTCGTCTGTCAGCTGCGCCGCCGTCGCGCTCGCCTTCGTCGCGTCCCGCGCGCCGAGGATCACCTCGTACCCGCGCTGCGCGAGCTGGCGCGCCACCTCGCGTCCGATTCCGCGGTTGGCCCCGCTGACCAGTGCCGTGCCGGCGTGCTCACCCATGGACGGCAACCTATCGCACGAGCACGCGACCCTCTACGATCGCCGGCGTGCGCGTCGCCGTCGTCGACATCGGAACCAACTCCACCCGCCTGCTGATCGCCGACGTCGAGCGCCGTGACGCCGTCACCGAGCTCGTGCGGCTCTCGCGCGTCACGCGCCTGGGCGAACGCGTGGATTCCGGTAACGGCCTGTCGGAGGAGGCGATCGGGCGTACGTGCGCGGTGCTTGCGGACTACCGCCGGCTGATCGACGAGCACGACTGCGAGGCCAACCTGGCGGTCCTGACGTCCGCGGTGCGCGACGCATCGAACGGTCCGGCCTTCACCGAGCGCGTGCGCCGGGAGTACGGGCTGGACGCGCGCACGCTGTCCGGCGACGAGGAGGCGCAGCTGACGTTCCTCGGCGCGATGAGCGACCGCGAGCCCTCCTCGCAGCCGACGGTCGTGATCGACATCGGCGGCGGCTCGACGGAGTTTGTCGTCGGCAGCGACCACACCGCCGGCTTTCACGTTTCGCTGCAGGCGGGGGTCGTGCGCATGAGCGAGCGCCACATCCACACCGATCCGCCGGCGCCACAGGAGCTGCAGCGTCTCGCGCTGGATACCCGCGCGATCTTCCTCGACGGCCTCCCTCCGCAGGAGCGAGCGCCGGTCACGCACGGGATCGCGGTGGCGGGCACGGCGACGTCGGCGGCCGCGATCGACCAGGAGCTGGACCCGTACGACCCCAACCGCGTGCACGGCTACACGCTGCTGCTGGCGACGGTCGAACTGCTGCTCGCGCGGCTGGCGGACATGGCTGAAGATCGCCGCCGCCAGGTCGCCGGCCTGCACCCCGACCGCGCGCCGACGATTGTCGCCGGCATGATCTTGCTGATCGAGTCGATGCGCGCGTTTGAGCTCGACCGGGTCGAGGTCTCCGAACACGACATCCTGCGCGGCGGGGCGCTGCGCCTCGCCGGCTTGGGCTGAACGCGCCCCGCGTCTCGACGGGGCACACCCGCTGCACGGACGGAACGCAGCGGGCGCCCCGACCGGGCCACTGGCCCCAACTTTTCCCCGCCTTCACAAAAGTTCCGATATGTGATACCTTCACCCGCGAGGAGGCGTGGGGGATGTGCCACACGCCCTCTCAGCCGGTCCATAGGCCGGAGGCGAAACTGCCGACTCGGCGGTACTCCCGCAGCCCCTGGCCGCTTACCCCAAAAGGTCGTTGAGACACCAACCCCTGCCTGTGTCTCAAGGCCGCTGAGGAAGCCGTCCACCCCCGGGCGGCTTCCTCGTCTCCGGCCTGGACACCGCGGGGGCTCCTCGTCTGCAGCCTGGATACCTCGGGTGGCTTCCTCGTCTGCGGCCTGGACGGCCGCGCCCGGCCCTCAAGCGAGGTTGGACTTGCGCGGGTACGCGACACTCGGGTCGGTCAGCACGTTCACTAGCGCGGGCCTGCCGGCGCCGAACGCCCGCTCGATCGCGGGCCCCACATCCTGCGGGCGCCGCACGAGCTCGCCGTGGCCGCCGAGCGCCTGCACCATCTGGTCGTAGCGGGTCTCCGGCCGCAGCTCGGCCGCCACTGAGTACCCGTACAGGAACTCCATCGGGTGCTTCTCCAGCGCCCAGATTCCGTTGTTGCCCATCACCGCGACGATGTCGACGCCGTGCCGCGCGAGCGTGTCGAACTCCATGCCCGAGAACCCGAAGGCGCCGTCTCCGAGCAGCAGCACGACCTGACGCTGCGGCCGCGCGAGCTTCGCCGCCAGGGCGTACCCCGGCCCCGCGCCAAGACAGCCAAACGGCCCGGGGTCAAGCCAGCAGCCCGGCTGGAAGCTGTCGACCACGCGACCGGCGTAGGACACGTAGTCGCCGCCGTCGCCGATCACGATCGCGTCGCGGTCGAGCAGGGGGCCAAGCTCCGCGTACAGCCGCATCGGATGCAGCGGAGCCCGATCGTCCTGCATCTCGGCGCGCTCGGCCTCGCGCCGCTCGCTCTCCGCCGCGCGCAGCTGTGAGATCCAGCCCTCGCTTGCAAGCGCCCGCGCCCCGGCGCCCGTGCGCAGGTCTGAGAGCGTCTGCGTGAGATCGCCGTACAGCTCGACGGCCACCTCGCGGGGATGGCGGCGCTCGGGTTCGGCGACGTCGATAGCGACGATCTGTGTCTCCTCGCCAAAGGACGCTCCGAAACCGAGCCGGAAGTCCATCGGCACACCGACGAGCAGCGCGACGTCCGCGCCCTTCAGCGCCTGCCCGCGCACGCGCGAGAAGAACAGCTCGTGATCGGCGGGCACGCAGCCGCGCGCCAGGCCGTTGAGGAACACAGGTATGCGCAGCGTCTGCACCAGCTCCAGCAGCGCGCCCTCGCCGTGGCCCCAGTACAGGTCGGTGCCGGCCATCACGACGGGACGCTCGGCGTCGGCGAGCAGCGCCGCCGCCCGTTCGATCGCGGCGCCGGCTGCACCGTGCGTGCCCGTGGCGCGAGTCGCGCGGGCACCGATCGCATCGGCGTCCGCCAGCGGTGGCTCATCGGCCGGCGGCTCGGGCGCCTCCATGAACACGTAGTCCAGCGGGAAGTCGAGAAACGTGGGGCCGCTGTGCGGCCGCAGCGCGACGTCGAAGGCTTCGTCCACGAGGCCGGGGATCTCGGCCGTGCTTGCAGGCGTGGCCGCCAGCTTCGTGACCGGGTGCACGAACGGCACATGGTCGATCTCCTGCAGCGACCCCTGACCCCAGCGTCCCGCCGGAGCGCGACCGCCGAGCACGACCATCGGCGAGTGGTTGGCCTGCGCCGAGGCCATCGCGCTCATCCCGTTGGTGACACCGGGTCCCGCCGTCAGCGCACACACGCCGGGTTCGCGCGTGACCTTCGCCCAACCCTCGGCGGCGAACGCCGCGGTCGACTCGTGACGCACGTCGACGATGTCGATCCCCTCCGCGCGGCAGCCGTCGTAGATCGAGAACAGGTGACCGCCGGACAGCGTGAACAGCTTGCTGACACCCCGTGCCTTCAGACGGCGCGCGATCAGCCGGCCGCCGTGGAAAGACGTCGTTTCGTCATCCGTGTCCCGCGCGCTCTCGGTGGACATCAGGGCGCGACTCTATCCGCTCGCACCGCGGGCGCAGTGCCCGGGGTGGGAGTCGAACCCACAAGCCCTCGAGGGGCGATCGATTTTAAGTCGACTGCGTATACCAATTCCGCCACCCAGGCTGGCCCCGCCAGTCTAGGCGAGCCCCGCCACGCAGGGCGCCTCCCGCCACCCATCTGGCCCCGTCCTCCCAGGCCGGCGGCCTGCCAGGCGAACGCCCTTACGCGAATGTCCGCAACTCCCCCGTTGCTACGGTGTCATCAAGAGCAGAGCAGCGATTGGACCGTCCGTGGAGGTCTCCGCACTAAAACCCAACGCCCTGGCGGGCCTGCGAGGCCCAGGGCCGCTGCTGCGCCTGCAGTCCGACGAGCGCCTGATCGCGCTCACGCGCCGCGGCCAGCACGCAGCGTTCGAGACGCTGTTCTCGCGCTACCAGTCGCGCCTGCTCGCCTTCTGCCGGCACATGCTCGGATCGCGCGAGGACGCCGAGGACGTGCTGCAGGAGGTGTTCGTCGCCGCCTTCAACGCGATTCTCGCCGACGAGCGCGAGATCAACGTGCGTCCGTGGCTGTATCGCATCGCGCGCAACCGTTCGTTGAACCATCTGCGCCGCGCGTCCGCCGTCGGCGTGGACTCGATGGATATCCACTACGCCGAGCACGGGCTCTCCACCAGCGACAAGGTCCTGCGCCGCGAGAGCTTCCGGCAGTTGATCGCCGACGTGCGGCTGCTGCCGGAGACCCAGCGCACGGCGTTGCTGCTGCGCGAGATCGACGCTCTCTCCTACGAACAGATCGCGATCACGATGGAGACCACCGTGCCGTCGGTGAAGTCGCTGCTCGTGCGCGCGCGCATCTCGCTCGCGGAGGCGGCCGAGGCGCGCCGGCTCAGCTGCGAGGAGGTGCGCCACGAGTTGGGCGAAGTCGCCGAGGGGCTGGCGAAGCTGAGCGCCCCCGTTCGCCGCCACGTGCGCGAGTGCGAGCGCTGCCGGCTGTTCCGCAAGGACCTGAAGGACAACAACCGCGCGCTCGCCGCGATCCTGCCGGTCGGACCGATGCTGCTGCTCAAGAAGCTCATCTTCACCAAGCTCGGCTCCACCGCCTCGGCGGGAGGCGCCACCGCTGGCGCTGCGGGCGCCGCCGGTGCGGGCAGCGTGGGCATGGGGGGCCTCGCGACGGCGGGCGCGGGGGCGCTGGCCACGAAGGCCGCCGCCACGCTCGCCGCCGCCGCGCTGGTCACCGCCGGCGCCGTCGAGGCAGGCCACGTCAGCGGCCACGCCCGCCATCCCCACCACGCGCAGGTGGCGGCGCTCAGCACACACGTGGCCCGCGCCGAACCGGCGCAGCCGGTCCTCGTCCGCTCAAGCGCGCAGCCGGTGAGCACCGCCGCGAGCGCGAGGAGGCAGGCTTCGCTCGCCGCCACGCGCGCCGCCCGCCACGCCCGCAAGCCGCCCCCGAGGACTCCTACCGCCGCCACCGACGTCAGCGCGACCGTCACCACCACGACGGCGGCGACCACGCCGGCCAACCCGACACCGGTCAAGACGACCGCGGAACCCAGGCCGCCCGCGCCCCCCGTTACGCAGGTCACGACCGAGACCACACAGTTGCCGAGCACCGGCCAGCCACAGCCGAGCGCGCCCGTCTCACCCGAAGCGACGCCAGCGCCGCCCGCCGTGCCGGAGCCGAGCGAACCGACCCCGACGCCCGCCCCACCGCCGCCGCCGCCAGCCGAAGCGCCGCCGACCCCGTCCACTCCGTCCGGGGTCGCCCAACCGGGAGCCCCGGTGCCCGGGGCGACCACGGGGGGCACCGCCGGTCCGAGCGGCGAAAACTGAATACCTGCGCGGCGCTCAGCGGAAGCTGAAGCTGTGCAGCGCGTTGAACAGCACGCCCTGGGAGGCTACGAGCAGCGGAGACGTGATCTGGCGGTCCGCCTTCGGAGAGCTGAGCAGCGAGATGTCCACCCCTGCGCGCGCTCCCGTGCGGTTCGGTAGGACGAACACGTCGCGGCCGTACATCGCCCTACCCTGTACTCGCACGGTGTAGAAGACGCTGTACGTCGCCAGCGTGGTGACACGCGTCTTGCCCTCCCCGCGCAGCTGGAAGTCCCGGTATCTCGCCGCCAGCGCCTTGATGCGCCCCGCCGCATACAGCGGCAGCTCGCCGCTCAGCGCGCCTTCGTACGGCGGCAGCGAGAGTGGCGCCACAGCGAACGAGTACTCCAACCGGCCCGCCCGGCGACTCTGCATCCGCACATAGCCGCCGGGTTCGGGCGTGGTGCGGTAGAGGCCAGCGTAAGTGAATTCAAACGCCACCGGCCCACCGTGGGAGTACCGGGGGGGCAGCAGCGCGAGCACGAGCGCGGCCACCGCCGCCGCGAAGCCGACGGACGCCGCGATCGCCAGCCAGCGCAGCGGCCGCGCCGCGCGCCGCCAGCGGGGCGAGAGCAGCGCTCCGAGCGTTGGTCCGTACTCCGGCTTCAGGGGCACGATCGCCATCGCCGGGCAGTCTATGGAGCGCGATCTCGCGCGCGCGCCCGCCACGGCCCACCGGCTCGACAAGCACGCGATCTCGCACCGGCGCCCGCCACGGCCGTCGGCTCCACAAGCACCCTCCCTGCGAGCGCCCGCCTACTCGCCGATCGCGAACAGCGCCTCGAGGTCGTGGCGCGAGTAGGCGGCGAACGCCACCATCGTCTGCGTGCGAGCCACCCCCGGCAAGATCGAAATCTCGCCGGTGACGACATCCGCCAGCTGCTCGTGGTCGGGCACGCGCACGATCGCGACGAAGTCCCACTCGCCCGTGACGGAGTACGCCTCCGCCACGCCCTCGATGTCGGCGAGCGCGCCGCCGAGGCTCGAGAGCGCGTCACGCTCGGCCTCGATCAGCACCACCGCGTGCGTCATCGTCATGGCGAGTGCGTCCCTCCCGGCGCGAGCACGACGACCTCGCCGGCCCCGGCCGCTTCGACGTCGGCCTTGAACGCCTGCGCGTCCGTCTCGATCGGTGGGAACGTGTCGTAGTGGCACGGCACGATCTGCCGCGCGCCGAGGAGCTTCGCGGCCTGCACCGCGTCCACGCGATCCATCGTGTAGTGCCCGCCGATGCACATCAGCGCCACGTCGATCGGATCGCGCCGGCCGACCAGCTGCAGATCGGAGAACAGTGCCGTGTCGCCGAGGTGGTAGATCGTCTTGCCGGCGAAGCTGACGAGCAGCCCGGCCGGCGTGTTGACCGTGCCCTTTGGGGTCGTGGACGTGTGCCACGCGGGCACGAGCTTCGCCCAGCCCCAATCGAACCGCACGGTGCCGCCGAGGTTCGGGTCGTGGACCTTCGCCAGGCCTGCGGCGGAGAGCTCGTTGGCCAGCTCGACGATCGCGACCACCTCGGCCCCCGTGCGCTTCGCGATCGCCACCGTGTCGCCGAGATGGTCGACGTGCCCATGCGTCAAGAGGATCGCGTCGGCGTTCAGCTCCTCGGCGCCGACGGCGGCCTTGGGGTTGCCCGTCAGGAACGGATCGATCAGCACCGTCGTCTCGCCGTTGCTCAACTCGAAGGCTGCGTGGCCCAGGAAGCGGATCTCCATGCTCAATGCTCCTCTGTCGATGTCTCCAGGTCGCTGCGCTCTGCACCGGCGTCCCCGTCGTGCGCGCGCCGCAGCTCGCGCGCGAGCTCGAAGCCCACCGCCACGCCGACGAACATACCGAGTCTCGTCTGCTCCGCGATCAGCGTGTCCACCGCGCGCACACGCTCCCGCGGATCGGGCTCGCCGGCGACGCGGCTCACCTCCGCGTCGTGCGCCGAGCCAAACCAGCCGCCGGCGTGCAGCGCGTCGGCCAGCATCCGCTGCAGCGCGGGAGCGGCGTGGGTCACGACCTCCTGCGCGTGCGCGAGACGCTCGGGCTCGCTCAGCGCCTGCATCGCGGCGTCCACCTCCGCCGCGGTGTACGCCGCCGCCGACTCGGACATCTACACCGCCCTGACCCGACTGAGCCCGAAGCCGAGCGTCAGCCCGAAGACCCCGCCCGTGACCCCCGCAAGCCAGCTCGCCGGGGGATAGGCGTAGGGCATCGCCAGCAGCACGGCAGCGAACGTGCCCGTGCCCAGCAGATCGCCGTCGTAGTACTCCTTCGCGCGCGCCGCCCGCAGGTCGGGCACGGCCCACGCCGCCAGCAGCGCCAGCGCCCCTGCGGCGCCGCCGCTGACCACCGGCACGGCATAGATGGCCTCGGCCAGGAGCGCTCCGGTCACGCCGGCGCCCAGAAACAGCGTCAGCACCACGACGGGGCCGTGGCGACGCTCCATAAGCCAGCCGAAGATCGCCACCGTCAGCAGCGCGCTGAACAGATAGACCTCCCCCGGGAAGCCGCCGAAGTAGGCGAACTGGCAGGTCAGCAGACGCCACCAGTCTCCGTGCAGCGGCCCGAGGATCAGCAGATCGCCCAGGTTCAGATAGCCGCCGCGCGTCGCGATCCAGGCGACGCAGCTGCCCAGCACCAGCGCCCCCGTCGCGTATGGAGGCGCGTCGGCGCGGATCCCGGCGATCTCGCCGCGGCGCAGGCGCCCCAGCGACGGCGTCGGCATACGCGAGCGCCGCTGTCCGCCGGCGGCGACGCGCTCGCGCGGAAGCTTTGGGGCCCGCCTGCGCAGCCGGTGCCCGCAGTACGGGCACTCGGTGATGTACGGGCTGACCTCGGACCCGCACTGCTTGCACACGACGAACAAATCGGCACCCGAGGACATCGTCGATTCATTCTAGGAGCCTCCGCCGGTAGGACGTGCGGCCCGAGCGACGGCAGGGGCTCCACGCACCGCCGGCAGAGGCTCGGCGGTAGAGTCCAGTGTGCCCGTCCGCCCCGCTCGGACGCGAGGCAGGCACCGGATGGGTGCCACCGGCGACTTGCAAAGGAAAGATCTATGCAACTTGGCTACGACAACAAGCTGTACATCCTCGCCTTCGACCACCGCGGCTCCTTCCAGAAGAAGTTCTTCGGGATCGAGGGCGAACCGGACCCCGAGCAGACCGCGATGATCGCTGATGCGAAGCACCTGATCTTCGAGGGCATACTGCAGGCGATCAGCGGCGGCGCCGAGCCGTCGGTGACGGGGGTGCTCGTCGACGAGCAGTTCGGCTCCACCGTTCCCGAGGAGGCTCGTGCCCGCGGCCTGAAGCTCGCCATGCCAGTGGAGCGCTCCGGCCAGAACATGTTCGACTTTCAGTACGGCGAGGACTTCGGCGCGCACATCGAGCGCTTCGATCCCGACTTCTCCAAGGTGCTCGTCCGCTACAACCCCGACGGCGACGCGGGTGAAAACCGCACACAGCTGGAGAAGCTCAAGCGGCTGTCCGATTGGCTGCACGAGCGCGAGCGCAAGTTCCTGTTCGAGCTGCTCGTCCCGGCCGAGGACTCCCAGCTGCAGTCCGTGGGCGGCGACACCGACCGCTATGACGCAGAGCTGCGCCCGCAGCTGATGCGGCGCACGATCGCCGCGGTCCAGGACGCCGGCATCGAGGTCGACATCTGGAAGATCGAGGGCGTCGAGGAGCGGGCCGACTGCGAAATGCTCGCCGCCCAGGCGCGCACAGGGGGACGCGACGGCGTCGTCTGCGTCGTGCTCGGCCGCGGTGCCAACGACGCCAAGGTCGATCACTGGCTCGCGCAGGCGGCCCCCGTCGAGGGCTTCGTCGGCTTTGCCATCGGCCGCTCCATCTGGTGGGACCCGCTGAAGGCGTACGTCGACGGCAAGATCGAACGCTCCGCCGGCGCCGGTCAGATCGCCGCCAACTACCTGCGCTTCGTCGGGGTCTACGAGCGGGCTGAGGGCAAGGCGCCGGTCGGCCGCTAGCCGTGTCCCTCCCGGAACGAGCCGATCGCCCAGAACGAGCCGATCGCGGCGGGCGGGGCAGCGCCGCCGCGATGCGTATGCGCAAGAGCCTCAACGAGCTGGAGCACGCCTTCGCCAAGGAGATCTCGCTGGAGCGCCACCGGCGCGACTCGCTCAAGCGCACGGCGCAGAAGCGCACCCGCAAGCGCGAGGCTCAGCGTCGCAGCAAACGCGGCTCGATGCGCTTCGTGCTGCTCGTGCTGACGCTAGTGCTGACCGCGGCGATCGTCACCGTCGTCATGTTCCGCACGCTGTATCTGCTGCTCAGCTGAGAAGCCTGGGATGGCAGCTGAGAGCCTGAGAACCTGGGTATTAGGACGGCTCGCCCAAGAACCTGCGTACTAGGACGGCTCGCCCAGCTCGCGCAGAGCCTCGTTGACCTCCGCGCGCACATCGCCGTCGTCCGCGCGGCCGTCGTGCTGGCGCTGGATCTCGACGTAGATCTCGGTACGAAAGACCGGGACGTCCTGAGGAGCCTGAATGCCGATCCGCACCTTCTCGCCGACCACCGAAAGCACAGAGACCTCGATGTCGTCGCCGATCATGATGCTCTGGTTGGACTTGCGCGTCAGAACCAGCATTCCTCTGCCTTCCTCTTTGCCGACAGGCAACCCGCGCGATTGCCCCTGCCTCGCATGAAGGGTCAAGCATAGTCTCAGTGGCGGGCGAACGCGAACCGGTCGCGTGTACGCGAGCGGTCGGGGCGATGCGCTAGTCTCCCGGGCCGCCCATGGCTCGTAAGTCCCTGCGTCCCCAACTGAACCAGATCCGCGCCTGGGTAAGGCAAGGCCGAACCGACGCGTGGGTGGCCCACCAGCTGGAGGTCACCGTGCAGGAGATCGAGCAGTTCAAGCGCCAGAACGACCTGCTCGCCGGCGAGGATGTCTCCGAAGGCGCCGCCGTCGCCGAGTATCCGGAGGAGATCGACCTGCGCGCCGAGGACGACGCCCTGATCGCCGCCGAGCTGGAGGCCGCCGCCGAGGAAGCCAGGCGCGCGGAGGCCGAGGCTCGCGCGAAGGCCGAGGCCGAAGCGGCGGCACGAGCCGAGCGCGGAGAAGACGAGGACGACGAGGAGGAGGACGAGGCCCCGCGCGCACGCCGGCGTGGGCGTCGCGGCGGGCGCGCCCGCCGCCCCTCCACGCGCGACTCCGCCCCCCTGGAGGGTACGTTCGACCACGGCGAGGAGGGCTACGGCCTGTGGCTGGACCCCGCGATCCAGGACAACCCAATCTACGCGGAGCACTGGGCCGGCCATCGCCCCGTCGAGGTCGTCGTCGAGGAAGATCAGATCGTCATCCGCCGCGTCGGCGGCGACGAGGACTAGGACTCCGCCAGCGCGCGCCGTCCGCCGGCGTAGTCCGCCGCCTCGCGCAGGTACCTCCCGAACGCGGCATCGACGACAACGCCCGCGTCCCACGCCGGCGGGTCCTGCGGGGCGACGCCCATCGCCACCTGCAGGCACCACGCCGTGCCGGCGCCGTACAGATCGACGAGCTCCTGGCAGTGGAACCTGCCGCCGAGGCGACGGCGGAGTTCCGCCACCAACGCGTCGGTCACCCGCTCCAGCGTGGCCCGACGCTCCGGCGCGGCGGCCCGCAGGCGGCGCTCGCCCTGCTGCCACTGATAGATCGCGTTCTCAAAGCCGGGCACCGCGGCCGACGCTAGCAGCAGCCTTACATCAGTTGTTCGGGAGCCCCAGGATCACGTAGGGCTGCTCGCCGCGGCGCATCATGCCGAGCCTGCGCGCCTCGGCCACAAGCGTGCTCGGACTGCCGAGAGCGGCGTGTTCAGCCAGCAGCAACCTGTTCTCGCGCTCAAGGCGGCCCACCTGCGCCGCGTTGCGCCTCGCTTCGTGCCACGTCGACAGCAGCGACACGCCCGCGCTCACGTACAGGTACACGAGCGCACAGAGCACGCCGAGCATCGCCACACGCCCCAGACGGTTCCAGTGCACGCGCGTGCTCGCGCGTCTCGCGCCGGGGCGCGCCGTGCGGGCGCTGGGGCGCCGCGAAGCGCCGGGGGAGCGCCTTGCGCCTACGCGGGAGGCCGGTGCCGTTGCCATCCACTCCGCATTCGCGCTGCGCCGTCCCGATCCTGCAAGCGCCCCGCGCCGCACGGAGCCTCCCACCACGCGGGCGTGCCGCGCGGCTCAGCCGCGAAACACCGAGCGGCCCGGAAACACCGCGTCGGCCCCCAACTGCTCCTCGATGCGCAGCAGCTGGTTGTACTTCGCGACCCGGTCCGAGCGCGACGGGGCGCCCGTCTTGATCTGACCGCAGCCCGTCGCCACCGCCAGGTCGGCGATCGTCACGTCCTCCGTCTCGCCCGAGCGGTGGCTCATCACCGCCGTGTAGCCCGCCTCGCGCGCCATCGCGATCGCCGCCAGCGTCTCTGACAGCGTGCCGATCTGGTTCACCTTGATCAGGATCGAGTTCGCGACACCCGCCTGGATGCCGCGCGCCAAGCGCTCCGTGTTCGTCACGAACAGGTCGTCGCCGACCAGCTGCACGCGCTCGCCGACACGGTCGGTCAGCGTCTTCCAGCCGGCCCAGTCCTCCTCGTCCATGCCGTCCTCGATCGAGACGATCGGGTAGCGCGCCGCGAGGTCAGCCCAGTAGTCGGTGAGCTCCTCGGGGCTCAGCGTGCGGTCCTCGTGCTCCAGCACGTACACGCCGTCGCGGCAGATCTCGCTGCTCGCCGGGTCCAGCGCGATCGCGACGTCCTCCCCGGGCTCGTAGCCCGCGGCGCGCACGCCCTCCAGCAGCAGCTTCAGCGCCTCCTCGTTGGAGCCCAGGTCCGGCGCGAAGCCGCCCTCGTCGCCCACCGTCGTGCTCAAGCCGCGCGCGTGCAGCGTGCCCTTCAGCGCGTGGAACACCTCCGTGCCCATGCGCAGGCACTCCGAGAAGCTCGGGGCGCCGCAGGGCACCACCATGAACTCCTGGAAGTCCACCTTGTTGTCCGCGTGCGCGCCGCCGTTCAGAACGTTCATCATCGGCACCGGCAGCACGCACGCCGCCTCGCCACCGAGGTAGCGCCACAGCGGTACGCCCTCCCGCGCCGCCTGCGCGTGCGCCGTCGCCAGCGACACGCCGAGGATCGCGTTCGCGCCCAGCCGCGACTTGTTAGGGGTGCCGTCCAGCGCGATCAGCGCGTCGTCGAGGGCCCGCTGGTCGCTCGCGTCGAGCCCCGCCACCGCCGCCGCGATCTCACCGTTGACAGCCGCCACGGCGCGCGTCACGCCCTTGCCCTGCCAGCGCTCGCCGCCGTCGCGCAGCTCCGTCGCCTCGAACTCTCCCGTCGAGGCGCCCGAGGGCACCGCCGCGCGGCCCCCCGCGCCCGAGCGCAGGCCCACCTCCACCTCGACCGTCGGGTTGCCGCGGCTGTCGAGGATCTGACGGCCGTGGACTCGCTCGATCTGGCTCATCCGCAGCACGTCCAGAGGATGTGTCGCTCAGCCACCGCCGCGACGACCCGCAAGGATCGCTACTTCGTCGTGGTCGTCTGCGGGGCGGTCGTCCGCGTCTGCGGAGTGCCCGTCGGCGGCGCGCCCGTCTGCGGCGTCAAGGCCGGCGTCTTCGGGGCCTTGTACTGCTTGCAGTCCTGGATCACGTATTCCTTGCGGCAGTCCGTGCGCCCTTCCCACTTCTTTTTGAAGCTCGCGACGAACTTGCTCAGCGCCGCCTGCTGCTGCTGGGCGGTCAGCTGCTGCTTGATCGATTCCTTGACCTGCGCGAGCGTCTGTTGCGCGGGCGGATGGGTCGCCTTGACCTCGAAGACGTAGTAGCCAAACGGGGTCTTCACCGGCCCGCTCAACGTGTTCGTCTTCGCCGCGAAGATCGCCGTGTCCAGGGCCTTCTGCTCCTGGCCCTTGACGACACCCGGCAGCGAACCGCCCTGCGCCTTGCTCGCGGGGTCGATCGACTTGCTCTTCGCCACGCTCGCGAAGCTCTTGCCCGATTCGATTTCCTTCTTCGCCGCTTCCGCCTGCGCCTGGGTCTTCGTCAGCACGATCTCCAGATCGCGCCGTTCGGGCTGGCCGAAGCGCTGCTTGTTTTCGTTGAAGTACTTCTGGATCTGCGCTTCCGTCGGCTTCTTGCCGCCGTTCTTGGTGACCTTCTGCTGAATCTTCTGCGACAGCAGATTCAGCTTCACGCGCAGCAGCAGGTCGTTCTTGGTCTGACCCGTGCTCGCCAGGAACTTCTGGAAGTCGGCTTCCTTGGGGAACTGCTGCGTCTTCAGTTCGTTGAACTTCTTTTCGACTTCCTTGTCCGACACGGATACGCCCTGGTCGGAGGCCTCGCCCAGCACCCAGTTGGAGGAGATCAGGAAACCGAGCACCTCCTGCTTGAGCGCCGTGTACTGCTGTTCGCACTGCGCCTTGAGCTGCGCTTCGGTGGGCGCCGGCTGGCCCTTGGCCGGCTTCGGCGCCGTCGCCTTCAGGTGCGCAATGCAGTTGGTGTAGCTCGGGGGATCGGGCACAACCGGCTTCGGCGCGGTCTTGCCCGCCGCCGTCTGCGCGCTCGACGCGGCGGCGACGTTCAACCAGTGGCCGAACGTTTCCTTCGTGATCGCCTGTTCGCCGATCTGCGCCACGGCGTTGCCGGGGATGCCACCGCCACAACCCGTGACGGCGACTCCGGCAAAGAAAACGGCGCCAAGCGCCGCGATGCTGCGGACTAGTTTGGACAAGACGCGGGCACTCTAGCGGAAACACGACAACACGTGCCTAATAAGTTCATTAAGGCGCTCCAACACAAGCCTCGCAGCCACTCAATCCTGTCTATCCACGCCATTCGCGTCGCTCTGGCCGGCGCCTCAATCGTGCCTACGCGGCCTCCCGCGCGACCGCCAGCAGCACGTCCGCCGCCCTCACGACAGCGCCGAAGCGCTCCGCGCCCGCGCCCGGCACGCGCACCGAGACCTGCTCGCGCCCGGCCTCGTACAGCGCCTGGGGCAGCTCCTCGCGCAGGCGCCGTGCGCGCACCGAGTCCAGTGAGATCGGCGTCACCGCCAGCCGGTCGCCGCGGAAGCTCACCGTGCGCGCGCCCGCCGCGCCGAACTTGATGCGCGCGCGCTGCAGCGCGAGCAGGTTGGCGAGCGGCTCGGGCACCGGCCCAAAGCGGTCCTCGAGCTCCTCGCGCAGGCGTTCCACGTCCGCGACCTCCACGGCGCCCGCGACGCGGCGGTGCACCTCGATCTTCGCCTGCTCGTAGGGCACGTAGTCGGCCGGCACGTACGCGTCGACGTTGACGTCCAGGCGCACCGGCTCGGGCAGCTCCTCGCCCTCCTGCTCTGGACCCGCCTCGCGCACCGCGTCGTCGAGCATCTGCATGTACAGCTCGAAGCCGAGCGCCGCCACGTGGCCCGACTGCTCGTCGCCCAGCAGGTTGCCCGCGCCGCGAATCTCCAGGTCGCGCATCGCGATCTTAAAGCCCGCGCCCAGCTCCGTGTAGTCCGACAGCGCCGCCAGCCGCTGCGAGGCCTCGACCGTCAGCGCCGCCGCCGAGTCGTACAGCAGGTAGGCGTACGCCCGCTCGCGGCTGCGGCCCACGCGCCCGCGGATCTGGTAGAGCTGGGCCAGGCCGAAGCTGTCCGCGTGCTCCACGATCAGCGTGTTGGCCTGCGGGATGTCGATGCCGGACTCGATGATCGACGTGCACACGAGCACGTCCGCGCCGCCGCGCAGGTAGTCCATCATCACCGCCTCCAGCTCGCCCTCGCCCATCTGCCCGTGGGCCACCGCGAAGCGCACGCCCGGGCACAGCGCGCGCAGGCGCTCCGCCGTCTGCTCGATCGACTCGACGCGGTTGTGCAGGAAGAAGGCCTGCCCGTCGCGCTCGTGCTCGCGCACGATCGCGCGCCGCACGAGCTCCTCCTCGTACTCGCCGACGTACGTCTTCACCGGGCGGCGCCCTTCCGGAGGCGTCTCGATCACCGAGATGTCGCGCAGCCCCGCGAGCGACATCTGCAGCGTGCGCGGAATCGGCGTCGCGCTCATCGCGATCACGTCCACCTTCAGCTTCAACTGGCGCAGCAGCTCCTTCTGCTTGACCCCGAAGCGCTGCTCCTCGTCGACGATCAAGAGGCCGAGGTCCTTCGCGCGCACGTCGCGCGAGAGCACCCTGTGGGTGCCGATCAGGATGTCCACTCGCCCCTCCGCGAAGCCCTTGATCGCCTGCTTCTGCTCCGCCGCGGTGCGGAAGCTCGAAACGTGCTCGACCGTCAGCGGGTAGTCCGCCAGGCGCTCGGAGAACGTGCCGTAGTGCTGCTGCGCGAGGATCGTGGTCGGCACCAGCATCAGCACCTGCTTGCCCTCGTTCGCCGCCTTGAACGCCGCGCGCAGCGCCACCTCCGTCTTGCCGTAGCCGACGTCGCCGCACACCAGGCGGTCCATCGGGCGCGGAGACTCCATGTCGGCCTTGACCAGCTCGATCGCCTCCATCTGGTCCGGCGTCTCGGAGTAGGGGAAGCGCTCCTCGAACTCGCGCTGCCAGTCGGAGTCGGCCTCGAACGCGTGCCCCGCGCGGCGGCGGCGCTCCGCGTACAGCGCCAGCAGCTCCCCCGCCAGCTCCTGCGCCGCACGACGCGCGCGCGCCTTCATCGTCTCCCAGCGCGTGCCGCCGAGCTTCGACAGCGGCGGGTGCGCGCCGGAGGCGCCGCCGCCGACGTAGCGGGAGATCTTCGCGAGCTGGTCGGTCGGCACGAACACGCGGTCGTCGCCCTGGTATTCCAGGTACAGGTAGTCGCGCGTGACGTCCGCGACGGTGCGCGTCTGGAAGCCCGCGAAGCGCGCCACGCCGTGGTCCTCGTGCACGATGATGTCGCCCGTGCGCAGATCGGTGAACGAGCGCAGCGCCCCGCGGCGCGAACCGCCCACGCCGCCGCGACCGGCGCCGCGCTCGCCCGTGCGCTCGGCGCGGCGGCGGCGCAGCAGGCGGTGCTCCGGGAACACCGCCAGCTTCAGCGTCGGCGCGACGAAGCCCTCCCGCAGCGACGCCGCCGCAAAGCGCAGCGAGGGCTCAAGCGGCGCCGCGCTCACGCCCCCGTCCTCGCCCAGCCAGCTCGCCTTTACGCGCGCGAGGTTGTACGCCGCGCGCTCGCCCTCGCCGCGGCGCGGGAAGGCCACCAGCGTGCGGTAGCCGGAGCGCACGAGCTTCTCGAGCTCCGGCTCGGCCTCCGCCAGCGAGCGCGCCGCCGTGTCCGCCGCCTGCGCGCGGAACTCAAGGGGCTGATCGCCGTGCAGCGCCGACAGCCAGATCCGCGCCCGCGCGGCGAGCGCGTCGCGCACGCCCTGCGGGCTCACGTAGAGGTGGTGGGCGTCCTCGTCGTGAAACGCCGCGCACACGTCGGTCCAGTGGTCGGCCAGCGCCGGCGCGAGCTCCTCCTCCGCCGCCACCACGATCTCCGTGTCCGATCCGATCAGATCGAGCAGCGCGCCGAAGCGCTCCACCGGCAGCAGCTCCGCCACATCGGGACGGCGCGCGGGTCCGCCGGCCGTCCGCTCCCCAGCCGCCTCGGGCCGGCGCGCGGGCTCGTCCTTGAGCGGCTCCGGAGCCTCGGTATCTGAGGAGGAGGGACGGGGTCGCGCAGTCTTGTACTCCAGCGCCGCTATCTCCGCCAGCTCACGGTGCTCGGCGGCGAGCTCCGCCGCCGGTGCAATCTCCACCGCCTGCGCGTCGCCGAGCGAGCGCTGCGTGAACGTCGAGAACCAGCGCAGGGACTCGATCTCCACGTCGAACATGTCCACGCGCACGGCGCGCTCCTCGGTCGCCGGAAACACGTCGAGCAGCCCGCCGCGCAGCGCGAACTGCCCGCGCTCCTGCACCTGGTCGACGCGTTCGTAGCCCGCCGCCACGAGCTCGCCCGCGCACTCCTCCAGGTCCAGCAGCTCGCCGACGCGCAGCGTGAACGAGCGCGGGCGCAGCGCCGGGTCCGGGACCTTCTCCGAGAGCGCCACGGCGGAGACGACGACGACCGGCGGCCCGTGCTCCGCGGGCGCGCCCAGCAGCGCGTCAAGGGCCGCCACGCGCAGGCCGACGAGGTGGGGCGGCGGCGCCAGGTGCGACTCGTAGGCCACGCCGCGCGAGGGGTAGTAGCGCACCGGCCGCGGCGCCAGCCACGCGCGCAGATCCGCCGCCAGGTCGCGCGCCTGGCGATCGTCGCCCACCACCACCAGCGTCGGCCGGCTCGTCGACTGCGCGCCGCCCTCCCGGCCGATGTCCGCCAGCGCCGCGATCAGGTACGGGCGCAGCGAGGCGGAGACGAACGCCCGCCCGCCCTCGCGCGCCAGGGTCAGCGCCGCGGGCTCCTGCTCGATCAGGCCCAGTAGGGAGCGCAGCGCCATCAGCTCGCCGTCTCGCCCGCCGCGCCTCGCGCGGACAGTCCGTCACCTCGCGCCACGCGTGGCGCCATCAGCCCCCGCCGTCCCCGCCGGCCAGCACCAGTCGCTCCACCTCCACGCACGCCCGCTCCACCAGCTCACGCACGTCGTGCGCCGGCTCGCGGAAGCGTCCCAGCACGTGCGCCGAGACGATCTCGCGATCGGTCGTGTCGGGCCGGCCGACACCAACGCGCACCCGCCAGAAGTCCGTGCCGCCCAGCTCGCGCTTGAGCGACTTCAGGCCGTTGTGCCCCGCCAGCCCGCCGCCCAGACGCGGGCGCACCTCGCCGAAGGGCACGTCGATCTCATCGTGCACGACGAGCACGCGGTCGAGCGCGAGCTTGTACGCGCCCCGCACCGGCCCCACCGAGCGGCCCGCGTCGTTCATGTAAGTCTGCGGCCACAGCAGCGCCACGCGCGCCCCGCCGTCCACGCGCCCTTCGGCCAGCAGCCCGCGAAAGCGCGCCTTGGGCTTTTTCAGGTCCCAGCGCCGCGCCAGCGCATCGGCCACCATGAAGCCCACGTTGTGGCGCGTTCCCACGTACTCGGCGCCCGGATTGCCCAGGCCCACCACCAGCCAGTCGACGGCCGCGCCGCCGCGAAACGGGCCGATCACTCAGACGAGCCGGCGTCGGCGGTACCCGCCTCGCCCTTCTCGTCCGCCTCGCCCACCACCTCTGTCTCCGCCTCGATCTCCGCTTCCGCTTCGGTCTGCAACCGCGGCGCCGTCAGCGTCGCGACCGTCTCCTCGACCTCGCCGAGCAGCGTCACTCCCGGCGGCGGCGTCAGCGCCGCCAGTGTCAGCGTGTCGCCGATCTGCATCTCGCTCACGTCGTGCACGATCGCCTCGGGAATCGACGTCGGCAGCGCTTCGATGTCCAGCTCGCGCACGATCTGCTCCATCACGCCCCCTTCCTTGACGCCCGGAGCGTCGTCCACGCCCGTCAGTTCGAGCGGGACCACAGCGTGGATCGCCTTGTCCAGGCGCACGCGCAGCAGATCTATGTGCGTCGTCTCGCCGCGCACCGGATGGCGCTGCGCCTCCTTGAGCACGACCGGCGTCGGCTTGCCGCCGTCCACGCTCAGGTCCAGCACCGCGCCGGCGCGCGCCAACGCCAGGCGCAGCTCGCGCGCGTCCACGTCGAAACTCAGCGGCTCGGAGTCGCCGCCGTACAGGATGCCCGGCACGCGGCCGTCGCGACGCAGGCGCCGCCCCGCGCGCGAGCCGTTGGCGACGCGCGCTTTGACATCCAGCAGGGTTGTGTTCTCGTCGGCCATGAGAAGGGGCAGGACTTTAGCAATCCGCTTCGCCCGGGATCGGTGCGCTCACGCTCAGCAGCGCCACCGACACGCCCGTCAGCGCGTTGCCCGTGCGCTTGACGAGCACGCACTGCACAACCGGCAGCCGGCCGATCACGGTCCACGCCACGCGCGTCGTGCCGCTCGCGCCCGTGAGCGAGTACGCCGTCGCCGACTTCAGCGTCAGGATCTTCACCGATCCCGGACGGCGCAGCTTCGCCGCGTTCGCGCGTGCGCCAGCCGCGCACGCCGCGCTCGTCGCGCAGCCGTCCAGCTGCGCCAGCATCCCCCGCGTGTCGCCCGCCGCCTGCGCCGCCAGCAGCGCGACGATGTCGTCGCGTTCGGAGTTCTCCACCGACAGGAAGCGCGCCAGGGCGCCGCTCACGGCGAGGAACAGCAGCACTCCCAGAACGAGCAGCGCGATGCGCCTGGCGCGGATGCGAGGCGAGGTCAAGCCGGCCCTAGAACAGCTGGTTCTCGCCGCCGAACACTTCACTCACCGAGTCGTCGGTGAAGATGCGCCGGATGGAGTCCGTCAAGAGCTCCGCGCAAGGCAGCACCCGGATGTTCTCCGGACGCTGCGGCGGCACCGGGATCGTGTCCGTCACGACGATCTCCTTGAGCCCCGAGGCGGCGAGGTTCTCGAACGCGTTGCCGGAGAACACGCCGTGCGTGGCCGCGGCATACACGCCGCTCGCGCCCTCCTCCAGCACCGTGCGCGCCGCCGCCGCCAGCGTGCCCGCCGTGTCGATCATGTCGTCCACGATCACCGCCGTCTTGCCGCGCACGTCGCCGATCACGTAGCCGATCTCCGCCACCTGCTGGGCCGGGCGCTCCTTGTCGA
Source organism: Solirubrobacteraceae bacterium (assembly GCA_036561645.1). Taxonomy (GTDB): domain Bacteria; phylum Actinomycetota; class Thermoleophilia; order Solirubrobacterales; family Solirubrobacteraceae; genus Palsa-744. The sequence continues at coordinate 24,304 of DATBOY010000030.1, forward strand.
GGATCGCCAGCTCCGCGCCGATCTTCGAGGCGAACTTCTTGTTCAGCTTCACGCGGCCGGCGTCCGGCGCCACCACCACGAGATCGGACAGGCCGAGGTCGCCGAAGTACTGCGTCAGCATGAACAGCGCCGTCATGTGGTCCACCGGCTTCTGGAAGAACCCCTGGATCTGGCCCGCGTGCAGGTCCATCGTCAGCACGCGGTCCGCGCCCGCCGCCTCCAGCATACGCGCCACCAGGCGCGCGGAGATCGGCTCGCGCGGCGCCGACTTCTTGTCCTGGCGGGAGTATCCGAACCACGGGGTCACCGCGATCACGCGGTGCGCGGAGGCGCCCACCGCCGCATCGATCATGAACAGCAGCTCCATCAGCGAGTCGTTCGCCGTCACGCCCGTCTGCGCGTTGCCGCACGTCGGCTGCACGATGAACACGTCCGCGCCGCGGATCGAGTCGTCGTAACGGCAGTACACCTCGCCGTTGGAGAACGTCTTCAGCGTCACCGGGCCGACGTCCACGCCCAGCTTCGTCGCGATGTCCGCCGCCAGCTGCGGGTTCGCGCGACCCGCGAACAGCATCAACCGCTTGTTGTAGTCGATCGGCAGGCTGGCCGAGGACTCAGGGCGCGTATCCGTCGCGCTGCTCATGTCATGCGGAGTGTAGAGGTCCGGCGCCCGGTCGAGCTTTATCCCTCGGGGGGATCGCGCCGCGGGTCCTCGCGCCGCTGCGCAAACCCCTCGACGTTCTCCTGCCTGGACCGCGCGACGCCCAGCGCGCCCGGCGGCACGTCCTGCGTGATCACCGAGCCCGCTGCCGTGTACGCGTCGTCGCCCACGCTCACGGGCGCCACGAACGCCGTGTCCACGCCCCCGCGCACGCGCTTGCCGATCTTCGTGCGGTGCTTGGCGCGCCCGTCGTAGTTCGCCGTGATCGTGCCCGCGCCGAGGTTCGACCGTTCGCCCACGTCCGCGTCGCCGATGTACGACAGGTGCGGGATTTTCGCGCCGGCGCCCACGTCGGAGTTCTTGATCTCCACGAACGTGCCCGCCTTCGCGCCCTCGCGCAGCACCGTGCCCGGCCGCAGGTACGCGAACGGACCGACGCTCACGCCGTCCTCCAGCACGCAGTCCACCAGGTAGGAGTGGCGCACCGTGCATCCCGCGCCGATCCTTGTGGCGCCGCGCAGCGTCGTAAACGGCTCGATCACGGTGTCCGCGCCGATCCGCACGTCCACGTCGATCACCGTCGCGTCCGGGTCTACGATCGTCACCCCGGCACGCATGTGGCGCTCGGCGATCGCGCGCTGCGCGAGCTCGCGCACGTGCGCGAGCGCGACGCGGTCGTTTACCCCGAGCACCAGCCGCGGATCGTCGATGACGTGCGCCGCCACGCCCAGGCCCGCGGCGCGCAGCAGATCGAGCGCCTGCGGCAGGTACAGCTCGCCCTGCGCGTTGTCCGCGCTCAGCCGGGGCAGCACATCGAGCAGGGCGCGCCCGGCGAACGCGTAGATGCCCGTGTTCACCTCGCGGATGCGCAGCTGCTCCGCCGTCGCATCGCCCTCCTTCTTTGTCTCCACCACACGCTGCACCGCGCCGTCGGCGTCGCGCACCACGCGCCCGTAGCCGCTCGCGTCATCGAGCACCGTCGTCGCCATCGTCGCCGCCGCGCCACCCGCCGCGTGAGCCGCGACCAGCTCGCAGATCGCCTGCGCGCTGACGAGCGGCACGTCGCCACTCAGCACGACGACGGGCGCCTGGGGATCGATCTCCGCCGCGGCCGCCACGACCGCCCCGCCCGTGCCGTTGGGCTGGCGCTGCACGGCCAGCGCCACACCGTCCGGCAGCGCGTCCGCAAGCGCCCGCGCCGGCGAGTCCACCACCACCACCTTCCCCGCTCCCGCCGCGAGCGCCGCCCGCACGGGCCACAGCACCATCGGCTGCCCGCACAGCTCGTGCAGCACTTTCGGCGTCGCCGAGCGCATCCGCGTGCCCTGGCCGGCGGCCAGGACGAGGATCGTGGGTGCGCTCATCCCTCAGACTGTAATGGCCCATCTCCGGACCGGCCGCCGCGCGGGTGCGCCGAGCCTCGGGGCGGATGTGGCGAGCCGCCGCGCGGGTGCGCCGAGCCGCTGGGCGGCTGCCTCGGGCCGCTGCGCGGGTGCGCCGAGCCTGGGGGCGACTGTGGCGAGCCGCTGGCCGGGAGCGCCGGACGTGACGGGGAGTCCGCGAGCGCCTCCAGGCGCGTTCGGCAGGTGTCGATCGCCTCCGGGTTGCTGTCCACGAGGACGAAGCGCCGTCCGAGCCCGAGGGCGGCGGCCCCCAAGGTGCCGGAGCCGGCGAAGAAGTCCAGGCACCAGCCGTCGGGCCTGCTCGATGCGGCGACCATCCGGCGGACGATGCCCTCCGGCTTCTGCGTGGGGTAGCCGGTCTTCTCCCTGCCGCTGGTCGGCACGATCGTGTGCCACCAGACATCGACCGGCAGCTTGCCCGCGGCGGCGCGCTCGGGCGTTTGCAGGCCAGGCGCCATATACGGCTCTCGGTCCACCTCCTCGGAGTCGAAGTGGTAGGCGGTGGGGTCCTTGACGTACACCAAGATGGTGTCGTGCTTGGCGGGCCAGCGCCTCTTGGTTCTCGCGCCGTAGTCGTAGGCCCAGATGATCTCGTTGAGAAAGCACTGCCGTCCGAAGATCTGGTCGAGCAGGATCTTGCAGTAGTGCGCCTCGCGGTAGTCGATATGGAAGTAGAGAGTCCCGTGCGAGGCGAGCAGCCGGCGAGCTTCGTCAAGGCGCGGGGCGATGAACCCCTGGTAGTCGCCGAAGGCGTCGGCGTAGGCGCGACCGGGGAGTTCCGTGGTCGCGTAGCGGCGACCGGCGAAACCGACGCGGTCGCCGTCGGGGTCGGGGATCACGGAGATCTGCGTACGAGCCTGGGCGCGGCCCGTGTTGAAAGGCGGATCGATGTAGATCAGGTCAAACGCGCCGCCGGGCAGGCGCGGCAGAACCTCGGCGTTGTCCGCCCGAATGACGAGGTCGTCCTCCAAGGCGATCCGATCGGCAAGGTCGCGGCCCGCGAGAAATCTCATCGAGACCACGATACGGGCAGGGCCGGAGCCCGACGGCCCCTGCCCCGTCGCTCGCCCCGTTGCCGACCCCACCGAGATGGGCCGACCCATTCGGCGCCTCGCGAACTTGATTCCTACCGTGGTAGGATCAGCTTTGTGGCAAGCCAGAAGCGATCGATCTCGTTCGACGAGTCCGTCCTGCACGAGGCCGAGGAACGGTTGACCGAATCCAGCGGCAGCTTGTCGGCATTCGTGAACGCCGCTGTCTTGCGGGAGTTGCGGGTAGCCCGCGGCCTAGACCTGCTGGCCGAGGATGACGCGCGGCTTGGACCAGTGCCGGGCGAGGTGCGAGCGCAGGTTGCCGCCGAGTGGCCGGCCTGACGCTCGACGCCGGTGCGCTGATCGCCTACGAACGCGGCGATGAGCGCATTCGCGAGATCCTCGCCGTGGCCTACGCACGCGGCCTGGCGCCAACGATCCCGGCCATCGCGCTTGCCGAGGTCTGGCGAGGCGACCCCAAAGACGCACGCGTCGCGCGACTGCTCAAAGCTTGCTCGGTTGAGACCGTGGATGAGCGCTTGGCTCGGGACGCCGGTCGCCTGCGGAGAGCCATGCCGGGCGCAGGCACAATCGATGCCTGCATCGCGGTCGGCGTCAACAAGCGACGTGACGCCGTCGTCACGTCGGACGCCGACGACATGCGCAGGCTGCTTGGTCCGGGCCTCACGATCCTGGCTGTCTAACCGGTCCGTAGATTGCAACTGGACGCTACGTCTGCTCGACCAGAGCAACGCAAGATCGACCCATGGCTTCGCGCAGCCAAAAAAATCAAACTGGGCGATCGGGACGACCTGCGAACCCCTTTCGACCCTGGACGGGCTGCTGGAGGCGCTGATGGAGCCGGTCGGGCGGGAGGCGCGACGGCGTGCAGCAAAGGCGATCCGCCAACCAGATCGCTGACAGCTTGCCTGCGGGTCAGCCGCCGCTGCCGAGCATCCTTGTCAGAAGTTCGCGCTGAGAATAGGGAGCCTCACGCGGCGCGACGGGCGGCGGCTTTGTGCCCGTGCCCGTCTGCTTGATCGTCGTCGGCGCGAGACCGATGCACGCGACCGTCCACTCGCTCCCCTGCTGCGTAGCGACCCACTTCACCTCAGGATGCAACCGCTGCCTCCGCTCCGCCTCGGCCTTGGCCTCGTCGCGCGTCATGAGCTGAGGATACCGAGGACAGGCCGTTAAAGCGACGGGTCGTGGGCAGGTGATGCACAGTACACCTCCGACGCGATCCTGGAGCAGCTACTCGAGGCGCTGATGGAGCCAGAGGGGCGGGCGGCGCGTAAGCGAGCCCGGCAGCGACAACAGATAGACAAGCTATATTGTCTACGTGAGGATCGGCGACCCAGCGCGCAAGCATGGCGTCGCCGACACGGACATATGGCACGCGGTACGCAACACGATGAGGCGGGCCGTCTTGGACGACGACTTGACCATGCTCATCGGCCCGGCATCCGATGGGGCGCTGCTGGAGGTGGGCGTCCTTGACATCGACGGAGACGACCCGGTCGTCATTCACGCCCAGCCACTACGACCCAAGTTCTACGAGTTCCTCTGATGAGGTGGCGATGACGCGACACACGGACAAGGAAATCGGACAGGCCGCCGAGCGATTCGAGCGGCTCGCCGAGACGCTGGACCCGGCGACGGCCAGAGTCGAAGAGACCAACGACCTACGCGCGATCGCAACAGCAGCAGAGGCGGTACGCGCAGATGACGCGCGTCTACGCGAGGCTGTGCTCCTCGCTCGGGCGCGCGGTAGATCCTGGAATCACATCGCGCTGGCCCTTGGAGTCTCTCGGCAGGCCGCCCGACAGCGGTTCGCCGGCAAAGCAAGCGCTTGATCGAGTTGGGCCGCGACGCGGCGCGGCAGACAGCTTCGGTGCCATGCCCTGAGTCCCTCGCGGGGAGCAATCTAATCCTGTTGTAAAAACAACAACACTGGGCGATCGGGACGACCTTTGAACCCTCCAGGCGACCTTGAGACCTTGGTTCAGCTGCTGCTAGAGCCGGTAGGCCGGCAGGCGCGGCGGCGAGCGGCGAGGGCGATCAGCCAGGCAGACCGCCAACTCGCTGCCTACCGACGGTCGGCGTAGCCTTCCGTGGCATCTTTCAAGAGCGCCGTTCAGTTGCCGATGCTCTGGATACAATGGGTGTCATGGAGGCCGCCTCCGCGATGCACGCCGAGCCACAGCCGGCAGACGATCCCAAGCTCCGCGACGCCCAGCGCGTCCGCCTCCAACAGCTGCGCGACGAACTCGTCGCTGAGGGTGCCGACGGCTCCAAGCACCTACCCGAGCTTCAGCGCCGCGCGGACACTTGGCCTGAGTGACCAGCCGTCCTCGTCGCGACTTCCTGCTCGACAGCGGCGGCGTCAGCGCGCTGGCTGGCAACCGAGATTTGCTCGTCGCGTATCTCGAACTGCTCAAACTGCGCCTCAGTGGAGCGCTTCTGATTCCGATCCCTGTTCTTACCGAGGTGCGATCTGGCCACCGACGTTCCGACGCGCTCGTCGATCGCCTGATCAAAGCCATCGGCGCCGAAGGCGACGTCTACGCACCGCTGACGGTCACTGCCCAGCGCGGGCAGGCGTGTTGCGCACCGAGGCGCTGCAACTGTCCCGACGTGATGTCTCAACGACCGACGCACAGATCGTGGCGATGGCCGAGGAGCGCAGCTACATATGTGCGGTGACCATCGTCACCGGCGATCCCGACGACATCAATCTGCTCGTCGGGCTGACCCGGCGCACCAACATCGCCGTGGACATACCTGGCTGACGAGCACCCGGGTTCGTACAAGCGCCAAACGCCCCTGTCCCATCGCTTGCCCGTTTTCGGCCTCCCAAAGCCAAGAACAGGCGAAAACCGATGCTAGCTGGGGGGCAGGGATTCGAACCCCGATTCTCAGGACCAAAACCTGATGTCCTGCCATTGGACGACCCCCCAAGGTAGGGCACGCCGGGCACATCCTGTCATGCGATCAGGTCGGCCCGCCGTTGACATCGCCACAACGCTTGCCGTGCACGATTCTGCAAGGATCCGTGCACTCTGCGCAGGGGGAGAGTGTCGCGATGACGATCCAGTCGAGCATCAGGCAACGTGCGCGTGGGCGATGGCGGTGTCTTCATCGAGCGTCGTCCCGTGCCTTCAGTCTAGCCATCGCCACCGCGTGGTCCGTCCTTGCGTGCGTCGCCCTGACGGGGGTGGGAGAGGTGGCCGCCGCGGACCCGCCCGCCTCGCGCGCCGCCGGCCCGCCAGCCGGACCCACGCACCAGATCGCCGCCGGCACCCGCCAGCTCGCCACCCACACGCACCCGCTCGCCGGCCCCACGCGCCCGAGGGCGACGACGCATAGGTCCCCGTGCCGCGACGCCAGGCTCAATCCCACCTCCGGGGACGTCGTCCGCATCGACGCCGCCGTGCTCTGCCTGCTCAACCGCGTGCGCGGCTCCCACCATCTGCGCCCCCTGCGCCTTAACAACGACCTGCAGGGCGTAGCCGCCGGACAAACCCACGATATGGTCAGCGGCGACTACTTCGGCGACAACAGCCTCTCGGGACAGACGCCGATGCAGCGCATCCTCGCCACGCCCTATCCGGCCGGCGCCGTGCACCTTGCGGCAGCCCAGAACATCGGCTGGGCGACCGGGCCGGACGCCACGCCCACGGGGATCGTCGACGCTTGGATGAGCTCCCCTCCGCACCGCGCCATCATCCTCACCGCCTCTTACCGCGACGTCGGCGTCGGTGTCACGCCGGCGGCGCCCAGCTCGCTCGCCCACGGCCTCAGCGGCGCCACCTACACGCTGGAGTTCGGCTTGCGCGTCTTCTCGGCCAAGCCGGCCCGGGCGCGCCGGCGCCACTGAAGACGCGCCGACTCGCCTTACTGCCCGCCCTGACCGCCCTGCATCCGCGCGCTCACCGCCGCCGTCGCGTCGAACACTTCTGCCGCCGCCGGCGCGGTGATCGGCGGCACCGCGCCGAAGCTCGTGAAGTCGATCGTGATCGTCCCGCTCAACGGCGTCCCCGACGACGCGCCCGCGCCGATCGCGATCTGCTCGCGGCGCACGCGTCCCAGGCCGTCCACCCACACGTCGACAGGCAGCGAGCCGGACTCGCCCAGCTTTTCGAGCGCCGCGCGCACCGCCGCCTGCTGGTCGCCCGGCAGCCGTTGCGCGATGCGGCTCAGCGCCAGCGCCGCGTGGTAGTGGGTCGTCTCAGTTCCGTTCACCATCTCGCGTCCGAACGACACAACGCCGCCCGAGCTCGCGCGCAGGTAGCTGAGGAACTGGCTCGGATCGGCCTGGTTGAAGGAGGACATCTGCGAGAGGTCGACGCCCGCCGCCTTGCTCGCGGCGCCGATGTCGAGCTTCAGCCACGTCTTGCCTGCCGGCAGCTTGCCGGCCAGGAGCGGCATGTTCATGTAGATAACCGGATACAGGAACACCATCCGCATCGTCCCGTTCCCCGACAGGCTGGCCATGCCCGGCACGTGCGAGAAGTCCATGCTCATCGCCGCCGCCTTGTGACGCTCGTCCACGTAGCCCGTCGCGGTCATGCTCACGGCGCCAGGCAGCGCCGCGGAGGAAAACTGCATCGTCAGCGAGATCCGCGCGCCCGACTGCTCGCTTGTCACCTCCGCGGCCCGCGCGATCGGGTCCAGCGTCGCCGACGCGCCGCAGCCGCTCACCGCCACGGCCCCCGCCACCAGCGCGGCCGTCGCGCCCAGCACCGATATCGCCTTTGCCGTCCTCATCTGCCGCCTCACGGTCTTCTCGGCCGCGCCAAGAGCTCCCTTGAATCTCTCAAGAACGTCTGGCCGTCCCGCGCGGCACGCGCCCACCGCCGGCGCCCGCCTCGCTCGCCGGACCCGCCGCCGAGGCGATTCCCAACACCCGCATCGCCTTCAGGCCCAAGCTCAGCTTCTCTCGTCCGTCGCTTGAGGCGACGTCGAGTCCCGAGAGCTCGCGCACCCGCTCCAGCCGGTAGTAGATCGTGTGGCGATGAGTGAACAGCCGCTGCGCGGTTCCCGCGACGTTGCCGTCCGCGTCGAGGAACGTCTCCAGGGTGCGCACGAGATCCGTCTCGTACTGCTCGTCGTACGCCACCAACGGCTCGACCGTCTCGGAGTAGAAGCGCTGCAACTCCTGCGGGTTCTCGCTCATCGCCGACAGCAGCAGCCGGTACGCCCCTGTCTGCTCGAACGCCAGCGTGCCCTCCTGTGACCCTCCCTCCGCCACGTTCGCCGCCAGCAGCGCCTCGTTCGCCGCGCGCGGCAGCTCCGCCGGGTCCTCCGCGACGCGGCTGCGCCCGACCGCGAATGTGAAGCCAGGCAGCCCAGCCTGCATCTCGCGCAGCACCGCGTCCGCCGCGCGCGCCGCCGCCGGCTCCTCGCCGCCGGGTACCAGCAGCAGCACCTCCACGCCCGCCATCCCGTCGCGCTCGGACAGCGCCGCGATCGAGCGACTGCTGACCGCCCGCGCGCCGCGCTCGGCGACCACGCGCACCCGCCCGCGCCAGCCCTCCTCGGTCGGGGCCTGCGGTCGCGCGCGCGCCACGATCATGCTCGCCCCGTCCTGTACGTCGAGCGACAGCTCCTTTGCGCGCGCCACAATCTCCTCGCGCGCACGCACCTCGCCGCCGCTAACCGCGCGCAGGAAGTCCGCCGCCGCGGTTTCGGAAACCCGCTCCGGCGCGCGCACGCGCTCCACCTCCGAGGCGATCATCGTCACCAGCAGCCGCCGCACCGACACGCTCGGCTCCGTGCGCGCGCGCATGTGCAGCGAGCCGACGACCGCGTCCGCGACGCGCAGCGGAATGCTGCTGACACCTTTGCCCTGTGCGAGCAGCGAGCGCTCCTCCGCCGGCGAGCGCGCCGCCACCGCCAGCGTCGCGCCCCACGCATCCGTCACCGCCAGGCTCGCGTCCAGCGCCCGCGCCGCGGCGCGCACCACCTCGGGCAGCCCCGCACCTGACTCCACCGCCTCCGTGACGGCGTCCAGGGCGTCTAGCTCGCTCACGCGAGCTCAGCCCCAGTAGTAGACGACGACGAGCGCCCCGGCCACGCCGATGCCGACGAACACCGCCAGCACGTACAGCGACAGGACCGCCGCCGCCACCCGCTCCCACACGCGCGAGTACGCCGTCCAGGCCGGCACGAGGATCAGCCCGGCGTACAGCGCCAGCACGAAGACGCCAGCCGACACCGCCACCAGATCGGAAACAGCTGTTCTGCTCATCGCCTCAATTGTGACCTACCGCGAGGCTGTGTGCACCGCCCATCGCCCAACATGGCCCCGGCCGCACCTCAGCCGGGCGCGCCCACGTCCGGCACCGCGCCGTTCGTCGCCCGACAGACCGCCGCGCGTCACTTTTTGCGCCTCTTCGATCGGCCCGGCTTCGCCACCAGCACTCGCACCGGCTCAGTCTGGGTCTGTTCGCGCCCGGATTCGATTTCCGCGAGCCGCAACTCCGCCGACAGCCGGCCGCGACCGGCGCGCAGCAACGCCCTGCCCTTCGCGTCCAGCTTGAGCCTGATCGTCACCGTCGCGCCCGACGAGGCGGAGAAGTGCCCCGTGCCAAGAATCAAGAGGCTCGCCCTCGCTATTTCTGCCCGCTTGCCACCCTGCGCGATCCCGAGGCTCAGCTTCCCACGACAGCCTTCAAGCGCCGTGCAGTGCAGCTTCACCAGCGCCACCGCGCCGCCCTGCACGGTTATGTTCGCGCTCACCAGCGACACGCCCCCGCCCTCCTGGGTCACGCCCCCGACTCCCGAGGACCCATCGCCGCCTGAAGACCCACCGCCACCAGACCCACCACTGCCAGACCCACCGCCACTCGACTGCGATTCCGCGTGGACCGTCACCGTCGTGGCCGGCGAGGAGGAGGAGCCCGTGAAGTTCCCATCGCCGCCGTAGCGAGCCGTAACGCTGTGGCCGCCCGCCGACGAATAGCTCACTTCACACGTCGCGACGACCGGTTGAGCCCAAGTATTGCCCTGGGCCAGCATTTCGCTCGCGCACGCCCCTATCGGCGCACCGCCATCAAGGAATTCCACCGGCCCCGTCGGCTTGTTCGCGCCGTCCATCACCGCCGTCGTCGTAGCCGTGTACACAACCCTTACGCCCGTCGACGGCGTCGCGTTCGATACGGCAAGCGTCGTCGTCGTTGCACCCCGCCCAACTGCCACGTCATACACTTCGCTCGCGGACCCTTGCAGATTCTCACCGAACTCCGGAGTGAAGGTAGCCGACAGACGCTGCGGCGAGCTGGAGGCAGCGAACGCCGTTTCACACGTAGCGCTGTATGACTGCCCGTCGAACGTGACCGGCCGGCTGCCGCAGCCCGTGATCGTCACACCCCCGTTCTCGAAGTCGACCTTCCCCGAGGGAGAGCCTTCGCTCGCGGACACGGTCGCAACCAAAGTCACCTGCTGGTTGGTCACCGGATCGCTCGACAGCCCAGTCAAGGCCGTCCTCGACGTCGCACCCGCCACCACCGTGCCCGTCACTGTCTTCGTCGCCCCACTCGTGTGGTAGGCGATCCTCAGCATCTCAGTACGCTGCGGACATCCTTCAAATTCAATTGGCATTTCAAAACCTTCCGGCGCATTGCCGAAGGTGCCCGAAAGCGAACCGGTCGTAGCAAGGAGTGTGTACGTCGTTCCTGGCGCCGGCGACGGACACGCCTGGCCCGCCGGCTTACCTACGTACACGTACAGGGACGCGCCGCCGAGCCCTACCGCACCCGGCGAAACCAGCTCGGAGTTGTCGTTCCCCGGGGTCGCGCCCGATCCCACGATCTCAAAGCGAAGCTTGCTCGCGGGGTCAAACGTCGCGCTCGCCGCGCTCAGCGTCCCTTCCCGCTTGCCCGCTTCACCGACGACCGGCACTTCCAGTTCCGCGTCAGTGCTCGTCAGTGCACCGACTCGGCCCGCGCCGTAGAAGTAAACGTCATTCACGTTCACCGCGTTCCCGTCGACAGAGTTGAGATGTCCGCCGAAAAGGCCGAAGATGCCGTTTTCAAACCCGGCCGCGCCCGCTTTCGCGCCGTCGATCGAGACTGCCCCCACCTCATTTTCGCCGCCAAGATCCAGCCCGCCGCCCTCGCCCAGATTCACCGTCAGTGCATCACTCGCACCCTTTATGCCTTCGCCCAGATAGATCTGATTCTTGCCGATGTTCTTCAGTCCGCCTCCGCTGACGCCTGCCACGTTCCAAGTCTGCGACCCCGCCAGCGTGATCGGCAGGAAGACAGCCGCCAGCGTCAGTTCGCTCGTTTCCGACGTCGGAGCCGCCGACAGGCCGCCGTTTCCGAGCGTTATCCCTTCACCGAAGATCAGATATTCCTCGCCGTCGTCCACCTGCATCGAGTTCACCGTCAGGCCGCTCAGATTGTTGTGACTGACGTAACACGTCAGGGCCGGTTCGATCGCCGTGCATTCCGCGTTTGCGAGGCGTGGGAACTCCAGCGCTTCGATCGTCGAATTGGAAGCGGGCGCCGCACCTCCTTCCCAGTTCGATGCCACCGACCAGTTCGAGCTTACCGCACCTCCAGACCAGGTGAAAGACGAGGCAGCCGCGGCACCTGGCAACAGTGCAAGCGTGCTCGCCGCCATCGCGGCAAGCACGCAGCGTCTGCGCCAGACCACCGGCGCACAGGTGCGCATCACATCAGCCGTCGGTCCCACGCATCGTGCGTTGAAGTGCCCCACCTGGATTCCCTCCCGATATACCGTCAGTAAAAGTGAGACGGAACCGTACCAGATCCTGCAGGCAGAGCGTGGGGAAAACTCGACTCTTTAGAAATTCGCCTAGATCGCAGGATTTTATCTTTGCAGCCAACGGCTCGCCGCGTCTCATTCAGCGTCGGCCTCGTGGCCCACCCCCTCCACCTCCCCAACCTCCGCCCCCACGGCCTCCGCGCACACGGCCGCCGGAACCCGCCCCTCCAGCCCCGCCACCGCGCGCTGCGCGCGGCCCGGTCCGTTCGCCCGCGCGAACAGCCCGATCACGGTCGGACCCGAGCCGCTCACCAGCACGACGTCGGCCCCTCCGTCGCGGGCCTGCGCAAGCGCCTGTCCGACCAGCGGGCATAGCTCGATCGCGGCCTCCTGCAGGTCGTTGTGCAGCAGCCCCACATCCGCCGGCAGCGGCGCCGCCAGCCCAAACGCCGCGCGCAGCTCCCGCTCGCGCCCCGCCAGCTCCACGTCGGCGCGCGCCGACGCTGCGTCGCGCCCGGCCCGCATTCGATCCAGCTGCGCGTACACCGCCGCGGTCGACAGCTGCGCCGCCACCGGCAGCACGAGCACGCCGAGCGGGCGGGCGGGGGCCGGCAGCGCCTGAAGGCGCTCCCCCGCGCCGCTCGCCAGCCAGCGCCCCGGCGCCACCTGCGCCGGCACATCCGCCCCCAGCTCCTGCGCCAGCTCGCGCAGCAGCGTCTCGTCTCCCAGCCCCGACGCCGCCGCCGCCAGGCGCAACGCCGCCGCCGCATCGGCCGAGCCGCCGCCGAGGCCGGCGGCCACGGGAATCCGCTTGTCCACCGTCAGACGCACCGGCGCCGCGGCCCACCCCGTCGCCGCGCGGAACGCCGCCAGCGCGCGCGCCGCCAGGTTCTCCTCCGGGCGCCCCGGCACCCCCGCGCAAACCACGACGTCGCGCGCCCCGCCGTCTGCTCGCCCGCCTGCTTCCTCGCCGGACGCCTCGCCCCTGGCGTCATCGCCGGACGCATCGCCCCTCGCCTCCTCGCCGGACGCCTTGCTACGGATGCCCTCCCCTGCCCACTCCAGCATCAGCTCGTCCGCCAGCGAGATCGACTGCATCACACTCACCAACTCGTGGCGAGAGTCCGCGCGCAGCGGACCGACGAACAGCCCAAGATTGATCTTCGCGGGAGCCAGCGCGCGCAGCGGCAGCGCGCTCCCACGCCCGGCATCGGCGCTCACAACGGCTCGTTCCGGAGACTGAGGTGCCGCGGCGGCGTGCTCACAGACCACAGCGCGCTCACAGACCCCGGCGTGCTCACAGCCCCAGCTCCCGCGCGAGCGCCACGAACTCCCGCGGCGCCAGCCGCTCCGCCCGCACGTCCGCCACGTGTCCCAGCCCCACCAGCGCGGCGCGCACCTCCTCGCGCGTGTGGCCGGCGACCGCGCCCGCCAGCACGACCGAGCGCGCGAGCGCCTTGCGCCTGTGCGCGAACGCTCCGCCCACGAGCCGCCGCACGGCCGGCGGCGGCGCCGGCCCCGTGCGCCGCATCTTCACGAGCACGGAGTCGACGTTCGGCACGGGCGCGAACACCGTCCGCGGGATAGCCCGTACGACGCGCACCTCGCCCGCCAGCTGCGCGAGCACCGAGCTGACGCCGTACACGCCGCTGCCCGGTCGCGCCGCGAGCCGTTCCCCCACCTCGCGCTGCACCATCGCCACCCACATCTCCACGCTCGGCAGCTCCTCCATCGTGCGCAGCAGCAGCCCCGCCGCGATCCCGTACGGCAGATTTGCGACAACCTTGCTCGGCGCCGGCTCGAGCGCCGCCAGATCGACGCGCATCGCGTCGCCCCAATGCACCGCGACGTTCGCAAACGGTGCGAGCGCCGCATCCAGCGCCTCGCGCAGCCGCTCGTCCAGCTCCACCACGTGCAGCCAGCTCACCCGCCCCGCGAGGTACTCCGACAGCGCCCCCTCGCCGCCGCCCACCTCCAGGACGACGTCGTCGGTAGACAGCTCGCTCGCCCGCTCGATCACGCCGAGGATGTTGCGGTCGCGCAGGAAATTCTGCCCCAGCTCGCGCCGCCGGCGCGCGCTCACCACCCGAACACCCGCGCCGCCGTCGCCTCCACCACCCGCCCCAAATCGCCACGGCCGGCCCCCCTCAAATCCTCCAAAAAAGCCGCCGTATGCACGACATTCGCCGGCTGGTTGGGCTCTTTGCGGAGAATCTGGGGCGTCAGGTACGGCGCGTCCGTCTCCACCAGCAGCCGCTCGTCGGGCACCCGCTTGGCGGCCGCCGCCAGGGCCGCCGCGCTCTTGTACGTGACGTTGCCGGCAAACGAGATCGCGTACCCCCGCCGCAGGCACTCCTCCAGCCTGTCCGGCATCGAGAAGCAGTGCATCACCACGCTCACGCCCTCGGCCTGCGCCGCCAGCTGCGCGAGCGTCTCCTCGTCCGCCGCGCGCGTGTGGATCACGAGCGGCTTGCCGAGCTCCCGCGCCAGCTCGATCTGCGCCGCGAACGCGCGCTCCTGGTCGGCCCGCGGCGCGCCCTCGCGGTAGAAGTCAAGGCCCGTCTCGCCGATCGCCACGCAGCGCGGATGCGCGGCCAGCGCGCGCAGCTCCGCGAGATCCGCGTCGTCGAAGCCCCGCGCGCAGTTGGGGTGGCGGCCGACCGCCGCGTACACCTGCGGGAACGCCTCCGCCGCCGCCAGCGCCGCGCGGCACGACGCGCCGTCGGTGCCGACGGTCAGCAGCTTGTTCACGCCCGCCGCGACGGCGCGCGCCACCAGCTCCGCGTCCGGCGGCTCGCACGCGTCGAGATGGGTGTGGGAGTCGATCATGCGTCCTTGGGGAACAGCGCCGGCAGCGCCTGGACGCGCTGTACGCTTCCCGCCCCCAGGCGCGCCCCGCTCAGCGCCACGTCGGAAACCCCCAGCGCCGCCAGCAGCTTCTCCGCGCTGCCCGGCACGTACGCGTACAACAGCACCGCGAGCACGCGCAGCGCCTCCACCAGCGTGCGAAGCACGCGATCGAGGTCGCCGGCGCGCGCCGCATCCTTCGCGAGCTGCCACGGCGCCTGCTCCTCCACGTAGCGGTTGCAGCGCCGCACCCGCTGCCAGATCTCATCCAGCGCCCCCGTCAGCTCCACTTCGTCGATCATCTCGCACACACGCTCGCGCAGCCCGTCGAAGTCCTCCGCCAGCGCCGCATCCGGCTCCCCCGCCGGCACGAGCCCGTCGCGGTAGCGCGCCACCATCGCCAGCGCGCGGCTCGCGAGGTTTCCGAGCTCGTTCGCCAGCTCGCTCTCGTAGCGCTGCTCGAACGCCGCCGTGGACACCGACCCGTCCTGGCCGAAGCGCACGTCGCGCAGCAGGTAGAAACGCAGGGCGTCCGCGCCGAAGCGGTCGATCACGGCGAACGGGTCGAGCACGTTGCCGAGCGACTTGCTCATCTTCTCGCCGTCCATCAGCAGATATCCGTGCACGAACACGCGCCGCGGCAGCTGCAAGTCCGCAGCCATCAGCAGCGCCGGCCAGTACACGGTGTGAAAGCGCAGGATGTCCTTGGCGATCAGGTGGCAGTCCGCCGGCCAGAATCGCCCCGTCAGGTCCTCGCCCGCGCGCGCGTAGCCAAGCGCCGAGTAGTAGTTCAGCAGCGCGTCGAACCACACGTAGAACACGTGCTCGGGGTCCCACGGCACGGGCACCCCCCACGTCAGCCGGTGGCGCGTCAGTGGCACGTCGCGCAAACCCGAGCGGATGAACGACAGCGCCTCGTTGTGACGCGTGCGCGGCGCCACCCACTGCGGGTGCTCCGCGTACAGCCGTTCCAGGGGCTCCTGGAACTTCGACAGGGCGAAGAAGTAGTTCTCCTCCTGCTCGCGCGTCAGCTGCACGTGGTGGATCGGGCAGCGATTGCCCTCGTCGACCTCGTTGTCCGCCTTGAAGTCCGCGCAGCGCGGGCAGTACCAACCCTCGTACACGCCCTTGTGCACGTACCCCCGCTCGTGCACCCGGCTCAGCACCTCCTGCACCTTGTCCATGTGCTGCGCGTCCGTGGTGCGGATGAAGAAGTCGTTCGACGCGTCCAGGCGCGGCGCCAGCGCCTTGAAGCGCTCCGCGTTGCGGTCCGCGAGCTCCTGCGGCTCGACGCCGAGCGCGTGCGCCGCGTCGGCGACGGGCTCGCCGTGCTCGTCGGTGCCCGTGAGGAAGAACACCTCCTCGCCGCGCTGGCGGTGGTGGCGCGCCAGCACGTCGGCGGCGATCGTCGTATACGCGTGGCCCAGGTGGGGGGCCGCGTTGACGTAGTAGATCGGCGTCGTCACGTAAAAGGAACTCATCGCCCCAGGCTACTCGGCGCGTGCGAGGGTTTGCCCGCCGCCGCACCCGCCGTCTGCACGCCGGCCAAGGCCGGATTGATTTTCGTCACCCGGCCCCCGCGTCCTCGCCGGCCACCAGCGCCCGGTACAGCTCGTTCGCGCCGACCCCCGTCAACCCGCTCACGATCCTCGCCGCGACCCGCGCCTTGGCCCCCGCCGCCACCAGCGCGCGCAGCGCCGTCAGCGCCTGCTCGCGATTCGCGTCCGCCGCCGCCGTCGCCGTCGCCGTCGCGCCCACCACCAGCACGACCTCGCCTTTTGGGGGATGCTCGCCGTAGTACGCCGCCAGCTCCTCCGCGTCGCCGCGCCGCACTTCCTCGTGCACCTTGCTCAGCTCCCGGCACACGGCCGCCGGCCGCGCGCCGTCCAGCTCCGCCAGCACCCGCAGCGTCGCCGCCAGACGCCCCGGCGACTCGAACGCCACCAGCGTCTCCTGCGTCCCCGCCAGCAGCGCCTCCAGCTCCCCCCGTTTGCGCGGCAGGAACCCGACGAACCGCCAGCGCTCCGCCGCCAGCCCCGAGGCCACCACCGCCGTGACCGCCGCGCTCGGCCCCGGCAGCACCTCCACCGCCACGCCGTCCGCCAGCGCGGCCCCCACGAGCGCGAAACCTGGATCTGACACAAGCGGCATCCCCGCATCCGACACCAGCGCCACCGTCGCCCCGCCGCGCATCCGCCCGACCAGCTCGCCGGCGCGCGCGCGTTCGTTGTGCTCGTGGAAGCTCACGAGCCGCCGCGCGTCGATCCCGTGGCGCTCCAGCAGCACCCGTGTGCGGCGCGTGTCCTCGCACGCCACGACGTCCGCCTCGGCCAGCGCCGCGAGCACGCGCAGCGTCACGTCCTGCAGGTTGCCGATCGGCGTGGGGCACACCAGCAAGCGCCCGGCCGGCGTGTTGCTAGCGCCCATTGCACGAATATAGGTCGTGCATGTCCGCCGACGACGACTCCCCGCGGCCCACCCCGCGCCGCCCGCGGCACCCGCCGGCGCCCGCCGCCCCCGCGCGGCCTGCTCCCGCGCCGCCCGCTCCCGCGCGCCCAGCGCCCGGCTCCGCCCGAGCCAAGATCCCGCGCGCGCCCGACGCCGACTCGGCCCCGCCGTACACGCGCTACCGCGCCCGCCGCCTGCCTCTCCCCGGCCGTGCTGAGCACGGCGTGCTCCTTTCCGAGCAGCCTCCCGGTCGCGGCGGGCGCCGCGCTGCGACCGCGACCGCCCCCCGCCTGCGCCGCTTTCCCCGCCTCTCCCGCCGCCGCGCGCTCCTCGCGGTGCTCGCCCTGCTCGGCGGCTGGCTGCTCCTCTCCCTCGCCCTGTTCCTGCTCAGCGCGCAGTTCAACCGCACCTCCCCGCCCGCGGACGTCGCCGCCGTTCTGGCGCCCGCCGGCTTCCCGCTCACCTCCGCCAACAACATCCTCGTGCT
>DATBOY010000031.1:0-67026 GCA_036561645.1 Solirubrobacteraceae bacterium
ACGCAGGCATCCAGATAGTGCGGGATCTCGTGCAGACGCAAGTAGTCGTGCTCTATAAGGGCAGGAGGGAGGCGCTCGATGCCGAGGGCGGGGTTACTTGCGATGACACGATCCTTGACCGCCGCGTTCAGACAGACAACCAGTGTGCCGAGGGTGTTGTTGATCGTCTTGGCGGCGATCTCTTCCGCTTCGACCTGTTCGGCCCGTTCCTGCATCCACACCCGGATATGCTCGATGTCGAGCTTGTCGAGCCGGACTTCGGCGAACTCCGGCAGCAGTCGCTTGCGTCCATCGACCTCGTAGGCCCGCCATGCGCTCGGCTCAAGGTACGGCTTGCGCCGGCGAAGCCACGTCTCCCACCAGCTGCCGAACGTGCGCGTGGTGTGGCGCACCTCGCCGCGATCGACGCGCTCGACGGCTCGGCGGCAGGCCACTCGGGCCGCGGTGGCGCTCGTGAACCCGCGCTTGGTGGTCTGCGAGCCGTCGGAGCGACGGGCGACGTAGCGCCAGCGTGTTCCCTGTGCGGTCGAATACGGATAGACGCTGCCCTGGGAGCCGTAGCCGGCGCTGTTCTTGCGACGTTCGCTTCGATCGACGCTGCTGAGCGCCTCATCGAACGCCTGGGCAAGGTCCTTCTCCTTGAAGCGGCGCGAGCGCTGCGTGCCGTTCGCATCACGCCAGCGGACCTCCCATGCGCCCTTTGCAAAGCTGTAGCTCATCGAGACTCCCCGAGGGTCCGAACAGAGAGGCGCACGATGTTCGGAAAGGTGTTCGGATTTGCCATTGACAACATTGTTGTTCGGACACGAAGTCTAACAACTGTCGTAGACGGCATCAAAAAGGCCCGCGTTTGCAGGCCACTCTGCTCTATGCGGATGAGAGGACTCGAACCTCCACCCAGTTACCTGGACACGGACCTGAACCGTGCGCGTCTACCAATTCCGCCACATCCGCGTGATGGACGGACGAAGATATCGCACCGGGCGCGCGGATCGCCGGCACGCGCGTCGCGGTCTGCCCGCGCGCGTCCCGGCCCGCCACGGGCGCCCCCCGGGCCATCCCGCGCGGACCCGCTCCGGGGCACTGCTTTGATAGCCTCGACGGCGTCGTCCATCGTGCCGCCATCGTCTAGGGGACTAGGACGCCGCCCTCTCACGGCGGTAACACGGGTTCGAATCCCGTTGGCGGTATAGGCCAGGAGGAGAGTACGAGACGCGCGAGCTCGGCTCGCTGCCCGGCGCCGGTCGACCGGCGCCATCCGAGGCGCTGGTGGAGCTGTTCGCCAAGACTCCCGTCGATCCCCCGGATGGCCGACGGAGCTGCGCACGACCTGCGAGGCCAAGCCGCACGAGCTGGCGCTCCTGACCGCGGACACGCGTCAGGCTGCGCTGCCCGGCGTTCGCGCCAAGCTTCTCCTCGCGTGGCCCCGGGCAAGCCGCGGCTCGATCGCGAATGCGCCTGCGTGTGGCGCGGCCGAGGTTTCACGACCGGCTGGACGGTGGCCGGCGCGCGGATTCCCGAGTGGGTTGACCGGGTCAGAGGACCCTCGGGCGCCTGAGGGACGGTTGCCGAGGAGGGTGCGCCTAGCGCCCTCCCGGTGTAGACGGCGATGTTTGTCGAGACCCCCACAGGGGGCTCTTCGCACCCGTGCTCGTCCGCTTAGATCGGCCGGTGCGCGCGATGGCCATGGCTCGGTTTTCCTGTCCCCTGGCGGAGATGCGCGTTTAATGGTGAAAACACAAGGTGAACTTAACCGGGGTGCGGGAGGCGGATCGTAGGCCACTACATGGATGTCAAGGGGTTGGCTTGTCTCCAAGGGAGCGTCGGTCGGCAAGTAGGAGACGAGCCTCGACTTTTTCCCGTCAACCCGTGAACCTCTTGGTATGTCGTGCGGGCCGGAGCGTAGACGCGTCACAGCGGCGGCGAGAGTCGGCAGGCGGCGGAAATGAGGTTCTTGGGACCTCTTGAGTTATTCGCACAGGGACCCTGTGGAACGGACTGGTAGGCAGGCAATCATGGCTTCTAGGGAAAAGATACGCCCGGTGACGACCCGGAAGCTGCGGCCGGGTCCCAGCGGCCTGCCTCGCGGGCAGGTCACGGAGATCCAGCGCAGCCGGATGCTGGCGGCGACGGTCGAAGCGGTGGAGGAGGTCGGCTACGCGCGCCTGACGGTGGCGCAGGTGATCGGGCGCGCGAAGGTGTCCCGCAAGACGTTCTACGACGTCTTCGAGGACCGCGAGGACTGTTTTTTGGCGGCGTTCGACGAAGCGATCGCACGGGTTGGCACGCTGGTCACGGAGGCGTACGAGCGCGAGGCGTCGTGGCGAGAGAGCGTGCGGGCCGCGCTGGCGACGATGCTCGCCTTCTTCCATGCCGAACCGGGTCTCGCGAAGCTGTGCATCGTCGAGGCGCTGGGTGCGGGACCGCGCGTGCTCGCGCGTCGCGCGGAGGTGCTCAGGACGTTGAACGAGATCGTCGATCAGGGTCGCACCTCGGGCGGAGCGCGCACGGGTAGGGCCACCCGCGAGCCGGCCGACATCACGGCGGAAGGCGTCGTCGGCGCGGTGTTCGCGGTCTTGCACACGCGGCTGCTGACGGGCGGCAAGCGGCCGCTCACCGATCTGGTGGGTCCGCTGATGAGCATGATCGTCCTGCCATACCTCGGCGCGCGGGTGGCGAGCAACGAATTGACCAGGCCGGCGCCGAAGGTCGCGAAGATGAGCCGCGCCGCGCAGCGCATCCACCGGGACCCGCTGGAAGGGCTGGACATGCGTCTGACGTATCGCACGGTGCGCGTGCTCACCTTCATCGGCGAACACCCGGACGCGAGCAACCGCGAGGTGGCGGAAGGGTCGGGCATCTCCGACCAGGGGCAGATCTCCAAGCTGCTGACGAGGCTCGATCGCCTGGAACTTATTAGCAACACGGGATACGGCCAGGTAAAGGGCGCGTCCAACGCGTGGCATCTGACCGAGCGGGGCGCGCAGGTTGAGCGCGCCACGCGTCCGCGCTAGCTGGAGCGCCACCCGCCCGCGCCAGCTGGAGCGCCACAGGCCCGCGGGAGCCCCACACATCCGGCGCTCGGGCGTCGGAGTGTTCTACCGTGAGCGGTGCCGATGGTCGACTGGACCAGGGAACACGGAGAACGTGGCCTCGCCACCGCCACCGACGCCGATGCCGACGCTGGTAACGGTGTCGGCGGGCAGGCGCGCGCCTCGCTGTTTGCCGCGGCGCTCGCGTCCTGCCTGGACTGCGTGATCGTGATGGACGCCCGCGGCGCGGTCGTCGAGTTCAACCCCGCCGCGGAGGAGACGTTCGGATACCGCCGCGAGCAGGTCCTCGGCCGCGAGCTGGCGGCGCTGCTGATCCCGCCGTCGCTGCGCGAGCGCCACCGCCGGGCGCTGCGCAGGGCGGGCGAAGGACTGCACGAGGCGGGCGAAGGATCGCGCGGATCGCTCGTGGATAGGCGCGTGGATCTGACGGGTATGCGCGCCGACGGGAGCGAATTCCCGATCGAGCTGGCGGTGACGCGTCTGGAGGGGGAGCCGGCGATGTTCGCCGGGTTCATCCGCGATGTCACCGAGCGCCGGCGCGTGGCGGAGGGCAAGGATCTGCTCGCGATCGCCGGCGCCACGTTCGACGCTTCGCTGGACCCGCTGCAGACGATGCGCACGATCGCCGGCACGGCGATCCCGCAGCTGGCGGAGCTGTGCGTGATCGACCTGATCCGCGAGGACGGCCTGCTGGGCGACGCCGTGGTGGCATCGGTGGACGAGCGCCTGGCGCGGCGCTTGCGGGAGCTGCGCGCGCGGGAGCCGCTGGACATGACCGGAAGCCACCCCGTGGCCCGCGCGCTGCGCTCGCGCGAGCCCGTGGTGCTAAATGATCTGAGCGATCCGCGGGTGCTGTCCCAGATAGCCCAGAGCGAGGAGCACAGGCAGCTGATGCGGGATGCGGGGTATCGCTCGGCCGTCGTGATCCGGCTGACCGCGCGCGGCAGGCTGCTCGGGGCGCTGTCGTTCCTGCACATCGGCGTTACGCAGGGCTTTGATCCCGACCATCTGGCGCTGATGCAGGATCTCGCGCAGCGTGCGGCGATGGCTCTGGACAACGCCAACCTGTATGCCGAACGCGCGCGGGTGGCGCAGACGTTGCAGCGCAGCCTGCTGCCGGACGCGCTGCCGGCGCTGCCCGGGATACAGCTGGCGTCGGTGTACCGGCCGGTGGGGTTGGGAAGCGAAGCCGGGGGCGACTTCTACGACGTCTTCGAGGTGCCGTCCGGCTGCTGGCTGGTGGTGGGGGACGTGTGCGGCAAGGGCACGGAGGCGGCGGCGGTGACGGCGATGGTGCGGCACAGCATTCGCGCTCTGGCGTTC
Organism: Solirubrobacteraceae bacterium; assembly: GCA_036561645.1. Classification (GTDB taxonomy): domain Bacteria; phylum Actinomycetota; class Thermoleophilia; order Solirubrobacterales; family Solirubrobacteraceae; genus Palsa-744. Next base: position 4,377 of record DATBOY010000031.1, read on the forward strand.
CAGCGCGCCAGTCCCGCGGAGGTGCTGCGGTCGGTCAACGCGGTGATGCGCAGCCACGAGCTCGCCGGACGGTTCGCGACGGCGATCGTCGCGCGCTTGGAGCATGGCGCGAAGGCGGCGCGCGCGGTGATCGCGTGCGCCGGCCATCCGCCGCCGGTGTTACTCGACGCCCGGGGGCGCGCCAGCTCTCTGGCGGTGAGCGGCACACTGCTCGGGGTGCTGGAGGAGATGCGTCTGGTGGACGTGGAGGTGGCGCTCGCCGCCGGCGACACGCTGATCCTCTACACGGACGGCCTGACGGATGCCGGCGCGCCGCGACACGAGCTGTCGGCGGAGGATCTCTGCCGTCACCTGGCGCAGAACGCCGGCGCGCCGCCGCGGGTGCTGCTGAGCCGCATCGAGGAGCTGGCTCTCGCGCGCGGCGCCGGCCATCTGCGCGACGACATCGCGATTCTCGCAGCGCGCCTGGACCCCTGAGTCTGAGTCGTCCTGGGGCGCCGCGGATCGCGCGTCCGGCTGTCCCGTAGCTGTCCCGCCGGCGGCGCGGCCGTCGAAAGAGAGCGCGAGGTGCTTGCTCGTCTGCTCTTGTGGCGGCTGCTCGGCGCGGCGGCGATCGCCGCGGTGTTCGGCCTGGGCGCGTGGCTGCTCGGGGGCGGTCTCGGCCGCGCGCTGCGCGGCGGGCGAGCCATCCCCGTTGTCCTGTCGCCCGGCGCGCAGCATCGCGCCGCGGCGGGTGCGGCGAAGGCTGCCCTGGGGTACACCCGCGCGGAGGCGGGGCACGCGCTCGGCACAGGGCACGCGCTCGCGGGGACGGGGCACGCCGCGCCCGCGTGGCTTGCGGGCGCGGTGGCGGTGGCCGCAGCCCTGCTTGCGCTGGCCGGGCTGTGCGGGATCTTGCGCCTGCGCGCACGCCGCCGGCGGCGGTACGTGCGCCTGCGTGTGGAGGCCTACCGGGGCGACAGCGCCGAGGCGGAGGCGGTGGTGGCGATGTTCGAGGCGCTGCACAAGCGACTGCTGTGCCGGTGGTGGCGGCGGCTGCTGTGGGGACAGCCCTCCGTGGCGCTGGAGGTGCACCACGATGGCCCCGCCCGCGCTGCGCGCACGGGCGACGGTGGCCCCGCCCGCGCCGCAGCGTGCGCGAGCGAGGGAGTACGCGCCGGCGCCGGCGGGCGCGCGGGCGCAGACGCGAGCGCAGAGGCAGACGGGCGCGCGGTCGCAGAGGCCGGCGGGCGCGCGATCCCGTCCGTGTGGCTGGCCGTGGTGTGTCCCGCGGGGACGCGGGAGATGGTGCAGGCGGCGCTGCGCGGCGCCTACCCGAACTGCCGCCTGACCGAGCCGCGCGCGGCGATCGGCGGTGTGCCGGCGGTGGTGCGTCTGAAGAAGCACGCGGTCTTCATCAAGCGGGTCAAGCTGCTGGACCGCTTCGAGCACGCGCGGGAGCCGGCGATGAACCGGCTGATGACGACGCTGGGGGCGTGTGGCCAGGCGGCCTTCGTGCAGATCGCGCTGACCCCCACCCCGGCGCTGTTCGAGGGGCACGCCAAGCGCCTGTACAAGCGTCGCGAGGCGGAGCTGTCGCGCGCGCGCCGGGATGGTCTGGTCGTGCTCGACCGCTCGCTGGTCGAGGACAGCGAGCTGCGCGGCGGGCTCGATGTGCAGCACCGGCCGCTGTTCTTCGCCGACGTGCGCGTCGTCGCCGGCGATCGGGCGGCGTGCGAGCGGATCGCATCGGAGCTGCGCGCGACGGGGGCGGAGAATCATCTGGTGGAGCGCGGCACGGCGGTGCGCCACGGCGTGCTGGGGCTGTACGGGCGGCGCGTGGCGCGCGGCGAGGGCAACCCGCTGCCCGCACCGCGCAAAGGCGTGTTCGCGTCCACCGAGCTGGCGGCGCTGTGGCACCTGCCGTCCGTGGACTATCTGACGGTGCCGTTCGCGCGCGGCGCGGTGGCGCTGGCGCCGGCGCCGCCGGGGATCATGCGCCCGGCGCACGGCCCGGGCACGCTGCGCGACGCGCTCGGCCCGGTGAGCATCCACCCGCAGCTGCGCCGGCAGAACACGGCGGTGCCGGGCACGGTCGAGCAGGGCAAGTCGAGCTACCTGGTGGCGACTGTCGCGGAGGATCTGCGGCGCGAGCGGTGCGCGGTGATCGTGCTCGATCCCAAGGGCGACGCGGCCGACGCCGCCGTCAGCCTCGTGCCGCCGGCACGCACGTGCACGCTGCTGGACTTCGCCGATCCCACGTGCGGCTTCGATCCGCTGGCGGTGGCGGCTCCTGCCGACGTGATCGCCGACTACGTCGTGGGAGCGCTGAAGAATCTCTTTACCGACGCAGACATACGCGCGTCGTCGGATCGCTACCTGCGCAACGCGATCATCGCCGTGCTCGCGTACGACCGCCGCTCGACTCTGTGGGACGCGGCGCGCCTGCTGTCGGTCGGCGAGGAGGGGTACTCCTATCGCGCGCGGGTGGGGGCGAGCGTTCGGGCGATGCCAGAGTTCAAGGAGATCTCGGAGTTCTTCACGGCGGAGCTGACTGCGCAGCTGGCGGACGCGCGCAGCACGACGACGGCGAAGCTCGACGCGCCCGTGAACAAGCTCGCGCGGTTGTTGAACTCGCCGTCGATCAAGCGCGTGCTGCTCAACGACTCGCTGCGTGTGGACTTCGACCGGCTGATCGCGCAGCGGGAGGTGCTGGTGGTCAAGGGAGCGCTCGGCGCGATGGGCGCCGGCAACACGTCGGTGTTGATGCAGCTGCTGGTCGGGATGCTCGACGCGGCGCTCGCGCGTCAGCAGGACCTGCTCGCGCCCGAGCAGCGCGTCGCGGTCGCGCTGAAGGTGGACGAGGCGCCGCTCGTGATCAACCGCGGCTTCGCGGAGACGCTGGCGCTGAAGCGCTCCGCGGGCCTGGAGACGGTGGCGTGCTGGCAGACCGACGCGCAGTGGACCGAGCGTGAGGTGCGCGAACAGCTCGACGCGCTGTTCGCGCACCGCGTGTACTTCGCGACGGCCTCCGTGCGCGACGCGCGCGCGGCGGCGGAGCTGACGATGGCGGAGTACTCCGACATGGTGCGGCCGGGCATCGAGCACCTCTCGCCGCTGGGGACGCCGGACGCGCGTCTGCGCCTGCCGCGCCACCACGCGATCGTCAGCTGGACCACGCCGGAGGGCCGCCAGCCGTCGTTCCTCGCCGAGACGATCCCGCTGCGCGTCGAGCAGGCGCGCGTGGAACTGCACGCGGCGCGCCAGCGCGAGCGCGGCGGGCGCCGGCGCACCGACCTGACCCAGCCCCACTGGGAGCGCCGGCAGCGCGACACGACTCGCCACTCGGGGATCGCCGGCGGCGGTGGAGAGGGGGGCGGTGAGGAGGGGGAGGAGGGGCGGGCCGCGCAGTCCGAGACGGCTGCCGGCGGCGCTGCGCACCAGGCGTCCGCGGCGACGCCGCCGAGGATGTCCGTCAAACCTTCACCCGGGACCCCCGCCGAGGCTTCGGTCTCCGGGACCCCCGCCGAGGCTTCGGTCTCCGGGATCCCTGTTGAGAGTTCGGCCCCCGAGGTCACCGTCATGACTTCGGCCACTGCCTCTGTCGGGACCTCGCCCCGGGTTCCGATCGGGGCTTCGCAGGGGATCCCCGCCGAGGCTTCTCCGAAGATGCCCGATACGGCGCTGCCCCAGACCCCGGCCGAGAGCTACCGGGAGCTGGTGGAGCTAGACGCCGCGCAGAGCGTGCGCTGGGCCAAGCCGCCCGCCGTGCGGCGCGCGCTGAGCCCGGAGGCGCTCGACCTGGAGATCCTGGCGCTGATCGCGACCCTGCGCCACGTATCGACGAGCCAGCTGCACCGGCGCTTCAACGGCGGGCGGGCCGTCACGACGACACAGCGCCGGCTCAAGCGTCTGGCCGACGCCGGGCTGCTCGATCGCTTTCAGTTCCACCGCCGCGACGGCGGCGGCGTGCCAATGTGCTGCGTGATCGCGCGCGGCGGTCTGGAGCTGCTGCACGCGAGCGGCCGTCTGGCGACGCTCGACGCGGGCGAGATCGAGGCGCTCACGGGCGCGCGTCCGGGGAAGGGAGCCGATGGGCTCGCCATGTACGCGGCCCGCGCGGGAGCCGACCGGTCCGCCCCGAACGCGGCCCGCGCGGGAACTGACCGGCTCGCCGTGAACGCGGCCCGCGCGGGAGCCGGCGCCACGGACGGCGCGCGGCGCCTGCGCCAGGCTCGTCACGACGTCCACGTCAGCGGCTGGGCGCTGGCGCTGGAGCGGGCTGTGGCAGGTCGTCTGCTCAACGTGCGCGGGCCGGGCGAGTCGGTGCTCAGTCCGCCTTCACGCGCTGCGGCGGACGGCCGGCGTGTGACGTTCGGGCCGGGCGATCTGCGGCTGCCCGGCGGCCGCGCCGCCCACGAATTTCTGATCACCGACGCGACCGGCGCCCGGGTGGAGGTCGAGCGGTTCGAGACGGTGCGTCCGGATGCGACGATCGAGGTGCCGTGGCCGGGAGGGGAAACGGCGGGCGCGAGGGTCGCGCACGGCACGGAGCGCCGGTCGGCGCGGGACGGCGACGCCGTACGGCGCCCGCCCGCGGCGATCGACGTCCTCGTGGAGCTGGACGACCGCCTGCCGGAGGGGGCGGGGGCCGCCAAGGTCGAGCGCTACGACCACCTGCTGGCGGGCTGGTCGATCTGCACGCGCCGCTACGGTGCCCGCGCGAGCGCTCGGCCGGTGGTTGTGTTCGTGTGCCGCGACCGCGCCCGCGCGCGAGAGTGCGCGCGCCGGGCCGACCGGGTGCTGACGGCGTGTCGCGCGTACGCGGGGGAGTACCCGGCCGACTGGGAGTACCCGGGCCGGGAAGGGATCGTGTTCGCTGCCGAGCGCGACGCGCACGAGGGGCTGGTGCTCGCGTACGGTGTCCCGCCTCTGCCGCCGGCGGTACGTGTGGCGGCGGCCGGCGGCGATCCGCGGGCGCGAGAGCCGCAGGTACGGGCGACGAACATCGTGCCCGGGCCGGGCGGCGAGTAACCGACGACGGTTTGTCGGAGGGCGGCCGCTGGCGGAGCCGTTTGTCGGGGGGACGGTTTGTCGGAGGGCGGTCGCTGGCGGAGTCGTTTGTCGGGGAGCGGTTTGTCGGAGGGCGGCCGCTGGCGGAGCCGTTTGTCGGGGAGCGGTTTGTCGGAGGGCGGCAAGTCGTGGAGAGGCCCTGTCGGGAGAGGCGGCTAATCCCGAGCCCGGGGGCGATGTGGCCAAGCGGGCGCGAAATCGCTCGCGTATTCGCGCGCCGCTCCGTGCAGCCGCCGCCCCGATCCGCGCAGCCGCCACCCGTCCGGAGGCGCTCGCCACGCAGTTGCCCGCGCTCGCAGCGACGGCGCGACTGCGCAGACGGCGCACCGGATTTCCGCATTGCAGAGCCGAACTGCACGCCACCGGGCACGACGAATGCGCCGTGGCGGGAGCCGCTCGGCACGCCTCCGGCCGCCTTCTCGCCGGCGGGCGGTAGGCTGGCGGCCTCCTTTCCTCGCTTCCCTGAGCCGTTCGGCGCACGCCGTCCTCCCATAGCCCTCGTCACGTGGGCGCCCAGCAAGAGCACGAGCCCACCTGCTGACCTGCGCTGCCGTCCGGTCAGCAGCGGTCCGCTCCGCTGTCCGGTCAACGCCGGTCCGCTCGGCCGTCCGGTCAACGCCGGTCCGCTCGGCCGTCCGGTCAGCAGCGGTCCGCTCGGCCGTCCGCTCAGCACCGGTCCGCTCGGCCGTCCGCTCAGCACCGGTCCGCTCAGCCGTCCGCTCAGCAGCCAGCCGCGTCGCCGTCCCGTCAACGTCGGTTTCGGATCGGTCGTCCTGTCAGCGCCGCTCGGCGCCGCTGCTTCGCCCGTCCCCTCAACGCCGATCCGCGTCGCCGTCCGGCGAGCACTTTCCGGCCAGCTTTCGCTTTTGCGAGCGCCCGCGGCCGTCGGGTCCGAGACCCCTTAAGGGGTTCTCGGAGGTCCGCGAGCTGCCGCGAGAGCGCCTCTGCGCGCGCTTGACGGTCCCTCGGCGAAGCCCTACAAGCCCGCCACCGCAACCCACTCGCGGGCCCCCGCCCGCCACCACCCAACCCCGACTCGCGGGTCCGCCCGCGATGCAAGGAGGCCCCCATGCAGCAGACCGTCCTTCCTCGCCCGACCGCCGCGTCTCGCCGGACCACTGTGCCTCGCCCGAAACCTCGGCGCCCGCTGCGCCGATCCCTCCGCCCCGAGCGGCCGGGACGGGTGGGACGCGCTCGCGAAGACGCGGTGCTCGGCCGCTACGTCGATCTCGGCGGTGTCCGCCGCGAGATCGTCGCCCGTTCCGCCGTCGGCAGTGTGCTGGTGCTCGATCGCGACGCCCTCTCCTACGGGGACGCCCGGCTGGTGGCGCATCTGGACGCCGACGAGCCGGCGGGAAACGCGGCGCTCGTATGCCGCGAGTACCTGCGCGATCCGCACGGGCGCTGGTGTCGTGCCGTCACGCCGGAGGATCTGGCCGCCGGGCCGCGCTCGCGCGAACGCACGGGTGCCGGCGACGGCCTCGCGGGCGGTCGCGACACAGGCATTGGGGGCGCGCCCGCCGGGGACGGTGACGCGGGCATCGCGGCGAACCGTGAGACGGGCATCGCAGCGAACTGCGGGACGCGCGTCGTGACGGGCCGCGCGGGGGACGCCGCGGCGCTGGGTCTGTGCGAGGCGCATCTGCCGGACGGCGCGGGACGCGCGTATCGCCTTGAGATCGTCGGATACACCGCGTCGATCCCGCAGTTGCGCTGGCGGGTGCACTTCCCCGCCGACGCGACCGTCGCGCCGAGGATCGTGAGCGTACGCGACGTGGTCGCCGCGCTCGAAAGCTACGAGCCGGCGCGCTCGGCGACGGCGCGGGCGCTGGCCCGCCACGACGGCGAGGAGGGCCTGTCGCTGGCGAAGCTGCGCGCGGAGCTAGAGCGGCTGGATGCGAGCCGCATCGTGCTCAACCGCGGCCTGCGCGAAGCCGTGCTGGAGGCGGTCCGCACGCAGGGCGTGAGCATGAGCGAGATCGCGCTTCGCTGCGGACGCGTCAAGCGCGACGGCCGCGGCAACCGCAGCGGTGAGACGAGCTGGCTGGCGCGGCGCATCGGCCTGCTGGCGGAGGGCGGCGGGGGCACGGTCACACCGTGGGTGCACAGCGAGGTCCTGGCGCTGATCGCGCGCCGCGGCCTGGGCGTCAGCCCGCGGGAGGTGGAGCTGGGCTGAGTCCGCCCGGAGCAGCACACGACGGCGGGCCTGCGCCCGTCCACAGCAGCACACGACGGCGGATCTTCGGATCCGCCGTCGCCCGTTAACGACCGCCTCGGGCGCCACACCGCGCCCGGGCCCCACGAAAGGAGCGCCACCGTGCCGTTGAATACCCCCTACCCTCATTCCCCCGCCGACTCCGAACTCCAGCCGCCCGGCGGGGTCCATCCGCTGGCGCCGCTGGAAGCGCTCGCGCAGGGCCTCTTCAGCGCGGCGATCCACGTCGCCGTCGGCTACGGCCTCGGTCTGCTCGCGGCGCGCGCGATGCGCCGCCACCACCTGCACTGGAGCTGGGCCGTGGGCGCTCTGGTGCTCGTGGTGATGGCGCGCGGCGTGTTCGCGGGCGCCGCGCCGACGGCCGTCGGCGCCGCGTTGACGGCCGTAGCGCACGGCCGGCGCTGGCATCGCGAAGACCTGCACGCGGGCGCCGATCTGGCGGAAACGGCGCGGCGCCGCACGCGTCCGAGCGACACGCTGCGCATTGGCGTGCGCCGGCTGTGTCAGCGTCTCTCTGAGCGTCCCGCCAGGTCGCGTCCGATGGTGCGCGAGGACCCTCTGGCGCACTCTTCAGCGGGCCGGACCTCGTCCCGCGACGCCTGCGATCGCGCGCGTGTGGCGACTGCGCGCGGCGAGCGCTGGTTCCGCGCGGGGCGCCTGACGGTCGGCGAGGACGAGCGCGGCCGGGCGGTCTCGATCCCGCTCGGCGGCGCCGGCGGCGGCACGCACACGCTCGTGCTCGGAGCGACTGGCTCCGGCAAGACGGTCACGCAGACGTGGCTGGCGGTGCGGGCGGTGGAACGCGGGATGGCCGTGGTGGTCGTCGACCCCAAGGGCGACCGCGGCCTGCGCCTGGAGCTGCTTCAGGCGGCCCGCGGGGGCGGCCGGAGGTTCGTGGAGTGGACTCCCGACGGGCCGTCGGTCTACAACCCGTTCGCGCGCGGCGCCGCCGGCGAGATCGCCGACAAGCTGCTCGCGGGGGAGCGCTTCAGCGAGCCCCACTACCAGCGCCAGGCGCAGCGCTATCTCGGCCACGCCGTGCGCACGCTGCGCGCGGCGGGGACGGAGGTGAGCCTGGCGAGAATCGTCGAGCATCTCGATCCCGACTGCCTGGAGCTGCTCGCGCGGAGCTTGCCGGCGGAGCGCGCGTGCGAGGTGCACGCCTATCTGGACTCGCTGACCCCGCGCCAGCGCACGGACCTCAGCGGGGTGCGCGACCGCCTCGCGATCCTCGCGGAGTCCGATGTCGGGACCTGGCTTGACCCGCGCACGCCCGGCGCCCGTAGGTTCGACCTGCTGGGGGCCATCGGGACCCGCGCCGTCGTGTACTGCGCGCTGCGCGCAGACAGCCGCCCGCTGCTCGCGCAGATGCTCGGCGCGGCGATCGTGCAGGACCTGCAGACGGCGATGGCGGCGTTGCAGGCGCGGCCGGTGCCCTCGCTGGTGGTGATCGACGAGTTCTCCGCCGTGGCGGCGCAGCAGGTCGTGCATCTGTTTGAGCGCGGCCGCTCGGCGGGCATGAGCCTGGTGCTCGGCACGCAGGAGCTGTCGAGCCTGCGAGTACCGGGATCTCCCGCTCTGCTGGAGCAGGTTCTGGGCAACGTGTCGGCGCTGATCGCCCACCGCCAGGCCGTACCCGATTCGGCCGATCTGGTCTCGCGTCTGAGCGGCACGCGAGGGGCCTGGGGCACCTCGCTGGGCAGCGACGGGCGCAGCACCCGCCGGCGCATCCACGAGCCGCTGCTCGAGGCGGCGCAGATCGGCGCGCTGAACCGCGGTTGCGCGGCCGTGCTCACGCTCGGCGACGCCGAGTGCGCGCGGCTGACGCGGATGTACGCGCCGTCGGGCGGCGTGTAAACGCCTGAGTCCTGCGGGAGTCCGCGGTGCCTCGTCGTCCGCGCTCCCCGTCGCCGTCGCCGTCGTTGTCGTCGGCGCCGTCTTCCTGGCGGGCGGCCGGTGAGGAACCGATCGGTCCATCCGCTCCTCTCTGGCGTCGTCGCGGGCCGTCTTCGTGGCGGGCGTCGGTGACGAACCGAATGGTCCATCCGCTCCTCTCCGGCGTCGTCGCGGGCGGCGCCGTCTTCGTGTCGGGGGCCGTGGCGACGAACCGCGCGGCCCATCCAAACTCAAAAAAAGGACAAGCAAATGTCATCTCAATCTCCACCCATCCGTGCCCAGCGCCTTGAAATCGTGCGCTGGACAGCCCGCCTCGGCGCCGTCACGGCCGACGCGCTCGCCGTGCGCCTGGACGCCACCGTCGCATCCGCCCGGGCGCGTCTGCGGGGCGCCGAGCGCGCGGGTCTGCTCGGCTGTCACCGTCCCCTGGCGGGGCAGCCGCCGCTGTACACGGCGACGGCGGCGGGCGTTCGCGCGTGTGGCGAGCGCGACCTGCAGCCGTGCCGCGTGAGCGCCTCGGGCGCGAGGCACCTGATCGTGTGCTCCCACGTCGCGGCGGCGCTGGAACGCTGCTACCCCGACCACGCGTTGCTGGGCGAGCGCGAGCTGCGCCGCGCCGAGCGCGTGCACGGGCGTCCGCTGGCGAGCGCTCGCATCGGCTGGCGCCACGGCGGCGACGCGGGCGTGCACCGCCCCGATCTCGTGCTCCTGCCCCAGCGCGTCCCCGACGGCCTGCCGGTGGCCGTGGAGGTGGAGCTGACCGTCAAGGCGCCCCGGCGCCTGCACGACATCTGCCTGGCGTGGGCGCGCGCCGGGTGCGTGGCGGGGGTGCTGTATCTAGCGCCGGCCGACGTGCGCCGTGCGCTGGCGCGCGCCGTGCGCTCGGCGGCGGCGGGCGAGCGGATCGCGGTGCTGGGCCTCGACGCCGTCCCGGGCCTGTGCGCCGACGGGGCGCTTGACCGCGCCCGGTCCCTGGCGCGCCGTCACCAAACCGTCCCAAGCGCGGCGTAAGTTGACACGCGGGGGGTCGATCCCGACCCACGAAGGAGTCTCACAGCCATGTCTCACACAAGCACCAACCGCGTTGTCCTCATCGGCCGTCTGACCCGCGACCCGGAGCTGCGCAGCCTGGCTTCCGGGCACAGCGTCTGCGCGCTGCGAGTCGCCTGCAACAGCCTGCGCAAGGATGCGGCGGGCGAGTACCAGGAGCGCCCCAACTATTTCGACGTGAGCGTCTTCGGCGCGCACGGCGAGACAGTTCACCGCTACCTGCGCAAGGGCAGCCGTCTCGCGGTCGACGGACGCCTGGACTGGCGCGAGTGGGAGACCGCCGAGGGGCAGCGCCGTCAGGCGGTCAGCGTCGTCGCCGACTCGGTCGAGTTCCTCGGCAGCCCCGGCGACCCGCAGGGCGAGGAGGAGTCCGGCGATGACGACGGCGCCCCCGACGCGGGCGAGTTGGTCGGCGTCGGCGTCGGCGCCGGCGAGAGCGACCTCGTCTTCTAGAGCACCCACCCTGGACGGTCGGCCGCGGCGGCGCCTTTGCGCTCCTCCGCGGTCGGCCCCGGGGGGCGTTTTGTGTTTAAGGGTCCGTTCAAGCGGGCCGTGCGCGCGCCGTACGCGTAAACTGCCGCCCGCAGCACGCCAGTCACATAGACCCGTCCGCAAGGAGCCTGCCCCGGTGCCAGTCAACACGCAAGCGATCGGCAAGACCTACGAGCCCACGCTGTACGCGGTGGGGCGCGAGAAGATCAAGGAGTACGCCCGCGCCGTGGGCGAGACCAACCCGATCCACCTGGACGTGCAGGCGGCGCGCGACGCGGGCTACGCCGACGTGGTCGCGCCGCCGATGTTCGCGGTCGTGTACTGCGCCCCCTCGATGGGTCCGCCGATCTTCGACCCGGAGATCGAGCTGAACTTCGCGATGATGGTGCACGGCGGGCAGGAGTTCGAGTGGGGGCCGCTCGTAGTGGCCGGCGATGAGATCACCACGACGGCGACGCTGAAGGACATCTCAGAACGCGATGGACGCGGCTACTACGTGTTCGAGTCGGTTTCGATCAACCAGCGCGGCGAGCAGGTCTCCCGCGGCACCTGGACAAACATCGTTCGAGGAGTGTGAGCGCCAGATGGCCGATCTGAACGTGGGCGAGCAGATCCCGCAGGTGCGGGTGACCCCCGACAAGTACCTCACCGCGCGCTACGCGGGCGCGTCCGGGGACTTCAACCCGATCCACATCGACGAGGAGTTCGCGCGCGCCGTCGGTCTGCCGGGGCGCATCCTGCACGGGCTGTGGACGATGGCGCAGGTCGCGCGGGCGCAGACCGAGGCGGCCGGCGGCCCGGAGCACCTCAAGCGCCTGTCGGTGCAGTTTCGCGGCATGGGCGTGCCCGAGCAGGAGGTCGTCGTGAGCGGAACGGTGCGCGGCGCGGGCGACGGCAGCGTCGTGATCGACACGATCGCCGAGCAGGACGGCAAACAGATCATCCGCAACGCGGAGGCCGTGCTGGCGGTATAGAAGGGTCCAGGCGAGAGTGCGGCCGGGGCCATCGGCCGCGTCCGGGGCGGCGCTCGTACAATCGAGGGATGCTCAGCGCCAGGCAGGAGTTCATCCTCTGGAGGGTCGTCGATGGCTACCGTCAGACGGGCCAGCCGGTCGCCTCCAAGACGATCGCCGCGGAGCCCGAGCTCGACTGCGGACCCTCGACGGTCCGCAACGAGCTGGCGCAGCTGGAGGAGATGGGTCTGCTCGCCCATCCCCACACCTCGGCGGGGAGGGTCCCGACGGACGCCGGTCAGCGCCACCTGGTCGACAGGATGCTGTTTACGGGCGAGCGCCTGGCGCCCGCACGGCACCTCGGCCTGACGTTCACCCGCCAGGAGGTGCAGGAGGCGATGCGGGCCACGACAGAGGTGCTCTCGGAGGTGACGAACCTGCTGGCGGTCGTCTCGGCGCCCTCGGAGAACACGGCGACGATCCGCCATGTCGAGGTGCTCGCCCTGCAGGCGCGCCTGGTGATGGTCGTGATCATCACTTCGACGGGGAGCGTCTCGAAGCTGCTCGCGACGTTCGAGGATCCGGTCGATCCGGGGCTCGTCGGCTGGGCAGGGGAGTACCTGAACGAGCGCCTGGTGGGACTCGGCCTCGGCGCGCGGATGCTCCAGCAGCGCCTGCTCGACGCGAGCCTGCCGGCGACCGAGCGCGCCTTCCTGGACCGGCTCGCGCCGACCTTCGGAGCGCTGGGCTCCGACGCCGAGGACACCCTGTATGTCGGCGGCACGGCGAAGCTGTTCGCCGACGACCACCTGCACGAGGTCACGCAGATCGACGAGCTGATGGACCTGCTGGAGCGCCGTGTCGTGCTGCTGAAAGTGCTGCGCTCAGCGCTCGGCGAGCCCGGCGTGTACGTGCGCATCGGCCGTGAGAACGAGGTCCCGGCGCTGCGCTCGCTCGCGCTCGTGGCGGCCGGATACGGGGTGGCGCAGCGCAAGCTCGGCACGGTGTCCGTGATCGGCCCTGTGCGGATGGACTACGCGTACGCGATCCCGATGGTGCGCGAGGCGGCGCACGAGCTCTCGCGCTTCGTCGAAGACACGTACGCCGAGAGCTGACACTCTTCCCACCTATGCCCCGCGACCCCTACGAGGTGCTCGGCGTCGAGCGCGACGCTTCCGAGCAGCACATCAAGAAGTCCTTCCGCGCGCTCGCGCGCGAACTGCACCCGGACGTCAACGCCCACGACCCCGACGCCGAACGCGGGTTCAAGGAGGCGGCGGAGGCGTACGAGATCCTGTGCGACGCCGAGCGCCGCGCGACGTACGACCGCTACGGCCACGAGGGGCTGCGCTCGGGCGGCTACGCGCCGAACTTCGACGCGTTCGGCTCGATCGGCGACCTGTTCGACGCCTTCTTCGGCGGCGCCAGCCCGTTCGGCTCGCGCGCGGCGGGGCCGGCGCCGGGCGGGGATGTGGCCGTCGCGATCGAGGTGTCCCTGCGCGACGCCGCGCAGGGGGCGCGGATGCAGGCCTCCTTCGAGGCGATCGACGGCTGTGAGCACTGCCACGGCAACGGCGCGCAGCCGGGCACGCCGATTCAGACGTGCGAGCGCTGCGGCGGCAGCGGGCAGCTGCAGGCGGTGACCCGCACCCCCTTCGGTCAGATGGTGCGCACGATCGCGTGCGAGCAGTGCGAAGGCGACGGGCGCGTGGCCCAGCAGCCCTGCAGGGAGTGTCGTGGACGGGGTCGCGTGGCCGCCCGGCGCGACGTGGACGTGGAGGTTCCGGCGGGGATCGCCGACGGACAGCGCATCCGCCTCGTCGGTCAGGGGCACGCGGGCGAAGCGGGCGCGCCGGCGGGCGACCTGTACGTGCTCGTCAGAGTGCGCCCGGACGAACGGTTCCTGCGCGAGGGCGACGATCTCGTCACCGTGCTCGATCTCGCCGCCCCCCTCGCCGCGCTCGGCACCAGCGTGCAGGTGCCGACGCTGGAGGGCACGGCGACTGTGGAGGTGCCGGCGGCGACGCAGCCGAGCGACGTGCTCGTCGTGCCCGGCGAGGGGATGCCGGCGCTGCGCCGCGGGCGGCGCGGCGATCTGCGCGTGGTCGTCAACGTGATCGTGCCGCGTCGTCTGAGCGACGAGCAGCGCGAGCTGCTGGAGCGCCTCAGCGCGACGCTGACGGAGGACAACCTGCGCTCGGAGGAGTCGCTGTTCGCCAAGCTGCGCCGCGCGCTGCACAGCAAGGCGGCGTGAGCGTGTGTCGCGGCTCGGCGGCGTGACGGTGCTCGACGGTCGGGCGTGAGCGTGTCGCGGTGCGGAGGCGTGATGGTGCTCCCCGGTCGGGCGGCGTGATCCGCCTCGCCCTGCGCGTTCGCCGCGAGGACGCGGAGCTGGCGCTGGCGGAGCTGCTGGCGCTGGCGCCCTCGGGGGTGGAAGAGGTGGCGCTTGGCGACGGGCTGGTCGAGTACGCGGTGTACGGCGCGCGCGGCGAGCTGCCGGAGCTGCCGCAACTGCACGCCGCCGCCGGCGCGGCGCTCGTGCAGGTTTCCACGACGGAGCTGGCGGACGACTGGTCCGAGCGCTGGAAGCGCTTTCACCGGCCGATCCTGATCGCCGGGCGGGGCGCGGGCGCGCCGGCGCTGCACGTGCGCCCGCCGTGGGAGGCGCCGAGCGACCGCGCGGGGGCGCTTGAGATCGAGATCGACCCGGGTCAGGCCTTCGGCACGGGCGCGCACGCGACGACGAGCCTCTGCTTGGAGCTGCTGCTCGAGCTGGCGGGCGAGCGTGGGGGGCGGGGCGCGCAGGGCGGGGGGCGCGGCTCGGACGGCGAACCTGAGGGGTGCGGCGAGCGTGAAGAGCGGGGCGCGCACGGCGGGCGTGGCGGGCGTGGCGCCGTGCTCGACGTCGGCTGCGGCTCAGGCGTGCTCGGCATCGCCGCGGCGCGCCTGGGGTTCGCGCCGGTGCTGGGTCTCGACCACGAGGCCGAGAGTGTGCGCGCGAGCGCCGAGAATGCGCGCGTCAACGGCGTGGCGGTGCGCTCTCGGCGCTTTGACCTGCGGCGCGAGCGGCTGCCGGCGCTAGCCGGCGGTCCGGCGCCGATCGTGCTCGCCAACCTGGTGCGAGGGCTGCTGCTCGACCTGGCGCGCGCGCTGCCTGCCCAGTCCTACGCGCCCGAGCACGTGATCGCCAGCGGACTGCTGTGCGAGGAGGCGGACGAAGTGGTGCGCGCGTTCGGCGAGCAGGCGGGACTGCGCGAGCGCGAGCGGCGCAAGCGGGGGGAGTGGGCGGCGGTGTGGCTGACGGCGGGGCCGGCGTGATCGCGGACGCCGGCGGTGCGCGCGAGGCGCGGGCGAACGGCGGGGGCGAGGCGCGGGCGAACGGCGGTGCGCGAGCGGCCGAGGCTTCCGCGCTTGACGGTCCTCGCCTACGCGCCGTCCGGCACCTCGGTGGCGGCGAGCGCCATCGAGCGGAACAGCAGGTCGAGCGCGGCGGGAGCGCCGTGCTCGGTCTCCAGCAGCGCGGCGGCGGCGGCGAGCGCCGCGCCGATCGTGTCGAGCGCCTGCCCGACGGCGCCCGGCTCGGGGTCGCGGCAGGCGGCGAGGGCCATGTCGATCATCGCCTTGGCCTGGTCAAAGACGCCGGCGAAGATCGCCGGTCCGGCAAGGCTGCCGTAGCCGTACACGCGCGCGAGGCGCCCGGCGAGCGTGATCGTCGCGCCGCGCCGCGGCGGGGTGACGGAGGGCAGGCCGCGGCCGTCGATCAGCCCCGCCATCGTCTCGCCGAGCAGTGCGCGCGTGGCCGTCTCGTCCAGGCCGGCGTGGTGGGCGACGCGCAGCGTGAGGTACAGCCCGCTGGCGGTCCGTCCGTAGGGCGGGTCGGAGGCGAACACGATCCGCTCGGCGGGGACGCGGGCGAGCAGCTCGACGACGTCAAGGGGGAAAAAGCACGACGTGTCGTACAGCACCCCGGGGTGGTCCTTCAGGCGCGAGGTGAGGATGCCCTGGTCGCAGATCGCGCCGTGCGCGAGGATCAGGACGACGTTCGGGTGACGCAGGGCGAGGTTGGCGAGACCGTCCGCGACGGGCGGCATTCCCCGTCCGGCGTGGATCAGGATCGGCACGCGGGCTTCTTCGGCGAGCTTGAAGATGCCGTCCATCTCCGGGCCGTCGAAGGAGAACGCCTGCGCGCGGGGGTGCAGCTTGATGCCGCGCGCGCCCCTGCCAAGGCACCGTTCCCCCTCCGCGACGGGCGTCTCGGCGGGGTCCAGGCGGCAGAACGCAATCAGGCGCCCGCCGCTTTCGGAGGTCCACTGTAGGACGCGGTCGTTGGGCAGCGTGTACGCGGGATGGCGCTCGGGGTCGTGCAGTGGGAACACGCACGCCCGCCGGGCGCCGGCGTCGTCGAGCATCGCGAGCAGCTGGTCGAGCGCCAGTGAGCGCCCGTCCTCGTCGAGGCCGAGATGCGTGTGCGCGTCGAAGATCTCGCCCCCCGCGGGCAGCAGGCGCCGGGCGTCGGCGGCGAACGGCGCGAGGGCGTTGGCGTACAGGGAGGCGCTCACAGCCCGCACCCTATTTGGTCGGGCCGACCGAGCACTAGTAACACGCTTGTGCCATTGGTCTCTTCCGCGCCGGGGCTCTAGCCTCTGGGGAGGTGTCCTGGCACGTCGTGATCGCGGGCGGTGGATTTGGCGGCTTTTACGCGGCGCGCGCCCTGGAGCGCGTGCTGCCCGCGCACAGTGCCCGCGTGACGCTCGTCAACGACGCCAACTTCATGCTCTACACGCCGCTGCTGCCGGGGGCGGCGGGCGCGACGCTCGACCCGCGCCACGTCGTCGTGCCGCTGCGCACGCAGCTGCGGCGCACCGATCTGCTGATCGGGCGCGTGACGGGGGCCGATCCGGGTGCGCGCCGGCTGGATGTCACGCGCATCGACGGAGAGCCCGTGGCGCTCGCCTACGACCGCCTCGTGGTGGCCCTTGGCAGCGTCTCGCGTACGCTGCCGATCCCCGGCCTCGCCCAGCACGCCGTCGGCCTGAAGTCCCTTGCGGACGCCACGGCGCTGCGCAACCAGGTCCTCAGCTGCCTGGACATCGCCGAGTCCCTGGAGGAGCCCGAGCGCCGCCGCGAGTACCTCGGCTTCGTGTTCGTCGGCGCCGGCTACGCCGGCGTCGAGGGTCTCGCGGAGCTGCAGGACTTCGCCTCGCGCGTGATCGACCTCTACCCCCGCTGCCGCGCCGAGGGGATGCGCTGGGTGCTCGTGGAGGCGCAGGGGCGGATCATGGGCGAGGTCTCCAAGGGTCTCTCGAAGTTCGCCCGCCGCGAGCTGGAGGGGCGCGGGATCGAGGTACTGACGGACACGACCCTGCGCGAGGTGAGCGAGCACGGAGCGACGCTCTCCGACGGCGAGCGGATAGAGGCGCGCACCGTGGTTTGGACGGCGGGCGTGAAGCCCGCGCCTGCGGTCGCGGCGCTCGGCCTGCCGCTCGACGGCGGCGGGCGCGTGGTCGTCGATCGCCGCATGCGCGTGGAGGGGCGCGAGGGGGTGTGGGCGATCGGCGACTGCGCCGCGGTGCCCGACCCCGCGCACCGCGGCCGGCCGTGCCCGCCGACGGCGCAGCACGCGCTACGCCAGGGCGGGCGCGTGGCGCGCAACGTCGCGGCGACGCTCGGCAATGGCCGCGAACGGCCGTTTCGCTGGCGCAGCCTCGGGGTCGTCGCCGAGCTCGGCCACAACCAGGCGGTGGCGATCACCGCCGGCATCCGCTGGCGGGGCCTGCCGGCGTGGTTCATCGCGCGCACCTACCACCTGCTGCTGATGCCGGGCCTCGGGCGCAAGCTGCGCCTGCTGGTGGACTGGAACGTGGCGCTGATCTTCGGCCGCGACGCCTCCGCGCCGGGTCGCCTCGGCAGCCCGACGCCGCTGGAACACGGTGACGGCGGCGAGCTCGAACACGGAGAGGGCCGCGAGCTCGCACACGGTGACGGCGGCGAGCCCGAACGCGACCACGGCGGCGAGCTGGAACACGGCGACGGCGGCGAGGGTCACTGAGTCGGCGTATCCTGGTCGCCAGGATGGCGATAGTCGATCAGGTGAGCGCGGACGTCAAGGCGGCGATGCGCGCGGGAGAGAAAGAGCGCGTGGGCGCCCTGCGCCTGCTGCTGAGCGAGTTGCAGAAGTCCGCGAAGGAGGGCTCCGAGGACGAGTTGGCGGTGCTGCGGCGCGAGCGCAAGCGCCGCCTGGAGGCGGCGCGCGCATACAGCGAGGCGGGGCGCGAGGATCTCGCCGGCGGCGAGCAGGCGGAGGCGCAGCTGATCGCCGCATACCTGCCGCCGGAGCTCTCCGAGGCGCAGCTCGCCGCGATCGTCGAGCAGGCCGTGCGCGACAGCGGCGCGCAGTCGGTGAGAGACATGGGCGGGGCGATGAAGCTGGCGATGGCGGCGGTCGACGGTCGCGCCGACGGCAAGCGCGTCTCGGGCCTGGTCCGGGCGGCGCTCGGCGGATGACGCGCCCGGTCGTCTGGTGCGAGGGCGCGCGGTTGGCCCGGCGCGGCTGGACGGCGTCCTTGAGAGCGCCTAACAGAATGCGCGCACGCCTGGATGCGGCCGCTGGCCTTCGCGGGCCGTCGTCCTCGGGCTCGACTTGGCACCACCAAGCCTTCGCCCTTGCGTCCTCGGCCCGCTCGACCCCCGACCACCCCAGCCGCACACGCATTCTGTTAGGCGCCCTTCGCGCCCCGACTCGCACCGGCCGGCCCATCCATCTCCTCCTCAAAAACCGGCCACACCCACTCACGCACGTCCGTAGGATCCTCGCCGTGCTCGCGCGTATACGCGCGATGGCGCGCCCGCTCCTGTTCCATGCGTCCGCGCAGGTCCGCGGCCCGATCGCCGAGGCCGGGCACGCGGCCGATCGCGTCCATCACCAGGTGGAAGCGGTCGAGGTCGTTGAGCATCGCCATGTCGAACGGCGTCGTCGTCGTGCCCTCCTCCTTGTACCCGCGCACGTGGATGTTGTGGTGGTTGGCGCGGCGGTACGTGAGCCTGTGGATCAGCCACGGATACCCGTGGTACGCGAACACCACGGGCCGCGACGTCGTGAACAGCGCGTCGAACTCCCGGTCGGAGAGCCCGTGCGGGTGCTCGCCCGTGGGCTGCAGGCGCATCAGATCGACGACGTTGACCACGCGCACCCTCAGCGCCGGCAGCTCGCGGCGCAGGATCGCCGCGGCGGCGAGCGTCTCCAGCGTGGGCACGTCCCCGGCGCACGCGAGCACGACGTCGGGCTCTCCGCCTGCGTCGCTGCTCGCCCACTCCCACACGCCGATGCCGCGCGCGCAGTGCGCCGCCGCCTCCTCGATGCTCAGATAGTCGAGCGCCGGCTGCTTGCCCGCGACGATCACGTTGACGCAGTCGCGGCTGCGCAGGCAGTGGTCGGCCACCGACAGCACGCAGTTGGCGTCCGGGGGCAGGTACACGCGCACGATCTCCGCCTTCTTGTTGACCACGTGGTCGATGAACCCGGGGTCCTGGTGGGAGAAGCCGTTGTGGTCCTGGCGCCACACGTGCGACGACAGCACGTAGTTCAGCGACGCCACGGGAGCCCGCCACGGGATGCCGCGCGAGACCTTTAGCCACTTGGCGTGCTGGTTGAACATCGAGTCCACGATGTGAATGAACGCCTCGTAGCAGTTGAACACGCCGTGGCGGCCGCTCAGCAGGTACCCCTCCAGCCAGCCCTGGCACATGTGCTCGCTGAGCACCTCCATCACGCGCCCGTCCGGCGCGAGGTGCTCGTCGCCGGGCCGGCGCTCCGCCATCCACGTGCGGTCGGTGGCCTCGAACACGGCGCCCAGCCTGTTGGAGGCCGTCTCGTCGGGGCCGAACACGCGGAACCGCTCGGTGTTGCGCGCGATCGTGTCCCGCAGGAAGCCCCCGAGCACGCGCGTCGCCTCGCTGCTCGTGCGCGCGGGGCTCGGCACGGCGACGGCGTACGCGCGGAAGTCCGGCAGCTCCAGCGCGCGCAGCAGCCGGCCGCCGTTGGCGTGGGGGTTGGCGCTCATGCGCCGCGCCCCGCGCGGGGCGAGCGCCGCGATCTCCTCCCGCACGGCGCCGCGCTCGTCGAACAGCTCGTGCGGGCGGTACGAGCGCAGCCACGCTTCGAGCGCCCTCAGGCGCTCCGGCCTGGCGGCGAAGTCCGCGAGCGGCACCTGATGGGAGCGGAACGACCCCTCGACCGCCAGGCCGTCGACTTCCTTCGGGCCGGTCCACCCCTTGGGCGTGCCCAGCACGATCAGCGGCCACCGCGGGCGCTCGGCGCTGGCCCCGTCCCGGTCGCCTCCCCGCGGGTGCCCCGCGCTCGCGCCGTCAGGCCCGCCTCCCTGCGGGCGCTCCGCGCTCGCCCCGTCCCCGTCGCCTCCCCGCGCGCGCCGCTGGATCGCGGCGATCTCCGCGCAGGCCTCGTCGAGCGCGGCGGCCATCAGCCGGTGCATGGCGGCGGGCTGCTCGCCCTCGACGAACCGCGGCGCGTACCCGCAGCCTTCCAGCAGCGCCCGCAGCTCCTCGCGCGGGATGCGCGCGAGGATCGTCGGCGAGGCGATCTTGTACCCGTTGAGGTGCAGCACGGGCAGCACGGCGCCATCGCGCGCGGGGTTCAGGAACTTGTTGGAGTGCCAGCTCGCGGCGAGCGGCCCGGTCTCCGCCTCGCCGTCGCCGACGACGCAGCACACGAGCAGGTCGGGGTTGTCGAACGCGGCCCCGTACGCGTGCAGCAGCGAGTACCCCAGCTCCCCGCCCTCGTTGATCGACCCGGGCGTCTCGGGCGCGGCGTGGCTGGGGACGCCGCCGGGGAACGAGAACTGGCGCATCAGCCGCGCCAGCCCCTCCTCGTCGCGACCGATGTGGGGATACAGCTCGCTGTACGTACCCTCGAGGTACACGTTGGCGAGCAGCCCGGGCCCGCCGTGTCCCGGCCCGGCGACGTAGATCGCGTCGAGGTCCCGCGCGCGGATCACGCGGTTCATGTGCGCGTACACGAAGTTCAGACCGGGCGTCGTACCCCAGTGGCCGAGCAGCCGCGGCTTGACGTGCTCCAGGCGCAGCGGCTCGCGCAGCAGCGGGTTCTCGCGCAGGTAGATCTGCCCGACCGACAGGTAGTTGGCCGCGCGCCACCACGCGTCGAGCGTCGCCAGCTCGGCGTCGCTGAGGGTGGGCATCGCACCCAGCATCGCACCGCGCGCCCGCCCGCGCTCCGTAGAAATCCGCAGCCCGCTTTGGGACGCTCCCGGATCGCCGGCCCGCGCGAGTGCTCTACCGTTCGCGGCGTCCGGCTGTGATCCAGCGGCCGGCGAGGACGCGACGATCAGCTGCGACGGAGCGCCGGCCCTGCGCCTGCGACCGGCGGGCTATGACCGAAACGAGGACGACGATGTTCGCAAACGTGATCGTAGGAGTGGACGGGCGCCCGGCGGGCCGCGATGCGATCACGCTCGCCGCGCGCCTGCTGGGCGAGGGCGGCCGTCTGACGCTGGCGCACGTGCGCGCGGGCGAGCTGCGCCCCGTCCACGCCGCGACGCCGGGTCTGCTGGACGCCGAGCGCACCGCCTCGCACGACCTGCTCGAACGCGAGCGCGCCGACGCCGATGTCCACGCCGACCTCGTCAGCCTCGTGGCGATGTCCCCGGGTCGCGGCCTGCACGACCTGGCGGAGGAGCGCGGCGCCGACCTGCTCGTCGTCGGCTCGTGCAGCCGCGGACCGTTCGGGCGCGCCCTGCTCGGCGACGACACGCGCGCGGCGCTCAACGGCGCCCCCTGCGCCGTCGCGATCGCCGCCCGCGGCTACGCCGAGCACCCGCTGCCGCTGGCCTCGATCGGGGTGGGCTTCAACGGCTCGCCGGAGAGCGCCGCGGCCCTGGCCCTGGCGCGCGAAGTGGCGGCCCCCCTGCGCGCGAAGCTGAGCGTGCTGGAGGTCGTCTCGCTGCCGAACTTCGCCTTCGCCGGTGTCGTGCCCGCGGCGCTGGGCGCGGACCTCGAGGCGATGGTCGCCGACGCGACCGCGCGGCTGCACGCGCTCCCCGACGTGGACGGCCGCGCCGTCTACGGCCTGCCGGGGGAGGAGCTGGCGGCGTTTGGCGCGACCGTCGATCTGCTGGTCGTCGGCTCGCGCGGATACGGCCCGGTCAAGCGCCTGGTGCTCGGCAGCACCTCGGACTACCTACAGCGCCACGCCCGCTGCTCACTGCTGGTGCTGGCGCGCACGAGCGCGCGCGAGGCGCTGAAGCCCGACCCCGACCGGCGCACGGAGGCTGTGCAGGAGCTTGTGCAGGCGCCGGTCTCCGCGCCGGGGATGGCCGCTGCGCCCACGCCCGCGCCGGCCTCCGCGCCGGCAGCGGCGCCCACCGGAGCGGCGCCCGCGGCGTGAGCCTCGGCACCCTTGCGCTGATCGGGGCGTGCGGGCTTGCGGGGCCGCTGCTGTCCGTGCTCGGGCGCGGCGCGATCCCCGTCGTCGTCGGCGAGATCCTCGCGGGTGTGGTGCTCGGGCGCAGCGGCTTTGACGCCCTCGACACGCACGACGCGACGCTCGTCTTCCTCGGCGACGTCGGCTTCCTGATGCTGATGTTCGACGTCGGCATGAACGTGCCGCTGCGCGACGGCGCCACGCGCCAGTCGCTTCCCCGCGGCACGCTCGCGGCGCTGCTCGTAGCCCTGCTCGCGGTCGGCGCCGGTCCGCTCGTCGCCGCCGCGGGCGGCGTCGGGCATCCCGCGATCTACGCGGTGCTGATCGCCTCGGGCTCGGCGGCGATCGTGCTGCCGGTGCTGGAGGAGCGCGCGCTCACCGGTCCGGCCGTGCTGACGCTGATGGCGCAGGTGACGGTCGCGGACATCGGCGCCACCCTGGCGGTGCCGCTCGTGCTGCGTCCCGCGCGCGCGGGCGAAGCGCTCGCCGGGGCCGTCGCGGTCGCGGCCTGCCTGCTGGCGCTGTTCGCGCTCAGCCGTCAGCTGCGCCGCCACGCCGAGGTGCACGAGCTGCGACGCCTGGGCAAGCGCCGTCACTGGGCGCTCGACCTGCGCCTGGTCCTGAGCATCCTGTTCGCGCTCGGTTGGCTGGCCCAGCGCAGTGGCGCGAGCCTGCTGATCGCCGGCTTCGGCGCGGGGCTGATGGTCGCCGCGATCGGCGGCCCCAAGCGCCTCTCGCACGAGGTCCTCGGGATCGCGGGGGGCTTCTTCATCCCGCTGTTCTTCGTGCTGCTCGGCGCGCGCCTGGATGTCGGCGGCCTGTTCGAAGAGCCCGGCGCGCTCGCGCTCGCCGGCGCGCTCGCGGTGCTCACGACGGCCGTGCACATGCTCGCCGCGCTGCTCACGCGCCAGCCCCCGGCGACGGGTCTGCTGAGCGTCGCCCAGCTCGGCATTCCCGCCGCCGTCGTGGCCCTCGGCCTGCCGGCGGGCGTGATCACGCCGACGCAGGCCACGGCGATCCTCGCCGCCGCGCTGCTCAGCATCCTCGTGTGCTCGTTCGGCGCGCTGCGCCTGGAGGCGCACCTGAGATCCGTAGCGGCCCGGCGCCCCGCCAGTACTTTCCCGCAGGCACTCGACGCGCCCAAGCGCTAACTTTGGCGGGATGAGCGAGCAGGATGCAGCGACGCCGCCGGCGCCGCCGGTGGAGACGGCGCCGACGATCCGCATAGTCCTCGCGGATGACCACGCCGTGGTGCGCAGCGGCCTGCGCATGTTGCTCGACAGCGAGGCCGGTCTGGAGGTCGTCGCCGAGGCGGGGGACGTGGAGAGCGCGCGCCGCTACGTGCGCGGCCATCACCCGGCGGTGCTCGTGCTCGACCTGAACATGCCCGGCGGGTCGAGCCTCGAGGCGATCCCGCGGATCCGCGAGGAGTCGCCGCAGACGCAGATCGTCGTGCTGACGATGCAGCAGGAACCGGCCTTCGCGCGCTACGCGCTCGGCGCGGGCGCGCTCGGCTACGTGCTCAAGGAGGCGGCCGACGACGAGCTGGTGGAGGCGGTCCGCCGCGCCGCCGCGGGGGAGAGCTATCTGAACCCGCGCCTCGGCGCCCGCATGGCCTCCGAGCCGCCGCCGGGACCGCCGGACGACCTTTCAGAGCGCGAGGTCGACGTGCTGCGCCTGATCGCGCTGGGGCACACCAACGCGGAGATCGCCGAGCAGCTCTACCTCTCGGTGCGCACGGTGGAGACCCACCGCGCCCACATCCAGCAGAAGCTGCGCCTCTCCTCGCGCGCGGAGCTTGTCGGCTACGCGCTGCAGCGCGGTCTGATCAGCGCCGACAGCTGACGGCCCATCCGCCACCGCCGAGCACGAGCGCGAGCTTCTCGATCTTGCGCCGCGAACGGCCTGCGCCCGGACCGCGGCGCACCTTCCGCACTTTGCGGGAAACCCGCGATCGGGTTGGCGGACAAACCGGGATGTTTCACCCCCCACGCGAACGGGAAGATCGTTGCACGGACGATGAGTAACCCCGCGATTCCCACCTCCGCCACACTCGATGCGTCCACCGGACAGGTGCGCACGGCCGACATCCTGGAACGCCTCGCGCGCCTGCGCACCGTGCTCCCGGCGATGGGCCAGGAGCTGGCGAGCGCCCGCCGCGAAGCGGCCAAGCTGCGGGTCGAGAACGGCCGGCTGCGCGACCGCCTGTGCGGGCTTGAAGCGAAGCTCGCCCCCGGCGCCGACGGCGTCTCGGCGCGCAGGACCGCGGGATCTCGGCGCCCCAAGACCTCCCCCCGGGGCTACGCAACAGACAGCTCCACAAACGGCAGCTAGCGTCTCCCTCTCCGGACGCTTGTGCCTTCCGGTGCGGGGCCGCCACCTCTCTCCCTCCCTCGGTGGCGGTCCCGGCCGGAGCCTCTTCTTTTGCCAGCTCGACGGCTGGTCGAACCTCAGAACGTGTCCTTGCCGGGCGTGACCTGGGGTGGCGCGTTTGGCGTCGTACCGGGCGTCACGCCGACGTACTCGCCGCTGATCTTGCCGTCGGCGACCGTCAGCTTCAGGAAGCCGTACTCCGAATCGTCGCCGTACTCGAACGTGACGCCGGGCGCGAGCTGTTCGCCGGGGGTCGCGCCGGATGCGAGCCGGTGCAGGTTGTGGTAGCCGGAGTTGCCGATCACGACGTACGGGATCGACGGGATCGCCTGCGCCAGGTCCGAGCGCGTGAAGCGCTGGTAGTCGTGGACGTGGCCTGAGATCACGAGCGTCGGCAGGCGCCCGGAGGCCGCGAACGCTTCGTCGAGCGCCTTGCCCATCTTCTTCGAGCCGCCGTGGTGGGCGTCGATGCTGTACGGCGGGTGGTGCAGCGTCACGATCAGCGGCACCTGCGGGTCGGCGTCCCTGAGCTCGCCCGTCAGCCACTGCACCTGCGAGGGCTCCAGGTGCCCGCCGGAGGGCACGTTGGAGTACACGCCGACGATCGTCACGGCGTCGCACTGCAGCGTCCAATCGCAGTACGGCTGGGTCTGCACGTCGCGGTTGTACTCTTCGTTGCCGGGCGGCAGCGCGGGTGCGGCCGCGCAGAAGTTCGCCATCCACGTATCGAGCGGCGTGCGGCTCGGGTCGTCCGTCGTGTCGCCGTCGTGGTTGCCGGGAATGCTCAGAAACGGCACCGGCAGGTGTGCGTACGCCTCGTAGAACTGCGGATGCCACTCCGTCTGGTCGGCGTTGAAGTAGACGACGTCGCCGACGCTGTACACGAACGCCGGCAGCGCCTGCGCCTCCATCGCGAGCGTCACGGCGTTCTGCGGATTGGGGTCCTTGATCCCGCCGTGGTCGCCGACGACGAAGAACGTCAGCGGCTGCGTCTCCTTGACGCCGAGATCCGCCGCCTTCGCCCGCCCGCCCTGGCCGGCCGGCAGCGGCTGCGTGGGGACCGCCGGCGGCCAGGCCTTCTGGAGCTGCTTGACGGCCGTCGTGGGCTCGATCCCGAGCCTGCGCCGGGCGACTCTCGCGGCGGGGCTCATGCGCTTGCCGCCGGGCCGCCGGCGAGGTTGGACCACATCAGCTGGATCGGGACCGTGCCCGTGCCGTCGGCGAGCGCGACTTCCTGGAAGACGAGCCCCAGATCGCCGCCGCAGGCGTTGATCGGCAGGTCGCCGATCTCGCCCTGCCCTTCCTGTGAATACCAGCCGAGCAGATTGCCGTTGCCCGTCGCGTTGACATCCTCGACGCCGGGGTCCGTGCGCGCCTCGTTGAGCTCGTGGTAGAACGTCGCCACGACGTTCTTCCACGGTTCGTCGAAGGCGGCGATGCCGTTGGCGCCCTCGGAGTACACCCCGACCGCGTAGTAGACCTCCACGCCTGCTTCGAGGTGCACGCTCCCGTGGTAGCCGCCGAGGCCGTGGCCGGAGTCGGCGGCGTTGTCGGGGTCGATCTTGATCGTGCCGGCGCGCCGGCGCTCCCACGCCTCCTGCGCGCCGGCGGGAGCTTCGGCCCCGGGGGTCAATTCATCGGAGAGCGCGATGCCTTCGGGCAGCATGATGTTGATCACGCTGCTCGCCGGGTCCGCTTCGCCGAGGACCCCTTCCGCGTGCAGCTGCACCGCGAGCTGCTCGACGGCGTCCTTGTAGACCGTCGCGGAGAGCGCCGTCTCGCGCAGGGCCGAGGGCAGCATCGTGGAGCTGATCGGCCCCGGGTAGTACTGGGCGATCACGCTCTGCAGCGCCGTGTCGCCGAGCGCCGCGCCGAGCGCGCGGTCGATGTTTTC
This sequence comes from Solirubrobacteraceae bacterium, assembly GCA_036561645.1. Lineage (GTDB taxonomy): Bacteria > Actinomycetota > Thermoleophilia > Solirubrobacterales > Solirubrobacteraceae > Palsa-744. Next base: position 30,755 of record DATBOY010000031.1, read on the forward strand.
GACATCGGTCTGCGCCCATGCCCCCGCGGTCCCGACGTAGCGGTTGACGAACACCAGATCGGCGATCGTGCTGCCGCCTCCGGCCGTCATGTTCCAGGCGGGCTGTGGTTCAAACCCGGGCGCCAGGTTGGCCGAGGGCGCTTCCCCGGACGGGGGCGGCGCGGGCGGTGCGACGGCGCGGTGGGCGGCGGATTCCGGTGCGAGCACGACATTCAACTTGCGCAACGTGGGCTCCAATCAAAGTCGGAAAGATCGAAAAGTGTAGCCCATATGAACAAGACCTGGTTACGATCCAGTGACTGCGGTTCACAGCGGCCGGCGATGGTCACCAGCGCCTGCACGCAGGCCTATGTGTTCTCGTCGGCCGGCGCGCCTCATAGCGGCCAGTAATGTCCGATCTGCGCCGCCGCCCTCGACGTCAGCATCGCCTCCGGCGCCGCGGACTCGGCCGGCAGCCCGTCCGCCAGGGCGGCGATCGTGCTCGTGACGCATTCGCCGATCGTGGCGAGGTTGTAGCCGCCCTCCAGCACAGCCCCGAGCGGCGCTCCCGCCGCGAGTGCCAGCTCGCGCACGTGACGCGCCATCCGCGCGAAGGACTCCGCGGTCAGCCGGCAACCCGCGAGCGGGTCGGCGAAGTGGGCGTCAAAGCCGGCGGAGACGAGCACGAGGTCGGGGTCGAAGGCGGTGGCCGCCGGCAGCACGACGTGCTCCAGCAGCGACAGCCACAGCTCCTCCTCGGAGCCGGCGGGCACGGGCAGGTTGATCGTGTACCCCTCGCCGGGACCGGAGCCGACGTCGCTGAGCGCGCCGCTGCCGGGGTAGATCCCGGCCTGGTGGATCGACGCGAACAGCACGTCCGGTCGCCTGCGGAACGCCTCGGCCGTGCCGTTGCCGTGGTGCACGTCCCAGTCGAGGACGAACACCCGCCGCGCGCCCAGCTCGCGGATCGCCAGCTCCGCCGCGACCGCCACGTTGTTGAAAAGGCAGAAGCCCATCGCGCGGTCGGGCTCGGCGTGATGGCCGGAGGGCCGCACGCCGGCGAACCCGAGCGTCGCCTCCCCCGTCATCAGCGCCTGCGTCATCGCGCACGCGCCGCCGACGGCGTGCAGCGCGGCGCGGTAGGACGTTTCTCCCACGGCGGTGTCGGCGTCGATCGCGCCGCCGCCCGCTTCGCACAGCTCGCGGATCGTGCGCACGTGGCGGTCGGAGTGGATCAGCTGCAGCTGCGGCTCGCTCGCGGCGGGCGCCTCGCGGCGCTGCCAGCCGAGGTACTCGACGGCGGCGAGCGCCGTCTCGATCGCCTCCAGGCGCTCGGGCGTGTCGGGGTGTCCGGGCATGTGTGCGCGCGGGTCGTGCTCGCGGCACGCGGGGTGGCTGAAGTAGAGGCCGCTGCGCATGGATTCAGGTTAGGCGCTCGGGGTTCCCATGGTTAGGCGCTCGGGGTTCCCATGGTTAGGCGGTCGGGGTCCCCATGGTTACGCGTTCGGCGTTCCCATCCCCCAAATGGGGGACCGTAGCGTTCACGTACCTGAACGCAATCAGCGAAATTCGGGCGATTGTAGGAATCGGCGCGCTGGTCGAGGATCGCTCCCCACATGGGACCGACCTCGCGCTCCAGCCTCGACGAGTCGCCGCAGGCCAGGCGCGAAGTGCGTCTGGCGATCGCGCGCTGCAAGGAGGGGGACCGCGACGCGCTGCGGCTGCTGTACGTGCGCTATGCGGGCAACGTGTACGGCTACGTGCGCAGCATCGTGCGCGACGAGAAGGAGGCGGAAGACCTCACCCAGCACGTCTTCCTGAAGCTGATCACGGCGATCGTCAAGTACGACGACCACGGCGTCCCGTTCTCCGGGTGGCTGCTGCGCCTGGCGCGCAACGTCGCGCTCGACCACCTGCGCCGCCGCCGCGCCACGCCCGCCGAAGAGGTCTACGGCGCGGACACGCACACCGATGAGGCGACGCTGCACCGCGCCCTGAACCTGCGCACGGCGCTCGCCTCGCTGCCGGAGGAGCAGCGCAGCGTCGTGGTCATGCGCCACCTCGTCGGGCTGACGCCGCCCGAGATCGCCGCGCGCCTGGGCCGCTCGGAGAGCTCGATCCACGGACTGCACCACCGCGGACGTCGCGCGCTGCGCCAGGAGCTGTGCCGCTTGGAGTCGGCGCCCTCGACGCTGGCAGCGGTCTCCTGAGCAGCGAGATCCCGTTCGCGCGCCTGGACTGCGCCGACCCGCAGCTGCTGGAGGAGTTGATGGCGGCAGTGCGCGCCGTCGCACAGCGGGGCGCCTTCACGCTCGGCGAGCCCGTCGAGTCCTTCGAGCGCGACTTCGCCGCGTACTGCGGTAGCCCGTTCGCGGTCGGCGTCTCCTCCGGCACGGAGGCGCTGACACTGGCGCTGCGCGCCCTGCGGATCGGTCGCGGCGACGAGGTGATCGTGCCGGCGAACTCCTTCATCGCCACGGCGGAGGCCGTCAGCGCGGTGGGCGCCACCCCGCGCCCGATCGACGTCGATCCCGACACGCACCTGATCACGGCGGCGGGCGTGGCGGCCGCGCTGCGACCCCGCGTGCGCTGCGTTATCCCCGTGCACCTGTACGGCGCGACCGTCGATCTGAACCCGATTCTCGCGCTAGCCGAGGACGCCGGCGTGGCCGTGGTCGAGGACGCCTGCCAGGCCCACGGCGCCCGCTACCGCGGCCGCCGGGCGGGGTCGCTCGGCGCGCTCGGCTGCTTCAGCTTCTACCCGACCAAGAACCTCGGCGGCTGGGGCGACGGGGGCGCCGTCGTCACCGCCTCGCCGCAGCTCGACGAGCGTCTGCGCCTGCTGCGCAGCCACGGCGAGCGCCCCCGCTACCGCCACCGCGTGGTCGGCGCCACCGCGCGTCTGGACGCCCTGCAGGCGGCGGTGCTGACGCGCAAGCTCGCGCGCCTGGACGGCTGGAACGAGGAGCGCCGGCGGCTCGCGCGGCGGTTGCGCGAGCTGCTGGCGGGAGAGATAGAGCTTCCGCACGAGCCTCCTGCCGGCGCCGATCACGTCCACCACCTGTTCGTCGTGCGCTGCCGCGAGCGCGCGCGGCTGCGCGCGCACCTGGCGCAGCGGGGGGTCGCCTCGGCCGTGCACTACCCGACGCCGATCCACCTGACGGAGGCCTACGCGCACCTCGGCCTGGCGCCGGGGAGCCTGCCGGTGAGCGAGGATCTGGCTGCGCGGATCTGCTCGCTGCCGCTGTTCCCAGGTATGCGCGAGGACGAGCTTGAGCGGGTCGCGGGCGCCGTGCGGGACTTCGCGCAAGCGCGACTCGGCAGCCCGCGTTAGTCGGGCAGTGAGCACGCCGCCGACACACCGGGACAGCGTCGCGCGCCGGTTGCTCGACATCGTCGTCGCCGCGGGCGCGCTGCTCGTGCTGGCGCCGCTGTTCGCCGCGATCGCGCTGGCGATCCGCCTTGAGTCCTCCGGGCCGGCGATCTTCCGCCAGCAGCGCCTGGGGCGCGGGCGGCGCCAGTTCACCGTCCTGAAGTTCCGCACGATGCGCCACGAAGCCGACGCCACGCCCCACCGCGAGTACGTGCGCTCGCTGATCGCCCGCGGCGGCGCCCATGAGCACGGCCGCCTCTACAAGCTCTCCGTCGATGACCGCGTGACGCGCGTCGGGCGCATCCTGCGCTCCTGGAGCCTCGACGAGTTGCCACAGCTGGTCAACGTGCTGCGCGGCGAGATGGCGCTCGTCGGGCCGCGCCCGGTCGTCCCCTACGAGGTGGAGCACTACCCCGACTCCTACCTCAGCCGCTTCGCGGTCAAGCCGGGGCTCACCGGGCTGTGGCAGGTGAGCGGGCGCAACGAGCGCACGTACGACGAGATGGTGCGCTTCGACATCGAGTACGCGCAGCGCTCCTCGCTGCTGCTGGACCTGCGCATCCTCGCGCGCACCGTGCCGGTGGTCCTCGGCCGTCAGGGGGTGGCATAGCGATGCTCAACGACTGGAACGGGTCCTCGGGGGATCTGCCGCCGCTCGTGGCGCCGGCGCGGGGGGATCCCTCCACGGGCGCGCGCCCCCACGCCCCGCTGGGCACGGCGCTGGTCGGCTGCGGCTACTGGGGTCCGAACCTGGCGCGCAACGTCGCCGAATGCCCGGAGCTGCAGCTGCGGATGCTGTGCGACAGCGATCCCGAGCGGCTGCGCCTGTGCAGCGGGCGCCACGGCGAGGTCCGCGCCGTGCGCGAGTTCGACGCGGTGCTGGAGGACCCGAACGTGGCGGCCGTGATCCTCGCCACGCCGCCGCAGACCCACCACGCGCTCGCCAAGCTGGCGCTGAACGCCGGCAAGCACGTGCTCGTCGAGAAGCCCCTGGCGACGCGCCTGCAGGATGCGTGCGAGCTGGCGGAGCTGGCGGCGCAGACGGGGCGCGTGCTGATGCCGGGCCACACGTTCATCTACAGCCCGGCGGTCAACGCCGTGCGGGAGCTGATCCGCGGCGGCGTCGTCGGCGACGTGCACTTCATCACCTCCTCGCGTCTGAACCTGGGCAAGTACCACGCCGGCGGCGTGCTGAGCGACCTCGCGCCGCACGACCTGTCGATCCTCCTGCACTGGCTGGGTCAGCCCGTCGTGGAGGTCGCGGCCTCGGGCTCCAGCGTGCTGCGCGAGGGCGTGCCGGAGACGGCCTTCCTGACGCTGACGTTCGCCGGCGGGCAGACCGCCAACGTGCAGATCTCGTGGCTGGCGCCCCGCAAGGTCCGTCAGATGATCGTCGTCGGCAGCCAGCGCATGGTGCAGTACGACGACACCGCCGCCGACGAACCGGTGCGCATCTACGACCGCGGCATGGACGTGCTGCCGCCGGAGCCGGCGAACTTCGGCGAGCACCAGCTGATCTACCGCACCGGCGACGTGGTGATCCCGCGCGTGGAGCCGCAGGAGCCGCTGCGCCTGGAGTTGCAGGACTTCGCGCACGCGATCCACACGGGCGAGCAGCCGCGTTCGAGCCTCGCCCTGGGCCTGGAAATCGTCGCGATCGTAGAGGCGGCGCAGAACTCGCTGGGCGCCGGTGGAATGCCGCTGGCGCTCGTCCCGCCGGTCGATCGGGCGGTGGCGTGATGCGGGTCATGTCGGTGATCGGCTCGCGCCCGGAGATCATCCAGGCGGCGCCCGTCTGCGCGGCGCTCGCGCCGCTCGCGCAGGAGATTCTCGTCCACACCGGCCAGCACTACGACGCGGCGATGTCCGAGCGTCAGATCCTCGCCGTCGAGCTGCCGCGCCCCGACCACAATCTCGCGGTCGGCTCGCGTTCGCGCCCGCAGCAGCTGGGCTTCGCGCAGATGCGCCTGGCGGAGCTGATCGACGCCGAGCGCCCCGATGCCGTGATCGTCCGCGGCGACACGAACGCGACGCTCTCGGGCGCGCGCGCCGCGGCCGCCGCCGGCGTGCCGTTGGTGCACATCGAGGCTGGTCTGCGCTCGCACCGGCGCGACATGCCCGAGGAGCACAACCGCGTCGAGACCGACCGTCACGCGCAGCTGCTGCTCGCGCCGACGCAGGGCGCGCTGCGCAATCTGCTGGCGGAGGGCGTCGGCGGCGAGATCCACGTCGTCGGCGACCCGCTGTGCGACACGCTGGAGCGCGTGCGCGCAAAGATCCAGCCGGCCGGCGGCGACTACCTGCTCGCGACCGTGCACCGCAACTACAACACCGACGACCGGCGGCGCCTGACGGCGCTGCTTGAGTGCCTGGCGCGCTCGCCGTGGCCGGTGGTCATGCCGCTGCACCCGCGCACGCGTGCGCGTATCGTCGCCTGGGATCTGGAGGTTTCGCCCTGGATCCGGCTGCTCAATCCCATCCCCTACACGCGTATGCTCGCGTTCGAGCGCGGCGCCCGCGCGATCGCCACGGACTCCGGCGGCGTGCAGCGCGAGGCGTACCTGTGGGGTGTGCCGTGCGTGACGCTGCGCGAGGAGACGGAGTGGACGGACACCGTCGACACCGGCTGGAACACGCTGGTCGGCGTCGACCCCGACGCCTTTACGCGGGCCCTCGCGCGACGGCCGCCGGCGGCGCGCCCGCCGATCTTCGGCGACGGCCACGCGGCGCAGCGCAGCGCGCGGCTGATCGTCGAGTTCGTGCGTCGCACGCAGGCGGCGGCGCGGGTCAAGCCCGGCGCCGCGCGGCGAGCGGGCGGCGCGGATAGGGGGGCGGCGCCTACCCAGGCGGCGGCGCGCACGCGCGGGGCGCTGGCACGATGAGCGAGCTGCGCATCGGCCTGATCGGCGCGGGCCGCATGGGCTCCTTTCACGTCGAGAGCTGGGAGCGGATCGCCGCCGCGCGCCTGGTCGCGGTCGCCGACCCCGACGAGGCGGCGGCGCGGCTGCGCATCGGCCGCCGCCCGATCGAGTCCTTCCGCGACTACCGTCGCCTGCTCGAGCGCGCCGACATCGACGCCGTCTGCGTGTGCGCCCCCTCCGAGCGCCACGCGGCGATCGCGCTCGACGCGATCGCCGCGGGCAAGCACGTGCTCGTCGAGAAGCCGATCGCGACCGCCCTGGAGGACGGTCTGCGGATGGCCGGCGCCGCGCGCCTGGCGGGCGTGAAGCTGATGGTCGGGCACGTCGAGCGCTTCAACCCGGCGGTCGGCAAGCTGGCGGAGCTGATCGCGCAGGGGCGCATCGGGCGCGTGTTCCGCGCGCACGCCACGCGCGTCGGTCCGCTGCCGGCGCGCATCCGCGACACGGGCGTCGCGATCGACCTCGCCACGCACGACCTCGACATCATGCAGTTCGTCCTGGCCCGCGACATCACGAGCATCTACGCGGACGGCAGCCGCTGCGTGCACCCCACGCAGGAGGACATGATCGCCTGTCTGCTGCGCTTCGGCGAGGACGGCCCGTGGGGGCTGCTCGACGTGAACTGGCTGACGCCCGAAAAGCGCCGCGAGCTGACGGTCATCGGCGAGGGTGGGATGCTCAGCGCCTCCTACCTGACCCAGGACGTGTGGCTGACGGAGTCCTGCGGCGCGCCCACCGCGTGGGGCGAGCTGGCGCGCATCCGCGGCGACGCGGAGGGGGCGGCGGTGCGGTTCGCGCTGCCGCGCGTGGAGCCCCTGCAGGTGGAGCTCGAAGCGTTCGCGCGCTGCGTCCTCGACGACACGCCCGAGCCCGTCAGCGCCCAGGACGGCTGCCGGGCGCTCGCGGCGGCGCTCGCCGTGCGCGACTCGGCGGCGCACTCGCGTCCCGTGACACTGCTCGACATGCCGGCCCCCCGGCCGGTGCCGGTCGCTGCGTGATGAGCGCGCCACCCTCGACATCCCAAACCGTCCGCGGGCGGTCCGGGAGCCTCGCGCGAAGTGGGCGATGCGGGAGCCTCGACCGGAGCGGGCGATGATCCGCTTCGTCATCCCCGCCTACAACGAGCGCGAGAACATCCCTGGCCTGCTGGCCGATCTCGGGCCGCTGGCGCGCGAGCTCGGCGCGCGCGTGATCTTCGTCGACGACGGCTCCAGCGACGGGACCGCGCAGGCGATCGCGGCGCACCGCGACGGGCTGCACCTCGCCGTCGTCCCCCACCGCGTCAACCTCGGCCTCGGCACGGCGATCAACTCCGGCCTGCGCGCCGCGCTGGGCGAGTCCTCCGACGAGGACGCGATCGTCACGCTGGAGGCGGACAACACCTCCGACCTGCGCGACCTGCCGCGGATGCTGGAGCTGTTCCACGCGGGCAGTGACGTGGTGCTGGCGTCGGTGTACGCGCCCGGGGGGCGGATCGTCGGCGTGGCGCCGTGGCGCCTGGCGGCCTCGCGCGCCGTTTCGGGCGCCTTCCGCTACGCCGGCGGGCTGCGCGAGATCCACACGCTCTCCTCGCTGTACCGCGTATACCGCGCGGGCACCCTGCGCCGCGCCGCCGAAACCTACGGCTACCTGCTCGTGCGCGAGCCGGGCTTCGCGGCGAACGTCGAGCTGCTGCTGAAGCTCTACAACGCGGGCGCCAAAGTCGCGGAGGTGCCGACGGTCAACGATTGGGGCCGGCGGCTGGGCTCCTCGAAGATGAGCCTGCGCCCGACGGTGCTCGCGTACGGGCGGCTGATGGCGGCGCACCTCGTCGGTCGCATCCAGCCGCCGCCGATCTCGCCCCTGGGCGGGGAGGTGTGACACAGGCCCCCCGCGTCGCCGTCGTCGGCGCCGGCATTCTCGGCACCACCCTCGCACTGCGCCTCGCCCAGCGGGGCGTCGACGTGACGCTGCTGGAGCGCGGCGCGACGCCGGGCGGGCTCGCCGGCGGCTTTGACCTCGCCGGCCACACGATCGACCGCTTCTACCACGTGATCGTGCCCTCGGACGCGCGCATGATCGCGCTCGCCGGGGAGCTGGGGCTCGCGTCCGAGCTGAGCTTCACCCCCGTCGGTGTCGGCTTCTTCATCGACGGCGCGATGCGCCCCTTCAACGGCGTCGGCGACTTCCTGCGCTTCACGGCGCTCTCGCCCCTGGCACGCGCCCGCCTGGCGTGGTTCGTCGCGTACTGCCAGCTGCGCCGCGACCATCGCGCGCTGGAGGACGAGCCGCTACAGCGCTGGCTGACGCGCCACTGCGGGCGCGAGGTCGTGCGGCGCGTCTGGCGTCCGCTGCTTGACTCGCGCTTCGACGGGCGCCACGACGAGCTGCCCGCCACATACCTGTGGGCGCGCACGAACCGGATGCGCAGCGCGCGCGACGGTCGCGGGCAGGGGGAGCGGATGGGGTGCATCCGCGGCGGCGGCCACGAACGGCTCGTGCTCGCGGCGGCCGCGCGGGCGCGCGAGCTGGGCGTGAAGGTGCGCCTCGGGGCCGGGGTGGAAGGGCTCGTGTGCGAGCAGGGTGACGAGCGCGAAGGAGAGCGCGAGGTTGGCGGGGCCGAGGGGGACGCGGCGGCGCGCGTCACCGGCGTGCGCGTGGACGGTGCGGCGGCGCGCGTAACGGGCGTGCGCGTGGACGGCGCGCAGGAGCGCTACGACCTGACGATCCCCACATTGCAGCCGCCGGCGCTGCGCCGCCTGCTGCCGCGGCAGCTGCACTCGCTGCTGGACCCCTACCCGCGCCGGCACCTCGGCGTCGTCTGCCTGATCCTCAAGCTGCGCCGCTCGCTGCTGCCGTACTACTCCGTGAACATCTGCGACCCCACGCCGATCACGACGGTCGTCGAGACCTCGCACGTGGTCGGCACCGAGCACACCGACGGTCTGCGCCTCGCCTACCTGCCGAAGTACTGCGACCCGGACGCCCCCGAGTTCGCGGAGGACGACGAGTCGATCTACCGGCGCTTCACGGCGATGCTGGAGTGCCTCGCGCCGTCGTTTCGCCATGAGGACGTCGTCGCCTGGGCGGTGCAGCGCGCGCCGCTGGTGGAGCCCGTGCACGCCCGCGGGCATCGGCCGCGCACGGCGCCCGTGTGGCCGGGGGTCGACGGCTTGGCACTGGCGTCGGCGAGCCAGGTCTATCCGCGCCTGCTCAACGGCGAGTCGATCGTGGAGCTGGCGGAGCGGGTGGCTGGGGAGGTGGGGGAGCGGCTCGCTCTCGGCGAGCGCCCGAGCGAGACGCTTCGGCCTCAGCCGCTCACTGACCCGGGCACTGTGAGCTGTGTGGCCATCCCCGCCAGCTCATCCACCACCCCCAGATAGCGCTCCCGCTGGCGCTCCCACGCCAGCGGCGCGATTGCGCTCTGCGCCTGCGCAGCTCGCCGCTGCGCCGCGACCGGGTCCGCGCAGAGCGCGGCGATCGCGGCGGCCAGATCGGCGGGGTCACCGGCGGTGAAGGTGCGCAGCTCGCGCTCGCCGAGGTAGTCGGCGATGCACGGCAGCCGCGAGCAGACGACGGGCATCCCCATGTGCACGTACTCCAGCAGCTTCACGGGCAGCAGCAGCTCGGTGAAGCGGTCGTGCAGGGTCGGCACGACGCCGATGTGTGCCCCGGCCAGCTCGGCCGGGATCTGTGCGAACGGCACGGGCGCCGGCGCCACCTCGATGCGCTCGCGGTCGATCTCTCTCGCCAGCGCCGTCAGGCGCTCGCGCTCCGCCGGCTCGCCCGAGCCGCAGATGCGCAGGCGCAGCCGCGGCAGCCGCTCGCGCAGCAGGCCGAACGCTTCGATCAGCGTGCGCACGCCGAAGCGCTCGGCCAGACCGCCGTGGTAGAGCAGCCGCAGGGGGCCCTCGGCCGGCAGGAGCAGGGCGTCGCGGGGCTCGCCGAAGAGGCGCTCGTCGGGCGAGTTCATCACCACCTCCGTGCTTCCCACGCCGACGCCGCGGGAGTGCAGGCGCCGGCGCGCCTGCTCGGTCACGACGAGCACGCGCGTGGCGAGCGCGGCGCTGAGGCGCTCCTCCCAGCGCAGCAGGCGCGCCAGCGGGTCGCGCGGCGGGCGCGCGAACTTCGTGGCGAACAGCTCGGGGAAGGTGTCGTGCACGTCGAGGATCAGCGGCACGCCGCGCAGCCGCGGCACGAGCGCCGCCGCGACGAGCAGATCGGGCATGTTGTGCGCCTGCACGACGTCGAAGCGCCGGCTGCGGTCGAGCGCCGCGACGCGCGCCAGCGCGCGGGCCGTGAAGTTGGCGTACCCGCGCACGTAGGAGCCGGCGCCGCCGTGCGCCTTGGCGGCGTCGACGGGGTGGACGCGCATCGTGCCCGCCCCGACCCGCACCGTTTCGCGCTCGCCGATGCCGACGAGGTCGACTTCGTCGCCGCGCTCGGCGAGCGCCCGCGCCTGGCGCTGCACGCGCGAGTCGAGCCGCAACTCGGAGAGGTGGATCATCGCGACGCGCAGGGGGGCTGTCAGCACAGCGCCACTTCCGCCCCGTCACAGACGTTCAGGCGCAGCGCCCGCGGCAGCGAGAAGTCGCGGAAGACGCGCGCGTCGCGGCCCACGACGCTGCCCGTAAGACGGCCCCCGACGTGCATGATCGAGGCTCCCGGCAGGATCACCGAGCGCTCCACCTCGGCGCCTTCGATCAGCGCGCCGGCGCCGATCGACGTGTACGGGCCGATGTAGGACTCGACCACCGACGCGCCGGCGCCGATCACCGCCGGGCCGACGATCACGCTGGAGCGCACGCCGGCGCTCGGGTCGATCGCGACGGCGCCCTCGATCCGGCTGTCGGCGTCCGCTGCCGGCGCGGCGGGCGGCGCCGCGGCGGCGAGCGTGTCGAGCGCGAAGCGGTTGAGCTCCAGCAGATCGCGCGCCCGACCGGTGTAGCGCTGCCAGCCGCGCACCGTCTCGACGCGCAGACGGCCGCCATCGCCGATCAGGCGCTCGGCGAGCGAGACGAGGTCCAGCTCGCTTTCGGGCCACCAGCCCAAGCCGTCGGCGCGGCGCAGCGCGCCCTCGCCGAACAGGCGCACCCCGACGAGCGCGATCGGGTGCGCGGCGGGCGCGGCTGTCGCCAGGCGCAGCAGACGGCGCGTCGGGAGCCCGATCGCATTCGTCTCCTCCGCGCTCTGCTTGACGAGCGTGAGGAGATCCGGCGCGCCACCGCGCAGCAGCCGCTTCAGCGGCGCGAGCGGCTGCGCGAGCAGCCCGTCCTGCGCGTGCACGATGCAGGGCTGCTCGCCGACGAACTCCGCCGCCTGCGCCAGCGCCTGCTCAAGCGTGCGCTCCTCGCCATAGCCGATGCACTCGACGCGCATCTCGGCGGGCGTGTCGCGCTCCAGGTGCGCCACGAGCTCGCCGGCGTGCCCCGCCGCGATCACGAGCGCCGCCTCGCGCACGCCGGCCTTGCGCAGCTCGCTCAGCACGTGGCACACGATCGGGCGGTTGGCGACGAGCTGCAGGGCGGGTAGCGGCCATCCCAGCGGGGGCGCCGTGGCGGAGGCGGGCACGACCACGCCCTTGAAGACCATGGTCAGCTAACGGCTCAGACCGGTGTCTGCTCGCGCGTGGGGGTCAGCGCCCCCAGCATCCGCGCGCGCAGCTCACGCCGCGCGAAGCGGCGGTACGCGCGGTCGGGCACGCGCTGCACGCGCCGCGCCGCGGCGCCCGCGTAGCCGTAGAGGAACGCCGCGCCGGACAGTCCCGCCGGGCGCCGCCCGGCGACCTTCAGCGCGCGCAGCGCCACCCACACCGGTCCCTGGTGCACGATGTACGCGCACGCGCCGTGGCGGGCGTGTCCGCGCAGCGCGCCGTCGGCGCTCGCCAGCGGGCGGTGGTGCACGCACACCAGCTCGGGGAGGCTGCGCGTCTGGAAACCGCGCATCCGCGCGTACGTCTCGTCGATCGTGTCCCAGCCGAGGCGCTCCTGCACGCCGCCGATCGCCTCCAGGCACTCGCGCGTGTAGCACTTCAGCGCGCCGTGCACGTGCTCGCGCGAGATCGAGACCGCGCGCGGCGCGCCGCCGCCGCGGACGGGCTCGACCAGCACGCCGCCGGCCAGCCCCAGGCGCGGCTGCGCCGCGAAGCGCTCCAGCAGCACGCGCAGGTAGTGCGGCGGCAGCTCGATGTCGCCGTCGAGCTTCATCACGTGCGTGTACCGGCGCCACTCGGCGTACGCGAGCGCGATGTTGAAGTTGCGCGCCTCGACGGCGCGCGCGAGCCGGTCGCGGGCGCCGGCGGCGGGGTCCGTGCCCGGCGCGCGCAGCACGGTCAGGCAGCGCACCTCGGCGCGCAGGTCGTGCAGGCGTCCGAGCGTGCCGTCCTCGGAGCCGTCGTCGATCGCGATCCAGCGCGCGGGCGCCAGCTCCTGCGCGGCGACTGCGCGCGCGACGCGCGCGATGTGCGCCGCCTCGTTGCGCACCGGCGATACGAGCAGCAGCCGTGGCGCGGCGCTCGTGCTGGGTGGCTGGCTCACGCCGAAAGCAACGCGCGGGGAGCGCCGTTCCTTCACGGTGGATCTAGCGATCATCGTCGTCTCCGCGAACGACGCCCGCTGGCTGCCGGCGTGCCTGTCGAGCGTCTACGCGCGTGTGGGCGGCGCCCCGAGCGACGGCGAGGGCGGCGTCGCGGGGGAGGGCGAGGGCGGTGTCGCGGGGGAGCACGCCGGCGACATCGACGTCGAGGTGTTCGTCGTGGCCAACGGCTGCACCGACGCCACGCGCGAGCTGGTGCGCCGCGAGTTCCCGCGGGCGCGCCTGATCGACGCCCCCAACCATGGTTTCGCCGCCGGCAACAACCGCGCCCTGGAATGCGCCGAGGCCCGCTACGTGCTGCTGCTGAACCCCGACACGGAGATCCTCGACGGCACGTTCGCGCAGCTCGTAGGAGCGCTCGATGCGCGCCCGCACGTAGGGGTCGCCGGCGTGCGTCAGGTCGGCGCCGACGGCGCGCTGCACCCCACCATCCGCCGCTTCCCCAACGCCCTGCGCGCGCTCGGGGAGGCGCTTGCCTGCGAGCGCTGGCCGTGGCGCCCGGCGTGGGCGGGGGAGCGCGTGCTGGACGCCGCGGCGTACACGCGCGAGCAGGACTGCGACTGGACGATCGGCTCCTTCCTGCTGATCCGGCGCGAGGCGCTGCTCGGCGCCGGCCTGCTCGACGAGCGCTTCTTCCTGTACTGCGAGGAGCCCGACCTGTGTCTGCGCGTGCGCCGGGCCGGCTGGCGCGTGCGCCACCTGCCGCAGATGACGATCCGCCATCACGCCGGCAAGGGTGGCGTGCGCCCGCGCCTGCTCGCGCAGGAAGCGTACGCGCGCCGCCAGTACGCGCACAAGCACTTCTCGCGCTCCCACCGAGCGCTGTATGTCGGCGCGCTGGGGCTGCGCTACGCGTTGCGGGCGCCCCGGCGAGGGGGGCAGGCACGCGCGCTGCTCGCGCTCGGCTTCGGGCCTACGCGCGGGCGCGAACCCCCGTTCATGGCGCCGCCGCCGGCGGCGGTGCCCGCGCAAGCCGCCGCCGCCTGCCCCCGTTGCTCAAGCGAGCGGTCGATCTGACCGCGTCCCGCGTCATGGAGCTAGCCGAAATCTTCAGGATCATCGCTTCGCGCAAGCTGGCGAGCGCGGCGATCGTGCTGCTCGCGGCGGGCGCGGCCGCCGCGGCCGGAGTGCTCGCGCGCGCGACGCCGACGGGGGCGGCCACCGTGCAGATCCTGATCGACTCGCCGCAGTCGGCGCTCGCCGATCTCGTGCAGAACACCGAGCCGCTGACCACGCGCGCGTCGCTGTTCGCGCAGGTGATGGCCAGCCAGGCGGTGCTCGAAGAGATCGCGCAGAGCGCCGGTGTCCCGGTCGCGGAGCTGACCGCGCAGGGTCCCTACAGCGGCCCCGGCCAGGCGCTCGACGTGATCACGCCGGCGCCGGCGCGCGCCGGTCAGCTGCTCGGCGAGCGGGCGGCCTACAGGCTCACGTTCCTCGCGCAGCCCAACGAGCCGGTCGTGACGGCCTCCGTGCAGGGTCCCACCGTCGCCGGCGCGCAGCGTCTCGCCGACTCGATCTACAACGGCATCTCACGCTATGTGGCGGCCCTGCAGCAGCAGTCGGCGATCAAGCCGACGCACCGCGTCACGATCCGCCAGCTCGGGCCGCCGCAGGCGGGCACCGTCAACGCGCGCTCGCGTCTGACGCTGATGGCGCTCGCCGCCACCGGCGTGCTCCTGCTCGGCGTGCTCGCGCTGCTCGCGCTCGAGGGTCTGCGCCGCTCCTTCAGACGGGACGCCGCGCTCGACGGGGACCTCGCGGTGGATCTCGAGCGCGTCGCGCGCGAGGAGCGCACGCGCGCGCTCGTCTGAGATGAAGGGTCCCTCGCCTCGGCAGGGCCGCTCGCATGAAGGGCCGGCGGCCCGCGTGCGCGCATGAACGGTCCCTCGCCCCGCGCGCTCGCGGCGGCTGCGGCACTTGTGCTCCTCGCGGCGGCGGCCGGGATGTTCGCCGGCTATCGCGTCTCGCTCTCGCCGCTCGCGCTGCGCCCGCGCGGCGTGGAATTCGCGGCGGCCGACGCCAAGGTGCTCGTCGACGGCGCCGCCTCGGAGCTGACGGGCACGGCGCCCACCGGCGCCGCGCAGGCCACGCTCGCCGGGCAGCTCGCGGTCACGTACGCGCTGTATCTGCAGAGCGACGCGGCGAGCACCGTCCTGGGACGCGCTGTGACCGGGCGCGAAGGGGTTCGCGTGGCGGCGTCGGGGCCGTTCACGCTGCTGCTGAACCGCGAAAACAACGCGCGGCGCGCCCCGGCGCTCGCCGTTCCCGTGCCGGTCGACAATGCCTACCGGCTCGTCCTCGACGTCGACGGGCAGAGCCCGGTGCTCAGCATCTACGCGCAGGCGCCGACCACGCGCGCCGCCGTGGCGCTCGTCGACGCCACCCGCGCGTTGCTCGTCAGGCACGTCGCGGCGCAGGAGTCCTCGCACCCGCTGGGGCCCGAAGCGGCAGTTGTGCTGCGCCCGCTTGGTCCGACCGTCGGTGGGCCGGTCGATCGCGGCGCGCGCGCGCAGCTGATGGGGCTCGTCGCGGGCCTCGTACTGCTGGCCGGGGGTGTCCTCGCGCTGGCGCGCACACGTCGGGGCCGGCGCCGCGCCAGCCCCCGCGCGCCGTCGCACCCTGCCCTCGACGACGACTGGCCGCACACCACGCGCCTGCTGCCGTGGGCGCTCGCGGGCTTCCTGGCGATGCTGTTCCTCGTCCCCTTCGACGCGATCGACCTGCCCGTCAGCCTGCCGCTGAACAGCAGCCCCGACCGGGTGGCGCTCGTCGCGCTCGTGCTGTTGTGGCTGTGCGCGTTCGCCGTGTCGCGCACGGCGGCCCGCCCGCGTCTTGCGCTCACGCCCGTGCACTTCGCGGCCGGCGGCTTCTTCGCCGTGTGCTGTGTCGGCGCGGCGCTCGACGCGCACGCGCTCGCGAACATGGGGGAGGTCACGCTGCTCGTCAAGAAGCTGGCGCTGCTCGCCTCCTACATCGTGTTCTTCGCGCTCGCGGCTTCGACCGTGCGCGCGCGCGAGGTGTCGCGCTTCGCGACGCTGATCGTGGTGCTCGGCGTGCTCGTCGCGCTCGCCGCGGTGGTCGAGTACCGCACGCACTACAACGTGTTCTACGCGCTGTGGGGGAAGCTGCTGGCCGTCAACCTGCCGAGCGACCTGGACGCGCCGGACTCGATCGGGCGCCTGACCGTGTACGGGCCGACGAGCCAGCCGTTGGAGCTGGCGGCGCTGCTGGCGATGGTGCTGCCGTTCGCCGCTCTGCGCGCGATCGACGCCCCGACGCGCCGGCGGCGGCTGCTCTACGGGGTCGCGATCGGGCTGCTGCTCGCGGGCGGCGTGGCGACCTCGCGCAAGACGAGCCTCGTCGCGCCCGCCGGCGCGATCCTGCTGCTCGCGGCCTACCGCCCGCGGGCGGTGCTGCGCTCCCTCGGCGGCCTGGCGCTGACGCTCGTGGTGCTCGTGCACTTCACCTCGCCGGGGGCGCTCGGCTCGGTGCTCGAACAGCTGGAGCCGGGCCACGTAAACGGCGTGCTGACGACGACCGACCGCACGGCCCGCTACGGCGCCGTGCAGCCCGATGTGTCGCGCCATCTGCTGCTGGGGCGCGGGTTTGGGAGCTACGACCCGCACAAGTACCGGATTCTCGACAACGAATACCTGGGGCTGCTGATCACGACGGGCGCGATCGGGGTGCTGGCGTACGCGGCGATTCTGGGCTCGATGATGTGGCTCGCGCACCGGGCGATTCGCGCCTCGCGCGCAGGGGCCGGAGACGGCGAGTCCGACGGTGGCGCGCCAACCGACGGCCGCGCACCGGCCGCCGCCGAGCGGGCCTCGCTCGCGCTGGCGGCGCTGGCCTCGGTGGGGGTGATCGCGCTCGCCGGCGCGCTGTTCGACGTGCTCTCGTTTCCGCACGTGCCGTATCTGCTGTTCTTCGTCGGGGCGCTGATCACCGCGCTGCGGAGGCCGGCGCCCGCGTCGTCGCGGACGCTCGGCGCGGCGCCGTCTTTTGCGGCGCCAGTGCCCTGCGGCCCTCCCGGCGAGCGGCGGAGAGCGTTGCAGATCTCCTGAACTCGGCGATCTCCCGACGCGCGAGCTCGATCCACTCAAGCTCGGCCCGCAGGCGCATGAGCGGGGCGGCGCGGGCGAGGTTCATCGCTAGGCCGGCGAACGAGCGCACGGCGGGCAGCTGTTCCTCGGCGGCCGCAAGCAGCTCTCGGCAGTCGCGCTCGTGCGAGTCGAGCGCGACGAGCAGCAGGGGCACGTCCTCGCTGCGCGCGACGGCGATCTTGACCTGTAGCTCGCCGCGCAGCGGGCCGCGGTGGCTGAAGGTGGCCATCCAGGCCGTCATCGCGTCCGCCGCCTCCCCGGTCGGCTGGTAGACGACGCGCTGCCCCGTCGGTCCGGAGTGCGAGATGCGCCGCGAGGACACGAGGCCGGCGCGCTGGAGCTGCGCGAGCATCGGATAGATGCTCTTGGGCTCGATCCGCCAGCTGGGACCGAGGCGTCTGTCCAGGCGGTTGGCCAGGTCGTAGCCGTGACCGGGCTTTTGCAGTACGAGCCCCAGCAGAGCGCCCTTCAAGGGCGAGCTGCCTCGCATCCAGCTTGCGTCCGCCGTTCCCATACTGCCTCATTACCCTCAGCTACTAGGTTTCACGAAACAGTAACTCAAATGGCCGCAGAACGTCCCCTTCTAATGAATAGTTCCGTTATGGCTAACTTTTTGGGAAGCAGCCGCCGGCTCAGCAGCAGCAGGTCCCGCCACGCCGCGGGCGAGACGGCGCGCAGCGTCGCGGCGTACGCGCAGAGGCCGCCGCCGCCGGCGAGCGCGATCGTCAGCGGCGCCGGCAGCGCCGCTTCGCAGAGCAGGCGCAGGGGCTCGGCGACGGCGCCGAGCGCCAGGCAGCCGGCGAGCGCGGGGCCCAGCTCCGCGAGCAGCCGGCGCAGGGAGAGGCCGAGCGCGGGGCCGAGCAGCAGCAGGTACACGCCGGCGAGGATCAGCGCGTAGCAGCCGGCGACGGCGAGCGACACGGCGAGCAGGCCGTGGCCGGCGGCCAGTGTGACGGCGAGCGCGTACAGCACGAGCCGCGCGAGGTTGAAGCGCAGCAGCGCGCGCGGTCGCCCGAGCGCGAGCATCGCCTGCGGGTAGCCGGTCAGGATCGCGGCGGCCATGCCGGCGAGCGCGAGGATCTGCGCGGGGCGCACGGAGGGCGCCCAGGCGCCGCCGAACACGAACGGGATCAGCAGCGGTGCGAGCACGATCAGCGCGGCGAGCGGCGCGAAGATCACGGCGGCGTGCACGCGCGTGGCGCGCTCGTGCAGCGCGCGTAGCTGCGCGTGGCTGTCGGTGCGCGAGTACACGGGGAAGGCGAGCGTCATCATCACGCCGCTGAGCTTGTCCTGGTAGACGACGCCGAGGTTGAACGCGCGCCAGTAGATGCCGGTCTGCGCGGCGCTCAGGCGCGCCGCGAGGATCGCGTAGTCGACGTTGCGAAACAGCACGTCGGCGAGGCCGGCGAGCGCCGCGGGCAGGCCGAAGGCGCCGATCTCGCGCTGGGCGCCACGGTGCCAGCGCGGCAACGGCGCGGGCGCCGCCACGAGCAGCGCCAGCGACACGGCCCCGACCTGCACGAGCGCGCCGAGCACGATCGCCGTCGCGGCGAGCCCGGCGAGCGCGAGCGCGAGCGCCGTCAGGGCGCCGGCCGCCAGGCCGCCGACGTCGATCACGCTCATGCGGCGGAAGTCCAGCTCCCGCCACAGCAGCGCGCGCGAGACGGCGCCGGCGCCGGCGAGTCCGAAGACGGGCGCGGCGAGCGCGATCAGCGCGGCGGTGCGCGCGCCGAACAGCGGCCGCCACAGCAGCGGCGTCAGCGCGAGCGCCGCGCCGGACAGCGCGAGCCCGCCGAGCAGGCTCATCGCCATCGCCGCGCGCACGTGGCGCGGCTCGATCCGCTCGCGCTGCACGAGCGCCGATGCGAAACCCTCGAAGGTGAGGATGCTCGCGAGCGGCACGAAGATGATCGCGACCGCGGCGCGGCCGAAGTCGGCGGGGGAGACCAGGCGCGCGAGCACGACGCTGGCGGCGAGCGCGAACGACTCGCCGGCCAGGCGGGTGAGCATCAGCCAGCGCACGCCGCGCAGCGTCGACTCCTTCAGGGATTCGCCCGGCACAGTCAGCCAACGGCTGGCGCGGGGCGCAGCTTGTCCTGGAAGTTCGCGCGCGCCGGCGGCGTTGCTCGGACATGCTCGACGCGACGCTGCTGGCCGACCTCTCGGGTGCGCACGGGGGGGCGCAGCGCGACGTCGTGTTCACGTTCTCCTACGTGAGCTGGCAGGCGGCGGCGCGGCGCGGCTGGTTCATGCCCGAGGACCGCCTGGCGCGGGCGCTCGTGAGCCATCGCCGCGTGCGGCGGGTGCTCGTGTGCGACGTGATGCGCAGCCTGCCCGTCAAGCTCCTGCGCGACGTGCTGCCGGCGCGCGGCGGGCGCGAGCGGTTTCCCGCGGGCGAGCGCGCGCGCCAGCTGCGCCCCGTGCGCCTGCGCCGCGAGGATCCGGTTTCGCCCGCGGGGGCGCGGCGCATGGCGGCGGCCTACGACGAGGCGATGCGCCGCGCTGCCCATCGCATGGGCCTGCGCGACCCGGTCGTGATCACCGCCCACCCGCTGCTCGCCGGCTTCGCGGAGCTCTCGTGGGCGCGCGCGGTGACGTTCTACGCGATCGACGATTGGGCGGCGCACCCGGGCCACCGCCGCTGGTGGCCGGCGTACCGCCAGAGCTTCGCCGCGCTGCGGATGCGCCGGCGGCGGGTGGCGGCCGTCTCGCGCGAGCTGCTGGAGCGCCTGGCGCCGACGGGCGAGGGCGCGGTGATCCCCAACGGCCTGGAGCCGGCGGAGTGGATCGGCGACCCGACGCCGCCGGGCTGGGTCAACGACGTCGTGCGCCCGCTGCTGCTGTATGTCGGCACGCTGGACTCGCGCCTGGACGTGCCGGGCCTGATCGCGCTCGCGCGCGAGCTGCCCGACGCGCGCATCGTGCTCGCCGGCGCCGCGGCGGACCCCGTGCACCTCGCGCCGCTGCGCGCAGTGCGCAATATCGAGCTGCACGCGCCGCTGGCGCGCGCGGCCGTGACGGGACTCGTGCGGGTCGCCGACGTGGGCCTGATCCCGCACGTGCGCTCGCCCTTGACGGAGGCGATGAGCCCGCTGAAGCTGTACGAGTACCTGGCCGGCGGGCTGCCGGTGGTGGCGGCCGACCTGCCGCCGCTGCGGGGCTTCGACGCGCGCGTGCTGCGGGTCGGCGCCGGCGCGGGCTACGCCGGCGCGGTGCGCGCGGCGCTCGCGGCCGGTCCCGCGGGCGAGGACGAGCGCCTCACGTTCGTGCAGAGGAACTCGTGGGCGGCGCGACACGAGCGGCTGCTGGACCTGGCGTTCGCCTGAGCGCGGCGCCGGCGCGGTCGCGGCCCTCGCTCAGCAGGCGCCG
Source organism: Solirubrobacteraceae bacterium (assembly GCA_036561645.1). Taxonomy (GTDB): domain Bacteria; phylum Actinomycetota; class Thermoleophilia; order Solirubrobacterales; family Solirubrobacteraceae; genus Palsa-744. Next base: position 51,076 of record DATBOY010000031.1, read on the forward strand.
CGCGCGCGGACGCAGGCGCCGGCGCGGCGCGGGGATCGCCGCCAGCGAGTGCGCGTCGAGCGGGGGTGGGGCGGGCGCGGGGCCGGCGGATGCGGGTCCGTTTGCGAGCGGTGCGGCCGTGGCGGGGCTGGGCGCGAGCGCGCGCGCGATCGTTGCCAGCGAGCCCCAGCGCACGTCCCCGAGCGCCTGGATCTGCGCCGCCGCCGCGGCCAGGCGCTCGGCGCCGTCGGCGAGCAGGTCGTGGTGTCCGTAGAGGATCAGCGGCTGCCCGAGGAAGGCGCGCAGCGCGAGGTCCGCGCGGGGGTGCTCGAAGTCGGCGCGCAGCAGCACCGGCAGGCCGCCGGCGACGACGTCCACGGGACCCCACGCCGCCAGCGGGCCGGCGGCCGGCGGGCGCGCGAGCCAGGACTGCGCCGGTGTGCTCGCCACCCACGGGTACGGGCGCGTGCTCGTCACGGCGCGAAAGCCGCACGCCCGCAGGGCGTGCGCCACGGGCTCGGCGAGGCGCTCGTGCGGGGGCGCCATCACGCGCTCCACCGCGAGACCGGTGCGGGCTTCGAAGCCGGCCACGCGTCGCACGGCCTGCGCGACGAGCGCGAGGCTCTGCGCGTAGCTGTGGGGCCGCCCCAGCTCGGGCCCGTCGTGGTCGTTGCCGTGCACGCACAGCGACAGGTGCTCTGTCCCTGCGGCGAACACGCGCACGGCGCGGGGATCGGCCAGGCGCGCGTCGAGCGGGACCGTCGCGATCGACATGTGGTAGCCGTGGCCGCGGGCGTGCGCGAGCAGGCGCGCGTAGTCGATGTGGCCGTAGCGGCGGCGGCGCAGGTTGGGGTCGTCGATCACGAAGGCGGCGTGCAGCGGCGCCGGGCCGGGCGCCGTCAGCTCGCGCAGGAAGCGCGCGAGCGCCAGCAGCGCGCGATGGCGGTCGGGGCGCAGGCGCTCGCGCAGCGCCTCGCCCGGCGCCAGCTCGGCGGGGAGGGGGGCGACGGCGCCCGGGTCCGCCGGCGTCGCGTCGTCGGGCGTCTGCGGCGTGGCGGCTGCCCGCAGGCACGGGAGCCCCGCGGCGTGGGCCTGTGCCTCGCCGACGAGCACCTCGCCGACGCGCACCACGGCGTCGAGATCGCGCAGCGCGCCGCGCTCGCGCGCCTGGAAGCGTACGGGATACGCCATTTCCAGGGCGTCCCACAGGCGCGGGCGGTCGCTGTGCGCGGATGGCGGGATCACGCCCACGCGCAGCGGCCGGGGGGGAGGCGGCGCGTACTTGTCCATGTGCGAGAAACGCCGCGGGCGCCCGAAAGTTGACGCGCGCGCGGGGCGTTTGCTTCGTGATGTTCAGGACACACGTCCACGCGGCGCTCGCCGCCGCGCTCGCCTGCGCGCTGCTCGCGACGCTCGGCGCCGGCTCGGCGCTGGCCGTGTCGTGCCCCAACGCCAACCCGGTCGTCAACGAGAACAACTGCGCGGGCGCGGGCACGAGCGCCAACGAAGTCGCCAACTACAGCGAAAGCATCGGCGGTTTCAGCACGCAGACGAGCTACAACCTCGGCGAAAGCGTGGCGCTGAAGATCGGCACGAGCGCCGCGTCGTTCCCGGGCACGAGCGTCAACATCGCCGTGTACCGGATGGGCTTCTACGGCGGCGCGGGCGCGCGCCTCATCACCTCCGCGAGCGCCGTCAAAGTCAACAACAACCTGCAGTGCAACGCCGCCAACGCCACGACGGGCGAGCTGAGCTGCGCCAACTGGGCGGTGACGTACACGATCCCCGCCGGCGCGCTGGCAGTCAGCGGCATCTATGAGGCGGTCTTCACCGACCTCGCCGACGGCGGTATCCAGAACTACGTGACGTTCACCGTGCGCAACGACGCGCGCGCCTCGGAAGTGCTGTTCGTGCTGCCCGCGTCCTCCTATGAGGCGTACAACACGTGGGGCTGCAAGTCGCTGTACTACGACAAATGCGGCGGCGCCGACACCGTCGCCGGCGATGGCCGCGCGGTGGCCGTCTCCTTCGACCGCCCCCTGGACGAAGGCGAAGAGCAGCGCAACAAGTTCTTCGGACCCGACTACGCGCTGGTGCAGTGGCTGGAGGAGCAGGGGTACGACGTCACGTACACCGACGACGTGCAGCTGGAGCGCAACCCCGCGGCGCTGCTCACGCACAGGCTGATCGTGATCTCCGGTCACAGCGAGTACTGGTCCTACGCCGCCTTCAACAACGTGCTGGCGGCGCGCGAACACGGCGTCTCGATCGCCTCGTTCAGCGCCAACACGGCGTACTGGCAGACGCGCTTCGCCGATAACTACCGCACGCTGATCTGTTACAAGACGGTGCAGGGCTCCTCCGACGGCAACGGCGGCGCGACGCCCAACGACCCGGCGTCGATCGGCCCGCAGGGCGAATTTCTGCCCCAGCTCGCGACCAGCACGCGCCGCGACCCGGGCGCACCGGCGGGCGCGCCCAACGCGCCGCCGGCAGGACGCGTCGGCCCCAACCAGCCGGAGAACACGCTGTTCGGGTCGCTGTACATGGGCGACAACGAGGAAGAAAGCTGGGGGCTGACCGTGCCCGCGGCGAACACTGCGGGCGAATTCGCGGGCGAGCGCGTGTGGCGCAACGCGGGCCTGGGCAGCGCGCCGGTGACGATCGACAAAGACCTCGTCGGCTGGGAGTGGGATCAGGTCCCGAGCGCCACGAGCCCGCTGTACGCGCACGCCGCGGAAGTGCAGCCCGAAGGGGTCAGGCGCCTCTCGCGCACGAGCACGAGCAGCCCGGAATCGACGTGGCTGCAGGACTACGGGCGCCTGCGCGCGGGCGAACCGCCGGAAGGGCAGCCGAGCGACGTCAGCGCCGTGGAGTACCGCGCGAGCAGCGGCGCGCTCGTGTTCTCCTCCGGCACGATGCAGTGGGCCTACGGCCTGGACACCGACACGGCGATCAACCAGGCGACGTACAACGTGCTCTCGGAAATGGGCGCGCAGCCGGCGACGCCGGAGTCCGGCATCGTGCTCGACTCCCCGAGCGCGCCGAAGCCGCCGTGGGCGGCGTTCAAGGCGACGCCGAGCACCGTGCTCGTCGGCCAGCAGGTGAAACTCGACTCCTCCGGCACGTTCGACCCGGCTGGGGCGAGCATCAAAAACCACCTGTGGAATCTGGAAGGAGCCGGCTTCACTATCGAAACGGGCACGACCGCGACGCTCACGCACACGTTCGCCAAACCGGGCGTGTACGAAGCGATCCTGAAGGTCATTGACAGCAGAGGTCTGGAAGACACGACGGCGCGCACGATCACGGTGCGCAACCCCGTGAGCGCGAGCCTCGCCAGCTCGCCGAACCCGGCGGCGATCGGTCAGTCCGTGGCCCTCAGCGCCGCCGGCTCCACCGATCTGAGCGGGACAATCGGCGACTACCGGTGGGACCTCAACGGCGACGGGGTGTACGAGACCGACACGGGCACGACGCCGAGCGTGAGCACGAGCTTCGCCACGGCGGGCGCGCACACCGTCGGCGTGCGCGTCGCCGACGCCGCTGGCAATGTGGCGACGAACACTGTCAGCGAGAACGTCGTCAGCACGGGCGTCAGCCGCTACGCCGACGGCGTGCGCGCGACGCCCGGCCTGCTGCACTACTACCGCCTCGACGAGTCCGCCGGCCCGACGATCCACGACGCCAAGGGCACCGCCAACGGCACTCTGAGCGCGGCCGTCTTCGGCGTGCTCGGCGCCGTCGCCGGCGACAGCGACACGGCCGTGCGCTTCCCCGGCGCCGGCAACCCCGCCGAGGGCGAACCGGCTGGCTCCGGCGCGATCGCGATGAACCTTTCAAGCCAGAGCGCCCTCACCGTCGAATTCTGGTTGAAGTGGGGCTCCTACGGCAACGACGACGCGCTGGCGATGGAGTTGACGCCGAACTACAACGAAGTCGCCGGCGGCTTCCTCGTGGACCCCGACGCGCCCGAGTTCGGCGGCACGTTCGGCGTCGGCATCGGCATCGGCGGCTCGCGCAACAGCGTCTTCTTCGCGCGCCCGAGCGCCGGCGTGTGGCACCACTACGCACTCGTGCTCGACCCGGCGCAGCCGGCCGAACGCGAGGTGACGCCGTACGTCGACGGCCAGCCCGTCGCCTTCCAGCAGGAGGGCAAAGGCGTCGGCGCCGGCGCCTTCGCCAACTCGACCCTATACCTGTTCTCGCGCGCCGGCAAAACGCTGTTCGGCAACGGCTCGCTCGACGAGCTGGCGATCTACAGCGGCGATCTCAGCGCCGCGCGCATCGCAGAACACTTCCAGGACAACGGCAGCGACCCGCGCCCGGTGGCGTCGTTCGTGGCCGCGCCCGCGCCCGTGCGCCCCGGCCAGAGCGTGACGTTCGACGCGTCGAGTTCGAGCTATGCGGGTGGAGGCATCAAAAAGTACGAATGGGATCTAAACGGCGACGGCGCGTACGAGACGACGACGACGGCGCCGACGGTCAGCACCTCCTACGCCACCGCGCAGACGGTCAACGTCGGCCTGCGCGTGACGGACTCAAACGGAGGCTGGGACTACACGACGGCGCCGCTGCAGGTCGGCAACTTCGCGCCCGTGGCGCGACTGTCCTCCGCGCCGAGCACGGCGCTGACGGGCCAGACGGTGAAACTCGACGCCTCGGCCTCCAGCGACCAGGGCACGATCGTCGATTACAAGTGGGACGTGACGGGCAGCGGCAGCTACACCACCGACACGGGCGCCACGGCGAGTCTCAGCACGTCGTTCGCCGCGGTCGGCCTGCACAAAGTCGGCGTGCAGGTGACCGACAACAGCGGCCTGAGCAGCACGACGACGGCGAGCGTGACGGTGCTCGAACAGGGCGTCAGCGACTACCCCGACGCGGTCCTGAGCACGCCCGGCGTCACCCACTTCTACCCGCTGGGGGAGCCCGCGGGGCCGACGATCCACGACGCAAAGGGCACGGCCAACGGCACGATCGCAGGCGGCGCGTTCGGCCTGGAAGGAGCGGTGCTGGGCGACCCGACGAAGGCTCTGGGCTTCAACGGCTCAAGCGACTCCGGCGCCGTCCCGCTCAACCTCTCCGGCTCCAGTCAGCAGACGGTCGAGTTCTGGCTGAAGTGGAACGCGTACGCCAACAACGACGCGCTGGCGATGGAGCTCACCCCGAACTTCAACGAAAACTCCGGCGGCTTCCTCGTGGACCCCAACGCGCCGGAGTTCGGCGGCACGTTCGGCGTCGGCATCGGCATCAATGGCTCGCGCAACAGCGTCTTCTTCGCGCGCCCGAGCGCTGGCGTTTGGCACCACTACGCGTTCGTGCTCGACGCGACGGCGGCGTCGGGCGGCGAGATAGTCCCGTACGTGGACGGCCAGCCCGTCGCGTACCAGCTCGAGAGCACGGGCACGGGCGCCGGCGCGTTCGCCAACTCGACGCTGTATCTGATGTCCCGCGCCGGCAGCGCGCTGTTCGGCGCCGGCGCGCTCGACGACCTGGCGCTCTATAGCCGACCGCTCAGCGCCGGTGCGATCTTCCAGCACTACAACTCGCACGGGACCGTCAGGCCGCCGAGCGCCGTGCTGAAAGCGCCCGCGGCCGCGACGCCCGGCCAGAGCGTGACGCTCGACGCGAGCGCCTCCAGCGACCCCGGCGCGAAAATCGTGGACTACCAGTGGGACGTGACGGGCGGCGGCAGCTACAGCACCGACACGGGCGCCACGCCGACGCTCGCCACGAGCTTCGCCACGGCCGGCGTGCACACGGTCGCCGTGCGCGTGATCGACAGCGCCGGCGCGAGCGCGACGGCGAGCGCGACGATCGTCGTGCGCGCGGAAAGCTACAGCGCGATGGTGCTCGGCACCTCGGGCCTTACGCACTACTACCGCCTGGACGAGAGCGCCGGCCCGACGATCCACGACGCGAAGGGCAGCGCGAACGGCACGATCGCGGGCGGCGCGTTCGGCCTGGAAGGCGCGATCCTCGGCGAAGCGGACACGGCGCTTGCCTTCAACGGAAGCAGCGACTCAGGCGCCGTGCCGCTGAACCTCTCCGCCAGCAGCCAGCTGACGGTCGAGTTCTGGATGAAGTGGACCGCGTACGCCAACAACGACGCGCTGGCGATGGAGCTGACCCCCAACTTCAACGAAACCGCGGGCGGTCTGCTCGTCGATCCCAACGCCCCGGAAATGGGCGGCACGTTCGGCGTCGGCATCGGCATCGGCGGCTCGCGCAACAGCATCTTCTTCGCGCGCCCCAGCGCCGGCGTGTGGCACCACTACGCGTTCGTGCTCGACACGACCGCCGCCTCGGGCGGCGAGATCGTGCCGTATGTGGACGGCCAGCCCGTCAGCTTTGCGCAGGGCGGCGCGGGCACGGGCGCCGGCGCGTTCGCCAACTCGACCCTTTACCTGTTCTCGCGCGCCGGCAGCGCGCTGTTCGGCGCCGGCGCCCTGGACGAACTGGCGATCTACAGCCAGGCGCTGCCTGCGGCGACGATCGCCGCGCACTACGCGAACGGGGCGCCGTGACCGGTGCCGGCGCGGGGAGCGCGGGGGCCGTTCCGGCTCGCGCCAGATCGCGCGAGCCCGCGGCGCGGCCATTGAGCGGCGCGCGCGCGGGGATGGCGATGTCGCTGGCAACGTTCGCGATGGCCGCGGCGTCCGCGATCCAGGCCGTGCTGTACCTCAGCCGCTTCGGCACGAACGCGCGCACCGACGGGTTCTTCGTGGCGTTCGCGCTGTACTCGACGTTCGGCGTGTTCAGCCAGAGCCTGCGGCTGACGTCCGTCGGCCTGCTCGTGGAACCGGGCGCGCGTCTCAGCGTGCGCCGCTTCGCGGTCGTGCTCGCTCTGATCGCAGCCGGGGTGCTGGTGCTCACCGGCCCGCTCGCCGGCCCCGTCGCCGCGCTGATCGCCCCCGGCCTGAAGACGGCAGGCCGGCACGTGACGGCCGCCGCGCTGCCCGTGCTCGGCGTGGCGATGGCCCTGCAGCTGTGGGCCTCCGGCGGCGCCACGGTGCTCGCGATCCGCGGGCGCTTCACGACGATCGCCGCCGCCTACTCCTGCGGCGCCGCCGCCGGCCTGATCGCGTTCCTCGCGCTGATGGGCCGCGCCGGCGTGCAGACGCTCGGATGGTCGATGGCGGCGATGTCGGTCGTCACGTGCGCGTGGATGCTGGCGGGGGTACGGCGCAGCCCCAGGTACGTGCCGCGCCTTGCCAGCGCGGTGCCCGTCGAGCCGGGCGTGCCCGCGCCGCCCCACGCGCCGCTGCTCCCACAGGCGCCCGGCCGCTCCCCCGGCCTCCCGCCTGCACTGCGCCCGCTCGCCACACTGCTGCGCGACTGCGCCACGGTGCTCGGCCGCACGTCGATCTACCTCGCGTTCAACCTGCTGTTCGTGATCACGCTCGCGTTCGCGAGCCGCTCGGCCGCAGGCTCCACGACCGTGCTCTCGTACGCGTACCTGTTCGCGAGCTACCTCGTCGCCGGCACGGGCATGGCGCTCGGCATGTCGAGCATCCCCGACCTCACGCGCCAGGCGCGCGCGCGCCGCCGCGCGCTGCTCGCGAGCACGGTTCCGCGCGGCTTTCGCTACGCGATGCTGCTCGTCGCCCCCGCGCTCGCCGGGCTGATCGCCGCGGGCGCGCCGCTCGTGCACGCGCTGCTGCCGCACAGCCTGTCGGCGGCGCAGGTGCACACGCTGCGCGGCTTCGCGCTGCTGCTCGTGCCGTGGACGGTCGCGGCGCTGCTCGTCAACTTCCTGCTGCCCGTGCTGCTCGCGCTCGGGCGCACGCGCCTGCTCGGCGCGCTCGTGCCCGCGCTGCTCGCGCTGCACGTGGGCGCGAGCGCCGCCGGCGCCGCGCTGTGGGGCGCGAACGGCGCCGTCGGCGCGTTCTGGATCGCGCCCGCGACGCTCGCGGGCGCGCTGCTGCTCGGCGGCGCCGGGCGTGAGGGCACGCGCGCGGTCGCGCTCCAGCTCGGCCGCGACGGCGCGCGCTTCCTCGCGCTCGCGGCGCTCGCGTTCGGCAGCGGCTGGGCGCTCGGCGGCGCACTCGGCGCCGACCTCGCACAGGCCACGGCCGCCGGTTTGATCGGCTGCCTCGCCTACCTCGCGGGCCTCGGCCTCGTCGCCCGCCGCCAGCTGCGCGTGCTGCTCGGCGCTGTCGTCCCCCGCCTCGCGCCGGCGTGAGCGACCGCTGGGCGGCGCTCGCCCTCGGCGCCTGCTTCGCCGCGCTGACGGCGCTGACGTGGCGGCGCTGGGGGATGCCCGAGATCGACGCGGGCGCCGAGCTGACGACGGCAGACCTCGTCAAGCACGGCGCGCTCGCGTACCGCGACGTGCGCTACTGGTACGGCCCGCTCGGCCTCTACTCGCTCGCGCTCGCGTTCAAGCTCCTCGGCACGAGCTTCGCGACCGCGTACGCGTTCGGGCTCGCGCAGACGGCGGCGATCCTCGCCGTCTTCTACGCGCTCGCGCGCCGCTGGCTGGAGCCGCTGCCGGCTGTGCTCGCGGGCGCCGTGCTGCTCGCGATCGGCTTCTCCGGCACGGCCTTCAACTTCGTCCTGCCGCACACGGACTCGGCCACGTTCGGGCTGCTGTTCCTGCTCGCGACGCTGCTCGCGCTCGCCCACGGCCGGCTGCTGACGGCCGGGACGATGGCGGGGCTCGTCGCGCTGACCCGCCCCGAGTTCGCGCTCGCCGCCGCCGCCGCGCTCGCCGCGTACACCGTCGCGGGGTGGCGGATGGGAGAGGGATCGGCCGCGCTGCGCGTGACGTTGCGTCTGGGACTGCCGGCGCTGGCGCTGCCCGCAATCGTGCTCGGCGGGTTCGCCGCGCAGGTGGGGCTCGGCACGCTGTTCGCGGAAAACCTGTGGCCCGCGAAGTTCATCCACGTCGGCGCGCGGACGCAGCGGGCGTGGATGCCGTTCACGCTCGCGAGCTTCGCCGCGCTCGCCGCGCGCGCAGCGATCTACGTCGGTCTGCTCGCCGCGCTCGTGAAGAGCGCGGAGGGCTGGAGCGGGCGCGCGCCGTCCGGCGGCGGCTGGCCCGGCAGCCACCCCTCCGGCTGGTACCTGCACGGGAGCCCTCCGTCCAGTCCGGGCTGGGGCGCGCGTCCCGCCGCCGTCGGCGGCCCGTGGAGCGCACAGCTCGGGCGCTTCGGCCAGGGCGGCGCCGGCTCGCTCGCGTTTGTGCCGGCGGCGATCGGCGCGCTGTGGCCGCTCGCGACAGCGGCGCTCGGACTGCTCGCGGCCGACGGCGCGCTGCGCGCGAGCGGCGTCCTGGCCACACAGCGCGCCGCGATCGAGCTGGAGGCGCGCCACCTGATGCTGGGCATGAGCTGGCTGCCGGCGCTGGGCCTCGGCGCCGCCGCGCTGGCGGCGCTGCGCCTCGCACGGCGCGGCCCCTCGCCGCTCGGCGGCGCGTGGCCCGCCGACGCCGCGCTGATCGTCGCGGCCGCCGTGCTCGGCCTGCGCGCGTACAACGCGTTCACGACGGAGGGCTCCTACTCCCCCTACTACGCGGCGCCGCTCGTGCTGGCGCTCGCGATCGTGCACGCGCGCGTGGCAGGGCGCGGCCCGCACGCGCGCGTCGCGTCGTTCGGCGCGCTCGGACTCGTAGCGGCCGGCCTCGCCGCGTACGCGCTCGGGGGGCTGTACGTGCACGACGCCACGCCCGTGCACACGCCGCGCGGCACGTTCCTGACGAGCGCCGCCGCGGCCCCTGCGCTGCGAGGCGCCGTGCGCAGGATCGACGCCCTCAGCCGCCCGGGCGAGCGCGTGCTCGCCGCCCCTGTCGACGGCGGTCTGTACTTCATGGCGGACCGCCCCCCGGCGCTGCGCGAGCTGACGGTGCTGCCCGGCCTGCTCGCGAGCGCCGGCGAAGAAGAAGCGGCCGTGGCGAGGCTGCGCCGCGAGCGCGTCAAGCTCGCGGTGATCGGCGCGCGCGACTTCTCGCCCTGGGGCACGCCGACGTTCGGCGTGGACTACGCGGCGCGCCTGGGCTCCTATCTGCGCGGGGCGACCGTCGCGCGCGAGGTGCTCGGCACGCTCGCGCAGCCGGCGGGCGGCACGAACCCCTCGAAGGGCTTCACGGTCCTGCGCCTGCGCTGACTGGTTTCGCACGCCGCCTGGACGCGGCTCTGCGCCAGTCGGTGGTGGCCCGTACGCGCCGATGTCGCAGCCGCGGAGCCGCCCCAAAAGTTTTAGGCTTGACATGCGCCGTACAGTCTGCGTATAGTAGTCCGTGACCGGGGACCACAGTCTGGTGCCGGGTTGTCAGAAAACATAGGATCGGGTTGGGGCTCGGCCTCTGCGGCCGGCTTTCAGTGCATTCGCAGGGTTTCCTTGGGAGAGGGACGTTGATCGCAAGTTTTACGAGGGAGACGTGTTTCGCGTGAGTTCGGATCGAACAGACGTGTCGAGGGTCGTTACTGCTCCAGCAGGGGCCGTAACCAGATGCATCAGCATCGCTGACGCATCTCTCTCTCTCTCTCTCTCTCTTGGCCGGGGCTTCTAGCTTCTAGGCCGTTTCGCCGCTGTTGGTTGGCGGCTCGCTCCGGCCACGCGGGCCGGGTTGGTTTCTCGCGCGCGGTGGACTGGCGCGTGTTGTGGCGTTTGCGCGGATCGTCGCGTTCGCGCGTGGGGCTTGGTGTGCGTTCTTTGTCTTGTTGGCGAGGGGCGTGCCCCTCCGTGTCCTGGGAGGGGTTTTCGTGTTCCTGACGAGTGTGCGTCGGTCGCTGGTGGTCTGGCTTGTGTCTGTGTTCGGCTTGACTTCCTTGTTGATGTTCGGGTGTGTGGGGGCGTTTGGCGCGATCACGCACGAATATCTTTCGCGGATCACGGAAGTGCCTTCGTCGAGTCCGGGGGGGCCGGTCGGCTTGCCGGGCCCGCTGGGGACCGTGCATGGATTGACGGTGGACTCCGGCGAACTGTATGTGGCCGATGACATCGGCAACCAGGACCTCTATCGGCTGGATCGATTCGGTGCGTCTTCGGGGGGGTTCCTGGGGCAGTTCGCGCAGGAACCGGCCCTGTCGTATCTGCACGACGGTGTCGCGGTTGGTCATGCGACAGGGGAACCGCAGGTTTACACCGCGGGGGACGAGGCGGGGACCACGGAAGGCGCTGTGGCGGTGTTCGGGGCCTCGGGCGCGTTTCAGAACGCGTGGAGGGGGACGGATACCCCGAGCGCGGCGTTCGGTTGCTTTGAATGCGGCGGCGATGAAAGCGTCGTCGCTGTCGATGGCTCTGGCGCGTTGGGGGATTGGGCTGCGGGCGACGTGTATGTAGCGGACCCCAACCACCAGGCGGTCGATGTCTTCACGCCTGCCGCGGGGGGTGGCGAGGCGTATCTCACGCGCCTGGAAGACCCCGGGTCGGGCGTCTCCTTCAGCGGTCCGACCGAGGTCGCTGTCGACGGGTCCAGTGGACGGGTGCTCGTCACCGATACCGAACAGGGTGTGGTGGATGTGTTCGAACCGGTGTCGGGGATGCCGGAGGTCTACAAGTTCCTGTTCACGCTCACGGGCACCCCGGCCGGCGCGTTTGGGAACCAGGCGAACCTGCACGGCCTGGCGGTCGATGGCGCCAACGGCGAGATCTTCGTAGCCGAACAGCACGTCGAACGGGGCGTCGACGTCGGCGTTGTCGACGAGTTCAGCGCGGCGGGCGTGTTCCTGGGGCGCTTGACGGGCACCCCGGCGGGGTCCTTCGGCTCTCTGCAGGGTTTGGCTGTGGACCCGGAAACGCATCGTCTGTTCGTGGGTGATTACCGCGAAGGCGAAGGTGGTGCGGTGGATGTCTTCGGTGGCGATCTGACGGTCCCCGATGCGCTCACCGAAGCGGCGTCGAACGTGCAGCCGACCGCGGCGACGCTGAACGGGACGGTCAACCCTGACGGCGTCGCGCTGAGCGACTGCCACTTCGTCTACGGCGCCAGCGAAGTGTATGGGCACAGCGCGCCGTGCACACCGTCCGCCGCGGAAATCGGGGCGGGCAGCGGCCCGGTGGCGGTCAGCGCGAACATCTCGGGTCTGGCGGCGGGCAGCGTCCACCACTACCGGCTGGTTGTCGCCAACGCCAACGGCACGAACCAGGGGCTCGATCAGCTGGTCGGCCCGCCCCGGGTGGACAGCACGTCAGCGAGCGCGGAAACGAACACGACCGCGAACCTGCAGGCGCAGGTCAACCCCGACGGGGTCGACACGACCTATCGCTTCGAATACGGCACCACCAGTGGCTATGGCACGAGTGCCCCTGTGCCCGCGGGCGATCTGGGGGCGGGTATCGTCGATGCGGCGGCGAGCGCCGCGCTCTCGGGCCTGCAGCCGGGGACGCTCTACCACTACCGTGTCGTCGCGGTCAACGCGGCGGGCACGGTCGCGGGACCCGACGAAACGTTCTCGACGGTCCCGGCGGCGCGGGTCGACAGCGTCACGATCTCAAACGTCGCGTCCGGCGGCGCGACTCTGCGCGCGCAGATCAACCCGTTGGGCGCCGACACGACCTACCAGTTCCAGTATGGCCCGAGCGCCTCCTACGGGAACAGCACGCCCTCCACGCCGGCGGACATCGGCTCGGGCAGCAGCGACCAGACCGTCACCCAGCAGATCAGCGGCCTGACCCCGAACACCACCTACCACGTACGCGTCGTGACGAGCAACGCGGTCGGGACCGTCTACAGCGACGACCACACCTTCCGCTACGACACCGCCGGCGCGGGTCTGCCCGACAATCGCGCGTACGAGATGATCACTCCAGCCCAGAAGAACGGCGCGCAGGTCGGCGAGGCGTTCGGTAACCGTCCTGAGTTTTCCGAAGATGGTTCGCGTATGCTGATGCCCGCGCTTCAGCTGTTCGGCTCGGTCGGCACCTCGAATGCGCTCAGTGGCACGGTCGGTGAAACGCTGACCTTTTCACGCGGGAGCGGCGGTTGGACGATGAGCCAGCTTGCGCCCGCGGCGACGCAGTTCGTATCGCAGACGCCGGTGTTGCTCAACGTCGCTGCCGACACCGGCTTGTTCGCAACGGCCGGCACGGCGGGGAATCTGGTGCTATATGTGCGGCGACCGGATGGGTCGTTCGTGAGTGTCGGCCCGTTGACTCCGCCGTCCGCGGGTACGGCACGCGGTATTGAGTTTTCTGGGACGGTCGCGACTGCCGATTTCTCGCACGTCGTCTACGAACAGAACCCGGACGCCAGATGGTCGTTCGATCATACGACAGGGCTAATTAGTCTTATGGAATATGCGGATGTGGGTAACTCCCAGCCGGTCCTGGTCGGTGTCAGCGGCGGAGCGGGCAGCACAGACCTGATCAGCGTCTGCTCGACCGTCGTCGGAGGCAATGTCTCGGACCCATATGGAGCACTGTCGGCCGATGGCGGCACGGTGTTCTTCACCGCGGCGGAATGCAAGTCGGGTTCGGGTGTGAACGCGCACACTCCGGTGCCCAGTGGCGCGCTGTATGCGCGCATCGATGGTTCGCGGACGGTGCCTATCTCGGTTCGCTCGCCGCTGGACTGCACCGGCGAAGCGTGCCTGGGCTCGCCTGTGAGCACGGCGGGCTTCGAGGCGGCGTCGACGGATGGGTCGAAGGTGTTCTTCACGAGCACCCAGCAGCTCACGGACAACGCCAGCGAGGACAGCACAGGCGGCGATGGTTCGGATGGAGCGGGCGGCGAACCGGACAGCGGCTGTCCAGGAACCGTTGGTTTGAATGGTTGCAACCTGTACGAGTACGACTTTGGGAATCCGGCGGGGCACAATCTGCTGGCGGTGTCGGTGGGCGACAGCAGTGGTCGCGGCCCGCGGGTGCAGAACCTCACGGCGATCTCGCCGGATGGGTCGCAAGTGTACTTCGTCGCGAAGGGGGTGTTGAGCACCACCGCCAACGACCAGGGTCAGGCGGCGCGCAACGGCGGGGAGAACCTGTATCTGTTCGAGCGTGACGCGGCGCACCCTGCAGGGCACACCGTGTTCATCGCGACGCTGTCGAGCACAAACGTCGGCTTCGAAGGTGCGGATTCGGCACAATGGCAAATCGGACCGGGGGTCATGAACGTGACGCCGGACGGGCGGTTCCTGGTGTTCACGAGCCATGCGGCGTTGACGGCCGATGCCGCGGGTTCGCTGGGCGCCGCGCAGGTTTATCGCTATGACGCCCAGACCGGTTCGCTCGTGCGCCTGTCGATCGGCGAGCGCGGGTTCAACGACAACGGCAACGCTGGTCTGGGCGACGCACGCATCGTCGAACCCTTCAGCGGACCCCGCGAAGGCGGTCCGCAGCGTGAGGATCCGACGATGTCGCACGATGGCGCGTATGTGTTCTTCCGCAGCCCGGTGGCGTTGACGCCGCATGCGCTCGACGATGTGCCGGTCGGGAGGAACACGACCACCGGCGCCATCGAATACGCACAGAACGTATATGAGTACCACGAAGGGCACGTGTATCTGATCTCCGACGGGAGGGACACGGCGGCGGTCGCGCAGGCAAGCGTGGTGCAGTTGGTCGGCAGTGACGCGACGGGGGCGAACGTGGTGTTCCGCACCGCGGACCCTCTGATGGCGCAGGATACGGATACCGCGGTGGACTATTACGACGCGCGGATCTGCACCGCGAGTGACCCGTGCATCGCCCCCGGCTCCGCCTCGGCGGCGTGTCAGGGCGAAGCGTGCCACGGCGCACCCAGCGGAGCGCCTGTGCTGGAGGGCGCGGGGAGCGCCGCGTTCACTGGCCCGGGGAACCTCGCACAGGCGCCCGCCGCAAAACCAAAGCCGGGGCACAAGGCGAAGCCCAAGAAGCGAAAGACACGCAGGGGCAGGCGGCGCGGTGGTTCGCGCCGGCACAACGGTCACTCCAAGGCGGGGGGTAAGAAATGAACATCATCGGAATACGGCGCGGCGCGGCAGGCTTCGCCGCGATCCTTGTGGCCCTCTGTTGTGCGCTGGCCGGCGGGTCGACCGCGGGCGCAGCGAGCCCGTCGGCGAGGTTGACGGTCGAATCGTTCGCGTCGCCGAGCAGCTTCACCGCGGGCGGACCGTGCACGAGCGCGGATCCCACCGAAGCGTCTTTCGCCGCTACTGATTGCGACGTGTATGTGGTGACGGTGCGTAACGTCGGCAGTGTGCCGACGGATGGCAGCCAGATCACCCTCAGCGATGTGCTGCCCGCCGGTATGACGGTGCATCGGACCAACTTCTTCTGGTCGGGGCTCCTGGAAAATCTCGGTGAATTTCTCTGTCCGGGCGTCTCGGAATGCGTGTTCCCGATCGCGTTGGCGCCCGACCAGACACTGGAAATGTACCTCTTCGTGACGGTCCCAGCGGGCGTGACGGGCCCGTTGAGGAGCACCGCGACGGTTTCCGGCGGCGGCGTCGCGGAAGCCGCGGCGAGCTCGCAGACCCCTGTGGGGTCCACGCCCGTGTTCGGGTTCGCGAGCTTCAACGCGCTGATGGCGGGCTCGGATGGTGAACCGGATACGCGGGCCGGCGGGCACCCGTACGAATTCACGACGACCATCGACATGAACAACGAGCGGCGGCTGGCCGCCGAATCGCAGGTGGTGCACACGAGCGTCCGCGACCCGAAGGACATCGTGGTCGACCTCCCCGTCGGGCTGGCCGGCAGCGCGCTCGCCACGCCCCAGTGCACGTTCGCGCAGCTCGGTGCCGGCGCTGGCTGCCCGGCGGACACGATCATTGGGCACATCGTCACCAGCCCCGAAGGGCTGGCCTCGATTAACAGCCCCGTATACAACATAACCCCCGAACACGGGTTCGCGGCGCAGTTCGGATTTATCGACAAGCTCAACGGTACGCACGTGCTGTCCGCGAGCGTGGTCCCGACGCCGCAGGGGTACGTGCTGCGAACGATCACGACGGATGTCCCGCAGATCACGCTCGATCGTATCGTCGTGCGTCTCTTTGGGAACCCTGTCGAAAAGAACCTGTCGGGGAACACGCCGGTGGCGTT
>DATBOY010000032.1:0-14395 GCA_036561645.1 Solirubrobacteraceae bacterium
GTGCTCGGGCGAACCGCTGACAATCACCGCCCGCGCGGATTCCTGGCAACAGCAGAACACGTTTTCAAGCGTCACGTCCACCAGCCCGCCCCTTGTCGGCTGTGACCGACTGGGGTTCACGTCCTCGCTTGCGATCCAGACGGAAAGCTCGCAGGCCGACTCGCCGACGGGCGTGACCGTCACTTTGAAAGTTCCTCAGGAAGTCCCAGACCTTGCTAGAGAAGAAGAGCCGGAAGTCGAAGGGCTCGCGACAGCAGACTTGAAAGACGCGGCGATCGCATTGCCGGCAGGTATGTCGATCGACCCGTCCGCCGCTGATGGGTTGCAGGCGTGCTCGCCGGCGCAAATCGGCCTAAACGATTCAAATGAGCCGAGTTGCCCGGACGCGTCGAAGATCGGAACAGTCGAGATCGATACGCCACTGCTGCCGGATCCGCTGCAGGGCGCGGTATATCTGGCGCAGCAAGGCAACAACCCGTTCGGCTCGCTGCTGGCGCTTTACGTGACTGCCGAGGGAGACGGCGCCCTGTTGAAGCTAGCTGGTCACGTGGTTGCGGACCCGGTCACGGGCCAGTTGACGACCACGTTCGACGACAATCCGCAGCTGCCGTTCAGCGAGCTGAAGCTGAGCTTCTTCGGTGGACCGCGTGCGCCTCTGGCCACGCCCGAGAGCTGCGGGACGTTCACGACGAGCGGCGACCTGATGCCGTGGTCGGCGCCATTCAGTGGTCCGGACACGCTGCTGACGGACAGCTTCAGTATCGACACGGGTTGCGTCGGCGGATTCGCGCCGTCATTCGCGGCGGGCTCGACGGGCACGCAGGCGGGTGGATTCACCTCGTTTACGGCGACGTTCAGCCGTGGCGATCAGGATCAGAACCTCAGCTCGATCACGCTGAGGACCCCACCGGGGCTGCTGGGCGTGCTCAAGAGTGTGCCGCTGTGCGGCGAACCCCAGGCCGCGCAGGGCGCTTGCGGCCAGGAAAGCCTGATCGGGCACACCACCGTCGGCGCCGGCGTCGGGCCGCACCCGTTCTATCTCGGCGGAAATGTCTACCTGACCGGTCCTTACAAGGGCTCGCCGTTCGGGCTCAGCATCGTCGTGCCGGCTGTCGCTGGCCCGTTCAACCTCGGCACAGTCGTCGTCAGGGCCGCGATCAGCGTGGACCCGGCGACAACGGCGCTCACGGTCACCAGCGACCCTCTGCCCACGATTCTGCAGGGCATCCCGTTGGATCTACGGACCGTGAACGTGACGGTCGACCGGCCCGGGTTCATCTTCAACCCGACCAGCTGCGAACCGCTCGCGGTGGGAGGGACGATCACGAGCACGCAGGGAACACAGGCGCCGGTGTCCAGCCACTTTCAGGCGGCGAACTGCGCGAACCTGCCGTTCCACCCCTTGTTCTCCGTGTCGAGCCCGGCGAAGACCAGTCGCAACGGCGGCGCCGCGCTGGACGTAAAGGTCAGCTACCCCCAGGGGACACAGGCCAACATCCACAGCGTCGCGGTCACATTGCCCAAGCAGTTGCCGGCCAGGCTCTCGACGATTCAGCAGGCGTGTCCGGAAGCGGTGTTCAACGCGAACCCCGCCTCCTGTGGTGAAGGGTCGAACATCGGGGTGGGGACGGCGGTCACGCCGATCTTCAAGAACCCCGTGGTCGGACCGGCGTATCTGGTGTCGCATGGTGGCGCGGCGTTCCCCGACATCGACGTCGTCCTGCAAGGGGAAGGCGTCACGATCCTGCTCGTCGGGCACGTCAACATCAGCAAGGCCGGGATCACGAGCGCGTCGTTCTTTGCGGTCCCAGACGCGCCGATCGGCAGCTTCGAGTTGAACCTACCGGAGGGTCCGCACTCCGGGCTCTCCGCCGTCGGCAGCCTCTGCGCGAGCCCGCTGACGATGCCCACGACGATCACCGGGCAGAACGGGGCGGTCGTGCAGCAGACGACGAAGATCAAGGTCACCGGCTGCACCAAGGTCAAGAAGAAGGCCAAAAAGAAGCACAGGAAGACCAAGAAGCGCAAGAAGGCCAAGAAGGGCAGCGCCGGCAAGGGCAGGTAGGTGCCGGCGCTGATGCCACCCACCGATCGCAGGCGCGGGGCGCGCCGTACACGCCCCGCGCCCTCGCGGCCGGCTTCGGCCGCGGTCGCGGAGGTCCAGCGCCAGCGCATCCTCGGGGCGACGGCGGAGGTCGTCGCCGAGCACGGCGCGGGGGCGGTGACGGTCGCGCACATCGTCGCCCGCGCCGGCGTCTCGCGCAGGACGTTCTACGAGCAGTTCCCTGACCGCGAGGCGTGCTTTCTGGCGGCGTTCGACGAGGCGATCGGGCGCGTGAGCGCCGCGGTGCTGCCGCAGTACGAGGCGGCGCAGGGCTGGCGCGAGCGCCTGCGCGCGGGGCTCGCGGCGCTGCTCGGGTTCCTCGACGCCAACCCGGGCGCGCGCGCCCTGCTCGTGGTCGAGGTGCTCGGCGCCGGTCCCGTGGCGCTGGAGCGCCGCGCGCGGATCATGGACGCGCTGATCGCCGCGGTCGACGAGGGTCGCGCCGAGATGAGCAAGGCTCCCCCGCCCCGGCCGCCCGCACAGCCGCCGCCGCTGACGGCGGAGGGCGTCGTCGGCGCCGTCTTCGCGGTGCTGCACGCGCGCGCGGCGGCGGGCGTCGGCCCGCCGCAGCGCCGCCGCCAGGTGGCGCCGCTGATCGACCTGCTCGGCGAGCTGATGGGGATGATCGTGCTGCCGTACCTGGGCGTGGCGGCGGCGCGGCGTGAGACCGAGCGCCCCGCTCCGGCGGGCGCGGGCGCCAACCACGTGCTCGCCGGCGGCAATCCGCTGGAGGGTCTGAACATGCGCCTGACGTACCGCACGATCTGCGTGCTCGCAGCCGTCGCCCAGCACCCGGGTGCCTCCAACCGCGACGTCGGTGCGGCGGCGGGGATGACCGACCAGGGCCAGATCTCCAAGCTGCTGAACCGCCTGCTGCTGCTGGGTCTGCTCGAAAACGCCGGTGACGGCCACCCGCGCGGTGGCGCGAACGCGTGGCGGCTGAGCGAGCGCGGCGAGCAGGTGGAGCAGGCGCTGCGGGGGTGAGGCCCGCGGCGCCAGGGCAGGCTGGTGTAAAGGGCGCCGTCAATCAGGCTGAGCCACGTCGACGCCGAACTCCAACGCTGCCGCGCTGAGGCGGGCGTCATAGCAGTAGAGGCGTCCAAGATCCTCGCCGAGGCTGAGGACCGTCGCCAGATGCAGCGCGTCGAGCGAGCGCAGCTCGGGCGGGTCCAGCTCGGCGGCGATGTCGAGGACTGCCTCGTCGAGCGGGACCAGCGTGATGGCGGTGAGCGCAGCGCGAGCGCGTCGGAGCGCCAGCTTGCCGTAGCGCTTGGCGGCGCGGCGTCCCTCGACGATCAGCAGCGTGCTGCTGATCAGCTCCGTGTCAACCAGCTCCCGGCGTAGTGCGCCGCTCTCGGGCTCCGAGCGCACGAGCTTGACGAATGCCGAGGTGTCGAGATAGTCGGGCAAGCCGCTACAGGCGCTCGTCACGCAGCTCGTCCAGCACCTCGCTGCTCGGCGGGCCGGGGATCGGCGAAGGAAGCTCCTCGAGCACCGCGAGCAGATCGCCCTGCCCGCGCCGCGCGCCCCGTTCGGCGACGAGCCGGTCGATCGCCGAAGAGCGACCGGGCGCCGGCGTGAGCTGCGCGATCTCGTTGCCGCGCTCGGTGATCAGGAACGACTCGCCGGCGCCGGCGCGCTTGGCATAGCGGCTCAGGTGCTGGCGCATCTCGCGGATGCCGACGCGCTCCATGTGCGTCATTGTAGCGCGTCTGGTCGCACATACTCCATCATCGCTGCATGATGCTTGTGTAGCGCGTCTGGCTGCGTAGACAATGATCGCAGCACGGTGCTGTCCGCGACTCTCCATCGCGTATCAGCGTCGCGAGCATGATGCATTACAATGCAGACATGCGTACGACGGTCGAGCTGTCCGATCCGCTGCACCGGCGCCTGAAGGCCGAGGCGGCCGAACGCGGGATGCGCGGCTTCTCGCAGATCGTCGAAGAGGCGCTGAGCGAGCACTTCCAGTCGGCGCCTGAGCGCCAGCGCCGGGTGAGTGCGATCGCCGCCGCCAGGGGGGCGTGGAGCGGGATGGACGTCGTCCAGTGGGAACGCGAGCGCGACGAAGCGTGGGCGACTTGGAAGCCGCCCCAGTCACACGGGTGCCGGGACTTCAGGTCCTAGAGCCGGGACGCTGGCGCGAGCGCAAGCCCTGACGCGCAAGCGGCGCCGGCGGGCCTGTCGTCCCCCGCGCCCTACGTAGATTCACCGTTTGAGAACCTCCTGTCGTCCCTCCCAGGCGACGCACACGTAGCACCATAGGTGACAATTTTTCACACTCGGTTTCACCATTAGGGCAACCCCATTAGACGTCCGTTGGACCGTCACTAGTTCAATCGTCCATTAACCGTGATAAGCCTTGTCCGGATGTCATGCTGGCCGACCACAGGCGCCGGACTATCGGGCCGATCCTGCGATTCGGGGTCGGGCTGGGAGGCCGGTGAGATGCGCCCGTCCGGTGTGGGGGCCGGGCCGTCGCTTCGCTTGACACAGACAGTGCCAGGGTCAACCAGCCAGTCAAAGAAGGAGTCGCTCATGCCCAAGTCAGCGGTCGCGGTCGCGCGTTTGCGGATGCCCGTGTCCAAGCCGTCCGGAAGCTCCACCGCACCGTCCGGAAGCTCCACCGCAAGGGGAGGTGGGGTATGAACGTGCGCCGGATTCAGCACGTCGGCCTCAGCGGCGCGATGTTCGTCCTGCTGCTGGGGGCGCCGCCCGCGCAGGGCGCGGGCAGCCCGCCGCGGGCCAGCACTGCGCGGCAGGCCGCTGCTCAGCACCTCGCCACGCAGCGGGTCCTCATAGGCGCCCAGGGAGCCGGTGGGTCGAATCCGGCACGTTAAGACTCGGCAAAGATCCATTTAAGACTGGCCTCCGCGGCCCGGGAGCGGCGTCGGAATGCGTCACCATCCGCGGCGATGGGGGTATCCGAGGACATACGCCGCGCCGGCGGGGACGTCGTGTGGACGGCCACCGGCCACGAGCCGCCCGTGTTTCTCGACGAGCGCGGCCGGCGCCGGCGCTGGGTGCTGGCCGGCGGCGCCCTCACGGGCGGCATGTCGGCGCTGTGGCTCGGCGGGCTGATCGCCGGGGCGATCGGCTTTTCGAGCATTCCCTTCCAGCAGGCGCGCCAGGCGCCGTTCGCGCACCGCAGCGCCCGCCCGGGCGCCGTGTTCGCGTCGGCCGCGGTCGGCCATCGCCGGCGCCTGGTGGCGCTGCGGCCCGCGCGCCATGCGACGGAGCTTGACCGCGTCGCGCTCGCCGCCGTCAGCCGCGGCCTGGTCGCCGCGTCGTGAACGCCGCCGCGGGGCGCCCGTGGGGGCGGCGCCTGCTGCTCGGGTTCTGCCTGGGGATGCTCGTGCTGCTGCTGCTCGTGGACGGCTTCACGACGAAGACGGTCGGCGCCGCGGGGACAGGCGCCCGCTCGGTGGCCGGCTCGCCGCTGGCGGGACAGAACCCCGTGCTGGTCGCCGACGGCCGCGGCGGCCTGGTCTCCCATCAGCCGCCGCCGGGACGGCGCATCGCGCTCAGCTTCGACGACGGGCCGAGCCCCGAATGGACGCCGAAGA
The DNA here is from genome assembly GCA_036561645.1 of Solirubrobacteraceae bacterium. Classification (GTDB taxonomy): domain Bacteria; phylum Actinomycetota; class Thermoleophilia; order Solirubrobacterales; family Solirubrobacteraceae; genus Palsa-744. Next base: position 5,671 of record DATBOY010000032.1, read on the forward strand.
TCGCCGCGATCCTGCGCGCCGAACACGTGCCGGCGACGTTCTTCGAGGTCGGCAGCCAGGTCGTGCGCTACCCCGACGTGACGCGGATGCTGTACGGCGCCGGTTTCGAGCTCGGCAACCACACGTTCACGCACGCCAACCTCGCCGGGCTGCCGGGTTGGGAGGCGCGCCTTCAGATCTCGCTGACGGAGAGCGCGATCAGCGGCATCACGGGGGTGCGCCCGCGGCTCGTGCGCCCGCCGTACTCCTCGACGACCGAAGCGGTGACACCGGCCGAGCAGCAGGCGTGGGGCGCGCTCGCGGGCGACGGCTACACGATCGCGCTCGCCAACTACGACACCGAAGACTGGAGCCGCCCAGGCGTCCCGGCGATCGTCGCCAACGTGATGTCCGATCCGAGCATCCGCCGCGGGATCGGCGGCGTCGTTCTGATGCACGACGCGGGCGGCGATCGCGCCCAGACGGTGGCGGCCCTGCCGAAGCTGATCGCGGCGCTGCGCGCCAAGGGCTTTCGCTTCGTGACGGTCGCGGAACTGGCGGGCATCCCGCGCGCGCAGGCGCAGTTGCCGGCGAGCGCCGGCCAGCGGCTGCGCGGCGGCCTCTTCGACACGATGCTCGCGATCGCCGGCCTCGTCACGACCTGGCTCACGCGCGTGGTGATGCTCGTCACGATCCTCGTCGGGCTGCGGATGCTCGTCGGGCTCGTGCTCGCCCACGTCCAGATCGCGCGCGTGCGGCGCCTGCCGCAGGACACCAACTTCGCCCCGCCCGTGTCGATCCTCGTGCCGGCGCACAACGAGGAGGTGGGGATCGAGCGCGCCGTGCGCTCCCTCGCGGGCTCGCGCTACGCGGGCGAGTTCGAGGTCGTCGTCGTCGACGACGGCTCGACTGACGCCACGGGCGTGATCGTGCAAGGCCTCGGCATCGAGCGCGTACGCCTGCTGCGCCAGCGAAACGCGGGCAAGGCGGCGGCGCTGAACCGGGCGCTCGTCGCGAGCAGCCACGAGATCGTCGTGACCGTCGATGCGGACACGGTGTTCGAGCGCGACACGCTCGCGCTGCTCGTGCAGCGGATGCGCGACCCGCGCGTCGGCGCGATCTCGGGCAACACGAAGGTCGGCAATCGCCGCGGCCTGATCGGACACTGGCAGCACATCGAGTACGTGATGGGCTTCAACCTCGACCGCCGCATGTACGAGGTGGTGGGCGCGACGCCGACGGTGCCGGGCGCGATCGGCGCCTTCCGCCGCGCGGCGCTCGCGGACATCGGCGGCGTCTCCGGCGCGACGCTCGCGGAGGACACGGACGTCACGCTGGACATCGGCCGCGCCGGCTGGCACGTCGTCTACGAGCACCGCGCGCGCGCGTGGACGGAGGCGCCGAGTACGCTGCGCGCGCTGTACCGCCAGCGCAGCCGCTGGGCGTACGGCACGATCCAGTCGATGTGGAAGCACCGCCGCGCGCTGTGGGCGCGCGAGGAGCGCGGCGGCGCGCGCGCGATCGGCGTGCTCGCCGTCTTTCAGCTGCTGCTGCCTCTGACGGCGCCGCTGATCGACCTGTTCGCGATCTACAGCGTCGTATTCCTCGACCCGCTGCCGATCCTCGCGTACTGGGGCGCCTTCAACGTCTTTCAGATGGTGCTCGCGTGGTCGGCGTTCGGCTTCGACGGCGAGTCCCGCCGGCCGCTGTGGGCGCTGCCGTTGCAGCAGTTCTGCCACCGCCAGGTGATGTACCTCGTCGTGTACGACGCCGTCATCTCGGCGCTGCTCGGCAGCCGCCTGGGGTGGCAGCGGATCGAGCGCACGGGCGACGTCGTGCTGGCGCCATGATCGCGCCGCCGCCCCAGCCGGTGCTGTTTCGCGTCAACCAGGTCGGCTACGTCCAGGGCGCCCCCAAGCGCGCGCTGGCGATGAGCGCCGGGCCGGTCCGCGCGCGCGCCTTCACGCTGATCGGCCCCCACGGGCGCGTCGTGCTGCGTGGGGCCGCGCGCGGCCCCGCGCGCTGGAACGCACGCTACGTCGTGTACACGCTGGACTTCAGCGGCGTGCGCGCGCCGGGGCGCTACACGATCGCCTTCGCGGGGCGCCGCTCGCCGCCGCTGCGCGTCGCCGGCGCCGCTGCGCTGTACGGGCCGTTGAGCGCGAACGCCGCGTCGTTCTTCGCGACCCAGCGCGACGGACCCGAATATGTCCCCGGGCCTCTGCGCAGCGCGCCCGCACATCTGCGCGACAGCGCGGCCGCCGTCTACGCGCAGCCGTCTTACCGCGGCGAAACGCTGATCGGCGGGCTGAGCGCGACGGGTGCGCGCGTCGACGCCGCCGGCGGCTGGTTCGATGCCGGGGACTACCTGAAGTTCGTGCAGACGGCGAGCTTCAACGACGCGGCGCTGCTGTTCGCGCTGCGCTCCTACCCGGCCGGCGTCGCCGACCGCGCCGGGCTGGAAGCGCAGGCGCGCTTCGGCACCGACTGGCTGCTCAAGATGTGGGACCAGGCCGACCGCGTGCTGTACTACCAGGTCGGCATCGGCGACGGCAACGAGCGCTCGATCCTCGGCGACCACGATGTGTGGCGCCTGCCCCAGGCCGACGACGCGCGCAGCCCCAAGCCCGGCGCGCCGGCGTACTACGAGAGCTACCGGCCGGTGTTCGCGGCGAACGCGCCGGGCGCGCCGATCAGTCCGAACCTCGTGGGGCGCACGGCCGCCGCGTTCGCGCTGTGCGCGCAGGTGTTCGCGCACAGCGATCCCGCCTACGCGCACCGCTGCCTGCTCGCGGGGCAGACGCTGTACGACCAGGCCAACGCGAGCCCGCGCGGGGCGCTGCTCACCACGTCCCCGCACGCGTACTACAACGAGAGCGAATGGCGCGATGACATGCAGCTGGCCGCGACGGAGCTGTATCTCGCCACGCAGCAGGCGCTCGGCCTCAGCGCGAGCGCGTCGCCCGCCGCCCCCGCCGTCGAAGCGGGCGGCGTGGCGCCCGGCAGCGCGCCGCCGCCCGCCGCCGCCGGCCTGCCGCACACGGACCTCGGCTACTACCTGACGCGGGCGGGGGTGTGGGCCAACGCCTACATCGTCGCGCGCGGCTCGGGCGCGGACTCGCTGAACCTGTACGACGTCTCGACGCTCGCCGACCACGACCTGATCGCGATCCTGCAGAGCGCGCTGGGACGCAGCCTCGTGGCCGGCGAGGAAGGCGTGCAGGTGCCGGCGAGCCCCGCCAGCCTGCTGAAGGACCGCGCCGACCAGCTGCGCCTCGCCGTGCGCCTCGCGCGCCAAGAACCGTTCGGCCTGGCCAACCCGTCGACGAACCTCGACACGGTCGCGCACGCGCTCGGGTACGCGATCCAGGCGCGTCTGTACGACGAACAGGCGGGTGCCGGCACGTTCGCCGCGTTCGCGGCGCAGCAGCTGGACTGGGTGCTCGGCGCCAACGCCTGGGGCTCTTCGTTCGTCGTCGGCGCGGGCGGCGTCTACCCGCACTGCCTCGCGGCGCAGATCCCCAACCTCGCGGGCTCGCTGACCGGCCGCGGCGCGATCCTGCGTGGCGCGACGGTCAACGGGCCGACGGCGCCCGCCGAACTGCGCGGCCTGGAACTGCCCGAAGGCGCGCGGCGCTGCACGGCCGGCAGCGGCCGCTTCGCCGCGCTCGACGGCCACGGCATGGCCTACCGCGACGACGTGCGCGCCTCGGCCAGCTCGGAGCCGAGCGACGACCTCGCGGCGCTGACGCTGCTGGCGGCGGCGCAGACGGCGGCGGGGGGCTGAACACCGTTTTGGTATGCTGAACGCATGTCACAGATCGCCGTCCGCTTGGCTGAGAACGACCTGAAGGCGCTCGACGCGGCCGTCGCCAGGGGCGCGTTCCAGTCGCGCGCGGAGGCCGTCCGCGCCGGGATCCGACTGCTCGCCCGAGAGCTGCGCGAGCAGCGCATCGCCGAGTCCTACCGAGCGGCGTACGCAACCCCGCTCACCGACGACGAGCAGGCGATGCTCGACGCGGCGCTCGCGCTCGCAGCAGACGCCGAGCCGTGATCGCCCGCGGCGAGGTCTGGGACGCCGATCTCGGCCCCGTCGTCCGTCCCGTCGTCGTCGTGACTCGTGCCACCGCGATCCCCGTGCTCAGCCGGCTCGTCTGCGTCGCCGTCACGAGCACGATGCGAGGGCACGTCGCCGAGGTCGAGCTGTCAAGCGCGCACGGCGTGCGCGAGCCGAGCGCGGCCAACTGCGATTGGCTGCTGACCGTCCCCAAGGACCGGCTCGTGCGCCGTCGCGGGGCGCTCGACGCGCTGACGATGCGCCGGCTGGACGCCGCGCTCGTCGCCGCGTTGGGGCTCGACGTCGAGGGGTGATTCGCAAAAGGCGCGGCGCGTCTGGCCCGGTCAGTCGACGGAGCCGGCGGGCACGACCCACTCACAGGGCTGCCCCGTCGCGGCGGCGATCAGATCGAAGTCGGCGTCGTAGTGCAGGACGATCAGCCCGCGAGCTTCGGCCGCGGCGGCGATCAGCAGGTCGGGCAGCTTGCGGCCCCGCTGGTGCCTGGATGCCAGCAGGCGTTGCGTCTGCTTGGCACGGTGGACATGGGCGGCGGTGCTAGGCACGAGCTCGAAGGCTCCCACCGCGTCGGCGAGACGGTCCCACTCGGGGGCGTTGCGGGCCGAGAAGCCGACCTCCAGATCGCTGATCTCGGCACGAGCGAACTCGCCGCGCTCTGCGCCGCGCTCGATCCGCTCGCGGATCTCCGGCTCATGCAGGCGGGTGAGGACGCTCGTGTCGAGCAGGTGCGTCAGCGCCATGCCTGCTCGCGCGGCGCGAGATCGGCGCTCGCGAGCGCATCGAGACGCTTCTTCACCGTCGCGCGGTGCTCGCTGCCGGCCAGCCGCAGAGCGCGGTTGACGGTTTCCTTGATCGTGTCCGCCCCAAGCTGAGCGCGCGCGTCCCGCAGAGCCTGCTCGTCTATGTCCACGAGATGCTTGGCCATCAGACCGGCAGTATATACAACGAGCTAGTAAATATATACTGCGCTGATGGTGCTGTTCCGGCCGGCACATGTGCCGCGTGCCGGCGTGCCGATGTGACTTGTTGAGCAGTTCCGGCCGGCACATGTGCCGGTCGGCGGGCCGGTACATGTACCGGCCCGGGCCGGGCCACATGTGGCCCGGCCTTTCCCCGACTTCTACTTGATAAACAGCATCTCGCTGTACTTCGGCAGCGGCCACAGGTCGTCCGCCACGCGCTTCTCGAGGCGATCGGCGACCTCGCGCACGTCTTCCATCGCCACGATCACCGTGTCGCGCATGTACTTCGCCCACTTGTGCGGGTCGCTGTCGGGCTGGTTGTCCTTGAGGTTGGCGTCCTCGAGCTTCACCAGCGCGTAGTGCAGCTCCTTGATCGTCGGCTCCAGCTCGGCGACCAGCTCCTCCAGGCCGCTGGCCTTCAGCTCGTTCAGATAGCGCACGCTCGCGGGCAGGATCATCGTGCGCGCGATCGTCGCGGCCGTCTCGGCCTCGATGTTGATCGTCACGGCGTACTGCTCCGTGAACACCTCTTCGCGCGATTCCAGCTCGCGCTTGGAGAGCACCTTGTACTTTTTGAACGCCGCCACGGTCTGCTTGTCTGTCAGCCACGGCAGCGCCTCGGGCGTCGTGCGCAGGTTCGCCAGGCCGCGCTTCTCGGCCTCTTTGTGCCACGCCTCGCTGTAGCCGTCGCCGTCGAACACGACCTGCTTGTTGGCGCTCCAGCTCTCCTTGACGACCTTCGTCAGCGCCTTCTCGAGCGTCGCTCCGGCGGGCTTCAGCGCCGCGCGCAGCTTCTCCGCCAGCTCGTCCACGGACTCCGCCACGATCGTGTTCAGCACCGTGTTGGGCAGCGCCGGCGAGGAGCTTGACCCCAGCGCGCGGAACTCGAACTTGTTGCCCGTGAACGCGAACGGGCTCGTGCGGTTGCGGTCGCCGCCGTGCAGCGGCAGCGGCGGCAGCACGGGCGTGCCGAGGCCGAGGAACGAGCCGGGCTTGGACGTCTGCGCCCTGCCCGCCTCGATCGCCGCGAACACCTTCTCCAGCTCCGCCCCGAGGAAGATCGAGATGATCGCGGGCGGCGCCTCGTTGGCGCCGAGGCGATGGTCCTGCCCGGCGCTCGCGATCGACGCCCGCAGCAGCTGCTGGTGCTTGTTGACGGCCTGGATCACGGCGGTGCAGAAGAACAGGAACTGCAGGTTCTCGTGCGGCGTGTCCCCGGGGTCCAGCAGGTTCAGGCCGGTGTCCGTGCCCATCGACCAGTTGTTGTGCTTGCCGCTGCCGTTGACGCCGGCGAAGGGCTTCTCGTGCAGCAGGCACACGAGCCCGTACCGGCGTGCGGTGTTCTGCATGATCTGCATCGTCAGCATCTGGTGGTCCGCGCCGACGTTTGAGCTCTCGAAGATCGGCGCCACCTCATACTGGTTGGGGGCGACCTCGTTGTGGCGCGTCTTGATCGGCACGCCGAGCTTGGACAGCTCCAGCTCCACCTCGAGCATGTACGCGAGGATGCGCTCGGGGATCGACCCGAAGTAGTGGTCGTCGAGCTCGTGCCCCTTCGGCGGCTGCGCCCCGAACAGCGTGCGCCCCGTCGTCAGCAGGTCGGGGCGCTCGAAGTAGTACTGCTCGTCGATCAGGAAGTACTCCTGCTCGCACCCGATCGTCGTGAACACGCGCCGCGCCTCATCCACGCCGAGCAGCTCCAGCGCGCGGATCGCGGCGCCCGACAGCGCGTCCATCGAGCGCAGCAGCGGGATCTTGTGGTCGAGCGCCTCGCCCGTCCACGACGTGAACGCCGTGGGGATGCACAGCAGCGCGCCGTTGGGGTTCTCGAGGATGAACGCCGGCGACGTCGGGTCCCACGCCGTGTACCCGCGCGCCTCGAACGTCGCGCGGATGCCGCCCGTTGGGAACGACGACGCGTCCGGCTCGCCCTGGATCAGCTCCTTGCCGGAGAACTCCGCGAGCGCCGTGCCGTCGCCCGCGGGGCCGTAGAAGGAGTCGTGCTTCTCCGCCGTGGACCCCGTCAGCGGCTGAAACCAGTGCGTGTAGTGCGTGGCGCCCCGCTCCATCGCCCAGTCCTTCATCGCCTGCGCCACGGCGTCCGCGAGCGAGGTGTCCAGCGCCTCCCCCCGCGCCAGCGTCTTCTGCAGCGCCTTGTACACGTGCTTGGGCAGGCGCTGACGCTGCACGGCGACGCTGAACACGTTGGCGGCGAACACCTGGTTGCCGGGCAGCGTCAGGTCGGGCGACCCGAGTGCGCTGCCGTTGGCGCTCCACTGCGCTGCGGTGACGTTGTGCTGGCGAATCCTGGGCATGGGCGGCTTCGATTCCTCCTGGAGACGATGTGTGGCGCGGGCGGTCCTTGACGCGCGACCCCGCGGATATGGGACCGAACCGCATCGTAGACCCCTCGCCGCCGGGGTGGCATCACGCGGCTGGCGAAATCGCCGCCGCGATCTTTCGACAGGCGGCCAAACGGCGGCCTGTCGAGACGGAGACACTGCGGCGACGACTGCGACTACACGACTGCGGCGACTGCGACTCCGGCGACCGCGGCGACGGCGGCGACGGCGATTGCGGCGACCGCGCCTACGGCGCCGCGGGCACCGGGCCGGCGGGCACCGGCGGCGGGCCGGGCAGCACCCGCCCGCTTTCGGGGTTGACGTGCGTCGGCGGCGGGGCGGGCGCCACGTTCACGACGAACTTCCCGCGCGGCGCGCCGCCGCCCGCGAGCACCGCGCGCGACTTGCCGTCGAGGCCGGCGGCGACGGCGAACCGCACCGTGTGCACGCCGGCCTTCACGGGCGTGACGCGCCACACGAACGTCCGCGTGCGCCCCGGCGCCAACGGCCCCAGCGCCCACGTGTTGACGTACGCGGTCTGCCCGGCGCCGGCGGGGTCCACCGCGGCGGAGGCGACGGCGCGCGCCGGCACCGCGCCGGGACCCTGGTCGACGATCCACACGGGTCGCTGTGCGCTGGCGAGTTCCCGGAACGTGCCCGTGAGCGTGTACGAGAACGAGTCCACGCTGATGGCCACGTTGGGGACCGTGCGCGTGCCGCTGTTGCGCACCCGCAGCACGAAGCTCGCCGGCCGCGCGATCGCCTGGCGGGCGGGGAAGCGCGCCTGCAGCACCTGCACGGGGAAGCTCCCGCGCGGTTCGTGCGCGTCCTGGCGCGCGCCGCCGCAGCCCGCGGCGAACACGGCGGCGATCGCAGCGGCGGCGAGCAGGCCGGTTGTGGCGGGGAGGCCGGTGGCTGTGGCCGGCGGCCGGGCCGTGGCGGGCGGTCCGACGGGCGTCGCGGGGCGCCGGCCGCAGGCGGCCCGAGAAACTGCTGGAAACACTCGCCTCCCCCTCACAGCGCGGGCCACGATACCAGCGACTGTGGCACGACGCCAGCGCATGGCGTAGAGTTTGCGGGAGACGGTCGTCGGGCGGCCGTCGCATCACCCAGAGGAGGGGTAGTCGATGGTTCGCAGTGCCGCTGAGCGTGCGTTTCTGCCAACGCGGAACGTGCTCGAGGAAGTTGGGGACATGATGATCCTCACGGGCCGGACGATCGTGTCCGCGCTGCGCCCGCCGTACCCCTACGGCGAGGAGTTCGTCTCGCAGTTCCTGTTCACGCTGCGCCTGTGCTGGTTTCCGCTGCTGATCTCGACCGTCGTGTTCGGGTATGAGGCGCCGGGGTTGCAGGCCGCGAACTTCCTG
>DATBOY010000033.1:0-17617 GCA_036561645.1 Solirubrobacteraceae bacterium
CGGTGCGCGAGGCCGAGCGGGAGCTGACCGGGCGCGGGCGTGTGCTCGTGCGACCGAGCGGCACGGAGCCGCTCGTGCGCGTGATGGTCGAGGCGCCGACCGACGACGAGGCGGAGCGGGTCTGCACCCGCCTGGTGGAGCTGGTCGAGCGCGAGCTGGCCTAGCGCGTTTGCTCGCGCGCGAGCGCCGCTGGTATCGTCGGTGAGGTGTGCGGGATCGTTGGATATGTGGGCGAGCGGCCCGTGCGGGAGCTGCTGCTCGCCGGGCTGCGCAAGCTCGAGTATCGCGGCTATGACAGCGCCGGGATCTCGGTAATCGCCGAGGACCGCATCGAGGCGGTGCGCGCCGTGGGCAACCTCGACGCTCTGCAGGCCAAGCTCGTTCGCATGGGCGAGGAGGAGGAGCGCGCGGGGGGCGCCGTCGCGCTCGCCGTGCGCCCGGCGAGCACCGGCATCGGACACACCCGCTGGGCCACCCACGGGCGGGTGAGCGAGGAGAACGCCCACCCGCACTACGACAGCGAGGACCGCGTGCACGTCGTCGTCAACGGGATCGTCGAGAACTACATGGCCCTGAAGGAGCGCCTGCAGCGGGAAGGCTGCACGTTCACCTCCGAAACGGACGCGGAGGTGATCGCCCACCTGATCGCCCACCACTGCGTCGGGGACCTGACCGACGCCGTGCGCCGCGCGTACGCGGAGCTCGAGGGGCACTACGCGTTTGTGGCGATGAGCCTGGACGAGCCCGACACGCTCGTCGGTGCGCGCAAGGAGTGCCCGCTGGTGATCGGCCGCGGCGCGGGCGAGCAGTTCGTGGCCTCCGCCGTTCCCGCCTTCCTCGCCTACACGCGGGACGTGCAGTTTCTCGACAACGGCGAGATCGTCGTGCTGCGTCCGGAGGGGGTGACGATCATGACGGCGGCGGGCGTCGAGGTGCAGCGAGCGGTGGAAACGGTCGATTGGGACGAGGAGACGGCGGAGAAGGGCGGCTACGAGACGTTCATGCTCAAGGAGATCCACGAACAGGCGGACGCGGTCGCCGAGACCGTGTTCGATCGCACGGCGCGGGGCGACGGCGTGGACCTCGACGAGCAGGGCGCGCTGGCGGAGTCGATCCTGGCGGATGTCAAGCGCATCGTCGTCGTCGCCTGTGGAACCTCCTATCACGCCGGTCTGATCGGCCGCTACGCGATCGAGGAGTGGGCGCGGCTGCCGGTGGAAATGGACGTCGCCTCCGAGTACCGCTACCGCAACCCGGTGGTCGGGCCGGGGGACCTGGTGATCGGGATATCGCAGTCGGGCGAGACGGCCGACACGCTGGCGGCGATGCGCAAGGCGCGCGAGCGCGGCGCGACGGTCCTCGCGATCACCAACGTGATGGGTTCGCAGGCCACGCGCGACGCCGACGGCGTGCTGTTCACGCGCGCGGGCCTTGAGATCGGCGTCGCGGCGACGAAGACCTTCGTCTGCCAGGTGGCGGTCATCTACCTGCTCGGCCTGCGCTTGGCGGAGCTACGCGGCACGCTGCCCGCGGCGCGGATCGCCGAGCTGGTGAGCGAGATCAAGCGCCTGCCGCACTGCATCGATGAGATCACCGGCTCGCAGGAGCTGGCGCGCCAGATCGCGGCGATCGCCGACGCGAACTGGAGCAAGGAGTTTTTCCTCTACATCGGGCGCCACGTCGGCCTGCCGGTCGCGCTGGAGGGCGCCTTGAAGCTCAAGGAGATCTCCTACATCGCCACCGACGCCTACGCCGCCGGCGAGATGAAGCACGGTCCGATCGCGCTGCTCGACGAGTCCACGCCGGTCGTGTGCGTCGCGACGGACTCTCCCGTGCTGGAGAAGATCGCCTCGAACATGCAGGAGGTGCGCGCCCGCGGCGCGCACGTGATCGCGATCGCCACGGCGGGAAGCACGGAGATCGCAAAGCACGCGGACGCGACGATCTGCGTGCCCGCCGTGGACTGGATGCTCCAGCCGATCCTGGCGGTCATTCCCCTGCAGATGCTCGCCTACGAGATTGCACGGCGGCGCGGCCTGAACGTGGACCAGCCGCGCAACCTGGCGAAGACCGTCACGGTGGAGTAGTCGCGTTCCTGGATCGGCGTCCCGGATCGGCCACGTTCCCGGATCGGCGTCCCGGATCGGCCACGTTCCCGGATCGGCGTTCCCGGGTCGGCCGCGTTCCCGGGTCGGCCGCGTTCCCGGGTCGGCCGTGTCCAGGATCGCTCTCGGCGTCCGGGATTTCTCGCTGCGTCTAGGATCGCTCCCTATGGGAGCCCTGCCTGACTGGTGTGAGCCGCTGTATGAGGCTGAGGCGATGCGCGAGATCGATCGCTGGGCAATCGACCGGCGCGAGGTGCCGTCGCTCGATTTGATGGAGCGCGCGGGCCTGGGCGTGGCGCGGGCTGTGGCGCGGCTCGTCCCCGATGGGCCGGTGGCGGTCGTGTGCGGCAAGGGCAACAACGGTGGGGATGGCCTGGTGGTGGCGCGCCTGCTGCGCGAGGCCGGACGCGGTGTGACGGTGCTGTGCACCGCCGGCGCGGAGGAATACTCCGGCGACGCCGCCGTGCAGTTGCGGCGTCTTCCCGGCGACGGCGCCGTGCAGCTTGGGCGTCTCCCCGGCGGTGGACCGCTAGAGCCGTTCTCAGCAGACGCTCTGGGCAGCGCGGCGGTGATCGTCGACGCGCTGCTGGGCACGGGCTTTGAGGGGGTGGCGCGCGGGGCGGTGGCGGATGCGATCGACGCGATCTGCCGGTCCGCCGCGCCGGTGGTGAGCGTCGATGTGCCGAGCGGGGTGGACGCTTCGACCGGCGCCGTCGCCGGCGCGGCGGTGCGCGCGGCGCTGACGGTCACCTTTCACGCGCCCAAGGCAGGCCTGTGGATCAACCCGGGCAAGGCGCACACGGGCGTGCTCGAAACGGTCGACATCGGCATTCCGCGCGGCGCGCCGGCGAGCGCGAACGCCAGTATCGGCCTGATCGAGGACGCCGTCGCGAGTGAGCTGCCACGGCGCACCGCCGCCTCGACGAAGTTCTCCAGCGGACACGTCGTCGTGGCCGGGGGCTCGGCCGACCTCACGGGCGCCCCGCGCATGGCGGCGCTGGCGAGTGCGCGCGCCGGAGCCGGCTATGTCACCGCGTGCCTGCCGGGATCGCTGCGGGAGGGCGTCGCCGGCGGTCTGCTGGAGGTGATGACGCGCGCGCTGCCCGACGAGCACGGCGCGCTGCTCCCCTCCGGGGTGCAGACGGTGCTGCGCACGCTGGCGCGCGGCGGTGCCCTGGCGCTCGGCCCCGGCCTCGGCCGCGAGCCGCAGGCGCGCGCCTTCGCGCGCGAGCTGGCGGGCAGCGCGCAGCTGGCGATCGTGCTCGACGCCGACGGCCTGAACGCTTTCGCCGGCTGCCCGCAGGATCTCGCCTCGCGCGGCGCGCCGACGGTGCTCACGCCGCACGCCGGCGAGCTTGCGAGGTTGCTGGGGTGCGACCGCGAGGAGATCGAACGCGGGCGCCTGGAGCACGTGCGCCGGGCGGCCGAGCTGGCGCAGGCGATCGTCGTGCTCAAGGGCGATGACACCCTGATCGCGGACGCCCGCGGGACGGTTGCAGTCAGTCCCGGCGCGAGCCCCGCGCTCGCCACCGCCGGAACGGGCGACGTCCTGACGGGTGTGATCGCCGCGCTGCTCGCGCAGGCGCTCGACCCCTTCGTCGCGGCGTGCGCGGGCGTGTGGCTGCACGCGCGCGCCGGACGCGAGGCGGCGCGCCGGCAGGGCTCCGCGGAGGGCGTGATCGCCTCCGACGTGATCGCCGCGCTGCCGGCGGCGCGCGCGCCGGGGGGGATGGCATCGGCAGCGGAGGGCAGGGCGCCGCAGGGCAGGGCATCGCAGGGCGCGGCAGCGGAGGGCAGGGCATGAGTCAGGCGCTGGCCCGAGTCAACCTGGCGGCGGTGCAGCGTAACTGCGCGCGCCTGCGGGGCGAGCTGGGCGAGGGCGTGCAACTGTGCGCCGTCGTGAAGGCCGACGGCTACGGCCACGGCCTCGTGCAGAGCGCCCGCGCGGCGCTGGCGGGAGGCGCCGGCTGGTTGGCGGTGGCGAGCGTCGAGGAGGCGGGGGAGCTCGTCGAGGAGGCGGGGGAGCTCGTCGAGGAGGTGCGGGCGGGGGAGTTCGCCGAGGGGGCGCAGGCGCGCCTGCTCGTGATGGGGCCGATCCGCTCCGAGGACCTTGAGGAGGCGGTGTCGCTGAACCTCGACGTCGTGGTGTGGAGCGACACCTATCTGCGCTGGGTCGGGGAGCTGGCCGCGGAGATCGGCAGGCGCGGGCGCGTGCACGTCAAGCTCGACAGCGGCATGGGTCGCCTCGGCACGCGCGAGTCCGAGCAGGCGTCGCGCATCGTCGCCGCGGCGAGCGCCGATCCCAACATCGATCTGGTCGGCGTGATGACGCATTTCGCCACCGCGGACGAGCTGGAGGAGGAGTTCTTCGCCGAGCAGCTCGCTCGCTTCGAGCGCTGGGCGCGCCCGATCAAGCAGGCGCACCCGCAGGTGCTCGTGCACGCCGCCAACAGCGCCGCCACCCTGCGCGAGCCGCGCGCCCACTTCGACATGGTGCGCTGCGGGATCGCGATCTATGGCATGGACCCGTTCGGCGAGGACCCGCTCGCGCGAGGGTTGGAGCCGGCGCTTGAGCTGTCCTCCTACGTGGCGGAGGTCAAGCTCTGCGCGGCGGGGCAGAGCACGGGATACGGGCGCACGTTCCGCGCCGAGCGCGACACGTATCTGGCGGTGATCCCGATCGGCTACGGCGACGGCTGGCGCCGCGGGCTGTCCAATAACGCCGAGGTGCTGATCGACGGGCGCCGCCGTCCGCTGGTGGGAACCATCAGCATGGACAGCCTCACCGTCGATCTGGGGCCGGACCCCGATGCGCAGAGCCTGCGCGACCGCGAGGTTGTGCTGATCGGCGCTCGCGGCGCCGAGCGGATAACGGCCGAGGATGTGGCCAAGCGTCTGCACACGATCAACTACGAGATCACGTGCGGTCTGACACCCCGCGTCGAGCGCTTGTACAAACTCGACGACGAGCACTGGATTGACTGAGGGTTCGCGCCCCGAGACGCTGGAGGTCGTCCGCGCGACGCTGGCCGGGCAGCGCGCATGGCTGGTCGGGGGGACGGTGCGCGACCGCACGCTCGGGCGGGTGACGGGCGACATCGATCTGGTGGTCGACGCGGACCCCGCGCAGACCGCCCGTGCGCTCGCGCGCGCCGCGGGGCCGGCGGCGAGCTTCGCCCTCTCGGAGGATTTCGGCGCGTGGCGCGTACTGGCCCGCGACGGCTCGTGGCAGATCGACGTCGAGCGTATGCGCGGCTCTTCGCTGCATGAGGATCTCGCGCTGCGGGACTTCACCGTCAACGCGATCGCCGAACCGATCGAGGGCGGTGCGCCGATCGACCCCTTCGGGGGGCTGACCGACCTGTCCGAGCGACGCCTGCGGATGGTCGCCGGCGAGGCGTTCGCCGCCGATCCACTACGTGTGCTGCGCCTTGTGCGCATCGCCGTGGAGCTGGGCCTTGAGCCCGAGCGCGAGACAGTGCGGGCCGCACGCGCACACGCCGGCGGGCTCGGGTCCGTGGCCGCCGAGCGCGTGTTCATGGAGTTGCGCCGCGTCGTGGACGCCGCGGCGGCGCTGCGCGGTCTGGAGCTGATGGGCGAGCTGGCGGCGACGCACGAGGTGCTGCCGGAGCTCGACGCGATGCGCGGCGTGGAGCAGAGCCGCTTCCACCACCGCGACGTGTACGGCCACACGCTGGAGGTGCTCGACCGTGTGATCGCGCTGCAGGAGCAGCCGGCGGCGATCCTGAACGCGGACGGACTCGGCGACAGCGGCTCGCCGCGGGGCCGATTGGCGAGCGGCGGGGATGCCGCGGCGACCGGCGGCGATGCCGCGGTGCCCTGTGGCACCACCGACGCCCTCAGCGGGCTGGGCGTCGAGGAGGTGCGGGCGCTGCTGGCGGAGCCTTTGGCGGACGGCCTGACGCGCGGCGGCGCGCTGCGCTGGGGTGCGCTGCTGCACGACGCGGCCAAGCCCGCGACGCGGGCGGTGCGGCCCGAGGACGGGCGCGTCACGTTCATGGGTCACGACGAGCTGGGGGCGGGGCTGGCGCGCACGGTGCTCGGCCGCCTGCGCGCGAGCGAGCGTCTGCGCGCGCACGTGGCGGGCCTCGTGCGCAACCACCTGCGGCTGGGGTTCATGGTGCACGAGCGCGATCCGCTCGCGCGCGAGCGGATCTTCGACTACCTGCACGCGTGCGAGCCGGTGGCGGCCGATGTCACGCTGCTGTCGATCGCCGACCGCCTGGCGACCCGCGGCGAGCGTGCGCAGGAGTCGATCGACGCGCACATGCGCGTGGCGCGCGCGATGCTGGGTGACGCCCTGCGCTGGCGAGCTGAGGGTGGCGCGCCGAAGCCGCTCTGGCGCGGCGACGAGCTGGCGCGCGAACTGGAGATCGTGCCCGGTCCGCGCGTCGGTCGGCTGCTTGAGGATCTCGCCCGCGCGCAGTACGCCGGCGTGCTCGCCACGCGCGCGCAGGCGCTCGCCTTCGCGCGCGCGCGCCTGTCGGAAACCGCCGAGCGGGAGACCGCCGAGCGCGCGTAGGATGTCGTCGGTGTCAGAGTCCGACTGCATCTTCTGCAAGATCCTCGCCGGTGAGCTGCCGGCCACGATCGTCGCCGAAGACGAGCGCACCGTGTCCTTCATGGACATCAACCCCGCCACGCGCGGGCACGCGCTGGTGATACCGCGCCGCCACGCCGAGGACTTGCTGAGCGTCGGGCGCGAGGATCTGGGCGCCGTAATGGTGGCGGCGCAGGATCTCGCCGCGCGTATGCAGCGGGGGTTGGGAGCGGACGGCGTGAATCTGATCAACTCGTGCGGCGCGGCGGCGTGGCAGACGGTCTTTCACTTCCACGTGCACGCGATCCCCCGCTACGTGGGGGACCCGCTGAAGCTGCCGTGGATCCCCGCTCCCGCGGACTCCGAGCAGATCGCCGCGGCGGCGGCGGCGTTGCGGGGGGCGTGACGGCGCCGGAATTACTGCGCGTCGCAGGGGGGAATTCGGCTTTTGGCGTCGAACCGCTACATCGTCGCCCACTTTGTGTTCTATGACCCATATGAAACGCATATCCCTGGCAGTCTCGATCGGCGTGCTCCTGGCCCTGGCGTTGCCGACCGGCTCGCTGGCGACGCTCGCCGAAGTCGGCGTGATCCCGTCCACAACGCCGGCGGTCCCGCCCAGCTGTCCTGGCAGCCCGTGTCTGGCCGTCAGCCGCACGACGGGGTTTCAGGTCAAGGTGAACAGTCCCAGCAGCGTTGACGCCGTGCCGCGCGAAGGCTCGATCGTGGCCTGGACGATCACGCTCGGCAAGCCGACGGCCACGCAGGTCAAGTTCTTCAACGCCAACGAGGGCGGCGTCGCTACCGCGGGCATCGCGATTCTGCGCCAGCAGAAGAAGCCGAACCTCTCCTACAAGCTGATCGCGCAGAGCCCGCTGGTCAAGCTCGAACCGTATTTCGGCAAGACTGCTCAGTTCCCGCTCGCGAGCACGATCGTCGTCAAGAAGGGCGACATCGTGGCCCTGACGGTCCCGTCGTGGGCGCCGGCGCTGGCGCTGGGCTTCCCCAACACGACGTCCTGGCGCGCCAGCCGGCCGAAGACGCAGTGCTCCAGCACGAGTGCGCAGACGGCGCAGGTGGCGCTGGGCTCCGTCGTGCAGTACGCGTGCCTGTACCGCACCGCGCGTCTGACGTACAGCGCGACGCTGATCTCGACGCCCTGAGTTCAGCCCGACGGTGCGCCGGCGCCGCCGGTCGGGCTGCCCGTGCCGCCGGAGGAGCCGCCGCCCGAGCCGCTGCCTCCCGAGGAACCGCCGCTCCCGCCTGAGCCGCCGCCGGCGCTGCCCGCTTCAGAGCCCCCGCTGCCGCCGGGGGCGCCTTCGGAGGAGCCGCCCGCGCCTTCGCTGGAGTGTTCTTCGCTGCCCTTCGATTCGCTCGCTTCGCCGGATCCGGAAGTGCTCGAACCGGCTCTGCTGGACGTACTCGACGTGCTCGTCGTGACGGACGTCGTCTGCGCCGCTTCGTTTTCGGCGGACGTGTCGCTTGGCGGGGTGATGTCCGGTGTGCTGCGAGGCACGGCGTCGGAGGCGTTGCTCGCGCCGCCGCAGGCGCTGAAGCTCAGAACGCAGAGAGACAGAAGGATGCCGGCGCCGAGCGCCGCTGGCGGACGGGCTGGGAAAGCTCGCCTCACGCGGCGTCCAGCGGCCCCATGCGCCGGCCGCAGGTCGGGCAGTCGTTCAGATCCTTCTGGGCGAGCTGCGTACACAACGGACAGAAGCGCAGGCTCTCGACGGCCCACGGCAGGCGGGAGCGGGAGGGGGCGAGCGGCAGCAGCCTGCCGACGATCTCAAGCGGCTCGCCGGAGTCGCGGTCGACATAGATCTCGCCGGGCTGCGCCTCCCGCACGATCTCGCGTCCGCTGGCGGGGTTGCGCAGGCGGTATAGCTGGGCGTCGCTCACCGCGGGGACTTTACCGGAGCGTCCGGGCGTGGGGATGCGACGTGGCGGCGTCCCCGGCCCGCCCCGCGGGATGCACGCGCCGGGCGGGCGCACCTATGCTGGCCGCGGTGCGCATCCTCATCTTCCACGGATACCTGCTCGGCGGCACGGGCTCGAACGTCTACAACGCCCGCCTGGCGCCGGCGCTCGTCGCCCTCGGTCACGAGGTGCACCTGTTCAGCCAGGACCGCCACGCGCAGGACCACGAGTTCGTCGACGCCGTCGGCGATTGGGATGCGGGGGCGCTGCGGGTGCGGGTGCTGCCGCCGGCGCGCTCGGAGCGAGGCGGGCCGCCCTCCGATCCCGCCGGGTCGCGACCGGACTCCGAGCCACCGCGCCCCGACTTCGACTCCGACCGCCCCGTGCGCTGCACGGTCTACCGGCCGAACATCGGCTCGCTGCTGCCCGTGTACGTGATGGACCGCTACGAGGGGATGCAGGCGCGGACGTTCCCGCAGTGCGACGAGCGACAGGTGGAGAACTACATCGGGGCGAACGTCGCCGCCGTGCGCGAGGTGACCGAGCGCGTGCAGCCGCACCTGGCGCTCGCCAACCACCTCGTGATGGGACCGGCGATCCTCGCGCGCGCCCTCGCCGGTACGGGTGTGCCGTACGTCGTCAAGGTCCATGGCAGCGCCCTGGAGTACACCGTCAAGGCGCACCCCGAGCGCTTCCTGGGCTACGCGCGCGAGGGCGTCGCTGGCGCTGTGGCGATCCTCGTCGGTTCCCGCCACACCGCGGAGAGCCTGTGGCAGGCGCTGGGGGATCCGCAGCTGCCCGCGCGCACGCGTCTGGGGCCCCCCGGCGTGGACGTGGCGCGCTTTCGCCCGCGCGGCGAGCGCGGGCAGGCCGGCGATCCGCTTGTGGCGTTCGTCGGCAAGCTGATCGTCAACAAGGGTGTGGACCTGCTGCTCGCGGCGTGGCCGCTGGTGCTCGATCGCGAACCCCGGGCGCGACTGCTGCTCGTGGGCTTTGGAACCGATCGCGGAGCGTTCGAACGCCTGCTGGAGCGCCTCGCAGGCGGCGAGCTGGAGCAAGCCGGAGACGGCGCCCGCAGGCATCTGTCGGCGTTTCTGGGCAGCCTGCACGGCGCCGAGCGCGAGCGCTACGTGCGGGCCGCGCGGGCTCTGCGCGAGCGGGCGATCCTCACCGGCCGGCTGGAGCACGAGGAACTGGCCGACGTGCTCCCGGCGTGCGAGGCGCTGATCGTGCCGAGCACGTTCCCCGAGGCCTTCGGCATGGTCGCCGCCGAGGGCGCCGCGTGCGGCGCGCTGCCGATCAGCGCCGCCCACTCCGGGCTCGCCGAGGTCAGCGGCGTGCTGGCCCGTCATGTGCCGCCCGAGGCGGCGGCGTGGCTGTCCTTTCCCGTGGACGACCAGGCTGTGCGGGCGCTGGCCGAGCGCATCGTCGGCTGGCTCGGAGCGGACCCCGATCTGCGTGCCCGCACGCGCGCGGGGATCGTCGCCGCCGTGCGCGAGCACTGGTCGTGGGAGGGCGTCGCGCGAGGCCTGATCGCCGCGGCGAGCGGCGAGCTTGACGCCCGCCCCTTCGGATAGAGTTCCCGCGCTGATGAGTGACTTGAAATGCAGAGGGGCCCGGCTCGCCGGCCTGCGACCGGCTGCGCCACCCTCATGGCCAAACACCGATAGAAGCCTGCGCCGCCTCGGCGCGCTCGCCGGCGCCGGCTGCCTGCTGATCGCCGCCGGGGGCTGCGGCGTGAAGAGCGCCAGCAACCCCAATCTGATCGTCGGCAAGCAGCAGTTCGTCGCCAAGTGCGGCTCCTGCCACACCCTCGCGCGCGCGGAAACGAAGGGCATCGTCGGACCGAATCTCGACGACGCCTTCCGTGCCAGCCTGGCCGAAGGCCTACAGCGCAGCACGATCCGCGGCGTCGTGCACAGCCAGGTACAGATCCCCAACTCCGAAGGCGCGATGCCGAAGGATCTCGTCAGCGGAGCGACGCTCGAAGACGTCGCCGCCTACGTCGCGCAGGCGGCCGACCGTCCGGGCAAGGAGACGGGGCTGCTGGCGAGCGCGGTGACGCCGGCCGGCGCGGGCAAGCCGGCGGTCGAGCAGAACGGCAAGCTGCAGATCGACGCCAACCCCGCCGGCCAGCTCGCCTACGTCACCAACAAGGCGTCGGCCACGCCGGGCGCCGTCACCGTGACGATGGGCAACGCCTCGGGCGTGACCCACAACATCGCGATCCAGCAGGGCACGAGCGGCCCGGTCCTCGGCGCCTCGAAGATCATCTCCAAGGGCGCCGCGTCGGTAACCGTGACGCTGAAGCCCGGGACGTACACGTTCTTCTGCCAGGTCCCCGGCCACAGGGCCGCGGGGATGGAAGGCACCCTTACAGTCAAATGAGGGCCGTGGGCCGGCGCAGGCCGGCGTCCTCGGTCGCTCGCGTACGGACGAGCACGCCACGCTCCCTGCGTTGTTGGCCTGCTTGACCCACGACCCTCATTGGGTTTGCTCAGGCTAAAGCGAGCGGACGAGCAGCACCACGACCGCGACCGCCACGGCCACTACAAGCACGTAGATCAGCAGGCGAAAGGCCTCGCCCTCGCTGCGCAGCGGGTTCAGCACATCAAATCACGTAGACCGACAGGTACACGACGATCCACATGATGTCCACGAAGTGCCAGTAGATGCCCGGCACTTCCACGCCGCGGTGCTCCTCGGGCGAGAAGTGGCCGCGGAAGGCGCGGATGCACACGATCGCCAGCAGGATCAGGCCGATCGTGACGTGGGCGCCGTGCAGGCCCGTGAGGCCGTAGAAGATGGTCGCCTGCGCCGTGTCCTGCGGGGCGAAGCCGATGTTGGCGTACTCGTTGATCTGGATGAACAGGAACGTGGCGCCGAGCAGGAACGTGAGGACCATGCCGGCCTTCAGGCCGAAGCGGTTGCCCCGCTTGAGCGCGGCCTCGGCCCAGTGCAGCGTGAAGGAGGAGGAGACGAGGATCAGCGTGTTGACGCCGGCGACCTCGATCGGGAGCTTGGTGCCGACGGCCGGCCACGGGTCGCCCTGGGCGACGCGGATGAAGAAGTACGCGGTGAAGAACGCGCCAAACACCATCACCTCGGAGATGATGAAAAGCAGCATTCCGAGCAGCTGCGGATCGACGCGCGAGCTGCGGTTGGCCGGCGGTGGGCCGTGGTGCTCGCCCGCTGCGCCGTGGGCGTGATCGACGGCGTGTGCGATGCCGGCTGCCTCCATCGTGGGCTCTCCTAGCGCGCGGCGCCGGCCGCGGTCGTGGTGGTCGGTGCGCTCGCTTCGACGTGCTCCACCGTGGCGCCCGTGGACTGCCGGACGCGCTCGATCAGGTTCGCGCGCAGCCAGCCCGAGCGCGCGTTGGCCAGCGTGGAGATGACCACGTCGTCGACGCGGAACAGCTCCAGGGCGTTGGCGACCGCGGTGTAGGGGTCGGGGTCGCCGATCATGCCGGCGCACAGCAGCCCCGCCGCCTCCAGGCGCTCGAGCATCGCGGCGAGGCGGATGCGCGCCTCGCGCGGGGCGCGCCCGCCGCCGTCGAGCTGGGGCACGATCGCGACGAACAGATGACGCTCTCCGTGCGCCGCCTTCTCCCTCAGGTGCTCGATCAGCTCCTCGCCGGTCGAGGTCTTGTTGGCGACGACGAGCGTCACGGCGAACGGCAGGCCCTCGTGCTCCAGGTCGGTGACGATGTGGCGCACGGGCAGCCCGGAGGCGTTGTGGATGCGCTCGATCAGATCGCGCCGCAGCCAGCCCGACTGCGAGGCGGGGTGGGTGGAGACGATCACCTCATCGGGCCGGCGCTCGGCGATCGCGTCCATCGTCGCCGAGAACGGGTCGGCGTCGCCGACCTCGCCGGTGGCCTCGATGCCTTCGCTCGCCAGCAGCGACATCGCCAGGTCCACGCGCACCTGCGCCGATTCGCGCACGGCCTCGTTGTAGACGACCAGGCCGGCGGAGGGCTTGCTCTGGGGCACGACGAGGCGAAAGCGCGTCTCGCCCTCGCCGGCGAGCTCGCGCACGGCGTCGTACAGCTTGGCGCCGCCGAGCGTGCGGTTGGCCACCACGAGGATCTCCTTCATCGCGCTCGCCTCCTCCTAGCTTTCGCCGAACGGGTTGGGGGGGCCGGCGCCTGCGGGACCGGAGGGGCCCGAGCCGGGACCGGCGCCGCCCCCGGGACCGGCGCCGCCCCCGTGGCCCGCGCCGCCCGTGACGATCGAGCTCGCTCCCGCGCCGACGGTGGCGGGCTGGGGCGCCGGCGCGAACATGCCGTGCACCGCTCCGGGCACGCCGTACTCGTAGGGCCCGCCGACGACGGTGGGAACGCGGTCGAAGTTGAAGATCGGCGGCGGCGAGGAGACCTGCCACTCCAGCGTCATGCCGCGCCACGGGTTGGCCACGGCGCGCGGGCCGCCGCGCCAGCTGGTGACCATGTTGTAGATGAAGATCAGGGTGGCGGCGCCGAGCGCGAAGCTCGCGAGCGAGATCAGCAGGTTCAGGGTGGAGAACTGCGCGGCGTACGTGGCGACGCGCCGGGGCATCCCCTGCAGGCCGAGGATGTGCATCGGCGCGAACGTCAGGTTGAAGAAGATGAACGTGCTCCAGAAGTGCCACTTGCCCAGGCGCTCGTCGTACATGCGGCCCGTCATCTTCGGGAACCAGTAGTACACGCCCGCGAAGATCGTCATCAGCGAGCCGCCGAACAGCACGTAGTGGATGTGCGCGACGATGAAGTACGTGGCGCTGACGTGGATGTCGAACGGCACCATCGCCAGCATCACGCCGCTGATGCCGCCGAGCGTGAACGTCGTCAGGAAGCCGAGCGCGAACAGCATCGGCGTGTCGAGGTGCAGCACGCCCCGCCACAGCGTCGCCAGCCACGAGAAGATCTTGATCCCGGTCGGGACGGCGATGATCGCCGTCGTGACGGCCATCGGGATGCGTATCCACATCGCCATCCCTGACGTGAACATGTGGTGCGCCCAGACGGTGAAGCCGAGCCCGACGATCGCCAGCAGCGAGAAGGCCATCATGCGGTAGCCGAAGATCGGCTTGCGCGCCTTCACCGCGATCACCTCGCTGACGATCCCGAAGCCCGGCAGCATCATGATGTACACGGCCGGGTGGGAGTAGAACCAGAAGACGTGCTGGTACATGAGCACGTCCCCGCCCTTGCCGGCGGCGAAGAAGTTGAAGTGAAGCGCGCGGTCGAGCAGCACGAAGAACTGCGAGGCGGCGACGAAGGGGGTCGCGATCACGACGAGCAGCGAGGTCGCGAAGTTCGCCCACACGAGCAGCGGCATGCGGAAGAAGCTCATGCCGGGGGCGCGCATCGTGATGATCGTCACGAGGAAGTTGAGCGCCGTCATGATCGAGGAGGCGCCCGCGAACTGCACCCCGAGCGTGAAGAAGTCCTGACCCACGGGGGCGTTGACCGACAGCGGCGTGTACGCCGTCCAACCGTCGGCGAAGGCGCCGCCGGGCGCGAGGAAGCTGGAGAGCATCATGACCCCGGCGATCGGCAGCAGCCAGTAGGAGAGCGCGTTCAGGCGCGGGAAGGCCATGTCGGGCGCGCCGATCATCAGCGGCAGCACGAAGTTCGCGAGGCCCGCGAAGACGGGGATGATGAACAGGAAGATCAGCAGCGACGCGTGCACGGAGAACAGGCCGTTGAACGTGTTGGCGTCGACGAACTGCGCTCCCGGCTGCGCGAGCTCGGCGCGCATCAGCATCGCCAGCAGACCGCCCACGAGCAAGAAGAAGAAGGACGTGACCGTGTACTGGATGCCGATCACCTTGTGGTCGGTGTTGATGCGGAAGTAGTCCTTCCAGCCCGTCGCTCCGTGCCCGGAGTGATCCTCGGGCTGGGTGGGGCGGCCCGCGGCCCACGCGAACCAGTAGTCAAAGCCGCCGAGGCCGATCAGGAAGAACAGCGGCGCGGCGATCAGCGAAACCACGAGGATCGCTTCGCCCTTGAGGAAGTGCGGGAACGTGTGGTGGCCCGTGGCCATGCGCACGAGCCACGTGATCGCGGTCGCGAACGCGATCCCGAGCAGGAACCCCAGCCCGGCGCGATAGAAGCCCGGCGCGCGCAGCTTGGCGAGCATCAGCGTGTCTCCTGCGGTCTCATCGGGCCTACTTTACCGGGGCGCCCGCGCTCGTTTGACGGGCAAGCCAGGTCCTGAAGTCCGCCGGCGTGACGACGTGGATCGTGGAGCGCATCAGCGCGTGGCCGAGCCCGCACAGCAGGTTGCACACGACGGGATAGGAGCCCAGGCGGTCGGGCGTGGCGCGGTAGTGGGTCGTGATGCCGGGCACGGCGTCGATCTGCAGGCGGAAGGCGGGGATCCAGAAGGCGTGGATCACGTCGACGCTCTTGATGTCGAAGTACACCGACTCGCCCTCGGGGACGTACAGCTGCGTGGTGCTCAGCGGCGCGCCGCCAGTGACCGACGCGGGGTATTCGTAGCGCCACGCGAACTGCTGGCCGACGACGGTGAGCTGCATCTCCGGCCCCGCGGGCTTCTTTTCGTTGTCGTGCAGCACGACGAAGGAGTAGGAGACGAGCCCGAGCAGGATGACCGCGGGGATCGTCGTCCACAGCACCTCCAGGCGCGTGTTGCCGTGGATCGGCGGGCCGTCCTTGAGCTCCTCGCCCGGCTTCATGCGGAAATGCCACACGCAGTACAGGATCACGGTCACGACGAGCACGAAGATCGGGATCGAGGCGATCACCATCACGTGGTACAGGCGGTCGCTGTTGCGGGCCTGCGTGGAGGCCTGCACGGGGAACCAGTGGATCACATAGCTCAGCGCGATCCCGATCGCGATCGCGACGAGCGCCGCCAGGACGGTCGGCACGACGTGCCGCCGGGGTGCGCGCGGGATCTGATCTTTGGCGAAGTCGCTCATCGGGATGCGTGATCCTATTGCCTTCGCCAGACCTCTTGACGTGTGCCCCGCGCGCCACTACATTGAGGCAATCGTTGCAAGTGCCGGGGCGGGCGGTTTGCTCGCCCCGATCGAGGGAAGGGAGCCGCCATGCAGGTGCGCGAAGGTATGAGTCCGACGGTCCTGTCGGTCGGCCCGGGACACACGCTGCGCGCCGCCGCACGGCTGATGTCCGAGCGCCACGTCGGCGCGGCCGTCGTCGTCGATCCCGACTCGCACGGGCCGGGCATCCTGACCGAGCGCGACATCCTCGCCTCCGTCGGCGCCGGCGAGGACCTCGACCGCGAGCTGGTGTCCGAGCACCTGACGACCGACGTCGTGTACGCGGCGCCGGACTGGTCGCTGGAGGAGGCGGCCGCGGCGATGGTGCGCGGCGGCTTTCGCCATCTGATCGTGCTGGAGGGCGGGGAGATCGCCGGCATCCTCTCGGTGCGCGACGTCGTGAGATGCTGGACCCAGGACGGGGCGATCTGCCCCGTGCCGGCGAGCGTCAGCTAGGCAGCTCGTCGATTTCGTGGCGCGTCTCGCCGATCCAGCGGATCAGGCAGACGAGCGTGAGCAGGCCGCCGGCGATCACGAAGATCAGGCTGAGCGTGATGCCGACGACGGCGAGCGCGATGCCGGCGGTCATCAGCAGCGGCAGCAGGCTCGGCCCGGGAAGGTGGATCTCCTCGCCGGCGGGCGGGGGCGGGGGGTCGAGCGGGCTCATGCGACGTAAATCGCCGCCACGAGGAAGGTCAGGCCGAACATGAACATGCAGATCGCGCCGAGGATCAGGCCGGTGCGGACGTTCTTGCGTGCCAGGCGTCGAGTCATCGTTTCGGCGCGCAGTCTATAGGTGGACGTCCGCGACCATCGCGCAGAACAGCAGCGCGAGGTACGCCAGCGAGAACAGATACAGCCTCAGCGCGCTGCGCCGGTCGGCCCGCCTGTACAGGCGCACGGCGGCGGCGATGAAGCCGAGCCCCAGCACGAGCGAGGCGACGAGGTAGATGGGGCCGAGGCCGCCGGCGCAGAACGGCAGCTGCGTGACGGCGTACAGCAGCACCGAGTACAGCAGGATCTGCCGGCGCGTCTCGGCCTCGCCGCGCACGACGGGCAGCATCGGCACGCCGACCTTCGCGTACTCGTCCTTCATCAGCAGCGACAGCGCCCAGAAGTGCGGCGGCGTCCAGAAGAACACGATGAAGAACAGGATCACGGCCAGGCCGCCGACCGAGCCGCGCACGGCCGCCCAGCCGACGAGCGGCGGCACGGCCCCGGCGGCGCCGCCGATCACGATGTTCTGCGGCGTGCGGCGCTTGAGCCACACGGTGTACACGAACACGTAGCCGAGGAACCCGGCGAACGACAGGCCGGCGGCGAGCGGGTTGACCGCCAGCGACAGCTCCAGCAGCGACAGCGCCGCGAGCGTGCCCCCGAAGGTCAGCGCGGCGCGCGGGGAGATGCGCCCCGCCGGGATCGGCCGCTGCGCGGTGCGCGCCATGCGGGCGTCGATGTCGCGATCGAACCAGTGGTTGACGGCGCCGGCGCCGCCCGCGGACAGGTAGCCGCCCAGGCACGTGAGCGCGACGAGCAGGGGCGAGGGGTCGCCGGCCACGTACATCGTGGCGATCGTGGTCAGCAGCAGCAGCGACTGCACCTTCGGCTTGGTCAGCTCCACGTAGTCGCCGAGCAGGCGCCGGGCGCGTCCGGCGATCGGCGGCGCCGCGGCTTGGAGGCTCTGCGAGCTCATCGCCTCAGACGCCGACCTGCGTGGCGCCCGCCGGCACGGTCGCCGTGCCCGCGACGGCCTCCGCCGTGCTGCGGCGCTGCACCTCGCGGCGGATGTCCTTCATCGGTTCGACCGAGCGAACCTGCGGGATCACATCGAAGTTGTTGGCCGGCGGGGGCGAGGGCGTGAACCACTCCAGCGTGTTCGCCTTCCATGGATCGGGCCCGGCGACGACGCCGACCTTCACGCTGCGCGCGACGTTGATGATCGTCACCAGCACGCCCAGCCCGAGGATGAAGGAGCCGACCGTGGAGATCTGGTTGTAGAGCGCCAGGTTGCCGACGTTGTCGTAC
>DATBOY010000034.1:0-9426 GCA_036561645.1 Solirubrobacteraceae bacterium
ATGCCCGCGCTGCGGCGCAACATCAGCCTCGGCGTCGTCTTCATCCCCCCGCTCGGCGTGATCGGCTGCGGCATCCTGCTGTGGAACAGCCTGCTCGGACCGCTCGACATCGCGATCTTCCTGCTGATGTACATCCCGACCACCGTGAGCATCACGCTCGGCTTCCACCGTCTGCTCACGCACCGCGCCTTCCAGAGCTACCCGTGGCTGCGCTACACGCTCGCGATCCTCGGCTCGATGGCCGTGCAGGGCTCGGTGATCCACTGGGTCGCCGACCACCGCAAGCACCACACGTTCACCGACGAAGAGGGCGACCCGCACAGCCCCCACGTCGGCCACGGCGACGGCCTGCGCGGGATGCTGCGCGGCCTGTGGCACGCGCACGCCGGCTGGCTGATGCGCACCCACGGCCGCGCCTCGATGCGCCGCTACGCGCGCGACCTCTACGACGACCCGGTGATGCGCCGCATCGACGACTCCTTCGCGCAACTCGTCCTGCTCAGTGTGCTGGCGCCCGCTGTGCTCGGCTTCGCGCTCAGCGGCGGCTCGGCGCTCGCGGCGCTGACGGCCTTCCTGTGGGCGGGGCTGATGCGGATCTTCATCGGCCACCACATCACGTGGTCGATCAACTCCGTCTGCCACTACTTCGGCCGCCGGCGCTTCGCGATCGAGGACCACTCCACCAACGTCTTCTGGCTCGCCCTGCCCTCGCTCGGCGAGGCCTGGCACCACAACCACCACGCCTTCCCGCAGTCCGCCTACCACGGGCTGCGCTGGTACGAGTTCGACCCGACGGGCTGGATGATCTCCGCGATGGAGAAGGTCGGGCTGGCGTGGGACGTCGTGCGCATCAGCCCCGAGAAGCAGCGGGCGAAGCTGGCGAGCGCCGCGGGCGTTCAGCGCCCGCTCGCCTGACGCGCCCTCTCACCCGCTCGCCCGATCGCCCTCTCACCCGCTCGCCCTCTCGCCCTCTCGCCCGCTCGCCCTCTCACCCGATCGCCCTCTCGCCCGATCTCGCTCGTCCGCTCGCTTAAGCCCGCCTGCTTCAGGAGAGCATCAGACGGCTCAGCCACCGCCGTGGCGGGAGAGATTGCGCAACACCTCCGGCTGGCGACGGCGCCAGTACGCCTCGATCTCAGCCTTGCTCTCGGGCAGCATCTCGTCCTCGTCAACGTCGTCGAGATAGCCGAGGCTCTGGAGGATGTGCGGGATGCTGCCGTCTCGCGGACCCACCCCGAAGCGCGCCATGTACAGACCGATGCCTTCCTCCACTCCGCGCCCAGTGAGCTGCTCGATCTTCTTCAGGTCGAAGTAGTCGCGCAACTCACCGCGATCGCCGACGACCTTCACCTTCGTCGCAAACACGTCAGCCAAGCTGAGCACCGAGATTCCCGCAACGGACAGCGCCTCGCCGAGATCCCGCTGCCCCTCGGCGTGCAGGAACTGCACCTTTGCACCGGCGACCTGACAGTTCAGAGTCCCGGCGGCACGCAGCGTCACAGCGATCTCGCCCTGAGCCGCCAGGTCCCGTTCCACAGAGCCGAGGTCCAGGCTCGCATTGTTGAAGAAAAAGTCCAGATCGCGACTCTGGCGATGTTCGAGGTGCACCGCCAGGGCGGTTCCGCCGGCCAGCTTGCAGCCGGCCGGCACCGCGGGCGCGACCAGCTCCCATGCCTCGGCCGTATCCGCGCCGATGATGCGGCGCAGCGCGACGGGCAGGCTCACCGTGCAGACTCGGCCAGGTTGCGCGCCAGCGAGCGCACCTGCGGTGCGATCCCACGAGCTGCCGCCGCATGGTCCCAATCGATCGGGCGCAGGTTTTCGGCGCCCCACGCCAACCCCTCGGGGTCGGCAGCCTGCAGCAGACGCCGCGCCACGTAGCCGCCCGCTCGGCGCGTGTCCTTCTGGGAGGCGGCGGTGTTCCAGAACAGATAGTCCAGACGCGCCGGCACTCGCGGCGCGGGGTTGCGAGCATCGGCCGTCCGGCCGTCTGACCGCTTGGCACGCGGAGGTTTCACGCGAGCCAGATCCCCCGCGACACGCTGCCAAGCCGGCGAGGTGTAGTCAGCCCGGATCAAAGCCACACGTCGCGGCCGGCTCCCGGGAAGCACCTCCCCCTCGATACCGATCAGCCGCTTCTCACGCAGGCTGCGGATCGCGCGGCCTGCCGCCGTCGGCGAAACCCCCGCGCGGCGCGCGACCGCCCGCTGAGAGGCGAGCCCGAGCGGAGCGCGCGCGAGCGTCGCCGCCACCACCGCCTCCGTGCGGCTCAGCCCGGCGATCGGCGGCGTTTCACCCAGCCGGGCGCGAAGCTGCTCCACCTGCGTCGCCGTCAGCTGCACCCGTCGACCCTTGCGAACGACGACGCCGAGGCTCGCGAGGGCACGAAGCACCCGGGGCGTGCTTGTGCCGAGCACCTTGGCGGTTGCCCGCGCAGACAGAGGTGTGGTGTCCATTTCGTTACATTATAGCGTCGCCCACCGCTGCCGACATCACGCTTGCCTATGCTGACCCGGTGAGCCGCCTCGAGCGCAACGCGAACGTCGCTGCCGTCGTGCTCCCGCTCCTCGGACTGCTGGCCGCCGCCGTGCTGCTGTGGAACCATCTGCTAGGCCCGCGCGATCTCGCGATCTTCGCCGTGCTGTATCTGCTGAGCGCGATCGGCATCACCGTCGGCTTTCACCGCCTGCTCACCCACCGCGCGTTCCAGACGCACGCCTGGCTGCGCTACACGCTGGCCGTGCTCGGCTCGATGGCGCTGCAGGGCTCCGTGATCGACTGGGTCGCCGACCACCGCAAACACCACACGTTCACCGACGAGGAGGGCGACCCGCACAGCCCGCACACGGGCGAGCACGCCGGCCTCTCCGGGATGCTGCACGGCCTCTGGCACGCGCACGTCGGCTGGCTGTTCACCGTGCACGGCCAGGCGTCCTCGCGGCGCTTCGCCGCCGACCTCGTGCAGGACCCGACGATGCGGCGCATCAACCGCTCGTTCCCGTGGATCGCGCTGGCGAGCCTGGCGCTGCCCGCGCTGCTGGGCTTCGTGCTCAGCGGCGGCTCGTGGCTGGCCGCGCTGACCGCTTACATCTGGGCCGGCCTCGTGCGCGTCTTCCTCGTGCACCACGTGACGTGGTCGATCAACTCGATCTGTCACTTCTTCGGCAGCCGCCGCTTCCCGACGCAGGACAAATCGACAAACGTCTTCTGGCTCGCCCTGCCCTCGCTCGGGGAGGCGTGGCACCACAACCACCACGCCTTCCCCCGCTCGGCGTTCCACGGCCTGCGCTGGTACGAGCTGGACCCGTCGGGCTGGTTGATCCTGGCGCTGGCGAAGGTCGGGCTCGCGTGGGACGTTCAGCGCGTCACGCCGGAGCGCGAAGCGGCGCGGCTGAGTAGCCAACCGGCGACGTCGGCGCCCCGCGGCTGACCGGAACGCCGCCTGGGCACAGGTGCCCCGTCACGGGCGCACGCGGTGGGTTCCCACGATGCGCCGGCTCGGGCACATCCGCGCCAGCGCGCACTCCCCGCACGCCGGCGTGCGCGCGTGGCACGTGCGCCGCCCGTGGCGCAGCAGGTTCACGTGCAGCTCCAGCTCCTGTCCGCGCGGCGTCAGCGCCAGCATCCGATCGTGCAGCTCCGCAAACGGCGCCCCCGCGGGCAGCAGCCCCAGGCGCGTGCCCACGCGCGCGACGTGCGTGTCGACCGGCACGTCGCGCAGGCCATAGCTGAACAGCAGCACGCACGCGGCCGTCTTGCGCCCGACGCCCGGCAGCGTGCACAGGTACGCGCGCCCCTGCTCCACGGGCGCCTGCGCCAGCCAGTCCAGCGACGGCTCGTTCGGCGGCAGCTCGTTCGGCGACGGCTCGTTCGGCGACGGCGACCCGCGCGGGCGCTCCCCGATCGCCCGCAGGATCGCCTGGATGCGGGCCGACTTGACCTTCGAGATGCCCCCCGGGCGGATCGCCTCCTCCACCTGCGCCAGCGGCGCGTCGCGCACCGCCTGCCACGTCGGCAGGCGCTCGCGCAGGCGCAGAAACGCCACGTCGCGGTTGCGGTCGTTCGTGCTCTGCGAGAGCACCGTCAGCACCAGCTCCGCGAGCGGCTGCCCGTGCGGGGCCATACGCGGGACGCCGTACAACTCGCGCAGACGGTCGCGGATGCGCAGCACGCGGGCGCGCGAGGGGGGCTTCCAGGCCGAGCGTTGCACCAAGCCCACGCTATATCCTCGCTGCGTGCCCCAGGTCAGCGACCACACCGGTACGCTCGCCGGGCTGCCCGTCTTCTGGCGCACCGCCCCGGCGCCCGGCGCGAAGCCGGATGCAGAGCCCGCCGCCGCCGAGGAGGCCCACACCACCGCCGCCGCGGAGCCACCCGCGCCGGCGCTGTACCTGCACGGCGTCCCCACGAGCTCCGACGACTGGCTGGGGTTCCTCGAGCGCAGCGGCGGCATCGCCCCCGACCTGCCCGGCTTCGGGCGCAGCGGCAAGCCCGGGTACCTGCGGTACACGATCGACGAGTACGCCGACTTCCTCGAGCGCTTCCTCGACATGCTCGAAGTGCCGCGCGTACGGCTGGTCGTGCACGACTGGGGCGCCGTCGGCCTCGCCTTCGCGCAGCGCCACCCCGAGCGCGTGCAGCGGCTGGTCGTGATGAACGCCGTGCCGCTGCTGCCCGGATACAGGTGGCACCGCACGGCGCGCATCTGGCGCACGCCCGTGCTCGGCGAGCTGGCGATGGGGGCCACGGCGCGGCGCACGCTGCGCATCGCCACACGCGAGTCCAACGCCACGCCCGGGCCGCTGCCCGAGGCGTGGATCGACTCCGTGCTCGCGCACTTCGACCAGGGCACGCAGCGCGCGATCCTGCGCCTGTACCGCAGCTCCCCCAGCGACGTGCTGGCGCGCGCCGGCGAGCGCCTGAGCACGCTCACGCTGCCCGCGCTGGTCGTGTGGGGCGAGCGCGACCCGTACATTCCCGCGCGCTTCGCGCGCGCGTACGCCGAGGCGCTGCACGCCGAGCTGCTCGCGCTCCCGGACGCCGGCCACTGGTGGTGGCTCGACCGCTCGGACGCGATCGAGCCGGTCGTCGAGTTCCTCACCTCGCAGTGAGAGCGAGTGCTCGTGCCCCGTGGGCGCTCGCGCTGGCGTGCGCCGGACCGCTCGCGCTCGCCTACGCGATCCTCAGCCCGCCCGCCGCCGACCTCGCCGCCGCGACGTACCGCAGCGACCTGTTCGCGCGCGCCGGCTTCACGCTGCGCGACAGCGGCTGGTACGCCGCGCACGGCCACTGGCTGCCCGGGTACTCGCTGCTCTCTCCCGCGCTCGGCGCGCTGCTCGGCGTGCACGGCGTGCTCGCGCTGTCCGCGCTCGCCGCGTCCGTGCTGTTCGCCCTGATCGCGCAGCGCGTGTTCGCCACCGCCGGCGCCGCGCGCGTCGCCGCTGTCGTGTTCGCCGTCGGCTTCGGCATCGGCCTGCTCTCCGGTCGTGTCCCGTACGACCTCGGCGTCGCGATCGGACTCGGCAGCGTGCTCGCGCTGCTCGCCGGGCACACGCCGCTCGCGCTCGCGCTCGCGCTGCTGACCAGCGCCGCGAGCCCCGTCGCCGGTGCGTTCCTGGCGCTGGCGGGCGTCGCCGTGGCGCTCGGCGCGACAGGGGGGGAGGGAAGGAGGGATAGGGATGGGGCCGCGCAGTGCCGGCGCGGCGCGTCGCTGGCGACCGCGGCGCTCGCGCCGATTCTGCTCCTGAGCTTCGCGTTTCCCGAGGGCGGCTGGGAGCCGTTTGACTTCTCCGCGTTCTGGCCGCCGCTCGCAGGCGTGATCGCGATCGCGCTGGCGCTGCCGCAGGGCACGCTCGGCGCGCGCGCGCATCGCACGGTGCGCATCGGTGCGGTGCTGTACGCGCTCGCGCTCACCGGCTCCTACGCGCTGCACACTCCCGTCGGCGGCAACTCCGCGCGCCTCGGCGCGCTGCTCGGCGCGCCGCTGCTCGCCGGCGTGCTGTGGGAGCACCGGCGCCGGACCCTGCTCGCGCTCGCGCCGCTGCTGGCGTTCTGGGCGCTCGTCACACCGATCCAGGACTACGAAGCGCTCGCCCACGACCCGTCCGTGCACGCCGTCTACTACGCGCCGCTGCTCGCCGAGCTGCAGCGGCTCACCGGCGGGGCGCCCACGCGCGTGGAGGTCCCGCTCACGGGCGCGCATTGGGAGGCGGCGTTCCTCGCCGGCCACGACGGCATCTCGCTCGCGCGCGGCTGGGAGCGCCAGCTCGACACGCGCTACGCCGCGATCTTCTACGGGGCGCATCTGACGCCCGCCGCCTACCGCGCGTGGCTGAGCGCAAACGGCGTCGCGTACGTCGCGCTGTCCGACGCGCGCGCCGACTACTCCTCCACGGGGGAGTACCGCCTGATCGCGCGCGGCCTGCCGTTCCTGCACGAGCTGTGGCGCTCGCGGCACTGGCGTCTGTATCGGGTCTCCCCCGGGCCACGGGGCGTAACCCCAGCGCGATAGCCCCCACGCGGAGTCGCCTCCGCACCATAGGGGTCGCCCCGTGCCAGCTCCCGCGCCATAGGGAGTCGCCCCCGCGCGATAGGCTTCACAGTCGATGGTCGCCCGCCTCCGCCTCCTCCCGGCGCGCGTCCTGCCGCATGGCTGGCTGGACGCGCTGCGCCAGGTGCTGCTGTTCGGTTTCGCCTACCTCGCCTACCGCGCCGTGCGCGGCATGGTCGAGGGTCGCGCCGGCGCCGCCTTCCACAACGCCCGCGACCTCGTCGAAGTCGAGCGCACGCTGCACCTGTTCGTCGAGCCCTCCGTGCAGGCGTGGGCGTCCGGCAGCCACTTCGTGATGGACAGCGCGAGCTGGCTGTACGTCAACGCGCAGACGTCGGTCACGCTAGGCGCGCTCGTGTACCTGTATCTGCGCCACAACCGCTCGTTCTACTTCGTGCGCAACATGTTCATGATCGCGATGACGATCGCGCTCGTCGGCTACGTCGTGTTCCCCACCGCGCCGCCGCGCTTCATGCCGGAGTGGGGCTTCATCGACTCCGTGTCGGACTTCACCGGCGTGCACGTCTCGCACGCCAGCGGGTCGATGAACGCGCTGCTGAACCTGTACGCCGCCGTGCCGTCGATGCACGTCGCGTTCGCGCTGATGATCGGCTGGCCGCTGGCGAAACTCTCACGCCGACGCGTCGTGCGCGCGCTGTGGTTCGGGTACCCGTTCCTGATGACGTTCGTGATCGTAGCCACCGCCAACCACTTCATCCTCGACGCGCTGCTCGGGGCGCTGACCGCCGGGCTTTCCGCGTACGGGGCGGCGTGGCTGGCGCGCGCGCGCCCGGCGGCGTGGCGCTTCTCCGCGGCGCCCGCCCGGCTTGGCGCGAGCGGGTAGGGCGCGGCGCGCGCGATGCCCCCCAGACACGCATCGGCGCGGCCCGCGCGACGCGGCGCCCAGCGCGCGGGACGGCGCGGCGCGCGCGCGCCGATCGGCTCCGGCCAGCGGCGCGCGGAGGTGCGCAACCGCCTGATCGAGTCGCGCCTGACCCCCAACGCGATCTCGCTCACCGGCCTCGCGCTGAACGTGCTCGCCGCCGTGCTCGTGTGGCAGGAACTGTTCTTCCTCGGCGGCGTCGCGTTCGTCGTCGGCTCGGTCTGCGACACGCTCGACGGGCGCTACTCGCGCATGTCGGGCAAGGGCAGCCCGTTCGGGGCGTTCCTCGACTCGACGCTCGACCGCATCGAGGAGGGGATCGTGCTGACCGCCGTGGCGGCGTACTTCGCCAGACAGGGCGACGTGGGCGCCGCCGCCGCCGTCGTCGTCGCCGTGCTCGCCTCGCTGATGGTGTCCTACACGCGCGCCCGCGCCGAGGCGCTCGGCGTGGAGTGCAAGGTCGGCATCGCCACGCGCCCCGTGCGCGTCGTGATCCTCTCGATCGGCCTGATCTTCGCGCAGGGCGCCTCGCTCGGCAGCTTCCAGCTGCTTGCACCCGCCGTGTACGTGCTCGCGGCGCTCAGCGTGTTCACCGTCGCGCAGCGCGTCTGGCACGTGCGCAAAGAACTCGGTGCCGCCGGACCGTAAGCCGAGGCGGTCCTGCCCGCCTCGTTGACCGGTGTGACCGCCGCTCCACGCCGGGGTACCTCCCCGCAGAACGAAACAACAAAGGACTGACGCCAACGTGACACCCACTTCCGCCACCACCGCCGCGCCCTCCGCCAACGGCTCCGCGCGCTACCAGCCAGACAAGGTCCGCGTCGCGATCATCGGCGTCGGCAACTGCGCCAGCGCGTTCGTGCAGGGCGTGCAGTACTACGCCGACGCGGACCCCTCCCACCGCGTGCCCGGCCTGATGCACGTCGAGCTGGGCGGCTACCACGTGCGCGACGTGGAGTTCACCGCCGCCTTCGACATCGACAAGACGAAGGTGGGCAAGGATCTCGGCCAGGCGATCTGGGCCGGACAGAACAACACGATCAAGTTCGCGCAGGGCGGGCGGGCGGTCCCCAACAAATTGGGCGTGCCCGTGCACCGCGGCATGACCCACGACGGCCTCGGCAAGTACCTCTCGCAGAAGATCGAGAAGGCGCCCGGTGAGACGGCCGACATCGTCAAGATCCTCAAGGAGACACACACCGATGTCGTCGTCTCCTACCTGCCCGTCGGCTCCGAGCAGGCGACCAAGTGGTACGTCGAGCAGGTGCTCGAGGCCGGCTGCGGCTTCGTCAACTGCATCCCCGTGTTCATCGCGCGCGAGGAGTACTGGGACAGGCGCTTCAAGAAGGCGGGGCTGCCGATCGTCGGCGACGACATCAAGTCGCAGGTCGGCGCGACGATCGTGCACCGCTCGCTCGCGCGCCTGTTCGGCGACCGCGGCGTGAAGCTGATCCACACCTCGCAGCTGAACGTCGGCGGCAACATGGACTTCTACAACATGCTCGAGCGCGAGCGCCTGGAGTCCAAGAAGATCTCCAAGACCAACGCCGTCACGTCGATCATGGAGGACAAGCTGCCCGCGCACGACGTGCACGTCGGCCCCTCCGACTACGTGCCGT
This sequence comes from Solirubrobacteraceae bacterium, assembly GCA_036561645.1. Classification (GTDB taxonomy): domain Bacteria; phylum Actinomycetota; class Thermoleophilia; order Solirubrobacterales; family Solirubrobacteraceae; genus Palsa-744. Next base: position 9,053 of record DATBOY010000034.1, read on the forward strand.
GGCTGACCGACCGCAAGTGGGCGCACATCCGGCTCGAGGGTCAGGCCTTCGGCGACGTGCCGCTCAACATGGAGCTCAAGCTCGAGGTCTGGGACTCGCCCAACTCGGCCGGTATCGTGATCGATGCTGTCCGTTGCCTGAAGCTGGCGCTGAACCACGGTCTCTCCGGGCCGCTCGAGGCGCCCAGCTCCTACCTGATGAAGTCCCCGCCGGTGCAGATCCGCGACGACGAAGCACGTGAGAACACCGAGCGATTCATCACGCAGCACACGCGGAAGACCACGAAGGCCCCGACGAAGGCGTAGCTCCGAGAGCCGTCGACCCCCGGTGTCCGACACCGAAGATCACGAGTCCAATCCCGGTACGCCCCACTC